>DATMCI010000215.1:0-75344 GCA_035558535.1 Kofleriaceae bacterium
AGGGTGACGATCGTGTCGCAGCCCGTCGCCGTGCGCTGGAAGACCCACGCCGAGATCGTGTGATCGCCGCCGCCCGTGTACGGGTTCGTGAACAGGACGCGGTCGTCGGCGCCGTCGAAGTCGATGCCGCCGCCGAGCCGCGCCGCCACCTGATCCGCCGGGCCGAGCCCGCCCGCGCCCCCCGGCCGGTTCCCCGTCGCGTCGGCCACGGCGTCGGTGTCGAGCCGATCGTCGAGGTGCCACACCGCCGCGAACGAGCTCGAGAACACCTGCGCCGGGCGCGGCGCGCTCGCGGTCGACGGGTCGCCGTAGCGCAGCTCGAGCACCGTCGCGGTGGCGGCGTTCAGATCCGTGCGGACCCACGCCCCGAGCCGGCCCAGCTCCCGCGAAAAGCCCTGGATCTCGTGCGGCAGCGGCGTGCCGTCGCCCGCCGTGAAGTAGATGTCGGCCCCGTCGTCGGTGGCGTGCGCCTTGAGGTCGGCGTCGCCGTCGAGCGCGATCCACACCGGGAACTGCGTCTGGCCACCCGAGACGCGCGCCTGATCGATCGTGATCAGCTTCTTGTACGGCGTGCCCTTCGGGGCGTCGGCACGGCCGCCGTCCCCGCCCGCGCCCGGATCTGGGTCCGGCACGAGCTTGAACGTGCAGGCCGCTGGCAAGAGCGCGACCGAGAGCGCGACTGAGAGCCGGGGGCACCGCACAGCCGCAGAGCTTATCGGATCTCCAGCTTCCAGACGTCGTGCTCTTTGTCCTCGCGGACCTCGACGCGCGGCTGACCGTCCCTGAAGACGAAGATCGGCTTGCCGTCATCCTCGCTCGGCCGCGGCGTGCCCCACTTATGGGTGAACAGATCGAGCAGCGACTCGCGCGCCTGCGGGTTTGCCTTGAACGGGATCCCGAACATCAGCTCGCGCACGCGGCCGCCGTGGACGCCGAGCGTGATCTTCGTCGCACTGCGCTCCCACTCCGTCGGCGGCAGTGTGAGGACCAGATCGCGGCCCTGCGCGGCCACGTCCTCCTTGTACGTCTTCTTGACCTCCTCGACCGTCTGGCCCAGCACCGGCACCGCGTCGAGGAAGTCCGGCTGCTCGCCGAACAGCTGGGCCGCCGGCAGGTAGTTGTCGAACGCGAGGTCGTGCGAGGAGCCCAGCGCCGGCCGCAGGGTCGCGCGCCAGCCCGTCGTCGGATCGGGCCAGACCAGGACGTTCTTGCCGACCGGCTCGGTCGCCGGCGCGCCGCGGCCCCACGCCTCGGCGATCAGGTCCTCGGCGCGCGGCGGCAGGTTCAGGTAGATCGCGCGCACCACGCCCAGCTTGTCGTCGATCGCCACGAACTGGCGGACGCCGTCGACGTCGGTCGCGATCCCCGAGCGCACGTCGACCACGCCCGGCGCGAGCTTGCGCGCCTCGGCGAGCTTCATCCCGATCCGGAGCTGCGCCAGATCGCCCGGCGGCACCACGTGGGCGCCGAAGAAGTCCTGCGTCAGCACGTGGTACGGCAGGTACTCGACGAAGCAGTTGCGCTCGAGGCAGTCGAGCTTGACCTTCCAGCCCGTCGCCTCGCTCGCCCACGTCACCTCCGGCTGGCCCAGGGAGTCGCGCGTGATCTGCGGCTCGCCCCACGCGCGCGTGAGCAGCTCGCGCGCGCCCTGCCCCTGCACCACCGCGAAGATGCCCGCCACCGTCCCCGCGTCCACGCGGATCTCGAGCCGGACGTCGCTCACGCCCGAGTCGAGGACCAGCGCCTCGCGCACGCCGCGGCTGTCCTCGCGCAGGCCCGGCACCCGCTTCTTGGCCTCGGCCACGCTCATCCCCGGCGCGAGCTGCACGAGACCGCGCGGCGGCTCGATCGTCGGCCCGAAGAACTCGTTCGTCGCCGCCGGCGCCTTGTTGCACGCCGCGCCCGCGAGGAGCAGGCAAGCGACGAGCGAGGCGGAGCGCATCGTTCATTTCTGCCCCGCGAGCCGCGGATCCACAAGCGCCCCACCGCCCTCGGGGCGATCTGCCCCGCGCCCGGGACGCCGGGACCTCGAGGAGCCGAGGCGCAGACCCGTCCGACGATCTGAACGGAGCAGCGTTGACCCCGAGCTTCGCCCCTCGCTGACGCTTCGGGGCTCAGAGCGTCCGCAGCGCGTCGCCCAGGATCGTGAGCGCCGCGCGCAGCTGCTCCTCGCCCAGGAACGCGTACGCGATCCGGAACCCGTGCAGGTGCTGCGCGCCCAGGAACGCCGCCGATTGGTTGCTCACGACCACGCCGCGCCGCGCCAGGTGCGCCTCGAGCGCCGCCAGATCGATCCGGCGCGGCACCTCGAGCCACAAGGTCGGGCCACCGCCCGGGCGCGTCCAGCGCACGCCGTCCGGCATCAGCTCGTCGAGCGCCTCGAGGCACGCCGCGTACCGCTGATCCAGCGCCTTCTGCAGCGCCTGGAGGTGCGTGTCGTAATAGCCGCGATCGAGGAACTCGGCCACCACCGCCTCCGTCAGCCACGCGTTGCCCAAGGTCGACAGCCGCTTCATCGCGACCAGGGTCGGCACCAGCTCCGGCGACGCCGCGACGAACCCGATCCGCAGGGATGGCAACAGCTTCTTCGTGAACGAGTTCACGTACAGGACGTGCTTGCCGCCCAGCATCCGCAGCATCGGCCGGTACTCGCCGTCCGACAGCATGTCGCTGCCCCAATCGTCCTCGAGGATGGCGACGCCGTACCGCCGGCACAGCTCCAGCACGCCGCGCAGCTCCGCGCTCGTGTACGAGTAGCCCGTCGGGTTGTGGAACGACGAGATCAGGTACGCCAGCGCCGGTGGCGGTCCTTCGGCGAGCCGCCGCTCCCACAGCTCCAGATCGATCCCGCCCCCCTCGCGGAACGGATCGATCGGCAGCCCGATCTGCTCGTGGCCCAGGCTCTCGAACAGGAGCTTGGCGTACGCGTACACCGGCGACTCCAGCGCGATCCGCCGCACCGTGAGCGCGCGCGCGACGATGTCGAGCGACTGCTGCGAGCCCGTGGTGATGATGACCTCGTCTGCCTCGACGTCGAGCCCGCGCGCCGACAGCCGCTTCGCGATCGCCTCGCGCAGCGGCCGGTACCCCTGGGCCTCGTACTGGCTCGGCATCTTCTCGCGCAGGACCGAGCGGGCGCACTCGGCGATCCGCTCCGTCGGCAGGAGCTCCGGATCGATGAACACCGTCGACAGCGGCGTCGTGCCGCGCTGCGGCAGGTCCGGCCGCGACAGGGGCGGCGGCACCACCGCTGGCAGCGGCGCCTCGAGCAGCGGCGGCGGCGCCGCGCTGCGGAGGCCCGCCAGGACGAACACGCCCTCCCGCGCGCGCGCCTCGACCAGCCCGCGCGCCACCAGCTCGTCGTACGCCGCCTGGGCCGTGTTCTTCGAGAGTCCCAGCTGCCTCTCGAGGGCGCGCACCGGCGGGAGCCGGCTCCCCGCGGGCAGGGCGCCGCTCGCGATCTCGCGCTGCACGCTCGCGACGATGTCCGCCGCCGTGGCGCGGCGATCACCCGAGGTCACGTGGAGGCCAACGTAGGGGGCTCGCGACATACCTCGGTCATAGCCGCACCCGCTGCCCGTGCGAAGGGACAGCGCCCGGTCGCGCGCCGGGACAGGCCGGCCGCCCTCACGCCGGTCCACCCCACGCCGCGGCTCGGCCCTCGCCGGGACAGTGGTACACCTGTCGTCGATGGAGCGAAGCTTCGCGCTCACCCCCGGCAAGCGCGTCCTCTACCTCACGAAGGATCCCGAGCGGATCCGGCAGCAGCTCGCGGGCACGCTGACGTTGTCGATGCGCGACCTGTCGCCCGACGAGCTGCTCGACGACATCAACACCGACGCGATGACGCCCGCGTGGGTGTGCTTCGACTACGACCCCGCGGCGATCGCAAAAAACGCGTACGCCGGGCTGATCGCGAACGGCCAGCGCCTGCTCCCCCAGGACGCGCTCGCCTCCGGCAACTTCGAGGTGATCGTGGCCGGCGCGCAGAAGGGCGTCGGCTCGAGCCGCGAGACCGCGGCGCAGTGCGAGGTGTTCTCCGGCAGCCGGCTGGCGATCGCGTCGTCGTTCGCGCCGATCCACGCGCGCAACAACATCAACATCGGCCAGCTCATGGGCGATCACGCGATGCTGCGGCGCCTCGAGGCCGGCGAGTCGATCCCGCTATCCGAGTTCACGCGCGGCCACGACGCGATCACCGCGCTCATCATCGAGAGCAGCGGCCTCTTGCCGTTCTGCGCGCGGCTCTCCAAGGGTGAGCTCACCGTGCCCGCCACCGGCACTGGCGCGCGGCCCATGAACCTGACCGAGAAGATCCTGGCCGCCAAGCTCCTCCCCGGCCAGGGGCAATATGTGAAGCCCGGCGACGCCGTCCTGGTCAAGGTGGATGCCGGCTACTCGCACGAGTTCACGACCGCGCAGGTCGACTTCTTCCTGAAGGAGGAGTACGGCGCCGACTACAAGGTGCCCGATCCGTCGAAGTTCGCCGTGTTCGAAGATCACCTGATCTACGCGACCGGCGTGCCGTCGATGGCGAAGTTCGCCGACAAGATCGAGCGCCTGCGCGAGATGCAGCGCGACTTCGCGGCGCGCACGGGAGTCCGCAACTACAACGCCGTCGATGGCGTCTCGCCCGGCATCTGCCATCAGGTCGCGCGCGAGCAGTTCATCGATCCCGGCGACTTCGTGCAGGCGACGGACAGCCACACCTGCATGGGCGGCGCGTCCGGCGCTCTGGCGTGGGGCGTCGGCTCGACCGAGTACGCGGCATTGCTGTACTGGGGATTCACGCCCATCGCCGTGCCCGAGTCGATCCGCTTCGAGCTGACCGGGCGCCTCCCCGCCGGCGTCACCGCGAAGGACGTGATGCTCCACATCCTCGCGACGTACGCCAGGCGCGAGCAGACGCTGAACCGTGTCATGGAGTTCGGCGGCGAGGGCCTGTTCGCGCTCTCTCCCGACGAGCGCGCGACGCTCGCGAACATGGCCACCGAGTGCTCCGCGCGCGGCGCCGTGATGGAGGTGGACGACACCATGCTCGAGTGGATCGCCGCGCGCCGCCCCGGCGTCTCGGTGAACGCGCTCCGGGCCAAGGTCGTCTCGCCCGATCCTGGCGCGCACCACGATGGCGGCGTCCACACGATCGATCTCTCGGCAATGCGGCCCATGGTCGCCACGCCTGGCGATCCCGATCGCGGCATCGCGAGCGATCCGAAGAACGGCGTGCTCGTCCCCGAGATCGGCCGCGTCCCGATCGACATCGCCTACGGCGGCTCGTGCACCGCCGGCAAGCGCGACGACGTCGACATGTACGCCCGCGTGATGGCCGAGGCCGAGCGGGCCGGCCGCCGCGTCCCCGACAGTGTCCGCTTCTACCTGCAGTTCGGCTCGCGCGAGGTCGAGGACTACGCGCGCGAGCGCGGCTACCTCGAGCTGTTCGCCCGCACCGGAGTCTCCGTCATCAAGCCCGGCTGCGGCGCCTGCATCGGCTGCGGCCCCGGCGTCTCCGACGGCGCCGACCAGGTCACCGTCTCCGCCATCAACCGCAACTACAAGGGCCGCTCCGGCCCCGGCCGCCTCTACCTCGCCTCGCCGCTCACCGTCGCCGCCTCCGCCGTGGCCGGCGAGATCGTCGAGTACCAGGCCGGCATGTTCGACGCCCCGCCAAAGCCGTAGCGCCTGCCGCTACCAGCAGACGTTCCGCGCGCAAACGTTAACTTCGCAGTCCGCACCGACTAACAGCCCTTATTGCCTTAAATTACACACATCCAAAACAGTCAACCCTACATATTTTGGGCGCAGGACAACTGCCACTGTTATTCGGATCGCATATTTCGACCGTGTCTCTTACGCCATCACCGCAGAAAGCCCTACGACAATTCGTCCGGCAGGCGTCTGGCACTGTGTCGGAGTTATTAAGTCCATCATCGCATTCCTCGCCTGCCGTCACGATGCCGTTGCCACAACTGGTAATGCTGCAGTTACTGTCGCAGCCGTCGTTGCTCTGGAGATTACCGTCGTCGCACGCCTCGCCTGTCGTCAGGATGCCATTGCCGCAGCCGGTAGCGGTGCAGTTGTTGTCGCAGCCGTCACCGTTGGTGAGGTTGCCGTCGTCGCACACCTCGCCGGCGGCGATGACGCTGTTGCCGCAGGCTGTGACAGTGCAGTTACTGTCACAGCCGTCGCCGCTCTGGAGATCACCGTCGTCGCAGACCTCGCCGGTGGTAATGATGCCGTTGCCGCAGCTGGTAATCGTGCAGTTGATATCACAACCGTCGCCGTTGATCGTGTTGCCATCGTCGCAGACCTCACCCGATTCGATGATGTTGTTACCACAGTCGGTGCGCGCGCAGTTGTTTTCGCAGCCATCCCCGTTTATGTCATTACCATCGTCACAGGCTTCCCCTGCCGTAACGGCTCCGTTGCCGCAGCCAGTGGGAGTGCAGTTACTGTCACACCCGTCGCCGTCAACCGTATTGCCGTCGTCGCAGAGTTCGAAGCCGCGAACGAAGCCGTTACCGCAGTCAGTCGGGCCAGGCACGTCCGCGGGGTGGTCGTAACCGCACCCCATGACCGCCAGCCACAGAGAGAGCACCGCGACGACCAGCACCTTCACCATGCAGCGGAGAGTACTACAGCTTGTGAGCCTTGACGCTCCTGAGCAAATCGCCCATGCTCGGCGTCGGTGTTGGAGGGCGTACAGATCGAAGGCCACCGTGTGCTTCGCCAGACCGGCGAGGGCGGAATGGCAACCGTCTGGAGGGCCGAGCACGCGATGCTTGGCCGACAGGCCAGGCTCAAGCTCCTGCATCCGAGCATCCCGACACGCGCTAGCCACAGAAGCACTGTGCCGCGTAGCGCATGGCTCCTGTGTCTCGTAGCAATGACGACCAGCGCGTCCGCACAGCCGACGCACGTGCAGGCCAAGACGCTGGCCCGTCAGGGCAAGGAGCTGATGAGGCAGCAGAAGTATGCAGAAGCCTGCACCGCCTTCGAGAACAGCCATCGGCTCGAGCCGACCATCTCGACCTTGCTCGACCACGCCGACTGCCGCGAGAAGAACGCGCAGCTCGCGACGGCCTGGGGGCTCTTCGTCGATTCCGAGCGCCTGACGCGCTCCAAGCCCGATGCAGCCTCGAAGCGGCTCAACATCGTGGCGCTTGAGCGCGCCCGCAAGCTCGAGGAACGGCTGTCGAAGATCTCGATCGACGTCGCGCCGGACCACCGGCTCACTGGGCTCGAGGTGCTACGCGGCTCCGACCGAGTCGATCCCAGCACGTGGAACCGCGCGCTGCCGGTCGACGGGGGCACCTACAAGATCACGACGCGCGCCCCTGGCTGCGTCGAGTGGACAACGAACGTGGTCGTCAAGCCAGAGCGCGACGTGCAGACCGTCGCCATCCCGAAGCTCAAGCTCGCAACTGTGACGAGGCCCCGCCCGGAGGTGACGGCGCCCAGCCCGAGAACGAAGCCCGCTTCAGTCACGCCTGCCCTGTCTGCCGCGTCTGTGCACGCAACAAACGCAGGCTCGATCGGTGTGAAGCCGACCGGTTCGGCAAACCACGTCGCGAAGCTCTCGCTCGTGCTCCCGATCGCGATGGGGACCGTCGCGATCAGTCTCGGCGGAGCCACCTTCATTTACTCGCGCAGGGGCGACAGCATCTACGCCGACGCCAAGCGCGAGCCCGACGATGCGAAGCAGGAAGCACTGTGGAGGTTGGCCCAAAAGCGCCACTATGCCGCGGTCGGCTTCAGTGCCGGCACCGTCATCTGCACCGGTGCCGCGATCTACCTCTTCCTCCGAGTTATCCCCGAGGAGGCACCGCGGATCGTGCGCCCCCTACTCCGCCTCGAGCCTACGGCGAGCGCGAGCTCGATGGGTCTCGGCGTCCGTGGCGTCTGGTAGCCGCACTTGAGCTGGGCCGAGCCGAAGTAGCGCGGCGGCGCGACCAGCGCTGGCCGAGGGCGGCGCGCATCGACCAGGTCACCGTCTCGGCCATCGATCGCAACTACAAGGCCGCTCCGGCCCCGGCCGCCTCTACCTCGCCTCGCCGCTCACCGTCGCCGCCTCCGCCGTCCCCGGCGAGATCGTCGAATACCAGGCCGGCATGTGCGACGCCCCGCCGAAGTCATAGCGGCGGCAGGGGCTGGCAGACGTCCGTCTGACACAAATTCGATTCGCAGTCTACGTCGGAGCGACAGATCTGGCCAGCTGCGCAGTCCCCGCCCGCTCCGTCGACCATGCCGCTGACGACAAACCCCAAATTAGCCACCGTCTCGGTCATGGAGATGTTGCCAGCACTCGTGAACAAGTCGTGCCTCAGAAACAATGTCACACTATTAACCACGCCTGCAGAAATCAGCAGAGCCTGACCGGTATTTTGTTCGAGGTTGTTGATCGCATCTCTCGTGAGATCCCGGACCATGCTCGTGGAGGCGCTTACTGGGATGTCGATCCCGATGTGGCCTGCGTTCGCAGCACCGTCCAGCTTGACGAACTCGAACGTCACTGGTGGGTTGATGCCGTCGTCCAGCGTAAAGGTCTCGTTATCGACGATGTTGTTCGAACTGACTACAACGATCACTCCGATCGCCTTGGCTGATGCGAACGCCTGGCAGTTGGCGCTGCAGGTCCCGCACGTGGCATTGCCATCATCACACACCTCGTCCGATGCCTGCAGGATGCCATCGTTGCAGAACTGGCCCGTTACCTCAAGGCTGTGACAGGTCGCATCGCAGACCGTGCAAGACATCGGGCCGTATGGACAGGACTCGGTCATCGTGTTGCCGTCGTCGCAGTCCTCGATCCCCGCGTGGACATAGGTGTCGCCGCACATCGCGGAGACGCAGTCGCCTACACAGCTATCGGTGTTGTCGAGGTTGCCGTCGTCGCACTGTTCGCCGGTCGTAACGATTCCGTTGTGGCAACCGGTGACGGTGCAGTTGCTGTCGCAACCGTCCCCGTTCGTCGTGTTGCCGTCGTCGCAGTCCTCGCCCGCCGTCTGCACACCGTTGTTGCATACCGTGATGGTGCAGTTGATATCGCAGCCATCGCCGTTCGTCGCGTTACCGTCATCGCAGAGCTCGCCTACCGTCTGAACACCATTGCCGCACCCGGTGGCAATGCAATTGCTGTCGCAACCGTCGCCGCTCATCGTGTTGCCATCGTCGCAGGTCTCACCGACCCCTACAACGTTGTCGCCACAGCCACTCCGCGCACAGGTCGTGTCGCACCCATCGCCGTCGACCTCGTTGCCGTCATCGCAGGCCTCGCCAGCCGTGACGATTCCATTGCCGCACCCGGTGACGGTGCAGTTGCTGTCGCAGCCGTCGCCATTGATCGTATTGCCGTCGTCGCAGAGCTCGGCGCTGCTCTGGAAGCCATCTCCGCACTCGGAGGCATCGGTGGGCCCGAGCACGTCCGCTGGGCGCTCGTAGTCGCATCCCACAATCGCCACCCACGATAAGAACGCCGCAGCCCTCAGCACCTTCCCCATGCAGTAGAGAATAATACAAACTTGTGCCTTGACGCTACAGAAAGAATCGCCCATGCTCGCGCGCACCGGTGATGGAGGGCGTGCAGGTCGGGGGGTATCGTGTGCTGCGCCAGATCGGCGAGGGCGGAATGGGAGCCGTCTGGCTGGCCGAGCACGCAATGCTCGGCCGGCGGGCCGCGATCAAGATCCTCCATTCAAGCTACTCGACACGGCAAGACATCGTCACGCGCTTCTTCAACGAGGCGCGCGCCGCGACCGCGATATCGGATCCAGGGATTATCCAGATCTTCGATTTCGGGTTCCACACGGACGGTAGCGCTTACATCGTCATGGAGTTGCTGGACGGCGAGCCGCTGGACCGGCGCCTCGAGCGCCGCGGCGCGTTCTCGATCGAAGACGCGCTGCGGATCTGCCGCCAGGTCGCGAGCGCGGTCGGGGCAGCGCACGCCCGCAACATCATCCACCGCGACTTAAAACCCGAAAACATCTTCATAGTGCGCGACGCCGAAGTCCCCGGCGGTGAGCGCGCGAAAGTCCTCGATTTCGGCATCGCGAAGCTCGCCGGTGACCTGGGTGCGCAGCAGAAGACGAACACCGCGGCCATCATAGGCACACCGTTCTACATGTCTCCCGAGCAGTGCCGCGGTGCCGGCCATGTCGACCAGCGCTCGGACGTCTACTCCCTCGGCTGCGTGCTGTTCTCGCTGGTAACCGGGCACGCGCCGTTCATCGCGGAGGGGACGGGTGAGCTCATCGTGATGCACATGACCGCGCCGCCGCCCCGGCCGTCGATGCGCTCGCCCGGCGTGCCGTCCGAGATCGACGAGCTGATCCTGCGCTGCCTCGCGAAGCACCCGGAGGAGCGATTCGCGTCGGGGACCGAGCTCGCGGCGGCGATCGATGCGCTGCTGAGCCGCCTACCGACTTGGCAGGCCGCGTCGTCCTCGCGGAACGTGGTGCCACATCGCTGGAGTGACACGACGCTGGGCTCGTCAGCCGCGGCGGTGGTCTCGCTGCCCCCGGTCCCCGCGAGACACGGCAAGCTGTACGTTGGGCTCGCGGCGCTGCTCGCCGCTGGCAGTGTCGCCATCGCCGTGCGCACATCGCAGAGAGCAACCAATACGCCGGAGACGGCCGCGCAGCCAGTGTCTTCGCCATCACTGGCGCCCGAAGCTGCGAAGCCGCCGCCACGGCTATCGTCGCCGCAATCGCCATCTCCGCTGACCGAAGCTCCGCGGCCTGTGCAGGCAAAGACCGACATCCGCGCGCTGCTCGCGACGTTCTCGACGTGGGCGGCCGCCCATGCCGGCGCGCCGTGCCCCACAGTCGCGGACCTCGCCGGACGGAGCGACCCATGGGGGCATTCCTACCAGCTCACGTGCACCGATCAGCCCGCTGATCAGATCGTCGGCGTGGTATCGATGGGGCCCGACGGCATCCGCGGCACCGACGACGACCTGACGTCATGGACCCTGGGCCGTGACGTGACCGAGTTGGTGCGCGGCAAGCGTTGGGCCGCAGCGCCCGCGGCGAACAAGCCCGCGCCGCCTGGCTCACCTCCGCCGCCGCCCGCGATGGCCAGAAAGCCAGTGCCAGACAAGCCGGTCTTGAACAAGCCCGCGCCGAAGAAGCCAACCCCGCCGTCCACTCCCCCGCCGTCCACTCCTCCGCCGTCCACTCCCCCGCCAACCACTCCCCCGCCAGCGAAGGCCACGGGCATCGTCGACCTCGACGGGGATGGCATCCCCGATGCGCGATAGCCACTAGCCAAAGGAGCCCTTTTGCCGCGCACCGCATGGATCCTGTGTTTCCTAGCGATGACGACCAGCGCGTCCGCACAGCCGGCGCACGCCCAGGCCGAGGCGCTGTTTCGTCAGGGTAAGGAGCTGATGAAGCAACAGCGATACGAGGAGGCGTGCGCCGCGTTCGAGAGCAGTTACCGACTCGAGCCGAGCGTCTCGACCCTGCTCAACCACGCCAACTGCCGTGAAAAGAACGCGCAGTTCGCGACGGCCTGGAGACTCTTCGTCGATGCCGAGCGTCAGACGCGCGCCAAGCCCGATGCGGACTCGAAGCAGCTCAACACGGTATCGGCTTCGCGCGTCAGCGCGCTCGAGGCGCGGCTCTCGAAGCTCTCGATCGACGTCGCGCCAGACCACCGGCTCGACGACCTCGAGGTCCTACGCGATGCAGACCGAGTCGATCCCGACACGTGGAACCGCCCGTTGCTGGTCGACGGCGGGACCTACAAGATCACGGCGCGCGCGACCGGCCGCGCCGAGTGGTCGACGACGGTAGTCATACAGCCGGAGGGCGACGTGCAAACGGTCGCGATTCCCAAGCTCGACCCGGTCATGACGATGGAGTCCCATCCAGATCTGCCTTCTCCTCCGACGCCTGCAACAGGCACAGAGCTGACCAGCACGAGCCCGCCGTCGCCCGATGACCACGTCGCGACACGCTCGCTTGCGATCCCGATCGCGATGGGGGGCGCCGCGCTCGTTCTCGGCGGTACCGCCTTCGCGTTCTCGCGCTGGGGCGACAGCATCTACGCCGACGCCAAGCGCGAGCCCGAGGACGCGACGCAGGAAGCGCTGTGGCGCTCGGCCAACAAGCGCCGCTATGCCGCGATCGGTCTTGGCGCAGGCGCCATCGGCTGCGCCGGCGCCGCGATCTATCTACATCTCCGGGGCGGCCGCGAATCGGCGCAGCCAGTCGCGCGCCGCTCGCTCCGCATCGAGCCTACGGCGAGCGCGAGCTCGATGGGCCTTGGCGTCCGTGGCGTCTGGTAACCGACCCGAACCGGCCCGAGCTGAAGCAGCACCGCGACGCTTCGAGCGCCGGCCGAGACCTCGCGCCCGCGTCCTCTCCCTGTCGCGTCCGCAACGACGGTAAGCGCAGGTGCATGCTGCGCGTCCCCCGTCGAGCTGAGAGGAAACATAAAGATCTGATGCGGCTTTCAGCTGGAGCTTGAGGAGATCCGCACCCGCCCGGCGAGCTTGACCACTGCGCCTGAGACGGCCACGCTGTTCCTTGCATGGTCGCAGTGCCAACCAGCCCGGCTGGGTATCCGATGGCGCCGAGCGCAGAAGAGTGGGCAGCGCTCTCACCCGTTCAGCGCGCCGCGGTCGTGGCCGCGCTTCCTGGCGAGGTCACCTACGACGAGATGGCGATGCCCGAGGGGGATCGCCACTCCAGGCCCAAGATCCGCGCGCTCGAGGTGCTGCATGGCCACTTCTCGCGGCAGCGGCGCCAGATCTATCTCGCCCTGGAGCTGCCGATCTACTACCCCGCCGAGCCGCGCTTCGCACCGGATCTGCTGGCCGTGCTCGGCGTCGAAGATGTCGAGCGTGACAAGTGGGTCGTCAGCAAGGAGGGCCGGGGGCTCGACTGGGTGCTCGAGGTTCACGTCGGCGGCGACCGCAAGAAGGATGCGGAGCGCAACGTCGCGCGCTACGCGCGGCTCGGGATCCCCGAGTACTTTCTCTATGACCGCGCTCGTAACCAGCTCCAGGCATATCGCCTGGCATCACGCGAGGCGAGGGTCTACACCGCGATTGTTCCGAACCGCGGGTTGTACGAGTCGCGTGTGCTCGGCCTTGATGTCGAGGTGGACAAGGATCGGCTCCGCTTCTATGCAGGCACGGAGCTACTGCTCGAGAGCGAGGATCTCATCGCTCGCGTCCAGGCCCGGGCCGATGAAGCCCAGCGGCAAGCCGAGGAAGAAGCCCGGCTCCGCAAGGAGGAGGTCCGGCTCCGCGAGGAGGCGGAGCGACGTCGCGAGGAGGAGGCGCAGCTTCGCAAGGAGGCGGAGCGGCGCCATGCGGAGGAGGCGCGGCATCGCGAGGAAGAGCAACGGCTCCGCGCGGCGGCGGAGCAAGAGGTCGCGCGACTACGCGCCGAGCTCGAGCGGCTCAAGCGGTGAGCCGCACCGCGATCGGCTTCGGCGCCAGCGCCAGCAGCTGCGCTGGCACGGTGATCTACCTCTATCTACGAAGTGGCCGTGAAACGGCACAGCCGCTCGCGCGCCGCTCGCTCCGCCTCGAGCCTACGACGAGCGCGAGCTCGATGGGCCTCGGCGTCCGCGGCGTCTGGTAGCCAAGCCCGAACCGGCCCGAGCTGAATCAGCACCGCGACGCTTCGAGCGCAGACCAAGGACGGCGCGCACCGCGTCCTCGTCCTGTGCCTTGCCCACCTTGCCGGCGAGTTGCACGAGCCACACCACAGACTGGTCGCGGATCTGGCGCTCGAGCTCGTTGCGCAACCGGGGAAAGCGTGCGCACACCACCTCCGTGATCGCCCAGCGCAGCCCCTGCGCGCGCCCTTCCGCACGTCCCTCGGAAACGTACATGCGAGCAATGTCGCTCTGGTATTCGTAGCCTTTGATCATGCGGCCCCCATAGACCATCGACTGAATTCGGGCCAGACCGGAGAGAATGACGTCCCAGTACAGCTTCTGCTGATCCTCAGGCAGCACAAGTATCCGGGAAACCGACCGGACGTATGCGCTACATATGACGCGCCGTCCAGCGCCGCGTCACCCGGCCGAGTCACGCCTCCTCCGTGCTCGCGGGCGAGTCACGGCGGCAGCGCACGTGCTCGTGACCGCGAAGTCCAGGACGGTGCCCATCGCGGCGAGGACCCTCGCATCGCCACGGGTCGCGATCACGACCAGCGCGTTCAGGAGCTGCCGATCGCGCTCGCGAATGTGTTTGAGCAGATCGATCAGATCTCGCTCGCGGTCGGAGTGAAGCCCGGTGGGCTTCCTGGGTGAAGCCTTCACACCGCACGCTCCTCGTGGCGGTCCGCGATTCGCGCGAGCCACGCGACAGACGCGCGAGTCCATCGCAGTAGGTGCCGGCAGGCCTGGATTCGAGGACCGCAGCCGGTCCGAGGGGGCTCCGTGCGCCACGTCAGCATCGTTCGGAGCATACAATCTAGCAGGCAGGATCGGCAACACGACCTTACAGGTTCTTCGCATCCGATGGACCAGGTCGTCTACTCAGGACGACCTACAGGTTCCTGCCCATGCCCGCCCGACCCGGATCTGTGCTCGGTGAGCGCGCGCGAGCTGCGCGAACGAAGCTCGGGCTCAATCAGTCGGAGGTGGCAGAACGTGTCGGGATCAGCAACGAGGTCTACGGCCGGCTCGAGCGCGGGCTGATGACGCCTCGCCTGGCGACGTTCCTCCGCCTGTGCGACGTCCTCGACGTCGAGCCCAATGACTTGCTGCTGGTGACGCCGGAGCCTCAGCTTCGCGACGAGGCAGGCTCGCCTGAGCTGCGACAGCTCGTGGCCGTGCTGGAGGACGCCGACGCGCTCGTGCTCAAGCGCGTCACCGAAGTAGCTCGGTGGTTGCTCGCCGGGCGGCCCTCGCGCGGTGAGCCGCCCGGCCCGAGCAAGCGAGCCGCGAAGCCACCATCCGATCGGCGCGGACCACGTCGGCGCGGACGATAGGAGTCGGCTGGTACCAAGGTGTTGCGCCTCGCCGAGAGCACTGCCAGCTGCGGTGCCGCGCGCCGCCGCCGCGTCGGGCAGGCGCGGGACCTGGGTGTAAACGAGCACGATCGGGCGGAGCACGAACCAAATGTCCCAGCGGCTCGGCTGGCTCGCTCAGCGCGCCACCGCCCGAGCCGGCGCGAGCATTAATAACGCTGGACAATCATGGCTGGCCTGGAACGGCCGGACACCGGACGTAAGACGAGACGGAGAGGGAGAGGGAGAGGGTGAGGGTGAGGGTGAGGGTGCTTCGTCCGGCCGGACTTCGGACAGCTGTCCGACGGGCGGACGAATCGGCGGTTTCGGCACCAGACATCGCAGGCTTGGCGCTGGCCCGCTGGTTGCTCTTCTCGGGGTTGTGACCCTCGCGTGCACGACCTCGGACCGGTCCGGTCCGCAGTCACTCCCGCCGTCGCACACGTGCGCCGCGTGCGGAAGGCCGGGAGCGTGAACGCGGGAGTCGACACCAACCCGGCCCGGCACTTGACGCCGCTGGGCTGCTTACTCACCATCGGAGGACGCTGTGACCACGGAAGAACGCACGGATCGCACTCGCCACGAAGCCCGACTGGAAACACTCGAAAGGGAAGTCCGCTTGATCGCCGCAGGAGAAGCCGCGAACGCCCAGCGCATCACCGACACCCGCGTTGAGCTCGAGCAGCAGATTGGGGATCGGATCCAGGTGCGCGATATCGAGATCCATCGGAAGCTCGATGCGCTCTCGGCCGAGCACACCCAGCACAAGGGCCAGCTCGATGCGCTCTCGGCCGAGCACACCCAGCACAAGGCCCTGCTCGAAGATCTACAGCGCGACGTTCGCGTGATCGCCGAAGGGCACCTCGCGAACGCGCAGAGCATCAAGGACACGAAGGCCGCCCTCGAGCAGCAGATCCAGCAGGTCGACCACCGGCTCATGGTGCTCGACGTCAAGGTCCACGCGCAGCTCAAGGGACTGGAGGCGAGGTTCGACGACAAGCTCGACGCGAAGCTCGGTGCGCTCGAATCGAGAATCGACGGCAAGCTCGATGCGCTCGGCAAGGATCTCTCGCGCATCGTGGCGCACTTCGGTCTCGACGGTGCACCGCCTCCGACGGAGCGTCTGTAGCGGTCATCCCGCTGCGCGTGCGGCGAGCATCAGCGGCGCAGGCCGCGCTCGTCGAGCCACGCGAGCGCCTCGGCCGTCCAGCCGCCGACGTCACCGGGTCGATCGAGCGCGAGGCCCATGCCGTGCGGGCCGTGCGGATAGATCCGGAGGGTCGCGGGGACGCCGGCACGCTGGCACGCCTCGGCGAAGATCCGCGCGTGGGAGGCGGGGACGAGCGCGTCGTCAGCCGTGGTCCAGACGAAGACGGGCGGGTGATCGGCGGCGACGTGGAGCTCGCTCGAGAACTGGCGGCGAAGCGCCTCGTCCAGCTCGCGGCGGCCGAAGAAGTTCTCCGCCGAGCTGACGAACGCGCCGGGGCTGTAGCCCTCGATGAACGAGATCACGGGGTAGCCGAGGATCACGAAGTCGGGGCGCGCCGAGACGCGCGCGGCCAGATCATCGTCGGGCTCGAGATGGAGACGCGGCTGCGTGCTGAGCATCGAGGCCAGGTGGCCGCCCGCCGAGAAGCCGAGCACGCCGACCCGCACCGGATCGATCCCCCACGCAGCTGCGTGATCTCGAACGAGGCGCACAGCCCGAGCCGCGTCGGCGTAGCTCGCGGGGTGAGCATCGCCGGTCTCGGCGCACCGGTACGGGACCTCGACGCCGACCATGCCGTGCGCGGCGGCCCAGTCCGCCGCGTCGCCTCCGCTGCCGTGGTTGATGGCGTAGGCGCCGCCGCGAAACACGACCAGCGCCGCGGCGGGCGCCGCCAGCGGCCGCGCCGGGAACACGACGCGCATCGCGGGCGCGGGGCGCCCACGCCACAGCGGCACATCGAGCGGCGCGCGCGCCGAGGCGGCTGGCGTGGCAAGGGCGGCGCCCGCGCGCTGGGCCTCGACGAAGGCGCGCACGCGCGGCCCGCCGACGACCACGTGCCCGCCGTCGTGCTCGACGAGCACTGGCGCTTCGAACCGCTCGGCCAGGGCGCGCGAGATCGCAGGGGCGACGATGCCGTCGGCGCGGCCCAGCACGTGCAGCGACGGCAGCGCGTAGCTATCGCGCCGCGCGTAGAGCTGCGCGAGCTCCTGATCGTTGCTCGAAAAGCCGCTGAACAGGATCGCGAAGCCGAACACGAGCGGTCGCTCGGGCGTCGGGCGACCGTCTGGCGCGCGCAGCCCGACCAGCAACCCGGCGAGCGCGGCCCCCTGGCTGAAGCCGAGCACGCCGTCGAACGGCCCATCCGACGCGAACCGCGCCGCGAGCGCGTCGCGCGTGCGCGCCCAGCCCTGGTAGTGGCGGCGCGGCCCGCCGACGCCGGGGTCATCGGAGGGCGGCGCGCGCTCGTCGTCCACGGCGTGCCACCAGCCGTAGCCGCCGGCGGCGATCGACGGCGCGTCCACGTACACCAGCTCGGCGATCGACGCGAGCTCGGCGGCGAGCGCCGCCACCTGCTGGCGGAGCACGTCCGCGCTGCCGTGATAGCCGTGGAGGCAGAGAATCCGCAGCTTGCGCGGCGACGCAGGCAGCGGAGAGGACGAGGCGGCGGAGGGGTCAGATCGAGAGGTCATGCATCCTGCCAGAAGCAGCGAGAGGAGGCCTTGGCCGAAGCCACGGCGCGTGGGTGCGATCATCGATATCTCACGATCGGGCGGACCGGGTGAATCCACAACGCCGCGCCGGGATCAGCACTGATGACAAAACTTCACAGGTGCCGACCTCCATTGTGACCCTCGCGTGCTCGACCTCGGACCGGTCCGGTCCGCAGCCACTCCTCCCGTCGCACACGTGCGCCGCGCGCGGGAGGCCGGGAGCTGGCACCAGGGCTACGATCTCGACGGGCTTCGGCGTCCGCGGCGTCTGGTAGCCGAGACCGAGTCGGGCTGCGCCGAAGCAGCGCGGCGGCGCTTCGAGCACTGGCCGAGGATCGCGCGCACCGCGTCCTTGTCCTGCGCTTTGCCGACCTCGCCGGCGAGTTGCACGAGCCGCGCCTCCGGCTGATCACGAAGCTGGCGCTCGAGCTCATTGCGCAGCCCGGGAAACCGCGCACACACGCCCTCGGTGATCGCACGGCGCAGGCCCTCTGCGCGCCCCTCCGCGCGCCCCTGGGCCACGTACTTGCGGGCAAAATCGCTTTGATACACGTAGCCTTTGATCATGCTGGCCTCCAACGTCCGTCGCGCCGATGCCGGCAGGCCGGACAGGATGACGTCCCAGTATAGCCTCTGCTGCTCCTCTGGCAGCAAAGCGATCCCGGCCCCCGCGGTCGCCGCTGTCTCGATCCCCGGGTGCGCCATCGCCGAGAGCACCGCCAGCTGCGGGGCCGCCCGCGCGGCCGCCGCGCCGGATAGGCGCGGGACCTGCGCATAACCGATCGCGACCGGGCGGAGCACAAACCCAGGGTGTCCCAGCGGGATCGGCTCGCTCGCCCAGCGCACGACCGCGGGATCCGGCGTGATCACCAGCAAGGTCGCCGGACAGCGATACCGGGCCCGCGCCGCGGCCACGTACAGCGGCCACGACAGCAGCTTGTCGTCGTCCTCCTGGAGCTGTACCTCCACGATCACGGCCGCGACGGCCTTGCCGGCTCGGTCGCAGAGCACGGTCAGCGCGTCCGACCGATACTCGGCCGGCGCGACCTGCGATAGGTCGATCGAGCCGATCTGCGCCGTCACGCCCTGGAGGTGGATCCCGGCGCACGACTGCAGCAGCTCCCGCGCGAGCAATGGGCGCTCCCGAAACAGCTCGGCCAAGACCTCGTGCTTGAGCGACGGCACGCTCGACGCGTCAGCAAGACACGTTCCGATGCTTTCCGGAGGCCAACCGCGCGATCACACGGGCCGCGCTCCTCCAGATGTCCGAATGCCGGACAAGTGTCCGGGACACCGGCCGGACGTGGCCCCTTCAGAACGGGCAGCCGAGGGACTTGGCGCTCGTGCCGTTCTGGCCGCCGCCGGAGCCGCCGGGGCCGCCGGGGCCGCCGGTGAGGGTCGAGCCGACGGCCGAGGCCGAGGTCCCGCTCGTGCCGAGGCAGATGACCGCGATGGACGGGCCGCCGCCGCCGCCGCCGCCGTTGCCGCCGGTGCCGCCGCGCCCGCCGTTGCCGCCAGGGGCGCCGTCGCCACCGTCGTCCTGCTCGCTGCCGCCGCCGTAGGGGCCGCCGAGGCCGCCGCCGCCGCCGGAGCCGCCCACGCCGCCGGTGCCGCCGCGCCCGCCAGCGCCGCCGGTGCCGGCGGTCACGATCGAGGCGCTGATCAGGATCTGCGAGTCGCGCGCGATCACGCCGAACGAGCCGCCGCCACCCGCGCCGCCCGTGCCGCGCGTGCCGCCGCACCCGCCGCCGCCGCCACCGCCGCCGGAGGAGCCGTACGAGTCGCAGTTGTCGTCGCCGCCGCCGCCGCCGCCGCCGCCGCCGCCGCCGTTGCCGTGGGCGCCGTTGCCGCCGTTGCCGCCGGCCGCGGGGACGTACGTGGCGCCGCTGAACACGCCCAGCGCCCCGCCGCCGCCGCCATTGCTGCCGGCCACGCCTGCTGCGCCGTTGGCGCCGGGCTGGCCGTCGCAGTTGGAGCCGCCGCCGCAGGGCGCGCCGATGCCGCCGGCCGTGCCGCCCACGCCGCTCCCGCCGGCGAGCCCGTGGTTGTCGGCGTGGCCGGGCTGGCCGCCGACGCCGCCGGATCGCCCGCACGTCGAGGTACCGCCAGCGCCGCCGAGCGGCCGGCTGCAGGTGGAGCACAAGAAGGTGGAGTCCTCGCAGCCGGGCTTGCCGTGGGCGCCGCTCGTGCCGGCCGCGCCGGCCGCGCCGACGGTGCCATCCATGCCGGGCGCGCCGGCGCCCGACTCGACGAGCATGTTGCGCAGCTCGACGAGCTGCGAGCTCGTCACGAGGACGCCGACCGAGCTGCCGCTCGTCGTCCCGGCACCAGCGCTGCGCACGATCACGTTCTCGAGCCGGGTCGGCAGCGTGATCCCGTCGAAGCGCACCGCGGTGACGCCGCCGGTGATCGTGACGGTGTGGCCGGCCGTCGAGTACGCGCCGCGCTGCCAGTCGACGTCGTAGCCGCCGAACACCGAGACCCCGTTCGCCATGGTGAGCCCGCCGCTGTACGTGCCGCTCTGCACGTAGACGTGCGGCCGGCCGATCGCGGCGGCGCGCTGGACGCCGAACGTGATCGTCTGGCACGGGACGTCGTAGTCGAGGCCGCACGTCGCCGCGTTGACGCCGCCCTGCGCGACGAAGATCGCGCGCTCCCGATCCCCATCGAGGCCGTCGCAGTTCGTGTCCTCGTACGCGCCGTCCGGATCGTCACTCGGCGACGGCGGCTCGCAGGTGCTCCAGCCGCTCGAGCCGCCGCACGTCTGCGTGCCGACGCAGACGCTCCACGGCGTCGTGATGTTGCACGCCCGCGTCGTGCCGGGGTTGTCCGCGGTGCAGTCGCACGCGTCGCTCTCCGCCATGCACTGCTTGTAGATCACGCCCTCGATCGTGACGTCATTGCACGTGTAGCCGGTCGGACAGGCGATGGTCTCGCAGCTGCGCGCGCAGGCCCGAGTGCCGTCGGGGTACGGCACGCACTTGTCCATGCCGATCTCCATGCACTCGGTGTCCCGCGTGCACGCCATGCAGAGCTGGGTCGACGTCGGCACGCACACGGGCGTGACCTGGCCCGGCGTCACGACACCGTCGACGCCGAGGCAGTCGTACGTGTCCGGGCACGCGGGCGGGCACAGCCTCGTGCACCGCCCCGACGTCCCGACGGGGAGGCAGATGTCGCTCTGGCACTCGCTGTCGCTCTGGCACTCCTTGCCGAAGGCCCGCTTCGGCGGCCCGTCGACCCCGGCGTCCACGACGGCGAGGTCCTGCGTCGTCGTGCTGCTGCCCGACGAGCAAGCTGCCACGAGCGCGGCACAGAGCGCGGCACAGAGCGCGACACAGAGGACCGAACGACGAGGATGCACCATCGCGCGAGAGCATATCCGCGTTCCGAGGGGCCCGAGCGGCCATGGC
Source organism: Kofleriaceae bacterium (assembly GCA_035558535.1). GTDB lineage: Bacteria > Myxococcota_A > Polyangia > Haliangiales > Haliangiaceae > JABFXX01. Next base: position 21,086 of record DATMCI010000215.1, read on the forward strand.
GACTCCAAGCTCGGCCGAACCGCTTCGCGTCGAGCCCAGGCTCCTGCGAGATTATCTGCCGGCCGGCACCGCCTCTGGCGTGTGACACGCCGCATCGCGGCGAGGACGCCCGGGCGCGCCGCGGCGAACGCGCTACGTGAGCTGGACCGAGCGGCGCGTCAAGGAGCCGTTCCACCAGTAGCCGGTGATCGGGAACGTCACGGCCGCGTCGGGCGCGGCGCCGACGGAGACGAGCACCGGCGCGAAGTGCTCGTGCGTCGGCAGCGCCTCGCGCACACCGGGCGCCTTCGCGCGGTAGTCGATGAGCGCGTCGTGATCGCCGCGCGCGAGGACGTCCGCGATCCACGCGTCGAAGTCGCGCGCCCACGCCGGAGGCTCGGGCGCGCGCGGCGCGCGCAGGTTGTGCGTCAAAAAGCCGCTGCCGATGAGCAGCACGCCCTCGTCGCGGAGCGGCGCGAGGACGCGGCCGAGCGCGAACAGCTCGCGCGGATCCTCGCTGGGCAGCGAGATCTGCAGCACCGGGACGTCGGCGGCGGGGTACATGGCCATGAGCGGGATGTACGCGCCGTGATCGAGGCCGCGCTCCGGCGCGTCGACGACGGGATGCCCCGCGGCGCGCGTGAGCTCGCGGATCCGCTGCGCGACATCGGGCGCGCCGGGCGCCGGGTACGCGAGCTCGTAGAAGCGCGCGGGGAACCCGTAGAAGTCGTAGATCAGCGGCACGGGCCGCACCGCGCCGATGGAGAGCGGCGCGGCCTCCCAGTGCGCCGACACGACGACGACCGCGCGCGGGCGCGGCAGCGCGGCCGCCCAGTCGGCCAGCTCGCGCATCCAGCCGGCGTCGTCGAGCAAGGGCGGCGCGCCGTGCGCCTGGAACAGGACGGGGAGCTTCGTGGTCGTCACGGCGCCGCGATCGGAGTCAGCCATCCGTGCAGGCTTGGGCCACGGGCCGGGCCGGACAAGGGCGCCGTTTCGAACAGACCTTCGCGCGCGGCGCGGCCGGGCTTAGCGCTCGATCAGATCGGGGGCATCGGCGGGCTTGAGAGCCTTGCGCTTGCGCTTGCCGCCGGACAGCCGCGGCGGTCGCGGCTCCCGCGGCGGCCGCGGCCCCCGCGTGTGCCGGTTGCCGATCCAGCCCTTGTAGTGGAACAGGAACACGATCCCGCCGGCGACGACGGTCATGAGCACGAGCGCGAACGGGTAGCCATAGAACCAGTCGAGCTCCGGCATGTTGTACGGACTCACCTCGCCCTTGAAGTTCATGCCGTAGACGCCAGCGATGAACGACAGCGGCAGCATCACCGTCGACGTCAAGGTCAGCGCCTTCATGATCTCGTTCATCCGGTTCGACTGCACCGAGAGGTACGCGTCGAGCGCGGACGTCACCAGATCGCGGTAGCCCTCGGTGATGTCCTGCACGCGCAGGAAGTGATCGTAGACGTCGCGGTAGAACGGCAGCGCCTCGGGCGGGATCTCGTCGTACTCGCCGCGCGAGAGCTTCAAGAGGATCTCGCGCTGATGGAGGCTCGTCCGGCGCAGCATCTGCAGCATGCGCTTGAAGCCCAGGATGCGCTCGAGCACGTGCTTGCCGCGCGGCGTACCGGCCTGATCGATGACGTCGTTCTCGAGCTGATCGATCTCGGCGTCGAGCTGATCGACCACCGGCAAGTAGCGATCGACGACCCGATCGAGCACCGCGTGCGCCATCCATGCGACGCCCTTGCCGAGCATGCGCGGCGCGTGCTCGAGCGCGGTGCCGACGTCGTCGGCGACCAGGCCGTCGCGATCGTGCGTGACGAGCCAGTTCGGGCCGATCACGACGTCGATCTCCACGAGCTCGAGCTTGTCGCGGCGCGCCGAGCCGATGCCGTGGACGACCACGTAGAGGTAGCCCGGGTAGTCGTCGATCTTGGGGTGCGAGCCCTGGTGCCAGATGTCCTCGACCGTCAGCGGGTGGATCTTGAGCGTCTCGGCCAGGAGGACGTCGGCGTCGTGGGACTGCCGCTCGAGCTCGATCCAGATCTTCTTGCCGCTCTCGATCGCCTCGCGGATCTCGGTGATGTTCGTCGTGGCGTGGATGGTGTCGTGGTCGAGGAGGATCCGCGCCTGCACACGATCTCATACCGCGATCCATTGGCGTTCGCGACGGCGTGCTAGTGTTCTGGTCTATGCGCTCGCTCCTCTCGCTCGGCGCCGCCGCCGGGCTCGCCGCTGGCGTCGCCGGGTGCCCGAGTGGCGGCGGTGGCGGCACCAAGGTGCCCACCGGGCCGACCCCGCCGCTGCCTCCTGTCGAAAGCAAGCTCGAGCTGCCCGCCATCCCGGCCAAGCTCGACCTGGTCACCGTCGCGCCGCTCGACGGCAACACCCCCGACAAGCGGTCGCCGATCCTCGACATCATGAAGGCGGAGAACGACCGCCAGATGGCCGCCCTGCGGGCGCAGAAGGATCCGGCGCACTACCTCGCGTACCAGCTCGTCGAGCAGCGGATCGTGAGCCTCGAGGCCGACGGCGGCGCGCTGATCTCCGACAGCGACGAGACCGCGCGCAACCTCGACGTCGAGGTGCGCGTCGGCGAGCCGGAGCTCGACAGCACGCGCGACCTCGCCGACGACTCGAACGGCCTGAACGCGCCGCTCACCCGGCGCGGCATCGTCCCGTTCGGCGAGGACAAGCAGGCGCTCACGAACGCGCTGTGGCTCGAGACGGATCGGCGCTACCGCGAGGCCGCCAGCGCGCTCGGCTACGTGCGCCAGGACCAGGCGACGCTCAAGAAGGGCGCGGACGTGCCGGACTTCTCCGCGGCGCCCGCGGAGGTCTACGTCGGGCAGCCCGCCAAGCTCGAGTTCAACAAGGAGAAGTGGATCGAGCGCCTGCGGCGGTGCTCCGCCAAGGTGCTCTCCGGCCAGGCCACGCGCGGGCAGTGCCAGGTCCTGTTCCAGCTCAACACGACGTACTTCGTGAACAGCGAGGGCACGCTGCTGCAGCAGTCGTGGACGAACGCGCAGCTCTCGGTCTCCGTCGGCGTCAAGGCCGACGACGGCATGAACCTGGCGCGGCTCGAGCAGCGGTTCGGCCGCACGCCCGCGGACCTGCCGAGCGACGCCGAGGTCGACAAGATGATCGCGGCGGTCACGGGCGACCTCGACGCGCTCCACGACGCGCCGCTCGCCGAGCCGTACGTCGGCCCGGCGATCCTCGAGGGCCGCGCGTCCGGCGTGTTCTTCCACGAGGTGTTCGGCCACCGCATCGAGGGCCACCGCCAGAAGGACAAGACGGGCGGCCAGACGTTCGCGTCGTACGTCGGCAAGGACATCGCGCCCGAGTGGCTGAGCGTCTTCGACGACGCGCAGATCACGACGCTGAACGGCGTGCAGCTGAACGGCTTCTACCGGTTCGACGACGAGGGCGTGCGCGCCCGCAAGGTCAACCTGATCGACAAGGGCAAGCTCGTCGGGTTCGACATGGGCAGAAACCCGATCAAGGGCTTCCCGCAGTCGAACGGCCACGGCCGGCGCTCGCCCGGCCTGCCGCCAGTGGCGCGCCAGGGCAACCTGGTCGTCGCCGTCGAGAAGAGCGTGCCGCGCGCGGATCTCGAGAAGCTCCTGCTCGAGGAGATCAAGCGCCAGAAGCGGCCGTTCGGCATGATCTTCACCGACATCAGCGGCGGGTTCACGAACACGTCGGCGTTCGCGCCGCAGGCGTTCAAGGTGAACCCGGTCATGGCATACCGGCTCTACCCCGACGGCAAGAAGGAGCTCGTGCGCGGCATCGACATCACCGGCACGCCGCTGATCGCGCTGCAGAAGATCCGCGCGGCGAGCCGCGAGATCGAGACGTTCAACGGCGTGTGCGGCGCGGAGAGCGGCTGGGTGCCGGTGTCCGCGTCGGCGCCGAGCCTGCTCGTCGAGACGCTCGAGATCGAGAAGGGCTACATCCCGCCGGACCGCCCGCCGGTGCTCAACCCCCCGTCGATCACGAAGCAGGTGGCGCCATGAGCCGCGCGCGGTCCGCCAGGTCCCCGAAGTCCCCGATGTCGCCGGTCTCCCGTGCCGTGCTGCTCCTCGCCGCGGGCGGCGCCGTGCTGTCCGGGCCTTCGTCTGCCGCGCCCGCCAGGCCGGACGGAAAGCCCGACGCGGGCGCCAAGGCCGCGCCGGTCGGCCCGCCGTCGAAGGCCGTCACCGACGAGATCGTCGAGGCGATCACCGACGAGATGCGGCGCGCCACGAAGGCGCTCCAGATCCCGGGCGCGCCGAAGCCGTACCACATTGCCTACAAGATCACCGAGGTCGACGTCAACGACTGCGCCGCCAGCCTCGGCCAGGCGACCAGCAGGCGCAACCGCCACTTCGTGAACCTCGAGGCGCGCGTGCGCGTGTCGCCCGACAACACGCCGGCGTTCGACAACAGCAACTTCGTCGTGCCGCAGGCCGACGAGCTCGACGGCGTCTCGACGTTCAACCTGCCGCTCGAGGCGACGCCGCGGATCGCGCGGCGCGCCGCCTGGCTCGTCACCGATCAGGCGTACAAGGAGGCGCTGATCCAGCTCCGCGCAAAGATGGAGGCGCGCCGCGCCGGCAGCTCGTCGCGCCCCGCCGACGTGCCGTCGTGGACGACGGAGAAGCCGGTCGTCAGCGACCAGCCGGTGCTCGTCGCGCCGCTCGAGACGCTCGACGAGCTCGAGGCCCGCGCGAAGGTGCTGTCGGCCCTGTTCCGCGATCAGCCTGTGCTCCGCGACTCGCGCGTCTCCGTCACGAGCTACCTCGAGCGCCGCTGGTACATCACGACCGAGGGCACGATCGTCACCGACACGCGCCGCGCGAGCGGCGTCCTGATCGCCGCGAGCGGCCAGGCGGACGACGGCCAGCCGCTCGGCCAGTACTTCCTGCGCTACGGCCACACGGCGAAGGACCTGCCCGGCGACGACGAGCTCAAGGCGGAGGCCAGAAAGCTCGTCGAGACGGTCGGCGCGCTCGTCAAGGCGCCGGTCATGGATCGCTACTCCGGGCCGGTCATGTTCGAGGGCGAGGGCGCGGTCGGCCTCATCCGCTTCACGCTCGCGCCGCACCTGGGCGGCACGCCGGTGCCCGAGGGCCTGCCGCCGCAGGAGGCCAAGACGTTCGGCGGCGCGCTGACCGACAAGGTCGGCCTGCGCGTGACGTCGCCGAACCTCTCGATCGTCGACGATCCGACCGCGAAGGTCGGCGGCGGCAAGGCGCTGATCGGCGGCTACAAGATGGACGACGAGGGCATGACCGCCCAGCGCGTCGAGGTGATCAAGGACGGCACGCTGAAGACGCTCCTCACCACGCGGACCCCGGCGCACAAGACGAGCCGATCGAACGGCCACGCCCGGCGCACCGCCGACGGCGGCGCGTTCCACGGCAGCGCCACGAACCTGTTCGTGGTCGGCACGGGCGGCGTCCCGCGCCGCGCGCTCGAGCAGAAGCTCATCGCCGCCGCGCGCGCCGAGGGCCTGCGGTACGGCCTCCTGATCAAGCGGCTCGACGACGCGGCGATCACCGCGGCGCCCGAGTTCTCGCGCCGCGAGCTCGTGCAGATGATCAAGAGCACCGATCAGTCGCTGCCGCCGCCGGCGATCCTCGCCTACCGCGTCTACCCCGACGGCAAGCGCGAGCTCGTGCGCGGCGTCCAGATGGCCGAGGTGCCGATCCGCGCGTGGCGCGACGTGATCGGCGTCAGCAAGGAGCTGACGACGTACAACTTCCTCGCGGCGAACGAGAGCCAGCTCCAGCTCCGCCTGACCAACGGCATCGACGACGGCTTCGTGCCGTCCGGCGGCATCGAGAGCGCCATCATCACGCCCGATCTGCTGCTGAAGGAGATCGACGTCCACGGCGCGAAGCTCGAGCGTCCCAAGCCGCTCCTGCCGAAGCCCGCCGCCCCCATCGCCCCCGCCCCCCCCCGGTGACGGCCGGCGCCGCGAGGCTGGGGTAGGCCCCGATGCCGCCAGCAGGCCTCGTGGCCCGCGTGCACGGCGTCGAGCCGCGGAGCCGGGCGAACGGCCCGGGCGCGCGGTTCGTCGTCTGGCTGCAGGGCTGCACGCTCGGCTGCCCCGGCTGCTTCAACCCCGGCACGCACGATCCGGCCGGCGGCCGCGAGGTCCCCGTCGCCGAGCTCGCCGCCCAGCTCGCCGCGACGCCCGGCATCGAGGGCCTCTCGCTCTCCGGCGGCGAGCCGCTCCAGCAGCCCGCCGCCGCGGCCGCGCTGCTCGACGCCGCGCGCGCCCTCGGCCTCTCGACGCTCGCCTTCTCCGGCTACACGGAGGACGAGATCCGCGCGCGGGTCGGCGGCCCCGAGGTCCTCGCCCGCCTCGACGTCCTGATCGACGGCCGCTACGTCTCCGGCGAGCGCCTCGCCACGGGCCTGCGCGGCTCGGCGAACCAGCGCATCCGCCTCCTGACCGAGCGCTACCAGCTCGCCGACGTCGAGGCCACGCCGGTGGCCGAGATCCGCATCGGCCCCACCGGCGAGCTCGTGCTGACGGGCGTTGATCCGCTCAAGCTGCCCCGCCGCCGCTGACTCAGCTCACGACGCCGTAGACGTTCTTGTTGTCGCGCTGGATCTCGATCGAGTCGCGGAGCTGCTCGAAGAGCTGGCGCGAGGCGGGCAAGCCGAAGATCTCGAGGTGCTGCGTGGTCGCGTCCTGGGCGAACAGCTCGATGTGGGCGATGCCGAGGATGCGATCGACGAAGTTCTGCTTGTAGACGATGTCGCGGCAGCGCCAGAGGTGCAGGACGTCGATCTGCTTCGAGAAGATGCCGCGCTCGGTCTCGATCGCCGAGCTCGTGACGCGGAACTTGATCGACCTGCGGTACAAGGTCACGCCGAACATGAAGATCGCGGCGCAGGCCACCGGGATCGCCACGTTGAGGAGCTTCGTCTCGAGCGACGCGTTCACGCCGACCCACAGGCTCAGGATCGCGATCAGCGCGGCGGCCCCGAAGCCCGCGAGCACGTAGTAGCCGAGGAACGCCTTCCAGGACGGCACGCCCTCGTACAGGAGCCTGCGCGAGTCCTTGCCCTCGGGCTTCGTGGCGCGCACGAAGGGCGGCGCCGCCGCGGGCTCAGCGGGCGCGGCCGGGGCCGGGGCCGCGCCACCGGCTGCCGCACCGGCACCGGCACCAGCGCCAGCGCCAGCCGGCGCGCCGTTCAGGAACGAGTTGCAGTAGCGACACTTGATCGCCTCGTCCTGGATCTCCTCGGCGCAGAAGGGGCATTTCTTCATGATCGAGCCTCGCGCAGCGAGCGCTACATCCGGTAGCCGAGGCCGATCATGAAGTCCAGCGCCTGGATCGACTTGATGTCGTCGCGGAGGCCCGAGGCGGGCGGGCTGTACGAGAACGCGATCGGCACGACCGTCGCGACGACGTTCGGCGTGATCGCGTAGTCGGCGGAGACGGCGACGCGGACGTGGAACATCGGCAGCGCGCCCGACGTCGGCTGGAAGCTCGTGAACGGGCTCTCGCCGATGCCGTTGAACCACTGCACGCCGAGGCCCACGTCGCCGCGGAGGCCGAGCTTGGGGATCAGGGTGTACGTCGCGCCAGCGTTGGCGACGAGGCCGATCAGCTGCGCCGTCTTGCTCGCCATCATCTGGCCCTCGTACGGGACCGGCGTGAACGTGAAGCCAGCGCCGAGCTCAAGCACCAGCTTGTCGAGCGCGATCGGGTAGCCGCCGATCAGCGCGCCCGTCGCCTGGAGCGGCACGTTCAGATCGCCCGCGGAGATCTTCGCGCCGCCGCCGACGAGCCGCACCGAGACGACGCGCGGCGGCGCCTCCGCCGTCTTGGTCACCTTCACGTCGTCAGTGTCGTCGGTGTCGTCCGTGCCGTCGTCCTTCCCGTCGCCCTTCCCGTTGCCCTTGTCGGAGACGTCCGGCCCCTTGTTGCTCGGATCCCCCTTCCCGTTGTTCTTCGTGTCCGAAGGATCGTCGGGCTTGAGGTTATCGGGCGGCTTGTTCTTGATCGCCTCCTGCTGGCGCGCGCAGTCCTCGAGCTCCTTGATGCGCGCCTCGATCTCGGCGCGCTTCTTCGGATCGAGCGGCTTGCTCTTGTCGGAGTCGCGCAGCGCGAGGAACCGCTTGTAGAAGAACTGCGCGTTGCTGCAGTCCTTCGCGTACCGGTACGACTGGGCGATGTTGTAGAGGTACGCCGACTTCTTGCTGTCGACGGTCTCGAGCGAGAACGCCTTCTTGAACGCCTCGATCGCGTCGGTGAAGTTGCCCAGGTTGTATTGCGTCTCGCCCTCCTTGTACCACTCCTCGGCGGTCTTCGGCTGCGCCGACGCGAGCGCCGGGACGAGCGCCGGGACGAGAAACAACGCGAACAACAGGCACGTGATCCGTTTCATCGTGTCGCACCCCTCAGTCAGGTCTCATCAGGTCGCTGTCACTGCTCCCCGGTCCCGGCCTCCCGCCGGAGCCACGGCTCCCCGAACCGCGTCGCGGATCGGGGGGCGGCACCGGCACCTTCTTCTTGGGCTTCAGCGTGAAAGCGCTCTCGCGATCTTCCTCCGGCACGAGCGGGACCTCGAGGTCCTCGTAGGTCGCGAGCCGGAGCACGACCTTGACTCGCTTGCTGCTGCGCGGCAGCGAGAACGGCTGCGGCGTGCGCTCCGGCAGCTCGACGCCATCGACGAAGATCCGCGCACCGGGCGGCTTGGTCGTCAGCGTGATCTTCGCCATCTCGGGGAGCGTCGGCGTCGGCGTCGGCGTCGGCGTCGGGCCGCTGCCGCTGTCCGTGCCCGTGCCCGTGCCCGCGGTCTGGCTCCCGCTGCCGGCGGTCTGGTTGCTGCCCGGATCGGTGCCCGCGGCCTGGCTGCCCGAGCCCACCGGCTCGGGCGCGGACCCGGCGCTGCCGGTGCTGCTGCCGCTGCCGGTCTCGGCGATCTGGCTGCCGCTACCGCCCACGGCCGGGACGCTGGGGCCGCTCTTGCTGACCACGACGACGACCGCGGCGGCGGCCGCCGCGACCACGAGGCCGCTCAGGATCAAGAGGCCCTTCTTGGCGCCGGAGGGGCGCACCTCGCCGGCCGACGCGCCGAGCGTCGTCGGCACCGGCGTCGTGTAGCCGCCGACGGTCGAGATCGAGCCGGGCAGCGGCGTCGCCACCATGATCGGGCCCGGCGTCAGCCGCGCCGACGACGGCAGCGGCGCGGCCGACGGCATGAGCTGCCGCTGCCCGAAGCCGACGATGCCGCCGTGCGCCTCGACGTACCCGACCGGGTCCGCCATCGCGTGCATCATCTCGTCCATCGTCGGGTAGCGGAGATCGGCCCGCTTCTCGAGCGCCTTCATGACGACCGCCTCGAGGTGCGGGTTCATCATGCGGTACTGCGACGGCGGCACCGGGGGCTGCGTCAGGTGCTGGACGAGGACCTCGCCGTAGCCCTCGCCCACGAAGGGCACCCGCCCGGTGAGCATCTCGTAGAGGACGATGCCGAGCGCGTAGATGTCCGTGCGGTGATCGATGTTGCCGCGGCCCTCGCACTGCTCCGGGGACATGTACGCCGGCGTCCCCATCACGATGCCGGTGCGCGTGCGCCGCGAGCCCGGCTGGTCGTTGGTCAGCTTGGCGATGCCGAAGTCGAGCAGCTTCACGAAGTCGCGCTCGCGACCCCGCTGCATGAGGATGATGTTGTCGGGCTTGAGATCGCGGTGGACGATCCCGCACTTGTGCGACGCCGCGAGCGCGTCGGCGACCTGGAGCGCGATTCCGAGCGCCCGCTCGGGCGGCAGCGGCGCCTCGGACCGGATCGCCTGCGAGAGCGTGAGCCCCCCGAGGTACTCCATGATGAAGTACACGAGCTGCTCGCGGTTCGGGCCGGCCTGGATGATGCCGAAGTCGACGATGTCGACGATGTTCGGGTGGCCGATGTCGTTGACCGCCTTGGCCTCGTTGAAGAAGCGGGCGGCGATCTCCTGGTTCGTGGAGAACTCGTTGTGCAGGACCTTGAGCGCCACCTTCTTGCCGATCGAAGGGTGCTCGGCCAGGTAGACCGCACCCATGCCGCCCTCGCCCAACTTCTGGGTCACCAGATAGTTGCCGATGGTCTGGCCGATGAGGAGGTCTGGCTGCTGGGTCCCGTACTGGGGGTCCATGCGTACTCCGCGAGGCGGTTATCTTAGCGCACAACCCCCAGGAAAGTCGCGAACGGCCGAGCCCCGTGTCAGGATGTTCTCGTGCGCGCCTTCACCGTCGTGATCGCCCTCTGGGTGCTCGCGGGGACCACTTTCGCGGAGGATCTCCCGGAGATCCATTCGAAAGCGATGGTCGTCCTGGACGCCGAGACCGGCGCCGAGATCCACGGCAAGGCCGCCGACGAGATCCGCCCGATCGCGTCGACGACCAAGATCTTCGTCGCGATGGTGGTCCGCAAGCGCAACCTTTCGCTCGATGACTGGACGCAGATCACACGGGTCGACGTCGCCGCCGCCCGGGGCGGCGCGCGGACCCGGCTCGGCGTCCGGGAGTCGTTCCGAAACCGTGATCTTTTGCGCGCCATGCTGATCTCCTCCGACAACCGGGCCCCCACCGCGCTCGGCCGCGCCGTCGGGCTCGATCCGCAGGCGCTCGTCGCCGCCATGAACAAGCTGGCGAAGGAGCTGGGCCTCGCCAAGACGCGCTTCGTCGATCCGACCGGCCTGCGCGGCAACCAGTCGACGGCGCGCGAGATGGCGCTCGCCCTGCGCGTCGCGCTCGACGACAAGGTGCTGCGCGACATCATGGGCACCCCGGAGGCGACGATCATCTCGAAAGATCGCTCGCTGCGCGTCGACTACCACACGACGAACGTGCCGCTCGCCGCGAGCAAGTACCGCATCACCGGCGGCAAGACCGGGTTCACGACGCCGGCGGGCTACTGCTACATCACGGGCGCCGAGCTCGCCGGCCGCAAGGTCGTGCTCGCGTTCTTCGGCGCGCCGGGCAAGATGTCGCGGTTCGAGGACTTCAACCGGGTCGCCGCGTGGCTCGAGCGCGGCGCCCCAGGCGCGCGGCTCGCAGGCAGCACAGACAGCGCGGGCCAGCGGCCGAAGCGGGAGCCGGCGTCCGAGGACGCCCCGCCCCGGCGGCGCGAGCGCGCGCGCGTCGCGCACCCGTGAGCCCGGGCGCCGGGCGCCGGGCCAGGGCCGGGCGTGGCATGCTCGGCCGGTGAGCCCGAACCGCCGCGAGCTCCTGGGCGTCCTCGGCACCGCGTCCGCGTCGACGCTCCTGTGGGCGCTCGGCTGCACGGGCCCGGCGCGGCGGCCGCGCGCGGCGGCGCGCCCCCGCGGCGAGGTCCGGACCTGGCTCCGCGACGCGGTCGCGCGGCTCGCCGCGGTGTTTCCGGCGGTCCACGTGCTCGCGGTGTCGCGGCAGCGGACGAGCGCCGCCGTCGACGTCATCGGCACCGGCGTCGCGCGCGAGCGCCGCGACGGCGCCGTGCTCGCGGTCCGCGATCCGAAGGGCCGGTGGCACGAGCAGGCGACGAGCGAGCTGACGCAGGCCGGCATCGACGTCGCGGTGCGCGCGCTCGCCGGCGGCCCCGCGTCCCGGCGGGCCTCGCTCTCCCTCGGCGCGCCGCCGCCGCCGCCCGACGAGCCGGCCGCGCTCGACGACCGCGCGCTCGGCGACCGCTGCGAGCAGATCACGCAGCTCGACGAGAAGCTCTCCAGCCGGATCGTCTACGCCGCGGCGCTCGTCGACGTCGACGACGCGCGCGTGTGGTCGATCTCGCCCGCGCACGACCGCGAGCAGCGCCTGGTCCGCGTCCGCGAGCAGGCGCTGCGCGCCGCGTGGAACGGCACGCGCCCGGTCACCGCGCTCGCCGAGCGCGGCTGGATCGGCGGCATCGACGATCAGGCGCTCGGCCGCGAAGCGGTCGAGCAGGCGACCGAGGACGCGCTGCGGCTCATGACGCCGGGCGCGTTCGAGGACGGCGAGCGCGTCGTCCTGCTCGATCCGACGGTGGCGGCCAGCCTCGTCGACGCCGCCGTCCGCGCGCTGTGGACGAGCGCCGCGGCGCGCCGGCCCGAGGTCCGGCGCCGCGCGGCTCCGGGCGGGCCGGGCGCTCCCGCGCTGCCCGCGTTCCTCTCGATCACCGACGACCCGACGGCGCCCGGCGCCTACGGCGGCTTCCAGTTCGACGACGAGGGCGTCCCGGCGGCGCCGATCGTGCTCGTCGACGGCGGCCGCCCGGTCGGCGTGCTCGCGGACCGCGCCGCCGGCGGCCCGGAGGGGCGCGGCGGGCGCGGCGGGCGCGGCCGGCGCCCCGGCCATGTCGGCGCCGTCGAGCCCGCGCCGTCGCACCTGAAGCTCGCGGCCGGACCGTTCGACCACGCCGAGCTGCGCGGCGAGGGCCTGACGCTCGAGGGCGCGCTCGGGGCGTCGGTCGATCCGGGCACCGGCCGCGTGGTCATCGGCTGCGCCCGCGCGCGCGAGCAGAAGGGCGGCGAGCCCACCGGGCGCATCCACGCCGACGTCGAGCTCACCGGCGATCTCTCGGCGCTGCTCGGCAACGTGACCGGCCTCGGCAAGGACGCGCTCGCGGTGCCGTACCGCGACGAGCGCGCCGGCGAGCCGTGCTGGCGCTCGGCCGAGGCGCCGCACGTGCGCACGCGCGGCCTCGTGCGCGCCCGGCGGAGGCGCGCGTGATCACCCGGCGCGAGCTGGTGCGCGCCCTCGGGCGCCGCAAGGTGAGCGACTGGATCGTCGCCGAGCACGCGCAGGAGCTGGCGCTCGCCGACGAGGCGCGCGGCCTCGAGCGCCGCGAGGCGCGCACGCGCACCACGCTGATCGTGCACCAGGACGTGCCCCAGGGCCGCGGCACGGCGCGCCTCGAGCTGACCGCGCAGGAGGGCAGCGCGGCCGACGTCGTCGATCAGGCCGTCGCGCTCGCGCTGACGGCCGTCGCGCCGAGCTGGAAGAGCGTCGCGCCGGCCGCGCCCGCGAAGGTCGCGATGCTCGATCCCGCGCTCGAGTCCGCCGATCTCGCCGAGGCGGCCGCCGCGATCCTCGGGCGCCTGCGCCGGCCCGCCGGCGCGGCCGTGACCGCGAGCATCGAGGTGCTGCGCGAGCAGGTCGCCGTGCAGTCGAGCGCGGGCCTCGCCGCGCGCTGGACGGCGAGCCACCTCCACGCCGAGGCGCTCATCACCACGGGCGAGCGGAGCCTCCAGCTCGCCCGCGACGCGCGGCGCGCCGCCGACCTCGGGCTCGACGCGGCGCTCGCCGCCGCGGCGGTGGACCTCGCGTTCCTCGGCGCCGCCGGCCCGCCCGCGCCGGGCCCGTGCGCGCTCGTGCTCGCGGCCGACGCGATGCTGCACGGCGAGGGCCTGGGCGTGTGGGCCCCGTTCGCGGCGCAGGCCGACGCCGCGCTCGCCCGCCGCGGGCTCACCCGCTACCAGCCCGGCGCGCCGATCGCGCCGGGCGCCGACCGCGTCGGCGAGCCGCTCGGCATCGCGAGCAACGGCGCGCTCGACTTCGCCACGCGCTCGGCGCCCGTCGGCGACGAGGGCGACGCGATCCGGCAGTTCACGCTCGTCGAGCGCGGCGTCTGCACGGGCCTCGGCCTGTCGCCGCACGAGGCGGCGCGGCGCGGCCGCGATCCGAACGGCGGCGTGCGCAACCTCGTCATCGCGCCCGGCACGTGGGACGAGGCCGCCCCGGAGCAACCGGCCAGCAGCGCGTCCCGGACGATCCGTACGATCGAAGTGCGCCGGCTGCAGAGCCTCGCGATCGATCCGTACACCGGCGAGGCCAGCCTCGAGCTCCTGCTCGCGATCGAGCACGCGGGCGGCGCGAAGCGGCCGCTCACCGGCGGCACCGTGTCCCTCGATCTGGTCGCCGCGCTCGCCCGCGCCCGCCGGAGCGCCACGCGGATCCGGCGCGGCCCGTACGTCGGACCCGCGGCCGTGCGGATCGAGGACGCCGAGCTGATCTGATGCTGATCTGATATCGTCGCCGCGCATGGAGGCCGTCCTGGCGCGGTTCGGCAGCCCGCTCTACGTCTATGACGCCGACGCCGTCCGCGCGGCGTACGCGCGGTTCTCCGCCGCGTTCACGTACCGGCCGCTCGAGCTCCACTACGCGATCGTCTGCAACAAGAACCGGTACCTCGTGCGGCTGCTCGCGTCGCTCGGCGCCGGCATCCACGCGAACACGCCGGGGGACGCGTTCGCCGCGATGGCGGCCGGCATCCCGGCCGAGCGCATCGTGTACAGCGGGACGAACCTCGGCGAGGCCGACCTCCGCTTCCTGCTCGAGCGCAAGATCCGCATGAACCTCGACTCGCTCGATCAGCTCCGCGATCGCGCGCGGCTCGGCCGCCCCGGCGACCGGCGCGACGTCGGGCTGCGCTTCCTGATCGACGACGACGATCACCCGAACCGGATCGGCGTCACGCGCGGCGAGCTCGGCGAGGCGCTCGCGATCGCGGCCGGCGCGGGGCTCGCGATCACCGGCCTCCACATGTACGCCGGCACCAACACGCGGCGCGCCGGCCGGTTCGTGCAGTGCCTCGATCGGCTGCTCGAGGCCGCCGCGGCGCTGCCGGACCTCGCGTGGATCGACATCGGCGGCGGGTTCGGCCTGGCCTACACCGAGGGCGAGCCGGAGCTGCCGCTCGAGGAGCTCGGGCGCGAGGTGTCGGCGCGCGTCGGCGCCTTCGCCGTAGCGCGCGCGGGCAGCGGTCGCCCGCCGCTCGAGCTCGTCGTCGAGCCCGGGCGCTACCTCGTCGGCGCGTCGGGCAGCCTGCTCGTCACGGTCGTCTCGGTGAAGACGCGCGGCGGCCGGCGCTACGTCGGCGTCGACAGCACCGTCGGCAACCTCGTGGTGCCGAGCGTCTACCACACGCGGCACCGCGTCTGCGTGATCGGCGAGAAGGCCGCCGCCCCGCCGCTCGACGTCCCGACCGACGTCTGCGGCAACACCACGCACTCGCGCGACTACCTCGGCCGGAACCTGCGGCTGCCCGCGCTCGAGCCCGGCGACGTCCTGCGCCTGTGCGACGTCGGCGCGTACGGCTACGCCATGTCGAGCCACTTCCTGAACCGGCCGCGCCCCGCCGAGGTCGTGCTCGACGGCGGCGCCGCCCACCTCACGACGCGGCGCGAGACGTTCGCGGACCTCGTGGCGACGCAGGTCGACCCGTGAGCGGCATCTGCGGCTGGGTCGGCGCGCCCGAGGCTGCCGGCGAGGACACGCTCGAGCGCATGCTCGGCGCGATCGCCTACCGCGGCGACACTTCGGCGCGCGCGCGCGCGACCGCGGCCGGCGCGACGCTCGGCTACCGCTTCTGGCGCGGCCGGCCCGGCAAGTCGGCCGGCATCGAGCGCGACGGGGCGCGCCTCGCCGCGTGCGCCGGCACGTTCGCGCCCGCCGTCCCCTCGCCCGCGCGCGCCGTCCTCGAGCGCACCGCGGCGAGCCCGCCCGCGCTCGGCGACGCCGACGGCGCGTTCGCGTTCGCCGTCTACGACGAGGCGCGCGAGGAGCTCGTGCTCGGCCGCGATCCGTTCGGCGTGCGCTCGCTGTATTACGCCGAGCACGGCGGCCGGCTCTACTTCGCGACCGAGCTCAAGCAGCTGCTCGCGATCCCGACCTTGCCCGTCGAGATCGATCACGCCGCGATCCACAAGTACCTGACGTTCTCGTTCGTCCCCGGCGAGGCCGTGCCCGTGCGCGGCGTCCGGCGCGTCCTGCCCGGGCACCTCCTGCGCTACCGCCGGGGCGCGCTCGCGAGCGAGCCGTACTTCCAGCTCACCGAGTCGATCGACGACGAGCTGCGCGAGCTCTCCGCCGCCGCCCGCCGCGTGCGCCGCCTCGGCAAGGAGGCCGTCGCGCGGCGGCTGAACGGCGAGGGCGAGGTCGGCCTGTTTCTGTCCGGCGGGCTCGACTCCTCCGTCGTCGGGCTGTGGCTCAAGGAGGCCGGCGCGAAGGTGCGCGCGCTGAGCCTCGACTTCGGCGAGCACGGCGTCGAGCGCGAGCAGGCGCGCGAGGTCGCCGCGGCGCTCGACCTGCCGCTCGAGCTCGTGCCCGTCACCGGCGAGGCGATCCGCGACGTGTTCTGGGACGTCGTGACGAAGCTCGATCTGCCGTTCGGCGACGCCGTGACCGCGCCGCAGTACCTGCTCGGCCGGGCCGCGAAGACGGCCGGTCTCACCGCCGTGTTCAACGGCGAGGGCGGCGA
This sequence comes from Kofleriaceae bacterium, assembly GCA_035558535.1. Taxonomy (GTDB): domain Bacteria; phylum Myxococcota_A; class Polyangia; order Haliangiales; family Haliangiaceae; genus JABFXX01. The sequence continues at coordinate 37,268 of DATMCI010000215.1, forward strand.
TCAGCTGTTCGGCGGCTGGACGAGCAAGCCGATGATCGCCGCCGAGCTGTTCGGCCACCTCTACGAGCACCAGGAGGAGGAGAGCCGCGAGGAGACGTACCTGCGCTCGTACCACCGCTTCTACGGCCTCGAGGACGCGCTCTACAGCGACGACTTCAAGGCGGCCGTCGGCGGGCCCGGGCAGCGCCGCGCGCACCTGGCGCCGTACCTCGGCGAGGCGGGCGCGGGGGCGTTCCTGAACCGTGTCCGGCTGGCGGACATCTCGCTCAAGGGCTCGCAGAACATCTTGCCGCGCGCCGAGCGGATGACCAACGCGTTCGGCCTCGACGTGCGCGTCCCGCTGTTCGATCGCCGGCTCGCCGAGGCGTCGTTCCGGATCCCGCCGGAGCTCAAGCTCCACGGCGCGTGCGAGAAGTACGTGCTGAAGGTGGCCGTGAAGCACCGGCTGCCCGAGGACATCGTGTGGCGCAGGAAGTACGGCATGAGCGTCCCGGCGACCGACTACGCGCTCGGCCCGCTCGAGCCGCTGCTCGAGGAGCTGCTCGGCGAGCGCGCGCTCGCGGCGCGCGGCATGTTCCGGCCCGCGTACGTGCGGCAGCTGCGCGAGGGCCATGACGTCCCGAGCGAGCACCGCAAGCGCCGGCTCGGCGAGCGGCTGTGGGCGCTCGCGATGCTCGAGGGCTGGCTCCGCGTCTTCATCGATCGCAGAGGGAAGCCGTGAGGCAGAGGAGCAAGCCATGAACCGAGCCGGTCCGGAGGAGCGGCAGCGAAGGACCGCGCGAGGTTGCGTGAACCGAGCCGGTCCGGAGGAGCGGCAGCGAAGGACCGCGCGAGGTTGCCAATGAAGTGCATCCGCTGCCATGGCGACTGCAAGTACCCCGAGCGGTCGGACGGGCGCTGCCCCTACTGCAAGGGCGAGTTCGCGTTCGAGCCGCGCACCGGCGCCCCGATCACCGACACCGGCTTCAAGACCGCGATCGACGCCGTCTCCTCGATGGGGACCGTGCGCTTCCTGCCCGATCACGTCTACTACGAGATCGCGCGGCGCAAGCGCAGCCGGGGCGTCGCGCGCAACGCGCTCTACGGGCTCGGCGCGGCCGGGCTGCTCCTCGCGCTGGCAAACCCCATCGGGCTCCTGCTCGCGTCCTTCGGCGCCGTCACCGGCACGCTCCTGTGGCCGACCTCGGAGGCCAAGCTCTCGCGCCTCGCGTTCGACGAGCTGTGGAAGCGCTGGATCAAGGTGCACGGCGAGCCCGCCGGGCTCATCAAGCGCAGCCAGCGCGCGCCCGCCACGCCGTACCGCGGCCCCACCGACATCCCGAGCTACTCGTTCGATCGCGCCGTGATCTGCGACCGGCCGCAGACCGTCGACGTCCTGCTCGCGAACAACTTCCACTTCGAGAACAACTGCGCCGTCCTGTCGGTCGACGGCTACCCGCCGCACGCGTTCGACACCGTGCGGCAGATGCTGACGAACAACCCGCGCCTCGTCGTGTACGTGCTGCACGACGCGACGTACACCGGCTGCAACCTCGCGTACCGGCTCGCCAGCGATCCGAAGTGGTTCCGCGGCCGCGCGCGCGTCGTCGAGGTCGGCCTGCGCCCCGCGCACGCGAGGAAGCTCCGCGGCGTCTGGCAGCCGCCCGACCTGACGACGGCCGGGTCCGGCGGCACCACGGAGCTCGAGCGCCGGTGGCTCGAGCGCCACTCGCTCGAGCTCGCGTCGATCCGGCCCGAGCAGGTCGTCAAGCGCCTCTACGCCGTGATCGTCGCCGAGGCCGCCCTCGTGCACGCGAGCCAGTACGTCGACGTCGAGCCCGGCGTCGACTACTACGTGCACCCCGGCTCGTTCCAGCGCGAGGCCAAGGCCGCCGACGGCGGCGTCGACAGCTTCGGCTGACGCATGGGAATCGGCCCCGTCCCGACGCTCGTCCCCCGGCCCGGCCCGTCGTTCGGCGCGCGCGATCTCGCCGCGCGCCCTCCCGGCGCGCACCGCATCGCGGGGGCGACCGGCGCGCTCGCCCTCGACCGCGAGCGCCGGCTGCGCACGCTCCTCGGCGAGAGCGCGCGGATCCTCGACGCGCGGCGCCCCGGCGCGCTCGTCGCGGACGCCGACGGCTGCCAGCTCGACGGCGCGCCCGTCGCGTCCGAGGCGGCGCTCCTCGGCGCCGTCCGCGCCGGCCGGCTCGCGGCGCTCGAGGGCGCGTTCGCGCTCGCGTGGACCGACGACGCCGGCGCGCTCCACCTCGCGCGCGATCCGATCGGGCACCGCACGCTGTACTACGCGCTGCACCAGGGGCGGCTCGTGTTCGCGTCCCGGCTGCGCGCGCTCGCCGAGGCGTTCGAGCTGCCGCGCCGGATCGATCTGCGCTCGGTCGCCGCGTTCCTGTCGTACGCGTACGTCCCCGGGCGCGCGACGATGATCGAGGGCATCTTCGAGGTGCTCCCCGGCGAGATCGTCTCGCTCGACGCCGACGGCCAGCTCGCGCGCGCGCCGTTCTGGGAGCTGCCCGCCGATCCGCCGCCGATCTCCGACGAGGCCGAGCTGCGGGCCCTCCTGCGCGCCGAGCTCGAGCGCGTGATCGGCGGCATGCTCCCCGCCGGCGTGCCCGTGTGCGCGTCGCTCTCGGGCGGGATCGACTCGAGCCTCGTCGTGGCGATCGCCCGCCGCCTGCACGCGCCGCCCGTGCGCACGTTCTCGATCGCGTTCGGCGGCGAGCACCGAAACGAGCTGCCATTCAGCTCGCTCGTCGCGGCGCACACCGGCACCGAGCACCGCATCGTCGAGCTCTCCCCCGCGGCGATCGCGGCGCACCTCGACGACACGATCGGGCGGATGGACAAGCCGAACGGCGATCCGCTCACCGTGCCGAACGCGCTCCTGTTCCGCGAGATGAGCGCGCACGGCGCCGTGGCGCTCAACGGCGAGGGCGGCGACCCGTGCTTCGGCGGGCCGAAGAACATCCCGATGCTGCTCGCCGAGCTCTACGGCGACGGCGGCGACGGCGGCGACGCCGCCGACCCCGCGTACGCGCGCGAGCGCAGCTACCTCCGCGCGCACGCCAAGTGCTACGACGACCTCGCCGCGATGCTGACGCCCGACGCGTACGCGGCCGCCTGCACGCCGCCGCTCGAGCACGACCTCGCGCCGTGGTTCCGCGACCCGGCGCGCCCGAGCTTCGTCGGCACGCTGATGGCGATCAACGTCCGGTTCAAGGGCGGCCACCACATCTTGCCGAAGGTCGACGCGCTGTCGGCGCCGTTCGGCGTCCTGCCGCGCTCGCCGCTGTTCTCCCGCCCCATCGTCGAGCTCGCGTTCCGGATCCCGGCCACGCTCAAGCTCGCCGGCGCCGTCGAGAAGTACCTGCTCAAGGAGTCGGTGCGCGACCTCCTGCCCGACGAGATCGTCGATCGCCCCAAGAGCGGCATGCTCGTCCCCGTCGAGGGCTGGTTCCAGGGCCCGCTCGTCGCCGAGGCGCGCGCCCGCGTGCTCGACGGCCTGGGCGCCCTCCCGCTCTTCCGCCGCCCGATGCTCGAGCAGCTGCTCGCCGGCAAGCGGCTCGGCCTGCGCCCGCGCCGCGGCGTGAAGCTCTGGCTGCTCATCACGCTCGAGGCGCACCTGCGCCTGCTCGGCCTCCGCGCGTAGCCCGCCGCAGCGGCGGCGCCGTCGACACCCACAAGGACGGCGCCCGAGCCAGTTCCCCAGCGCATGTTTCGCATTCGGGAGGCCAGCTGGCGCGCTATCACCTCCGGGTCTCGATTCAGCGCGCCCGCTGGTTCGACATCCACGGTGCTCAGGCCCGCCGGACAAACGATCAGCCGCGCATCCGGCAGGTCAGCAGCAATGAAGTTCGGCCCCTGAGGGATCACCGAACCACTCACAAGTAACATCAGCGGCATCCCAACCAGCGAATGGGTTCTTGGTGGACTTGGACTTGGTCTTGGCATTGACCGCGGTCTCGCCCATGGTTTGGGACGTTTCGTTCTAACGCTACGCTCGGCCGTCGGCGTGATACACGAGCCGTGTGCTGCCGACCGACTCCGCGCTCGACCTGGCGGCCCGCCTGCGGCGGCGGGAGCTGTCGTCGGTCGAGCTCGTGCGCCACTGCCTCGGCGAGATCCGCCGCGCGAACCCGGACCTCGGCGCGTTCGTCGACGTCTCCGAGCCGCGGGCGCTGCGCGAGGCGCGGCGGGCGGACGAGCGGCTCGCGCGCGGCGACCGGGCGCCGTTCCTCGGCGTGCCGACCGGCATCAAGGACCACGAGCACGTGCGCGGCTACTTCACGCGGATGGGCTCGCGCGCGTTCCGCTGGCTGTACGCGCCCGTCGACGGCTTCACCGCGCGCGCGTGCCGGCGCGCCGGGTTCGTGCTGCTCGGCAAGCTCGCGACCTCGGAGCTCACGATCCTGCCGATCATCGACGATCCGCCCGCGCGCAACCCGCATGACCGCGAGCGCTACGCCGGCGGCTCGTCGGGCGGCTCGGGCGCCGCCGTCGCCGCGAACATGATCCCGATCGCGCCCGGCTCCGACGGTGGCGGATCGATCCGGATCCCGGCCTCGTTCTGCGGCCTCGTCGGCTGGAAGACCAGCCGCGGCGCGCTGCCCAACCCGTACGGCGTGCTCGATCCGGCCGGGATCAGCGTCTCGGGGCCGCTCGCGCGCACCGCCCGCGACGCCGCCGCGCTCGGCGACGTGCTCGCCGGCGGGACCGGCCGCTTCGCGGACGCCTGCGACGACCGCGTGCCGCCGCTGCGCGTGCGCGTGCTCACCCAATCGCCGCTCGTCGACGTCGATCCAGAAGTCGCCGCCGCCACCACCGCCGTCGCGCGCCGGCTCGAGGCGGCCGGCCACACCGTCGACGAAGCGCCGCCGGTGGACGGATCGATCGACGAGTTCATCCCGATCATGGCGCGCCTCGTGGGCCAGATCCCGCTCGTCTTCGGGATGGCGCGCCGGATGCAATCGTCGACCTTGTGGCTCCACGGCGTCGGCCGCACCGTCTCGCGGCAGGCGTGCATCGCCGCCGGCGAGCGGCTCGCGCAGCGCGTGCTCGCCTGGTTCGGCGACGCGGACGTCGCCGTCACGCCGACGGTCGGCACGCTCCCGCCGCGCGTCGGCGCGTACGCCGGCCTCGGCGGCGAGGCCACGTTCCGCGCGGCCGCGCAGCTCGGCGCGTTCACGGCGCCGTTCAACGTCTCCGGCCAGCCGGCGATCTCGATCCCCGCGGCCCGCTCGCGCGCCGGGCTGCCCATCGGCGTCCAGCTCGTCGGCCGCCACGGCGCAGATCGCCTGCTGCTCGCGCTCGCCGAGTCGCTCATTGCGTCATAGCGGTCGCGTGCCCCGGCCGGTTGGTCGCGCGCGTGCGCCACGCGTCGACGTTCGCCCACTTCTTGAGGTCGAACCCGAGGTACGTCGCGTACTCGACGAACGACGCGACGTGCACGTCGACGAGCGAGAACTTGTCACCGACGAGCCACTCCTTGCCGGCGAGCGCGTCGTTGAGCACGCCGAAGGACTGCTCGGCGGCGGCGCGCGCCGCCTCCGCGGCCTTCGCGTTGTGCTGCTCCGCCGGGATGCGCTCCGAGGACGAGTAGGCGAGGCGGTTCATCGCGCCGCCGAGCGTGACGTTCGCCCACACGATCCACGAGGTCGCCTGGCCGCGCTGCACGCCCGCGGCCGGGAACAGGCCCTTCTCGACGCCGAACGTCTCGCCGAGGTAGATCGCGATCGCCGCCGACTCGAAGATCGGCGTGCCGTCGTGCACGATCACCGGCACGGCGCCGTTGGGGTTGATCTTCAGGAAGTCGGGCTTCTTCGTGTCACCGGCCTGGATGCTGAGCTTCACCTTCTCGTACGGGATCCCGAGCTCCTCGAGGGCCCAGTGGGTGACGACGGCGGTGGACATCGGCGAGTAGTAAAAGACGAGGCTCATGGTCGTATCCTTGTTTCCGTGTTCGGGTTGCTTGGTTCGCGCAGGGTGAATCGCAGAGGGAGGTGACAGCTCGCTGTCAGGTTTCAGCCAGCAGCGGCCGGACATTACCTCCGGGGGGGCCGGCCGCCGCATGGTTACCCCGCCGAAGCAGCTTCGACGAGGGGGAGACCGGGCGAATCCGGCCGGGAGTCATGCCCTGTCGTGCCCGGTCGCGCCCGGTCGCGCCCGGTCGCCGCGTCAAAACGGCCGCGCCGCAGCGCTGGCCCGGCGCGGCCGTAGTACTCCTCTCGCATGGAGACCGTGGCCCACCGGATCTGCCCGCTCTGCGAGGCGTGCTGCGGCCTGTCGCTCGGCATCGAGGGCGGCCGCGTGACCAGCATCCGCGGCCACGACGCGGACGTCCTCTCCGAGGGCTTCCTCTGCCCCAAGGGCGCGGCGCTGCGCGAGCTGCACGAGGATCCCGATCGGCTGCGCGCGCCGCTCGTGCGCCGCGGCGACGACTTCGTCGAGGTCACGTGGGACGAGGCGTTCGCCGAGATCGAGCGCCGGCTGCCGCCGCTCCTCGCGCGCGGCGGCAGCGACGCCGCCGGGATCGTGATCGGCAACCCGGCCGCGCACAAGATCGGCCTGCTCCTCTACACGGCGCGCCTCGGCCGCGCGCTCGGCACGCGCAACGTCTACTCCGCGTCGACGCTCGATCAGATGCCCAAGCAGCTGTCGGCCGGCCTCATGTTCGGCCACTGGCTCTCGGTCGCGGTGCCCGATCTGCCGCGCACCGATCTGCTCGTCGTGATCGGCGCGAACCCCGTGGTCTCGAACGGGAGCATGTGGACCGTGCCCGACTTCCGCGGCAAGGCGAAGGCGATGCAGGCGCGCGGCGGCCGGCTCGTCGTGATCGATCCGCGGCGCACCGAGACCGCCGCGCTCGCCGATCAGCACCTGTTCATCCGGCCCGGCGCCGACGCGTTCCTCCTGCTCGCGATCGTGCACGTCCTGTTCGGCGAGGGGCTCGTGCGGCTCGGCCGCCTCGCGCCCCACGTCGACCCCGCCGCCGTCACCGCCCTCGAGGCCGCCGCGCGGGACTTCGCGCCCGAGCGCGTCGCCGCGCGCTGCGCCATCGCCGCCGAGGAGATCCGCGGCCTCGCGCGCGCGCTCGCCGCCGCGCCGCGCGCCGCCGTCTACGGCCGCATCGGCACGTGCACGCAGGAGTACGGCACGCTCGCGAGCTGGCTCGTCGACGCGATCAACGTGCTCACCGGCCACCTCGACGAGCCCGGCGGCGCGATGTTCCCCAAGGCCGCCGCGTTCGCCGCCAACACCGCCGGCGCGCCCGGGCGCGGCAAGGGCGTCTCGGTCGGGCGGCGCAGGAGCCGCGTCTCCGGCGCGCCCGAGGTCTTCGGCGAGCTGCCGATGGGCTGCCTCGCCGAGGAGATCGAGACGGCCGGCGAGGGCCAGCTCCGCGCGCTCATCACCGTCGCCGGCAACCCCGTGCTCTCGGCGCCGAACGGCCCGCGCCTCGCCGCCGCGCTCGCGCAGCTCGAGCTGATGATCAGCGTCGACGTCTACGTGAACGAGACCACGCGCCACGCGCACGTGATCCTCCCCGGCCTCGGGCCGCTCGAGGAGAGCCACTACGACGTCGCGTTCCCGCAGCTGGCGTGGCGCAACACCGCGCGCTACAGCCCGCCCGTCTTCGCGCCGCCGCCGGAGCGCCCCGCCGAGTGGCAGATCCTGCTCCGCCTGCTCGCGATCGCGACCGGCAAGGGCGCCGGCGCGGACACCGACGCGCTCGACGACGAGCTCGCCGCCGCCGACATCGCGCGCGCCGCGGGCCCCGCCGCCGAGCTCGTCACGCGCGCCGTCGCCGGCCAGCGTGGCCCCGAGCGGCTGATCGATCTGGCGCTGCGCGCCGGGCCGTACGGCGACCGGTTCGGCGCGAGCCCCGGCGGCCTCTCGCTCGCCAAGCTCCGCGAGGCGCCCGCCGGCATCGATCTCGGCCCGCTCGAGCCGCGCGTCCCCGAGCTGCTCCGCACCCCGTCTGGCAAGATCGAGCTCGCGCCGCAGCTCTTCCTCGACGACGTCGCGCGCGCGCGCGCCGATCTCGAGCGCCCCGCCCCCGCGCTCGTCGTCGTCGGGCGCCGCCAGCTGCGCTCGAACAACAGCTGGATGCACAACCTGCCGCTCCTCGCGAAGGGCCCGTTCCGCTGCGTCGCGCTCGTCCACCCCGCCGATGCCGCGCGCCTGGGGCTCACCGACGGCGGCCGCGCGCGGCTCGCGAACGGCGAGCGATCGATCGAGGTCGTCGTCGAGGTGACGGACGAGATGATGCCCGGCGTCGTGAGCCTCCCGCACGGCTGGGGCCACGATCAGCCCGGCACGCGGCTGCGCGTCGCCGCCGCCCGCCCCGGCGCGAACCTGAACGCCGTCCTCGACGAGCGCCTGCGCGACCCCCTGTCCGGAAACGCCGTCCTGGGCGGCGTCCCCGTCACGATGCACGCGCTGTGAGCCGGCCCCGCTCGCAACACTCCGTCTCAGAATCGCGCGCGATCGATCTCCGCGGATCCTCACGCGCGCGCCGCGGCTGATCGCTGCCGGATCGCTGCCGGATCGCTGCCTGATCGGGCAGCCGCGTTCCGCGGCTCTCCGCGGTCGCGTACGCTCGGGCCCAGATGCCGTCGCTGTCGCCCTTGTCCGAGCGCAAGCTCGTGTTCCTGATCGGAGCGGTCCAGTTCATCAACACGCTCGACTTCATGATGGTGATGCCGCTCGGGCCCGACTTCGCGAAGGCCCTCGGGATCCCCAGCTCCGAGCTCGGCCTCGTCGGCGGCAGCTACACCGCGGCCGCCGCGGTCGCCGGCATCGCGGGCGCGTTCTTCCTCGATCGATTCGATCGGCGCCGCGCGCTCGGCGTGGCGCTCGCCGGCCTCGTCCTCGGCACCGCCGCTGGCGGCCTCGCCACCGGCCTGCCGAGCCTCCTCGCGGCGCGCGTGATCGCCGGCGCGTTCGGCGGCCCCGCGACCTCGCTCGCGCTCGCGATCATCAGCGACGCCATCCCGCCCGAGCGCCGCGGCCGCGCGATGGGCGCCGTGATGGGCGCGTTCTCGGTCGCCTCGGTGCTCGGCGTGCCCGCCGGCCTCGAGCTCGCGCGCGTCGGCGGCTGGCGCGCGCCGTTCTACGTCGTGGCCGCCCTCGGCGCCGTCCTCGCCGCCGCCGCCGTGGCGATCCTGCCGCCGCAGCAGGCGCACCTCTCGGCCGACCGCCGCGGCCCGCCGATCTCGTTCCGCGACGTCTTGCGCCGCCCCGTCGTGCGGCTCTCGCTCTCGGGCAACGCCGTCGCCGTGATCGCGAACTTCGCGCTGATCCCGAACCTGTCGGCGTACTTCCAGTTCAATCGCGGCTACCCGCGCGATCGGCTCGGCCTGCTCTACATGATCGGCGGCGCGATCAGCTTCGGCACGATGCGGCTCTCCGGCTGGCTCACCGATCGGTACGGCGCGCCGCTCGTCACCGCCTGCGGCTCGACCGCGTTCATCACCGTGCTCCTCGTCGGGTTCATCTATCCGATCGGCGCGCTCCCCGTGCTCGGGATCTTCGTCGGCTTCATGGTCTCGCAGGGCTTCCGGTTCGTGCCCATGCAGGCGCTCGCCTCGCGCGTCCCCGAGCCGCGCGAGCGCGCGCGCTTCATGTCGGCGCAGTCGGCCGTGCAGCACCTGGCGTCGTCGGCCGGCGCGATGCTCGGCGCGCAGTTTTTGACCGAGCAGGCCGGCGGCAAGCTGGTCGGCATCGACGATCTGGCGTGGTTCGCCGTCGGGACGTCGATCCTCCTGCCCATGATCCTCTTGGCCGTGGATCGGCGCGTGCGCGCCCGCGCCGCCGCCGCCGCCGCTGCGCCCACGCCGGCGCACTCCGTCGCCTGAGCGCCAGCCGCGCCTACGGCGCCTACGGCGTCTACGGCGTCTACGGCGCGACGCGGGTCGTGCGGTACCCGCGCGCCGCGAGCAGCGCGATCACGCCGCGATTGCCCGTGAGGTGATCCGCGCCGACGGCGATGAACGCGCCGCCGCTGCCCAGGATCTGCTCGAGCTTCGGGATCCAGTCCGCGTTGCGCGCGAACACCAGGCGCTGATCGAGCTTGTCCAGCTCGGCCTCGGTGAAGCCCGCGGCGCGGAGCTGCTGGCGCTCCTCGGGGTCCATCCCCGGCACGTCGTCGGTGCCAGCGCAGTACGCGCGCAGATCCTCGGTCGACTCGCGCTCGAGCGTGGCGCGATCCGGCGTGCCCGCGATCGTGGCGCGCAGCATGCGCAGATCGAGCAGCTCGCCGAGGAGCTCTTGCTGGAACGCGGCCGACTCGAGCCCTCGCGCCGGGATGTTCGCCCGCTGCACGAGGCCGACGATCTCGAGATCGAGCGCCGCCAGCTTGTGCTCGTACAGCGCGATGAGCGCGATCATCGCGTCGCTCGGCGTGCCCCGCTCGACGTTGTTGGCGTTGGCGGCGCCGACCAGCTTGCGGTACCGCGCCCACAGCTCTGGCCCGAGCTGCGCCGGCAGCGGCGGGCCGCTCGCCTCCGGCCGCGTCACGTCGTCGCCCGGCGCCACCTCGAACACCGCGACCGCGGCGCCGCGGATCGCCGCGACGACGTTCGCCGGCATCTTGTCGAGCGAGACGCCCAGGTGGCGCGTGCCGAGGATGTGGGAGACCTTGCCGTCCTTCTCGATCCGGTAGAAGTACGGCGCGGTCACCTTCGGGCACGCGCGATCGGCGAGCGCGCGCGTCGCCATGGAGCTCGGCGGCTCGTCGGGGGCCACCGCCGCCCATGGATCGGCCGGCGCGGTCGGCGCGATCGGCGCGGGCGCCCGTCCCGTCGGGCTCGAGCAGGAGGCGGCGAGCGCAACGAGCGCTGTGAGCGCTGCGCGCGCTGCGAGCGCCGCGAGCGCAGATACAGCGAGGCGTGCCATGGCGCCAAGTATGACGCAGCGTCGGACCCGCGGGATAGACTCGCCGCCATGGGGGCCGGCGACACCGGGCTGGAGACCGCCGCCGATCGCGCGGACGCGGACGCGGACGCGGCGGAGGTCCCGTCGCCGTCTGCGCCCGAAGCCGCGCCAGCCGCGTCGGCCGCGCCAGCCGCGCCAGCCGCACCGGCGCGCGGCGGCCTGGCCGAGCTCGCGATCCCGTCCACGTCCGGCGTCCTCGAGGACGAGGCCAGCCCCACGGAGCACCTCCCCCTGGCCGAGGTGCCGACCGTCGCGCCGCTCGCCCGCGTCGCCGCCGGCCGCCCGCGCGCCGCGCCATCGCGCGCGCCGCAGCTCGCGCCGCTGCCGCAGCTCGCGCCGCTACCGTCGCTCACCACCGCCGTCGACGCGCTGCGCGACGAGGAGATCGAGCGCACGCGGCTGTTCATCCGCATGGGCTGGCTGCTCAGCGTCGCCGTCATGCTGACGTTCCCGTTCGTCGACGCGCCCCCGGCGATGTCGATCGTCTTCGGGGCCGGGCTCGTGCTCGGCATGATCGTCAGCTCGATCCTCCACCGCGCGTTCGCCGATCCGCGGCGCTACACCGAGCGCGCGCTGCTCGTCCTCGCCGTGATCTGCGTGATCAACGGCCACATCGGCGTCCTCTATTACGGCGCCTACACCGCCGCGCCGCTCATGGTCGTCGTCGGGATCCACTTCGTGGCGCGCACCGAGGCCGAGCGCCTCGCGCGCTGGATCTTCGGCTCGGCGCTCGTCTGCTACACGGCGATCTCGCTCGTCATCCTGAGCGGCGCGATCGCGGATCCCGGCGTGTTCGCGTCGGACCGGCCCATCGGCCGCGCCTCGCTCGTCACCGTGACCGTGTTCGTCCTCGGCACGTTCTGGATCGCCTACTACACCGCGCGCGCGTTCCGCGCCGTCTCGCTCGCGTCGATCGAGGATCTACAGCGCGCGACGCACCTCGCCTCGCAGCGCGAGGCCGTGATGGACGAGCTGCGCGCCGAGCTCGAGCGCGCGCTGCGCGTCGGCGGCCCCGGCCGCCACACCGATCAGATCGTCGGCGCGTTCCGGCTCGGCAACCTGCTCGGCCGCGGCGCGATGGGCGAGGTCTACGACGCGACGCACATCGGCGACGGCGCGCCCGCCGCCGTGAAGCTCCTGCGCCGCGAGCTCCTGATCGATCCGACGCAGGTCGCGCGCTTCCTGCGCGAGGTGCGCGCGGGCGGCGCGCTCGCGTCGCCGCACGTCGTGCGCGTGCTCGACGCCGCCGGCGCCGACGCGCCGCTGCCGTACCTGGCCATGGAGCGGCTCGACGGGCAGACGCTCGCCGAGCGGCTGCGCCGCGAGTCGCCCGACGCCGCCGAGGTCGTGGCGCTGTGCCGCCAGGTCGGCGCCGGCATCGACGCCGCGATCGCCGCCGGCATCGTGCACCGGGACGTAAAGCCACAGAACCTGTTCCGCACGACCGACGGCACCTGGAAGATCCTCGATTTCGGCGTCGCGCGGCTCGCCGACACCACCGGGACGCTCACGCTCGGCGAGGTCGTCGGCACGCCGCAGTACATGGCGCCCGAGCAGGCGCAGGGCCAGCCCGTCGACGGGCGCGCCGATCTTTACGCGCTCGCGGCCGTCGCGTACCGCTGCCTCACCGGCCGCCACCCGTTCGCCGCGCCCGACACGCCGTCCCTGCTCTACGCCGTCGTGCACCGGATGCCCGCGCGCCCCGGCGCGCTCGCCGAGCTCCCCGCCGACGTCGATCGCTGGTGCGCGCTCGCGCTCGCGAAGTCTCCCGACGATCGCTTCACCTCCGGCGCCGCGCTCGCCGACGCGCTCGCCGCGGCGCTCGACGATCGCCTGGACGCCGCCGACGCCAAGCTCCGCCGGCGCGCCGACGCACTGATCCGCCGGCACCCGTGGGAGGCGTCGCAGTGAGCGAGGCGTCGCTGCCCACGACCTCGACCTTGTCGAGTGCCGCGGACGCGCTGCGCGCCGAGGAGGTGAAGCGCACGCGCGAGCTCCTGCGGATCGGCTGGCTCGTCGCGGCCGGCGTGCTCGCGGCGCTCGCGCTCACGCCCGGCGATCGCCCGCTCGCCGCCGCGCTCGCCGCCGCGCTCGCCGCTGGCGTCCTCGGCAGCGCGTGGATGTACCACCGCCTGCGCGATCCGCGCCGCTACTCCGCGGCGCAGATGAACGCGCTCGCGCTCGCCGCGATCGTGTGCGGCCAGCTCGGCATCCTCTACGTCGGCGTGTTCTCCGCCGCGCCGCTCGTGATCGCGCTCGGCCTCTACTTCTTCTGCCGCACCGAGCACACCGCGAGCGCCGTCGCGATCTACGCCGTCGCGGCCGGCGCGCACGCGCTCGAGGCCGCCCTCGTGCTCGCCGGCGCGCTCCGCGATCCCGGCTTCTACCCCATCCGCGCCGGCGTCTCGCTGCACGCGCAGATCACCGGACAGCTCACCCTGCAGCTCGGCTACGCGCTGTGCTTCTGGCTCGCGCGCGTCTCGCGGCGCACCTCGCTGCGCTCGATCGAGCAGCTGCAGCGCGCGACGCGGCTCGCGGCGCAGCGCGGCGTCCAGCTCGCCGAGCTGCGCCGCGATCTCGATCGGGCCCTCGAGGTCGGCGGGCCCGGGCAGTTCACCGGCCACGTGTTCGGCTCGTGGCAGCTCGCCGGCCTGATCGGGCGCGGCGCGATGGGCGAGGTCTACGAGGCCACGCACACCACCGCCGGCTGCGAGGCCGCCGTGAAGCTCTTGCGGCGCGAGCTGCTCGCCGATCCGCAGCACGTCGAGCGGTTCTTCCGCGAGGTGCGCGTCGCGAGCGCGATCGACTCGCCGCACGTCGTGCACGTGCTCGAGGCGTCCACCGCCGACGAGACGCTGCCGTTCCTGGCGATGGAGCGCCTGCGCGGCCACACGCTCGCCGAGCTCCTGCGCAAGGAGGGCACGCTCCTGCCTCCCGCGCTCACGGCGATGGTCGAGCAGGCCGGCGCCGTGCTCGAGCTCGCGCGAGCCGCCGGCATCGTGCACCGGGACATCAAGCCGCAGAACCTGTTCCGCTGCGAGGACAGCACCTGGAAGCTGCTCGACTTCGGCATCGCGATCCTCGCCGACAGCTCCGGCACGCTCACGCGCGGCGGCGTGATCGGCACGCCCGCGTACATGGCGCCCGAGCAGGCCAAGGGCGAGCCCGTCGATCACCGCGCCGACGTCTACGCGCTCGGCGCCGTGATCTACCGCTGCCTCACCGGGCGCGCCCCGTTCGCCGCGCGCGACACGCCGTCCCTGCTCTACGCCGTCGTGCACGTGATGCCGTTTCGCCCGTCGGTGCTCTCGCCGTGGCGCGAGCTCCCGCCCGCGCTCGAGGACGTCCTCCTGCTCGCGCTCGCCAAGTCGCGCGACGCGCGCCTCCAGTCTGCCGGCGAGCTCGTCGCCGCACTCCGCGCCGCCGTCTCCGGTTCCGCCGTCTCCGGCGCCGCCGTCTCCGGCGCTGCCGTCTCCGGCGCTGCCTCCAGCGCCCTCCTCGACGATCTCGCGCGGCGCGCCCAGAAGCTCGCCCGCACACACCCCTGGCTTGAGCCCGATCCGCCTGGCCGGCCTTCGCAAACATTGATCGGCCCCGCCACATGATCGACGCTGCGCGCATGACCGTGGTCTCGCCCGATGACTGGCGCGCCGCTGGCGACACGTTCGAGTGGCGCGGCCAGCGCATCTTCTTCCGCGCCGAGGGCGTCGGCGAGCCTGTCCTGCTCGTGCACGGCTTCCCGACCGCGTCGTGGGACTACTCACTGCTCTGGCCGCACCTCGTCGCCCGCTATCGCCTGCTGACGCTCGACATGATCGGCTTTGGCTTCTCGGCCAAGCCCCGCGGGTTCCCCTACTCGATCATGGCGCAGGCCGATCTATTCGGCGCCCTGCTCGAGCGCGAGCGCGTGACGTCGTACCGCCTGCTCGCGCACGACTACGGCGACACCGTCGCGCAGGAGCTGCTCGCGCGCCAGGCCGATCCGGCGCAACCACGCATCGTCTCGGCGTGCCTCCTGAACGGCGGCCTGTTCCCCGAGGCGCACCACGCGCTGATAACGCAGAAGCTGCTCGCCTCGCCGCTCGGCCCGCTCGTCGCGCGGCTCGGCGGCTACCGCTCGTTCGCCCGCGCCATGCGCCGGATCTGGGGCCGCCACCCCGTCTCCGAGGCCGAGCTCCGCGCCATGTGGCGCCTGATCACGGAGCACGACGGCCAGGCCGTGATGCCGCAGCTGATCGGCTACCTCGCCGAGCGGCGCGCGCACCGCTCGCGCTGGGTCGGCGCCCTCACCGGCGCCCCGGCGCCGCTCCGCTTCATCGACGGCCTCGTCGACCCGATCTCCGGCGCCGACATGGTCGCCCGCTACCGCGAGCTCGTCCCGCACCCCGACATCGTCGAGCTCCCCGGCATCGGCCACTACCCGCAGCTCGAGGCGCCCGCCGCCGTCGCCATCGCCATCCTCGAGCACTTCGCCCGCGCGCCGTGACCCGGCGCCCGCCCCGGCTCCCCGGCGCCCGCCTCTCCGCCCCATCTTCGCCAGCCTCGCAAGCGTGCGAGATTGTTCGTGCGATCGGGGGGACTCGAACCCCCACGCGGTTAAGCACAGGAACCTAAATCCTGCGTGTCTACCAATTCCACCACGATCGCGCGTGGACGACGTGTATAGCACGCATGGGCTCCGAGTGTGGACCTGGGCTCCGGTACGTCGAGGTGATTCACCACGAACAGCCGATCGATCGGCGTGGCTACTTCACGGGGAGAGCGGCAACGACAGCGGGCCACGGTGCGGGTTCCCACGTGGGCACCACAATCGAGAGCAGCCAATCGAGCGCATCTGCGGGCCCGACAGCCGGCAGAGGCAGACGGACCTTTGGCTCATCATCGAGCGTCGGCCCGACGTGGCAGTGAAACGCAGCATGACCGCACGCACCGCTGCCCTTGCGGTCCTGATGGGGCGTCGCGTAATCCTCCTCGAGGTGAACCGCCGCGGCCCAGCGCGCGCCGACCCGCGTGGTCCCTTCGATCATGGCCGTGAATTGATGCACGTGGTCCTTCTTCTTGCTCAACAGTGCGAGCACCGTGAGGCGAGCATTCACGAGCAATGGCAGATCGACCAGCGGCTCGCCTTTCACTGGGTCGTTCGGGTCGAGCGGCTGGATGTACAGTTCGCGGCGCGGACCGCCGTCGTGCCGGGTGAAGCGGCCCTGAATGGTTCGGTGACAGTGCCCCCGCTCTGCCAACGCGAGCAAACGTCGGCGCAACGCTGTGCCGAGATCCGTCGATCCAGACCGCCCGTCGCGATGCTGCTGATAAAGGTCGAGCCACGCCTTCATGAGCGTTCCAGCAGCGCCGCCCAGTAGGCGCGTGCGAACGTTTCGCCGTTGCGAGGGATGGCGCCCGCACGCCACGCGGCGAGCCAGTCCTCGACGCTCTGGCCCATCTCGGTGTCGAATCGAGCACGCTCCGAGGTCACGTCTACCTCGGCGACCCGGTCCGGGTCGACGTCGCTGCCACGGACCCAGCTCGACAGGCTGGGGGCATTCGCCAGTGCGATCCGGCCGTCCCCGTCTCGCAGCAAGAACAGGACCACAGATTGCGATCGAGGCGGATCGAGCAGCTGATCGCGGCGGCCTTCGAGCTCCTCTACTGCGGCACGCTCGTCATCAGGTACGAGGAGCACCATTCGATCTGGCGTCTTGATGGCCTCGTCAACTGACGCCGTCCGTAACGGCATTGCATCGAGTGGCGCAAGCCCTTCGACTTCGTCGAGCAGCCACTCACGAAGTCCGAGATCCGGACACCAGATCACAGCGACTCCTCCGAGATCTCGCTCGAGCGCGGAGATCAGCGCCTGCGTGGGATTCATGAGCGTGGATTGAGGACAGCGTGAGTAACCAGCGGGTGAATCTCGAGTGACACACGGCCGTTCCACGTCCGCTCGAGCAGGATGCCCTGTGCCAGGAGGCGCACGCGCCGCTCCAAATCGAGCTCCCGGCCGTCCGTGTGCTGGACCGCCATGATCGCCTGTGTGTCTCCAGGCAACAACGCTCGTCGAAAGCTGGCCTCTTGGTCGGCAATGGCCTCGCTCAGGTCATCTCTGACCGGCCAGCCCGCACCGCGCTTCGCGCGTGCGTACGTCCCGGCGTCGGCCATGAGTTGCAAGAAGATCCTGGGAATTCCGCCGCTCGCCATAAACGCGATCTCCAGCAACGGAGTCATCGACACCGGCAGTCGGTCAACGACTCGCAACCTGCGCGCGAGCACACGAATGAAGAACTCCGCCGCAATATTTCCCTGTTCCCCCATCGTATCGAGCGCCGCGACGCGGTGCAGGCGCTCCCCTGCCCGGAGGATCGATTCGGTCCCTCCACCAAACGCGGCGTGCCATGGAATGACCACGATTAGATCCACCGATTCGGGGAGTTGCGCGAGTGCATCGAAGATCTCGCGCGTTCCCGGTCCGGGGAGCAGCTTCTCCAATCCATCGATGAGCAGCGCGATTCGCTCTTGCGAGGACACACGCTCGATCTCTGCCAAGGCGGCGAGGGCCAAGCTCAGGCCGCTGGCCTGAACGCGCTCCTGCGAACCCAGCTTGGTGCCGAGCAAGATGTCCAACGAACTTGGGGTCCCAGTGGCTGCGAACGCGAGCTTGCGCGAGAGCGAAAGGCCCACCTCATCGCGTACGAAGGTGACGAGTCGCGCGGCGACATGGCGCATGAGCGCGTCGGCATCCAGGCGATGCATGTTGGCCATGCGATCGACCTGTACCAGGCAAGCGACCCGCGTAGCCTGCAGCGCCTGCGCTGCATGCGCCAACTCGGTGCTCTTCCCGACGCCGGTGGGGCCGCTGACGAGGATCGTGCTCCCCCCCGCATTCACCCACGTCGCGATCGCATCGCCGCCGCCCGTCGGGCGCGCGACATACGCGTCATCACCCGGCGAGAGCGGGCGGTGCGGTGCGAGGAGGCGCCAGTCGGGGGCCGGTTCATCCGCCATGACTACAGCGGCATCTTACCTGCGTCCCAATCCCGCGGCCAACGGCCGCGCCTGCGCGATCGAAGACGACTACAAGGCCGTATGACTCAAGCTGTCCACGGCTCGTCTTCGCAGGGTTCGAATCCGCCCGATCGCACGACCTAAGCGGCTGCCGTTCCTGAGTTTTCAGCTCCAGGCATCGCCATTTGGGCCACGTTTTGCCACGCGCCCCCCGTTCCAGTATCGGGCCACGAGCCCCATCAAGAGGAGCGAGAAGATCCGGTGCCGCTCCTTGAGCGCGTCTGTCATCGGCGCCACCGCGAGCGACGCGAGGCGGGATACCGGTTCCATCCAGTATGCCCTGAGCGCCGTGGACGGTGGCAATGACGGCTCGTCTCCATTAGGGGGCTTGTTGTCCTGCGACATAAGGGCACCTCTGCCGGGCACTGTATACGTCGTCGGGTGGCCGATCAACGAACCGGGGACCTGCATCAGGCGGGAGCATGGTGACTCTCCAGGGGAGCCCGCCTAGTCATGGAGGACGTTACCGGAGATCGTGACGACGTCAGCGCCGACCCAGCTCCTCAAGACGTCCCGCGGCGGCGGGCATGCCCCCGCCTGTTCATGATCTCGTCGTGTCACGCGGCCGAGCAGCGCGCTGATCTGCCGAGCCTACTACACCTTTGACGATGTCAGAGGCGATCATGAGATTCGCTGGTCAGACGCGTAGCAGCTCCGCACTCGAGACAGTCTCCGACGTCGATGGTTGCGGACCACGAGCGCGAGGCAGCGCGCACGCGAGGTCGTCTGGTTGGCGAACCCGGCGCGGTATAGACGAGAGCGCGCGCTCGGCCGTTCACAGGTCGCGCTCCATGGCGGCGATGAGCTTGGAGCTGGCTTCAGATGCCGCCGACACCGCAAGCGCGGTCATCTCGACGAGGTGAGCAAGATGTGTGAAGCCTCGACGGTCGTCTCCATCCGTGAGAACGACAATGCGGCTGAACTGCTCGTTTGTCGTCGAGGCCAGCGCGTCGGCCCTCGCCATGAGTTGGCGAAGCTCATCGACCACGTCCGCCTCGTCGCCGTCCGGCGCCGGCTTGTCAGTCAGCCGATGGTCACCAAACAGCTCGCTGAGCCCATGGACAAGCGCATCGACATGGTCTGAGAGCTGTTCGCGGTTCGAGTCGTTGCTATCTTCGCGGTGGCCGACGATGCGGGCGGCCGCCGACGCATGGGCGAGCAGGTCGACAAGGACGAGACGCGTCTTCCTAGGGAGCTGGTTGCTGGATTCTTGCGGCATTTCCGAAGTGTCACCTACTAGGTGCCAACTCGCACCTGATAGGTGACGGTTTGTGCTAAATTGCGCCTAGAAGCACCTCGAGATCTTGCTTGCTCATCGAGGCCGTCGGAGGATCGCCGACGTGCCCAGAGGAGATCCGCGCGACGCACGCATGACGATCCGCATGACGCGGACCCTGCGCACAGGGATCGATCGAGCGGCGGCCCGAGATCGACGCATCGCAACGGATTGGATCCTCCGGATTCTCGAGGACGCTGTCGCCGAGAGCGACGCCAAAGCAGCCAAGAGCGCCAAGTAGCCGGCTCGATGTTGCGCCCCTTGGGTCGTGATCGGCGCCAGCTCGCTCCGACGCAGGCCGCGCGCCGGCCGAAGCCATCGACGGTCACGGCTTACCACTCAGGAGCACGCGGAGGACGGCCGCCGCCTCGCCGCGGCCTGAGCGCCCCGGGCGCGACGTGCGAGCGGTCATGGACGCTGGCCGTCCCGTGGCCGAGCTGGTAGCCACGAGCTCGCTGCCGCCGGCACGCTCGCAGCGATCATTGTTCACGGGCTGAGCTCGGCCGGGAGCGCAACCGAGCCCGGCGAAAGCCGTGGGCCGACCGATGCCGCGGCGAGCGGCACGCTTACGATCTCTTATCGCGTCGACTACTTGGCAGTTACAACGTTCGTTGTCCTTATCCTCCTCGAATGAAGCCAATCGGGCCTGTCTGATTCCGAGAAGCGTGCGGCTGAGGACGAGTACAAGAAGGCATCCGACGATCTCGACGCAGCGAACAAGCGGCTCGAGCAGGCGAACAAGGATCTTGAGGCGCGTGGCAGGCTCGTCAGCGACGCGATCTACAACCTCGAGAAGTGCATCGACTACCGCCGGGCCGTGATGAACGTGTTTGCTTCAGCGATCGATCGAGTGCGCAACGAGAACGATCCGCCGGAGATCATCCCGCGCGCCCGCCAGCTCCGCGACATGTGGGAGGCAGGTAAGCCTGGCCACGAGCTTCCGATCGGCCTTGTCCTTGTTGTCCTTCGCCGTATCGACGTCTCGCCTGGCCTTCTCGACCGCGTAATGCTCTCGCTGCCACACGAAACCGGGCCTCGACTACCGTCACACCACTCGTGGACAGGCGCTTGCTGCGAACGGCAAGTAGATTTGTAATCGCTGTAGGGGATGCTCTCGCAGCCCCTGTTCTTCACTGCTTCCTGGAAGTCGGACAGCTTGTCCGCCATGGCAGCGGTTGACCCGATCACGAGCATCGCGAGGAATGTAAGCGGGATCGTGCGGCTCACAGGTACTCCTTCCAGAAGTTGTCGACTGCGACGAATGCAGCGCGTCCTGGGGATCCGTCAGGGTCTTGTTCGGCGAGCAAGTGCAGCGCAGTCGCGACCGCGGTACGTTGAGGTCCATCGAGCGCGGCGACGAATGCATCAAAGCGTTCCCTGCTGGCGCACGTGTGGGTCTGGTCAGTTTGACAAGCACGGCATCGAGCGCGGGTGACATCACCCCGTCTTCGACGATCGAGAGCAGATAGACCGGTAGGATCTGGACAAGTTGCTGTGTGGACAGAAAGCCGAGGGCGTCGTTGCGTCGGAGAATGTACCCGCGGTCGAGCTGCTCCCAAGTCTTACCGTCGATAGCCTGCTCGTAGGGCACAGCATCAGGATAGCTGCCACCCCACTGGGCGAACGCGGCGTCGCCGTGGATGGGTTCGGCCGGAAATGCGGAACGCAGCTGTTTGATGAAGTCCTCCCGGCCCGATTGCATGCCGCATTCTCGGATGAAACGCACAGGGACGCAAAGTTCCCCTTGGCTCCCTCGACGAAACGGTGATGCCACTCGAGATGTGCTTCAGGCGAAACAAATACAAAGGCAGCCCGGAGCAAAACGCGGCATCGCCCGGCTGGTGCGCAGCGCGCACGCTGCGCGGCCGTGTAGGTCCGGGAATCCGCCGAGCACGCCGTGATGCATGTGACGATCACGTTCTGCGTCCCGTGGTCGCTCTCCGCGCTCTCCGCGCTAGTCGTGCCGCCGAGCCGATCTGATGTGACGGTTCACCGCTTGAGACGCTCAAGCTCGGCGCGCAACCGCGCGACCTCTCGCTCCGCCTCCTCGCGGCGCCGCTCCGCCTCCTCGCGGCGCCGCTCCTCCTCTTCTTGGCGCTGCTCGGCCTCCTTGCGGAGCCGGGCATCTTCTTCGGCTCGCTGCTGAACATCGTAAGCCATGGCCTGGATGCGGGCGATGAACTCCTCGCTCTCGAGCAGCAGCTCCGTGCCTGCATAGAACCGGAGCCGATCCTTGTCCACCTCAACATCAAGCCCGAGCACGCGCGACTCGTACAACCCGCGGTTCGGGACGATCGCGGTGTAGCCGCAGCGGTGTCGGTCGCCGATGCGACGATAGAAGTTGCGGGCTCGTGCTTTCAATGTGATCGGGATGTGGATCAGGCGAGGCGCCCCCTTGCTTCGGACATGTGATGTCCAACCGGCTACGTAAGACTGCGTAGCGCGCTCGCGCTCGCGCTGACGCGCGCGGCGGGACATATCGACGCGGAGCGTTCGCGGCGTACACGTGGCGGAGGGCCGACTGAAGCTGCGTTACCGCAGGATCACGTTCGCTCTACCCGCGGTGAGCGCTACGTAGTCTTACGTAGCTGCTGGCTGCGAGAATCAGGCTCACGCTCGCGGGTCCGATATCCCTTGGCAAGCTACACGGAGCGATACCGCGTGGCTGCTCGGCATGGCAAATCGCTCGTCGGGCCGCTCATATCTAATCCAGTGGCTCATAATATCTGTGCCAACGTTTATTTCTTCGTCGACAACCTCGCCGAGCTCCGCCAGGACGGCGTGCCAGGATGGTCGTCGCGACAAACATGCAGCTCCTTCGTGGAAATGCCACGAGCAACGCTGCACGCTGGCGTGACGCTTGCTTCGTACTACAAGGAGGCCGGCATGGCTGACGTCATGAGGACGAACGGAGGGCGGAGGACCGAGCGGGATTCCACTGCGCGGGCCGCGCAACGCTTCGCTCTTACACCACGGTCTGTTGGAGGGCACCATGGCACTCAGGAGAAATGAGAAGAGCGCAGAAGTCGTGAAGCTACAGCAAGCCCTGATCGAGTTGGGCTACGAGCTGCCCGGCTGGGGCGTTGATGGCTCGCTCGGACAGGAAACGCTGGGCGCGCTCGCTAGGTTTCTTACCGCGCACGGCAAGACGTTCGACCAGGATGCCGAGACGGTGTCCAACGAGGAACTGGCCTTCGTCTACAGCCTGCAGAGCGTGCTGAGGCAGGGACTCCCGCCTCCGGTTCAGGCAGACAAGTTCTTCGACATGCGCGTGCAAGCAGGCAATACGAACGACTACGGCGAGCGCGCTTGGTCCAAGGTGACTGGCGTGTGTCTGCACCAGACCGCGTGCGTGCTCGGCGAGAAACCCGGACGATGGGTATCCATAGGTGCACACATCGGTATCACCCGCAGCGGCAAGGTGATCTTGCTCCACGACTTCAACCGCCTGATCGTTCACGGTAACGGCTGGAACACGCAGTGTGTGGGGATCGAGATGGACGGGATGTACGCCGGCATCCAGGGCAACCTCAGCACCTTCTGGCAGCCCCCGGGGGGGCCGATCCGCCAGCCACAGTCCCCGACACCGGAGCTCATCAAAGCCGCCACCGCGACCGTTCGCTGGATCAAGGCCGTGGTGGAGAGTCACGGTGGCAACCTGAACGCTCTCGTGGCGCACCGGCAGGCGAGCAATCAGCGGCAGTCGGATCCGGGCAGCGCGCTGTGGAAGGCGGTCGCGCTTCCGCTTCAGGAGGAGCTGCATCTCACCGACGGCGGAGTCGGGTTCAAGCTCGGCACAGGTAGCCCGATTCCTCAAGAGTGGGATCCTCGCTGCCGCGGAATCCACTACTAAGCCGGAGCTGGCGCGACTGCGAGGCGCTGTGCACGCAACGGCAGCTCACGCAACCTTCGCGCCCGTCGGTCGCCGACCGGTAACGCCGTCGTCGAGTGCTTCATCCACTCGTTTAACAGTGCACGTTACAGCTCGTGTAAGAGCGAGGATTTCAAGCAGAAAATCGTGGAGGCGGCGGGAGTCGAACGCGTCGCGCACGCCGCGCCATGCTGCCACACGCGCCGGATCTCAGCACCTTGCGGTGGTCGGAGTGTCACCGAGTAGCACCGAGCGCTCTGGCGCTGTCAGGGGCTCCTTACAGCCGGCCGCGCAGGCGTCCCCGACCCGATCGCGGCCGCGCTCGAGGTGGCGCTCGCCAGCTGGCGCGGCGGCGCCGACGTCGGCGAGCTGCGCCGGCTGCTGGTTCGCGTGCTCGCCGATCTCGGCTGAGCTTCACGCTCAGCGGCGCGGATCGTCTCGCGTCCCTCGAGGAACCTTGACATTTTCGCAAGACGCTCTAGAGTGGTCTTCGTGAACGCCACAGAGGCCCTTGCGGAGATTCAGCTCCTGGCTGGTCGCCGCTGGATTCGCTACACCGGCCATGCCTTCACGCGCATGGACAAGCGCGGCGCAAGCCGTGACGACGTCCGCAACGCGCTCCTCACGGCCACGTCCGCGCGGTGGCAGGCGGATGAGGGGACGTGGAAGGTAGACGGTGGGCACGATCGCGAAGGGGACGAGCTTACGGTGGCCGTCTCGATCGAGGCCGATGTGGTTGTGGTGACCCTCTTCTGAAAGGAGACAGAATGCATTGTCCAAGCTGTAAGAAGGACGCCCTCCGCGACTGGGCGGGCCGCATCACCCGGATGGGACTGGAGATCGCCGCGCACGGGCAACGTTGCTCGGCGTGCGGCGAGACGCTGTTTGACGACGAGGAGGCGGGGCGTCAGGAACAGGAACTCGCGGCTGCGCTTGTCGAGCGCGGCGTCCGCACCGGCGCGGAATTCGCGCTGGTGCGCAAGGCGGCCGGGCTCCGCGGCGTCGACGTCGCCGAGCTCTTCGGCGTGCGGCCAGAGACCGTTTCGAGATGGGAGCATGGAGAGAGCGAGATCCCGCGGACCGCCGCGTTCGCCGTTGGCCAGCTCTTCCAACACCCGAAGCTGACCCGGCAGAGCTTCGAGGCGCTGGCGGCTACCGGTTGAACCCGGTCAGCCGTTCGTGACCGGGCGCTGGCCAGTGCGGCGAGCTCGCGGTCGCAAAAATGGCGGGCGGCGTGGGCGCGGCGGGCGGCGTGGGCGCGGCGGGGCCGCGCACGATGATCGCTGTCGGCCGCAGCCCGAGCTAGAAGTTCATGGAGTCCAGGCTATCCGGCGGTCACGTCCGCCTGTCCAGGAGCCTGATCTGGCAGCGTCGGCGCGTACTGCGAGGCGCAAGGACCGCGGGCATGCCCCCCCACCTCGGCGCTCGGCGCCATCGGATAACCAGCCGAGCTGGTTGGCACTGCGACCATGCGAGGAACAGCGTGGCCGCCTCGAGCGCAGGGGGCAAGCTCGCCGATTTGCGGTTACCTAAAGACTACGTAAGGACCGGCGACGGCATGCGTGCGCCCACGCCCCAGCTGCAGTTCGGCAGCGTCCGCTCGTCCGACAAGACGCCGGCGCAGCAACGCCTGGCCGGCGAGCCATGGCCGGCGCTGTGCTAGCCTGCTCGTCGATGGCCACGCCAGCGGCCCGCGATCGCCGCCAGGCGCTCTACGACGCCTACTGCGCGGTGCCCGAGCATAAACGAGCCGAGATCATCGACGGGACGCTGTATGTCTCACCGAGGCCGGCGCCGCGGCACACGAACGCGACGTCCGTCCTCGGCGGCCAGCTCAACGGCGCCTTCCAGCTCGGCAGCGGCGGGCCCGGCGGATGGTGGATCCTCTTCGAGCCCGAGCTCCACCTGGTATCGCTGGAGCCGATGGCACCGAACCTCGCCGGCTGGCGCGTGGAGCGTCTGCCGGTGCTGCCGGAGACCGCGTTCTTCACACTGGCACCGAACTGGGTGTGCGAGGTCCTGTCGAAGTCGACCGAGATGCGAGATCGCATGAAGAAGCTCCCGATCTTCGCCGCGCACGGCGTCAGCCACGTCTGGCTGATCGACCCGCTCGCGAAGACGCTCGAGGTCCATACACTCGGGGACGACCGCCGTTGGCGCGACGTCCAGATCTTCGAAGGCTCCGCGCGGGTGCGCGCGGAGCCGTTCGAGGCGATCGAGCTCGATCTCGATCGCCTGTGGGCTCGCTAGACCTCGTCGCGACGGCGCGCCCCCGTTACAGCTCGGACACAGGCCACGGCGCTTGCAACTGAAGGCCACGACGATACGTGCTGCGCCAGGACTACCTCCTGACGCGCGCGATGAGGTCTGACATAGTCCAGGCGTGTCGACGCTGCCGCCGATCCGCCTCCACAACACCGCAACGGGAGAGCTCGAGGAGCTGCGGCCGATCGAGCCGGGCGTGGTGCGCTTCTACACGTGCGGACCGACGGTCTACAACTACGCGCACCTCGGCAACCTGCGCACGTACGTCTCGGAGGACATCATCCGCCGCACGCTCGAAGCATCGGGCTATCGCGTGCGGCACGTCATGAACGTCACCGACGTCGGTCACCTCGAGTCGGATGCGGATCAGGGCGACGACAAGATGGCGATCGCCGCGAAGCGCGAGCAGCGCTCGCCGTGGGACATCGCGCGCTTCTACGAGGACGTGTTCTTCGCCGACTGCGCGAAGCTCGGCATGCTGCGACCGGAGGTCGTGTGCCGCGCGACCGAGCACGTCGATCACATGCAGCGCATGATCCGGAAGCTCGAGGCGCGCGGCGTGACGTACACCGCGGGCGGCAACGTCTACTTCGACGTCCACGCGTTTCCCGGCTACGGCAAGATGGCGAACCTCGATCTCACGAAGGCGCTCGCGATCCTGTGGGAGATGGCGCGCGACACCGCGCTGCGGCCGCCCGACAAGCTCGCGCTCGTCCGCGAGATGGATCGCGTGCTCGGCTTCGATGTCGACGCGTTTCGCCGCCCCGAGATCGCCGAGCCGCTGCGCGCGAAGATCCGCGAGCGCGAGGTCGCGCGCGCCGCGAAGCAATGGCAGGCCGCCGACGCGATCCGCGACGAGCTCGCGGCGCAGGGCATCCAGCTCATGGACACCGCAGATGGCACGGACTGGTACTCGCGATGATGACGATCGACGAGGTCGACGCGTTCGCGCGAGGCTTGCCGGGCGTCACGGTCGGCACGAAGTGGGGTAACCGCACGTGGATGGTCGGCGACAAGGGCTTCGCGTGGCAGCGACCGCTCACCAAGGCCGACCTCGCGCGCCTCGGCGACGAGCCGGCGCCGCGAGGTGACCTGCTCGCCGTACGCGTCGAGGACCTCGACGCGAAGGACGCGCTCCTCGCGATCGCACCGCCGGGCTTCTTCACGATCGCGCACTTCAACGGCTACGCCGCCGTCTTGATCGAGCTGCGCAAGGCGCACAAGAAGGACGTGCGCTCGACCGTGCTCGCCGCGTATGGTCTGTACGCCGCCGATGAAGCTCGAAGACCAGCTCGCAAGCCTCGCCGATCTCGGCCTCGCGCTCGAGCCCGGCGTCACGATCGATGACCTGCTCTACTCCTCGACAGCAGGGCGCGCCACTTGGCCGCGGAGCGCGATCCGCGTAACCTCGCCGGGTGCGAGGCGCGGAGCTTCAAGGCGAGATCCTCGACAAGCGGTACGAGATCGTTGATCGCATCGCCGAGGGCGCGATGGGGGTGGTGTATCGAGGCGTGCGGCTCAAGCTCGATCGGGCGGTAGCGATCAAGGTGATGCACCACGCGCTCCCGGACATCGGCGACGCCCGCGACCGCTTCGAGCGCGAGGCGCAGCTGATGGCGCGCCTCGAGCATCCGCACTGCGTCTCGATCATCGATTACGGGGTCCACAAGGGGAAGCCGTACGTCGTGATGCAGCTCGTGAGCGGGCGCGATCTGGCGGACGTGCTCGCCGAGCAGCGGCGCTTCGATCCACAGCGCGCCGCCGACGTGATCAGTCAGGTGCTCTCCGGCCTCGCGCACGCGCACGAGCAGAGCATCATCCATCGCGACATCAAGCCGGCGAACATCATGATCACGCCGAAGGCGCCGCTCGGCGTGCACGCGCGGATCCTCGACTTCGGGCTCGCGCGCATGCTCGGCTCCTCGACCAGCACGAGCCATGGCGTCGCGGTCGGCTCGCCGAGCTACATGGCGCCCGAGCAGTGCCGTGGCGACGAGGTCGATGCGCGCGCGGACATCTACGCGTGCGGCGTCGTGCTGTTCGAGATGCTGACCGGGCGCAGGCCGTTCATCGCCGACGATCCGATCGCGATCATCAAGAAGCAGCTCGAGGAGCCGCCGCCGCGGCTGGCCGACGTCACGCCGGGCGACTACGGCGCGCTCGAGAAGGTCGTCGCGCGTGCGCTCGCGAAGGCACCGCAGGATCGCTATCCGTCCGCGGTCGCGATGGCCGAGGCGCTCACCGCCGCCGGGACGACCCACGCCGAACACGACGCGACCGCGCGGCTCGGCGCCGCATCGACGCGCGAGATGCCGGTCGTGGGCGGCGAACCGCGGGCGCGGCGATCGCGCCGGGTAGGATGGTTGCTCGCGATCGTCGCGCTCGGTGCTGCGGGGGTGTTCGCGTGGCCGCTGCTCGAGCGCAAGCTCGCCCGCCGGGACGAGCCCGCCCGCGATCCCGCCGTCAGCGTGGCCACGCCGCCAATCGATGCCACGCCCGATGCCACGCCCGACGCCGCGATGCTTGCCGCCGCGACGCCCGACGCTGCGGGGCTCGTGGACCCGCCGCCGCAGCCGCCGCCGCCGCCGCCGCCGAGCGCCGCCGATGCGATCGTTGCGAAGGCGAAGCAGCTCGCCGCCGATGGCAAGGTCTCGGCCGCGCTCGACCAGCTGCGCCTTGCGCGCCAGCTCTATCCCGAGAGCGTCCAGCTCCCCCTGCTCGCCGGTAAGCTCGCGATGAGCCAGCTGTACTTCTCCGAGGGCATCACGTCGTTTCGTGCGGCGATCAAGCTCGACCCCGCGGTACGCGCCGACCCCGAGCTCGTGACAGCTGCCATCCGCGCGTTCACGACCACGCCCGCCGTCGATCCGGAGCTCGCACGCTTCGTGACCGAGCTCGGCGCAGCGGCGTGGCCGGAGCTCGACGAGGTCGCGAAGTCACACCCAAATCCCGCGATCCGCGCGCGGGCCGCACGCTTGCGCGGTCGGTGACGTACCGCGCCCCGGGCGCCCCTTCGGCGGTTTCGCTGGGAACCGCAACCCGGCGCAAGGCTTCCGGATCGGTGCGGCCGCGCGTACGATAACCCGATGCGACACTTCTGGCTGATCTTCGTGCTGGGCTGTGGCGGGACCAGCGGCGAGCGGATCGAAGGCGACGTCGCGATCGAGTACGGCAGCAGCTCACCCGACTTGGTCGTCGGCGCCGCCGTTCAGGACGAGAACGACCCGGCGCTCATGCTGGTCCAGATCGGCAGCGACAACGTCGACTGCGACACCTACCTCGATCGCTTCCTCGACTTCAACCTTCCCTCGGGCACGTTCGTCTACTTCAGCGTCGACAAGGCCGCGGGCTCGTATGCGGACAGCTTCGTCTCCGCGATGCAGACGGACGACGGCAGCACGAAGGTCAACGTGGCGTCCGGCTCCGTCACGATCGACGCCGTCGAGCCGCGGGTCACGGGTCGGGTCACGCTCACCACCACCGATGACGAGATCGGGACGATCGCCGTGACCGGCAGCTTCGACGTCGTCCGCTGCTTCTGATGCCTGACGCGCCGGCGGCTACTCGAGCTTCGCGCGCAGGTACTCGCTCGGCTCGGCGAAGATCACGCCGAGATCCCCCTGATATGTGCCGCTCGTGATCGGCGCCAGCTCGCTCACGCCCGCGATCGGATCGGCACGATACGACCGCCGCGGCTGGCCCGTGGGCGACGTGACCACCAGGCGCACCTGATTGGAGAGATCGATCCCGGTGCACAGGATCTCGTCCGTCGCCGGCAGGTAGTTGACCGTATAGACCCGCTTGATCCCGCGCGGCCGCAGATCGAACGCGCCCGCGAGCGAGCCGTCGAGGCGGTGCGTGTAGACCATGCTGTCGATCAGATCCGGCGGGTTCCCGATGCGGCGGTAGTTGCTCAGGATCTGCTGCCGCGCGGGGACGTACGCGATCGAGAACACGCGCGGGTTGACCGGGGTGCCGTCGAGGAGGACCGAGCTCGCGAGCGTCGACGTGGCGAGGTCGTAGAAGTCGATCCGCGGGATGCGGGTGCCGGTCGTCGCGTTCACCGGCGGGATGCGGTCGGCGATCGCCACCTGGTTGCCATCGGGGCGGTAGTCCATCCCGCGCGGATCCAGGTAGCTCGAGAGGTTGATCGGCAGGTTCGTGATCGCCGTGAAGTCCTGCGTCGCGCCGACCACGCGCCGATCCGCCGACAGCGCGAGGAACCGGCCCGCCGCGCTGTCCCAGGCCAGCGAGCGCGGGATGCCGAAGCCCAGCCCGTCGGAGAAGGTGGCCGTCTCGCCCGGCCGCGGGCTCGCGTCGGCGGCGTTGTACATGCGCAGGCCGCCGTGGTAGTCGAGCGCGCCGAGCCGGCCGTCGGCGGTGACGAACAGGCCCTCGAGGCTGGCCAGATCCGACACCGGGCCCGCGACCAGCGTGCCGTCGGGCGCGACCAGGATCAGCTCGGTCGTCACGTTCGGCAGCGTCGCCACGGCGAAGTTGGCGCCGACCTTCGCCACGCCCACCGGGTAGGCCAGGTTGTACGGCTCCGGCAGGCGGATCTGCTGGCTCACGACGAGCACCGGCATGCCGCCGCCGTCGACCGTGAGATCGAGGATCTCGATGCCCGCCTGGATGCAGTTCGCGCCGTTCACGTCGCAGCCGATCGGCGCGTTCAGGTAGCCCGTGCGCACCAGGTGCGAGCCGTCGATCGCCTCGAGCCCGTCGGTTGCGTCCCAGCGGATCTTGTCCGCCGGGTACACGACCGGCCAGCTCGCGAGGAACGCGCCCGCCGCCGAGAACGTGCGGAGCGGCTGATCGATCTCGGGCTGCTGTACGACGAAGATACCGCTCGGCAGCCGCGCGAGCCCGCGCGGCGTGGTCGTGATCCCGCCCTGACCGCGCACCGAAAACAGGAACGTCTCCGTCGGCGCCGCGGGCGGCAGCGTCAGCGCGGTGACGTTCCAGCCATCGAGCGCGAAGCCCGGGCCCGCCGCGTCCTCACCGTTGCGAGACAGCCGCGCACCGGTGGCCGGGCGGACCGCGACCTCGCCCGGCAGCTCGAACGACGGCTCGATCGTCACCGACGCGCTCGAGTGGAAGCTCAGCACGAGCACGTTGGCGCCGCTGTTGAACGTGGTGATCTGCTCGTCGGCGATCCACGGCGGCTCGGTCGGCTCGGCGCTGCAGGGCTCGGGGTACGCCGTCGCCGTGACGTGCGCCTCGCCCACGTTGACGGTGAACGAGGCCCCCGCGAGCAGGCCCTGGTACGACGACACGGTGAAGTCCGACAGCCGCGTCGAGGTGATGTGCGTGCACCGGCCGTCCGTCGGGACCGTCCCCGTCAAGCTGACGTCCACGGTCGCGGTGTCGCTCGCGTCCTCCTCGGATCCCGTGCCGCAGGCTGCCAGCGTGGCGACGGTGATCGCCCCGCACCACAAACGTTTGCTGCTCATCTCGTGACTCCTACAGGTTGAGCGCGCCCACAGCAAGGGTGTTCCCGTGGCGCGCGGCGCGGCGACCGCGCGCAACCTAGCTCAACCGCGGCCGGCAGTCGCGGCGCTCTGCGACACCGTGGCCGTCACTGGACCGACGGCAGCAGCATGCAACCCAGTGGGCGCATCGTACGGGCTAGTACCGCACGCCCGTGCGCGTCTCATCCCAGGCTTCGGGGATCGGGAGCCCGTTGCCCACGACGTACCCCGGACCGCCGTCCGTGAGGCCCAGCGACGGATCCGCGTGGAGCGCCCTCGCCACGCGCTTCCACAGCGCGGAGCCCGGATCGGACTGCCGCTCGTTGCTCGCCTGGCGGTGCGCGAGCAAGCGCTCGACGCGCCCGCCGTGGCGCGCGACCTCCGCGCAGATCCAGCGCACGGTCGCCTGCGCGGCCCCGACGAGCGCGTCCGTCGGCGTCTGCGCCTGGCGCTGCGGATCCCCGGCCGGCCGCCAGAAGGTCCGGTCATCGCCTTCGATGCCTGCGTAGGTGCCGTCCATCTCGATGCCGACCGTGAACCCGTTGAAGCGGTTCGCGTGCCACACGATCTTCTCGAAGTCGTGCAGCCAGATCACCTGCCCGCCGCGGGTGACGCCGAGGTGCGCACCGACACTCGCCCAGCGCCGCGGCAGCTCCCCGAACACGCACGCGGTCTGGTGCAGCACGACCCCCGTGATGGCCTTCCACGCGCGGTGCCCGCCGATGCTGGTCTGCACCGCCATCGCGCGCAGGTCGTGGAAGCGGCCGCTCCCGAGCTGGGGCCCGAGCGGCGCGTCCCGCGCCGCGTCGCGGATCCGGGAGAGGAGCGCGAGCTCCTCGTCGGACACCACGTTCGCGTCGTCCTCGATCTCCGTGCTGTGATCGCGCAGGAACCGCGCGAACGCATCGATCGTCTCGGCGCCGAGATCGCCATCGGCGCCCCAGCGCGGCAGCTCGTAGCCGAGCTCGATGAGCGCTCGCTGCAGCTCCCGGACCTCGTCCCCCTTGGCACCTCGCTTCAACATGTTCCTCCTCACCTCTGGCGCGTTCACGCCATCACCGTCGTGCGCGCTGGCGTGCGCCCGCCGCACCCGCGCTTCCTGTGCTCGAATTGTCGTACAGGATACTGACCACGTGTCAATCGCAGACACGCCGCGGCGCCGCCGCATAATGCTGCATGCGAGTGTCGGCCGCGACCAGGTCAGCCCGGCCAGCCCGGCCGGCTCCGGTCACGACGGCGTGAGCGCCAGGCCGACCGAGAACCGCGCCGCGCGCGGCTCCGCGTACGCGCTCATCGGGATCGGGAACCGCCACGCCGTGACCGCCGTCTGGACGCACGCCGCCAGCCCCGTGTCGAAGCCCGTGACCGAGACCCCCTCCACCTTGCCGACCGCGTTCACGGTGAAGTCGAGCGTCAGCGCGCCGCGCGCGCCGGGGCGCTTCGCGAGCGTCGTCTGGTAGCAGCGCCGCACCGCAGAGAGGTACGACGACGAGATCTTCGCCGTCACCTGCGCCGGCTTCAGCGTCGACGGATCGTGCGTCTGGGTCTTCGAGATCGTGACGCGCTCCGCCTGCGGCGGCTGCGGCCGCGGCTTGCCCGCCGGCCCGCCTGCCGGCGGCAGTTCCGCCGGCGGCTCCTCGACGAAGCGCAGGCACTGGTACTGGCTGTCGAGGCCCTGCTTCGTGCAGAGCAGCACCGGACCAAACCCGGGGCGGAGCTGGACGACCTCGAGATCGGGCCCCTTGGCCGAGGGGGTGGCCGACGGCCACTTCGCCGTCTCGGCCACCCAGAGCTTCTCCGCGGCGCCGCGCACCGGCGCGACCTCATCACGCGCCACTTCGCGCACCATCACCTGCGTCCGCCGGTTGCCCGCGCCCCGCTCGTCCATCTTCCAGCGGCCGTCGAGCACGCGCGGGAACGTGAGCCCGCCCGTCCGCGAGCGGTCGGCGAGCTCGCGCTCGTCCTCGACCTCGCGCACGCCCACCCCGTCGAAGATCAGGTGCTTCTTCCACGCCGGGCCCGCCGGCCCGTCCGCCACGCCGAGCGGCTCGCACTCGAGGTGCGATCCGGCGAGCGGGCCCGAGAGCGGCCACGCGACGACCTTGCAGCGGACCCGCGGCGCCTCCCGCACGCTCGGCGGCGGCCCCAGCTTCGCGAGCGACTCGCCCTGCACCCGCTCGTAGAGCCAGGTGCGATCCACCTCGCGCAGCACCGCCAGCGGGTCCGGCGCCGATGGCGACCTGGCGAACGGATCGTCCAGCTTGGGGGCCCGCGGCGCCAGCGGATCCTGCGACGCGGGCGCAGGCGCTGGCGCGGGCGCCTTCGGCGGCGGCTTTGCCCCCTGCGGCGCGGGCGCCTTCGGCGGCGGCTTTGCCCCCTGCGGCGCATCGGCGCCCGCCACCGGGCCGAGCCCGAGCGCCGCGAGGAGCGCGAGCGCGGCGCTTCCGCGAGCCCTCGATCGGGCCCCGCCCCTCCGCTCGCGGCTCTGCCAGACCGGCTCGCTTCTGCGCATACGCATACGCCAACAGTAACACCCTGCCCCGCGCGAGCAGGTACGCTCTCGCGATGCGCACGATCCGTGCGGTGAGCTACCTGACCGCGCTCCGCGAGGGCGGCTCGGTGCCCGCGATCGTCGAGGCCGATGACGACGGGACGTACGTCGCGAAGTTCCGCGGCGCCGCGCAGGGCCCGCGCGCCCTGGTCGCCGAGGTGATCGCCGGCGAGCTCGGACGCCGGCTCGGCCTGCCCGTCCCGCAGCTCGTCCTGATCGAGATCGACGCGCTGCTCGCGCGCTCCGAGCCCGATCCCGAGCTGCAGGCGCTCCTCCGGGCGAGCGCCGGCCAGAACGTCGGGCTCGATTACCTGCCCGGCGCGCTGAACTGGGAGCCCGCGCTGCCGCCCGCGCCCGCGCCCGCGCTCGCCGCCTCGATCGTCTGGTTCGACGCCTTCATCACGAACGTCGATCGGACGGCGAAGAACCCGAACCTCATGCGCTGGCATGGCCAGCTCTACCTGATCGATCACGGCGCGGCGCTCTACTTCCACCACGCGTGGGCCGATCACCTCGCGCGCAGCCGCTCGCCATTCGCGGCGATCCGGAACCATTGCCTCCTGCCGTTCACGACCGAGGACGCCCTGCGCGCCGCCGACGCCGCGCTCGCCCCGCAGATCACCGAGGCCGTGCTCGCCAGCATCGTCGCCGAGGTTCCGGACGCGTGGCTCGCCGGCGAGGCGACGCCCGAGGCCGTGCGGCGCGGCTACGTCGAGCACCTGGCCGCGCGGCTCGCGCCGCCGCGCGCGTTCCTCGAGGAGGCCATCAAGGAGGCGATCCGTGCCCGACTCGTTTGACTACGCCATCGTGCGCGTCGTGCCGCGAGTCGAGCGCGGCGAGCAGATCAACGCCGGCGTCATCCTCTCGTGCCCCACGCGCGATTACCTCGCCGCGCGCATCGCGCTCGACGCGGCGCGGCTGCGCGCGCTGTCCCCGGACACGGACGTCGCCGAGGTCGAGCTCGCGCTCGCCTCGATCCCGAAGATCGCCGCCGGCGATCCCCAGGGCGGCCCGATCGCCGCCCTGCCGCGCAGCGAGCGCTTCCACTGGCTCGTCGCGCCGCGCAGCGCGATCATCCAGCCGTCTGCCGTCCACACCGGCCTCTGCCACGATCCAGCCGCCGCGCTCGCGCAGCTCCTCGAGCGGCTCGTGCTGCCGCCGCGGCCGCGCTAGCCAGCACGCCCGGCGCTAGCAGCCGAGCATGGCGTGAAACGTCACGAGCGTGGCGCCGCCGCGCGTTGCGCCCCGCTCGAGGTACTCGCAGTCGCAGCCCTCGAAGTCGAGCGCCTTGCGCAGCGCGCACGCCTTCTCCTTGAGCTGCTCGTCGGTCGCGGGCCCGATCTGCACGGCCGGCAGCTGGAACGTGACCGTGTCGAGGAAGCGCCCGCCGCCGACGTCGCCCCACCGGACCGCTCCGCCGGAGGCCGCCGGGAACACGCGCCGCACGGCGGCGAGCACGTCGGCGTCCGTCTTCGGCTTCGGCGGCGCCGGCACGGTGACCTCGACCGCGCGGCGCACCTCGCCGTTCGAGAGCTCGTACGCGAGCACGACCGTCTCGTCGTTCATCGCCGGCACCGAGGACACGAGGGCGATGCGCGTCAGGAAGCCGTCGGCGTCATAGGTATAGTCGCGGCGGTAGATCGGCTTTGGGCCCTCCTGAAATCGCATGCTCGCGAGCTGGCCGGAGGGACCGTACGTGAAGAAGTAGCGATCGTCGCCGAACCCCGGCTTGGCGCCGCGCCACTCGGCGAGCCGGCCGCGGGCGTCGTAGCGATACTCGAGCGTCTCGAACGGCGCGGCCGCCACGTCGCCGCGCGTGCGCTTGATCAGGCGCCCGCCCACGTACGTGCGGAGCTCCTCCTGCCGGCCGGCGGCGCCCTCGCCCTGGATCTCGCGCGCCACGCGGACCAGCCGCCCCGCGGCGTCGTACTCGTGCGTCTCGCTCACCGTGGTCGCGCCGTGCCGCAGGTGCACCTTCGCGGTCCGCCCGGCGCGATCGAGCACGACGACCTTCTCGACGAGCTCCGGCGTGGCCGGCGCCGCGGGCGGCGCGTCCGTCCGCGTGTACACGACGCGCTCGACGAGCACCGGGGCCGCGTACCCCGAGCGCGTGGACCGGCGCACCGGCGCGCCCTCCGCGTTGTACTCGGTGAACTCGCTCGATCGCGCGGTGGTCGTACCAGGCTCGAGCGTGTGGAGCGCGATCTTGGCGATCCGGTGCCGCGCGATGAAGGCCCGCGCGACGGGGATCTGGTCGAACGGGGGCTCGAAGCCGGCGACGTCGAGCGTGATCGCCCGTCGCTGCTCTACCGCCGCCGCGTCCGCCATCGCCACCACGGTCGGCGGCGCGAGCGTGGACGTGGCCCCGGGAGTGGCAGGCGAGCTCCCGCAGGCGAGCAGCGTCGAGCCCAGGGCGGCGAGCAGGCAGATCTGCATGCGCCTCATAGTAGCTGTAGTATTCGCCTCCCGATCGAACCAAGGAGATCACGATGAACGCGCTCGCCGTCCTGCCCGCATTCTCCGCTTACGTAGCTTCTGTGGTGGTGCTGGGCTTGAACCTCGTGGGCCTCGCCAACGCCACTGCGCTCACCCGCAGCAAGGCCAGTGAGGTCATCAACCCCGAGGACATGAAGCTCAATAGCAAGGCGTCCGTCGTGTACGACGGAGGCAACGACCGGACCGCGCGGTACCGCCGCGCCCACCGTAACGCGCTCGAGAACACGCCGGTGTTCATGATCACCGCGCTGGTGCTGACGCTGATGGGCGTCTCGGCGACCATCGGCGCCGCGCTGTTCTACCCCTACGCAGGACTGCGAATTCTCCACAGCGTGTTCTATGTAAAAGGCATACAACCGTTCCGCACGATGGCGTTCGCGCTGGCGCTGCTGATCCAGGTCGTCGTGCTCGGCTTCATCGCCTATTACACGTTCGCCAGCTGACGT
Organism: Kofleriaceae bacterium; assembly: GCA_035558535.1. Taxonomy (GTDB): domain Bacteria; phylum Myxococcota_A; class Polyangia; order Haliangiales; family Haliangiaceae; genus JABFXX01. The sequence goes on from DATMCI010000215.1 coordinate 73,629, forward strand.
GCTCGCCCGGATGCGCGACCTGGGAGCGGAGCGCGTGGTGCTCTGGCGCGACGCCGCGTCGGGGCTCGAGGCGATCCTCGTGATCGACGACCTCACGCTCGGACCGGCCGCTGGCGGCGTGCGCACGCGGGCGTACGACTCGCCAGACGCGGCGCTCGCGGACGCCGCGGCGCTCGCGCGCGCGATGACGCTCAAGTGCGCGCTCGCGGGGCTGCCCGCTGGCGGCGGCAAGTGCGTGGTCCTCGAGCACCCCGGGCTCGATCGGGCGCGCGCGTTCGGGGTCCTCGGCGAGCGGATCGCCGAGCTGGGCGGCCTGTTCCGCACCGCCGGCGATCTCGGCACCACCGCCGCCGATCTCGCCGCGATGGCGGCGCGCTGCCCGTGGGTGCACGAGGACGAGCGCGGCCTCGCCGAGGCGGTCGCGCGCGGCCTCCTCCGCTGCATCGAGGCGTGCGCGGAGCTGCGCGGCGCCGCGATCGCCGGGCTCGCCGTCGCCGTGCAGGGCTGCGGCGCGATCGGCGCGGCCGCCGCCCGGCGCCTCGCCGCTGCTGGCGCCCGGCTGGTCGTGGCCGATCTGGACGCCGCGCGGGCCCGCGCCGTCGCGGACGAGACCGGCGCCGCGATCGCCGACCCCGCCGAGCTCCTCGCCGCGCCCGTCGATGTCCTCGCGCCCTGCGCGGACGGCGGCGTCCTCGACGTCGCGGCCGCCCGGGCGGTGCGGGCGTGGGCCGTCTGCGGCGCCGCCAACAATTTGCTCGCCTCGCCCGAGGCCGAGGCCGCGCTGACCGGGCGCGGCGTCCTCGTCGTCCCCGACGTCGTCGCCTCGGCCGGCGCGGTGATCGAGGGCATCGGCCGCACCGTGATGCAGCTCCCGGATCGGACGCCGCTCGTCGACGCGCTCGGCGCGACCGCCCGCAAAGTCCTCGAGGCGGCGCGGGATACCGGCGCGCGCCCGTCGGAGATCGCGCGCGAGCTGGCCCGGGCGCGCATCGCGGCCGGCGCGGATCCGGCCCGCGGCTGAGCGGGGGCTGAGCGGGCCTTGGGCCTTCGTCCCCCAAGGCGCGGCTGCAGTGGCATGATGCGGCGGGATGTCGGTCCGGGAGCCGCCCTCGCTCGTCAACACTGCGCTCGTCGACACGATCCACTCGGGTCGGCCCGCGGCGCCCGGCGAGATCATGCTCGAGCCCGGCACGATCTTCCGCGGCCTCAAGATCCGCGCGCGCCTCGGCTCGGGCGGCATGGGGATCGCGTACCTCGCCAGCCACGCGAACCTGCGCACGCCCGTCGTCGTGAAGGTGTTCCCGCTCTCGGGGACCGATCCCCTCGCGGAGGCGCACCTCGCGGCGCGCGTGGTGTCTCCCGCGGTCGTCCAGGTGCTCGACGCGGGCGTCGAGCAGGGCGTGCCGTACGTGATCCAGCGCTACGTCGACGGGGTCGATCTCGACGAGCTGTTGCGCATCCACATCGACGGCGATCGCGCCATCCCCGTCTCGATGCTCGTGCGCGTCGCGGTGCACGTGCTGCGCGGGCTGTCGTCGATCCACGTCGCCGGCGTGATCCACCGCGACATCAAGCCGCCCAACCTGTTCCTCTCGGGCGGAGGCGAGGCGATGGTGGGCGACTTCGGGATCGCCGTCGATCCGCACGGCTCCGCGCGCGGCGAGCTCGCCGGGACCCCGGCGTTCCTCGCGCCCGAGCTGTGGACCGGCGATCCCG
>DATMCI010000216.1:0-87334 GCA_035558535.1 Kofleriaceae bacterium
GACGTCAGCTCGTAGTCCATTTCAGCCATAGATCACGGACGGGATCTGCGTGTCAACCGACTTCGCATCGGATCGTTTCATCGCCCATCATCTACCCGACGATAAATTCTTTATTTCCCCAGGGCCGAAGTCCCTGTCAGAAGGGGATCCAGAAGATGCTCGCGCTGCCGGCCAGCGACCCGCGCAACTGGTTCCGCAACTCCTTTGTCCACTTCATGGACTGCCCGCACGGCAACTGGTGGTTCTACGTCTGGCACCGCGGCTACATCGGTTATCTCGAGGAGACGATCCGCTCGCTCAGCGAAGATCCCATGTTCACCCTGCCCTACTGGGATTGGACGGCGCTGCCGCGGATCCCTGAGGGGATGTTCACCGGCGCGCTCGCGCCGACGGACGCGGCCTATGCCCCCTATACGAAGGACATCGACACCTTCACCGCGTTCATCCAGCCGTCGCTGAAGGCCTACTGGGACACGCTCGCCCCCGCGCAGCGCACCCAGCTCGCCGCCCGCGGCTACACGTCCTTCGATCTCCTGTGGAACGACGTCACCGGCTTCAATCCGCAGACCCAGCAGATCGTCCCCGGCAACGAGTCATACGCAGAGACCGCGCGGGCGCGCTTCCTCACCGCCGGCAACCCCGATCTCGACAAGGCAACAGCGGACACGTGCTCGCAATCCGTCATCGACGCCGGCCTCGAGCCGACGGAGTTCTACAACGAGGACATCACGCTGAGCTTCACCAGCACGCGGACGGCCACCCACACGAGCATGCCGAACGGGAGCACGAGCTTCTCCATCCTCGAAGGCCAACCCCACAACCATGTCCACAACTACATCGGTGGAGTGGGCCCGTGGGATCCCGGCCCGTACGGCAACATGACCAACTTCCTGTCGCCGGTGGATCCCATCTTCTTCCTGCACCACGCGAACATGGATCGCCTGTGGGCCGAGTGGACGGCGAAGCAGCAGCAGCTCGGCCTGCCGATCTTGCCGACCGGCGATGACCTCGCGGCCCTGTCGAACGATCCGTTCCTGTTCTTCGTCCGCGCGGACGGCTCGTTCGTCCTCGACGGCAAGGCGGGGGATTATCTGAGCACGGATCGCTTCGGCTACGCGTACGCGGCGCCCACCGCGCCGACGCCGCCGCGCCAGGTCGCCGCGGCCCGCAAGGCCGCGCCCATCAAGGCGACGGTGGTGAGCGGGGTCGCCGCGGTCGAGCTCCCAGCGCCGAGCGCCGCGGAGGTGACGCGGCCGGTGGTCGTCGCGCTCACGCTGGCGCGTCCCGCCGACTCGAACGCGCGCCAGTTCGACGTGCTCGTCAACGCGCCCGCCGACGTCACGTCGGCGGACGTCGGCAGCCCGTACTACGGCGGCTCCATCGCCTTCTTCGGCCCGCCGATGCACGGCATGGCCCACGACGCCACCTTCGTCTTGCGGCTGCACCCCAAGGCGCGCGCGCTCACGGAGCAGGCGACCACGCGGGGCCCGCTCAAGCTCCAGCTCCGGCTCGTGCCGCACACCGCGAAGGCCGGGGCACCCCCGACCGCGCCGACCGCGCCGCCCCTGAAGGCCATGTCGGCGCGGAGGCTGTAGGGCGATGCTGCGGCGCCTCGTCCTCCTCGTCCTCCTCGCGCTGCCCGCGCTGCCCGTAGCGGCCGCGGCGGCGCCGGGCGAGGTGACGCTGGCCGTGCCGCGCAAGCTCCAGGCCGGCGAGTCGATCGTGCTCGTGGTGACCGTGGGCGCGATCCAGCGGGGGCAGCAGATCTGGATAACCACCGCCTCGGGGCAGCAGATCGGCACGGTCTCGCCGTACGGCATCCCCCCCGGCCACGAGGCCGGCTCCTACGTGGTGCCCGTCCCGGTTGGCGCCGTGCGCGAGTGCAAGCTGTCGCTGCAGCTCCGGCTGACCGGCGGCGGCGGACCGCCGCGCGCGCCCACCGCGCAAGAGGTCAAGGCCATCGAGCTGCGCATCACGCCCGCGCCGTCCCGCCGTCCCGCCGCCCACGCTCCGCCCGCCCGCTGACCACGCTTCCGGTGACGACGAAGCTCGCGGGATGGGCCGTCCCGGACGGAGGCGCTACTTCACGCCGTACTTGGTCGGCCAGTCGCTCTGCTGCGGCGGCGGGGTGGCGCACGCGGGGACCGCCTCGAGCGGAGTGCCGAGCTGGCAGTCGCTCGGGCAGAAGCCGGCCGCGTCGCAGACGGCGCGCGGCGGCACCGGTCCGGTCTTCGCGAACTGGCCGTTGGAGCAGACCGCCTGCGTGTTGTGCATCATGCCGCGATCCTCGTGACCGAGGATGTGGCAGTGGTTCACGAAGCCGCCGGTGAACTCCTTGGCGACATAGGAGATCACCGCATTGCCCCACGGCTCTTGGACATCCCGGGGATTGGAGCTCAGCGTAAAGGCGAAGCTCCGCGGATCCTTGGAGTCCGTCGTCGGGGGCGGAACGGGCTTCTTCGCCATCGGGATCGGCATGACATCGCGCCAGACCGGATACTTGTAGGTCCCACGATCGGACTGCGAGAGGAGCTGGAACGGATTCTGGTGGATGTGGAACGGGTGCTCGATGCCAAAGCTGTTGTTCCACAGCGTCCATTGCTCGGGCACGTCGAGGGTGAGCGTCTCGTTGGCGCAGGTGCCGTCGTACTTGGTCTGGTTGATCCAGAACTGCGTCTCCCCCAGGTTCGTCTGACTCCACATCTCGTAGAAGATGTCCTTCTTGCGCGCCGGATCGGTGACCCGCGGCAGGTCCGCGAGGTACGCCGGCATCGCCGGGAAGTCGGCGCGTTCCGGAAACGCCATCGGCTTCGCGTCCTTCTCGACCACGAGCGTGAACAGCGGCCCGAGGCCGCCCGTCACGCCGCAGGTGTCCTCCACCAGCTTCGCCCGCAGCACGTGCTGTTCGCGGCTCTTGTTCACCTCGGGGAGCTTCGAGACGATGTCCAGCACCATGCAGTGCTTGCCAGCGGTGTCCGGAGCCCGGACGAGCACGTCGACGCGGTTGCCCGGCGACAGCTTGAACGCGGTCAGCTCGTCGAACGAGCTGTCGTTCTTCGCCGGCGTGCAATCGGGATTGTTGATGAACGGCTGGCAGACGTAGTTGTCAGGCGAGAACTGGACCCCGTCCATCGCGATCTGCCGGACCTGCGGCACCGGCTGCCCGGACTGCTCGGGGAAGCCGATCCGCAGCGCCGCCGCGGCTTGCATCGTCGCGCCGACGAAGCGCCAGCGCTGGATCTCCCCGCGCTTCATCGACACGATCGGGTTGGCCTGCCCGTTCACCAGCACGGCCCCGGTCTGGTCCGCCCCGCCCCGCCCCGGCTGCTTCTCCTGGATCTGCTGCACCACCATCAGCCGATCGACGAGCGGGCCACCGCCCTTGGTCTTGAAGTACTCCTCGAGCTTGCGATCGAGCTCACCGTAGACCTCGATCGTGCCGACCTGCCCGTTGAGCACGTGGAGCGCCGTCGAGCCGTGCTTGTGAGCGTGATACCAGTGCGTCCCCGGCGCCTGCGTGTAGCGCAGCGGATCGATCGCGTAGTCGTAGTGCCCGTACACCATGCTCGAGCGCGGACCGTGCGAGCCGTGCGCGTGCGGGTCGATCCGCACGTTCGGCGGCGGCGGCGGCAGCAGCTCGAGGTTGACGTCGTCCTGCGGCGCCTGCGGTGAGACGTGGAACCCGTGGAAATGGAGGTTCGTCGAGTTCTCGCCGTGGAAGCAGTTCGGCGGCTCGATGGTCTGCCCGTCCAGGCGCTGGCTCGGCACCTCCGGTTTCACTCCGTTCTGCGCGGGATCGATCGGCTCCTTGCACTTGCCGGTCTTCGGATCGATCCCGGCGTTGGGCCCCTTCGTGTTGCACTTGAGGTTGGTGACGCAGACGTGCGAGTCCCCCTCCCAGGGCATGCGGTTGTAGAGCCGGATCTTGAGCCGCGTGCCGTCGGGTGCGCCCGGCTTGCTCGCCGGCTCGACGACGAACGTCGGTCCCGGCGAGCTCCAGGCGACCCGCGGGCTGTTCGGGTCATCCACGTCGGCCGCGGTGAGCTCCGCGCGAGGATCGCGCGGGAAGCCGTAGGTGCGCAGCTTCAGCGTCTGCATCTCCCACGCACCGGACTTGCCATCGGGGCTGGGGACCCACACCGGCACGCAGCGCTCGCGGAACGCCACCACGAGCTCGGTCTCGGCGACGCCGTCCGAAGGGCCAATCTTCATCGGCTCGCGCAGCGGCTCCTGCACGTACTTCTGCCCGGGCTTGCAAGCGCCGATGTTGAGCTCGACGAGCGGCGTCCGGTGCTGCATCCGCCCGCTGGCAGCCGGCTTCGGGCCGCCGTCGGGAGCACGCCGGGGACACCCGGCCAGCGAGACCGCGGCGAAGGTCGAGCCCACCGCCACGACGACCAAGAGATACGACCTGTTGCGAGCGCGCATTAGGTGGCAGCGTAACCGATCGAGATCAGGGTTTGCGAGGCTCGGCGGCGCTTCCACCTTCGCGACCGCCGCGGCGATGTGACCGGTCACCAGGGTTTCGCTGTTTGAGTTCCCATTTGCGTCCGCGGCGCTTCGAAACTGTGCGCGCCAGCAGGCGTCCGAGTCCGGCGGTATCCGCGCGGCGGCGCGGGCAGCGCTGGTGGTTCGAGGGGTTCGCGTGCGCGGTGCCCCGGACGGGCGGCGGGTCTTGGCCTCGGCAAGCCGTCCCCACCCTGCAAAGCTAGCCGCCGGGGTGCGCGCGTGCGCGGTGACCTCGGGGGCTCTCCGGACCGAGGTTGCTTCTCAGGTCCAATGCTGCACACTCTTGCCGGGTTCGGCCGAACGGTGTTCGGTCATCGGACACTCTGGACAATGGATCTTCGAGCACGCAGCGACTAATCCCGGTGGAGCTCCGAGATCCCGTGCCTGAAGTTGCACCTGCTCGCAGGCTTGCGGCAATCTACGGCCTCGATGGCGCGGCTCCGCGCGAAGCTCCAAAAGAGGAAGTCGATCGAGCCCGTGGCCGGCTACGACGCTCTCCTCGCCGACGTCGTGAGTGCGATCGAGGATGCGCGGCGTGCAGCGGCACGCTCGGTCAATGCGGTCATGACAGCGACCTACTGGCTCGTCGGCCAGCGCATCGTCGAACGAGAGCAGGAAGGCGCGGCGCGGGCCCGCTACGGAGAGGCGTTGCTCGAGCGGCTCTCCGCAGATCTGGCACGGCGGTTCGGGCGGGGCTTCTCGGTGCGCAACCTGCGCCAGATGCGTGCCTTCTACATGGCCTGGCCGAATCGGCAGACGCTGTCTGCCGATTCCGAGGCCGTCAATCCCGGCAAGGTCGTTGCCAGAATTCGGCAGACACTGTCTGCCGGATCTGGTCCATCGACGACGTTCTCGCTCCCTTGGTCGCACTACGTGCGGCTCCTCCAGGTGCAGAACCCGCTCGCGAGGAGGTTCTACGAGGCCGAAGCCCTTCGCGGCGGCTGGTCGATCCGCCAGCTCGATCGACAGATCAGCTCGCAGTTCTACGAGCGCACAGCGCTGTCCCGCAACAAGGTCGCGATGCTGACGAAGGGCACTCGTGCCCGACCCGAAGACCGCGTCACGCCCGAGGAGGAGATCAAGGATCCATACGTCCTCGAGTTCCTCGACCTCAAGGACGAGTACTCGGAGAGTGACCTGGAGGAAGCGCTCATCCGGCACCTCGAGACCTTCCTCCTGGAACTCGGCGGGGATTTCACGTTCGTCGGGCGTCAACGCCGGCTTCGCGTCGGCGACGCCTGGTATCTGGTGGACCTGCTCTTTTACCACCGGCGTCTGCGCTGCCTGATCGTCATCGATCTCAAGCTCGGCAAGTTCACGCACGCCGACGCGGGACAGATACACCTGTACCTGAACTACGCGCGCGAGCACTGGGCCATGCCTGGCGAGAACCCGCCGGTCGGACTCATCTTGTGCGCGGAGAAGGATGCGGCCGTGGCCCACTACGCACTCGAGAATCTCCCCAACAAGGTCGTGACCGCACAGTACCGGACGACACTTCCGGCGGAAGCGGAGCTCGCCGCCGAGATGGAGCGAACGGAGAAGATCTTGAGGGAACGTCGGCGCCTCCTTATGGAGGGCCGGCGTCGCAGCAGACGGCCGAGGCGCTGATTGCGCAGCGTTGTCCACAGAATGGAGAGATCTCCCGCCATCCATGCCGAGATCTCGTCAACGCGCGGCGCCCAGGCGAGGAAAATCGTACGGCATCGCAGCCGGTGCGAGATCTTTCGCCGAGTTGCACGGCCGGCGACGTCACCGGGTGCCACTGCGTAGCAAATGGCTGTAACGGCCCGTTACAGGTGGTTGCGCCTGCGGATCCCATCGCCGAGGCGCTCGATCGGGCGCGCGCGGCCTGGCTCTCGTGCCGTGACGGCCGCCGGCTCCGTCGCGATCTGCTTCGTTTGCTCGCCGAACTCGAAGATCGGACGCGCTGATCGCGCGCGCCGGCCGGTCGGCATTTCGCGAATCCGGAGCATCGCCACAGGTAAGATGAGGTAGGATGTCAACTTTGATGCCGAAAGCGTTAACGATTTCAGCCCGGAAGTTTCTTTGCGGCACTACACCGGTGGCCGAACTCGTGGAGCGGCGTTCGAGACGAAGACCTATCGGCTCCGGCGTCGAGCGATCTGCACATCGAGCGACTCGAGCCCCTTGAACACGTCTCGCGCAAGGGAACGCATCACCTCGAGATCGTGCGTCCGGCCCAAGACCCCTCGCGTACGTTCCGATTCTTCTCTCCTGAAAGCTGGTTCGACGACTGGATCGAGACGCTCGAGCGTCTGGCGCCGCTGCTCGACTTCCCCGAGGAGGTGCACTACGAGGCCCCGCAGCAGCTCGATGTTCGTTTCAGAGCCAATGGTGTTCCGGACGGCGACGTAGTCGGTCATGGTGCTCATCCTTCGCCCGAAAGGTCGCGGATCGTCCAGCTGCGGCGCCAGATCCTGAACAGCCTCGCCAGGACCGCCGACCGCGCCGAGCCGCTGCAGATGCTCTGCCATTGCGGAGGAGATCCCAACTGTTCGGCGCGAGACGAGGCGGTTCGTGGCCTGCGGTCCCGCTCCCGTCCAAATAAGGCGGATCCCGTCGGCGGCCATGAGATCTAGCTCCCGAAACACCTCGTCGAGAAGCCCGCCGCCTTCGAGCCAGCGCATCGTTACCTCAAGCCTCTCGTCGGTAGCGATTTGATCGATGCTAGCAAGGACCAGCGACGGAATGTCCTCCTGCGTCAAGCGCATCCCGCCCGCGGACGGAATGTCCTCCTGCGTCAAGCGCATCCCGCCCGCGACCACAAGTTCCAGATCGAACCCAGTGAGTCTCCGCGGCCGGCGCTCTCGCTCCAGCTTGCGGGGCTCCAGCCAGGGAGCCCAGATGCGCGCAGTGCGATCTTCGCTGGCAGTGATCACGAGCCTCCCATCGGGGCTGAACGAGGCGCTCACCACCTTGCCACGATGATCGAGTGCGGGGGTTAGCGACTCGCCGGTCACCGCATCCCAGATTCGCATGGTGTGATCCCAGCTCGCGGTGACGACGCGCGTTCCGTCTGGGCTGAATTCGATGCTCACCACCGGACCATGATGTTCGAGCGGTGGCGACACAGGCTTTCCGGAATTCCCGTCCCACACGCGCGCGATGTGGTCCCAGCCGGCGGTGCCGACGAACTTGCCGTCGGGACTGAACACAGCTCGGTTCACCGAGCCTTCGTGCTTGATCAGCGATGGCAACGGTTCGCCGGTTGCCGCGTTCCATAGCCGCGCGGTCCCATCGGAGCTCGCGGTGACTATCCGCGCTCGATCGGGGCTGAACATAGCGCTCCGCACCTTGTCCCGGTGCATGAGCGGTGCAGTGAGCGGCTTGCCGGTCGCCGCGTCCCACACCCGTGCGGTTCTGTCCCAGCTCGCCGTGACCACGTACTTACTGTCGGGGCTGAACGAGGCGCCCACTACTGAACCGGTGTGCTTGAGCAACGAGGCCAGTAGCTTGCCGGTTGCCGCATCCCACACCAGAGCGAGTCCGTCCCAGGTCGCCGTGACCACGCGTCTACCGTCGGGGCTGAATGAGATGCTTCCCACCCGGCTCTCGTGATTGAGCGGCGGGGTCCGCTGCTTGCCCGTCACGGCGTGCCACACGCGCGCAGTCCTGTCCCAGCTCGCTGTGGCCACGTATGTGCCGTCCTGGCTGAAGGCGGCAGTGACCACCGGGCCCCGGTGCTGCAGGGGGGACGATACCGGCTGGCCGGCGATGTTCCATACACGTGCTGTACCGTCCAGGCTCGCCGTGACGATGTACTTGCCATTCGGGCTGAATGCAGCGCTCGACACCTCGCTCCGATGCTCAATCGTCAACACCAAGGGTTCGGCTGGCTCTTGATCGAGCCAGTCGACGGGATCCGCACGAAGCTCAGCGAGCACCTCGGCGACTCGATGGAGGTATGGTGATCGCCGATCCGCCAGCGTCACCCGCCAGCCCGAGACTGCCAGCCGCGCGGCGAGTTCGTCCGCCGAGCGGCGGTTACCTGGCTCGGCCGCGTCTCCGCCGAGACCGACGAGCACACGACGATCACGCGGTGTTCGGGGCACGAGCACTCGCATCGCCTCGCGCAGCTCAGCGCGCGAGATTGCGTTCGTCCAGCTGCGCCGCCGGCGCTCGAGGAAGCCGGCGCGCCACAGGGCCCACAGGGTACGATCACGCGGGACACTATCCGGAGCCCCCTGCCGGCGCTCGCACGCGAGGAGTGCCGAGATGTCGCGAAGCTGTTGCACGTTCGGTCGCCAACGCGCTGCCAGGCGCTCGGCGGTTGCGGCGGCGGGTTCGTCCTCGGCAATCGCCTCCAGATCGCTGAACGTCTCGAGCGTCCACTGTCCGTGTCCGCACGTCACGGCGAAGATGTCGTCGACCGGCGCGCGAGTAGTACTTCCGTATAGATCCACGAGGTCGTCGCGCTCGAAGTCGGAGAGGTAGAGGACCACAGCCGACAGCTCATTCTCGAGGTCGCTAATTGCGAACGGCATTGGCTCGACTGCGACAAGGAAGGTTGCTTCGGGGTTCTGCGCGCGGCGCGCACGGAACTCGAGGAGTTCGTCGATCGTGGAGAGCTTCTGGAAGATCGCCGGCGGCTCCCACGGAGTATCGGCCTCGGCGAGTGCATCAACGACCCGTCTATCGAGGCGAACGGCCACGGCGTTCGTGAACCACTCCAGCCCCACGCCGGGCGGTCCTATAACAACATACGACTTCCCGTCGCGTAGCCCGTCAGCGACAGTTCTGACCTGCCGCGCACGAGGCCCCTTCGATCGGTAGTTTCGTCGCCAAACCAACTTGCCTGGAGGGCCATCGTGGATGGCGTCCGGGCTCATTATTTGCTTCTGGAACGTCCACGTCAGCTCATCACCGATCACGATCTCCCCGCGCCGATACTGCGCGCCCAGCTCGGGCGGCAAGTCCGGCTCGGGCGGCAAGTCCGGCTCGAGTGACAAGTCCGGCTCGGACAGATAGAACCCGAAGGCGCCCTCACTTATGATCACACCGTCTGCAGCGTCATCGATCTCTCTACGCTCCGTGGTGCTCCGGTCTCGAGGATCCCTGTCGGCAACGATCAGTGTGAGGTCGTGACGATTGGCCCAGTCCACGCGATCGCCTCTGCAGAGTTCGGCGAGTTGGCGCCAATGCTCCTGGTCGGACTCGGTATTGATACCCAGGATCCCGACGTATGCACCGTCAACTTCAAGTGTGAGGGAGACATCGCCCATGGTCGTGCCCAGCTTTGCGTCCCGCCATATCGGGCTCGTAGCCGCCCGCTCCAGCATCGTGCTGAGCGCAGGCGAGTGACCGAGAAGAAGCTCCTGATCCACCTCGACGGGCTCGAAGTCATTGCCCCCCGGCACAACTACGACGGCCGTGTCGGCAAACATCTTCTGCACTCCGCCGAGAAATGCCTCGACTGCTCGGGTGAGTTCCTCGGTCGTGCCCGTCGATTGCGCAGGTAGGACCTCACCGACGATGAGCAGCGCGTGAATAGGTTTGTCGAGATCGCGCCGGACACGCCCGAGCTCCTCGAGGAGGCTATATACGTTGTCTCGTGAGATCGACGGCGATGAGATGACAGCGTAGCGAAAGCTGACTGCCACACGCGTGACTGTCGGCTCCGTTGAGACTCCCCAGCGCCGGCCGCTGAGATCGACAAGCTCGAAGTCCCCTGCCGGTAGCTCAAGCGGCTCGCTATGGCCCTGTACTGGGACGGCTACAAGCCTTCGCATGCCGCTGGCCTCGACACGGACGACGCGTGGCGTGGTGGCGGGGACGTCGATCGTCGGGCCCTTGACCTCGCCAAGTACGAGAGCGCCGCCCTCGCGTGCGACACCGATTGATACCCGGAGAACAGGCTGATGGAGCAGACCGATCAGCTCAACGCCGTCAGGTGGCGTGTCGCCGAGCAAGACTGCATAGCCGGTACGCGCCTCGGCGATGAACGCGAGCGACCATGCGGCAGCGCTCGCTCGCACTGCCTCGGGCAACCGCGGCAGCGCGTACAGCGCCCAGGTCGCGATGTCGAGCGACCGAGATCCTCGCTCACGGAGGGTCTCGATCGCCGCGCCGATGCGGCGCTCGATCTCAGCGCTGGCGGCGCCGCTCAGCGCGAGCCGGATCAGCTCGTCCTCGAACCGCAACAGCACCGGGGCGGCGGCGTGGACGCGCTCGACGATCGCAAGCGCATCGGCAAGCCGGCTGGAGGCGGCGAGCTGCCCGCGGAGCTCGTCAAGCGCATCAGTGCGCAGAACAAGCTCGTGCGCTGTGCGGCGCGCGACCAGGCGCGAGAACCAGAGGTCCGCCTCTGTGGCCGCATCGGCACCGGGCAGGAGCAGCCGGAACTCGCGCAGGACCGCGCAATCGACGCGGCCGGTTGCCGAGGCTAGCGCCGCCAACTCGGCGTCGTGCCGATCGTCCGCGGCTTCCATGGCAACGCGTTCGACGGCCGCGCCCCGGCGACGCGTCTTGCGGAAGCGCGAGATCTCGGCGACCCGCGTGCTCCGATTCCAGCCCACCACCAAGGCGTCGCGCGGCCTCCGGACGTCGCTCCACGCCGTCCGCCTTCCCGGGGCGATCGTGATTGGCGCGAACCCAGCACCAGCGAGTTCCCGCAGGAACGCCTCCCAGTGCGTGCGGGGCGCAAACTCGCCCTGACGGCGCGCCGAGCGGCCCAGATCGGTGACGAGCACGATCGCTGTGTCGGGCGGCGGCGGCCTCCAGGGTTTCGGCTCGGCGTCGTTGAGGCGGCAAACGTCCGGCGGCAGTTCCGGGATCGAGAGCTCATCGAGCACGTCCCCCGCGACCAGACGAAGCCGGGCCGCCAGATATGTCACGTCGTCGGCAAACGGCGCCATCCAAGGCGAGCGATCAAGGATGAGCTGGACGCCGCCAGCGAGCGACGGGATCCGGCGCCGCGGCAGTACCCTCGGCAACGCCTGCCGGGCAAGCTGCTCAATCAGGAGTTCGACGTCGACGGGCCCCTCGGCGCGCAGTGTACGCGTCGCCGCCGCCAGTAGTGCTCGCTCGCGCTGTGGCGCGAACAGCGGCACGGGCGGGAGGCGCACCGGTGCCGATGGAGGCGCGAGTTGCTCGCCGGTCCACCAGACTGGCAGATCAGGCGCGGTACCCGGCAGCTCGGTGACCACCAACCGATCCGCCGGTCGCGCCGGCGCAGCTTGGCTCGTGGTAACTGTCCCGGTTTCGGCCGCCTCGGCACGCACCTTCAGTGCAATAGGGGCGCGTCCGGGGGCCGGCGGGTGGAAGTCCACGGTCGCCGACTCGGGCGGGGACGGGGCCACAGGGGCGTCCGGGGCTACGGCCCTCATCTCGAGGAGCCGCGCCAGCACTGGCAGCGCCTCCGGGTCACGACCCGTCACGTCCCAGGCGCGCAACAGGTCGCCGAGCCCGAGCTGCGAGTTCATCGCGGCCTGCTCACTGTGCCTTGCCCCCCTTGACGTCGGGGTTGCCGGCCTCCTTGTAGAGCAGGACTCGGGTCAGCACCTCCCACGCAGGATCCTCGGGGCTGATCTTGAGCGAGATCGTCGCTCGAAGTGCGTCAAGGATCTCGGCCGTTCCCGACCGGCGCGCTCCAAACGCCAGCTTGTTAGTCAGGTCCGCTACCCGGGCAACAAGTTTCTCGAGCAGGGCAGGATCTGCCGTCAACTGTGGGCCGGCCTTACGCGGATCCTCCTTCGCACGCTCGGCGTAATCGCGTGCGAGGTGCTCATTCGCGATCTGGAGCAGCAGCTCCGGGCGCTTGCTCGGATCGTCGAGCGTGATGGAGACGCAGCGGCGCAGAAAGGCGGGCGGCAGTTCGCGCTCGCCATTCGTCGTGATGACGACCAGCACCGCGCGATCGCGCGCGATCACCTGTCGCTTGACGGCATCGGTAACGACGATCCGTCCTTCGCCGAGCGGCAGCAGCAGATCGTTGGGGACATCAGGATCGGCCTTGTCGATTTCGTCGAGCAGCACGACTACAGCGCTGAGGCCCTGTCTCCGCTGGAACGCGCGCCACAGCACACCCGGCCGGATGTACTCGTCGGGCGGCTTCAGCCCGTCACTGCCCGCCGCCGCGTCATGGAGCCGGTGGACAGCATCAAAACGCCACTGGAGGTCGGCGGCAGTCGTCCGTGAGGTCACCACCTCCTCAAGGTACTCGCGGCCGAGCGAGAACGCGACGTCCCGCGCGAGCGTGGACTTGCCGCAACCCGGATCGCCGCGCACTAGCAGCGGCCGATCGGTAGCCAGGGCGGCGTTGACCGCGAGAATCAGATCATCACTATAAATGTAGGGCACGTGGGGGCGCCCATCGGGTAGGGTAGCGCGCTTTCGTAGCTTGAGCTGATCGCCGATGCGGGGGTGAAAGGGCAGCTTGGATTCGTCCTTCACGACGCACTCCTTGCGAGTAAGCTCGCCGCGTACTCGTTCTCGAACTCGGCCTGCTCCTCGTCATGGACGCTCGGGCCAGGGGTCACCTGCACGACCGAGGAAACACCGCCGCTCGGCGTCGCGCGAGACAGAAACACCACGACGAGTTGCGGCCACTCTTTGCACAACCGCTGCACGAGGTCCTCGCGTGGCGGGCAGGCCACGAACGCGACGATCCGCTCGCGCAAAAGCCGGAACTCGATCCGTCGCGGGTTCCCTGCTGGATCGAGCTGGTGTCGGATGTCCTCAACGACGCTCTCGACGAAGGGCTCCTCGTGCACGCTCTGCACGAGAACGTGCCCCCATCGATCGGAGCCGGACACGTTCACGCGGTGGTGTTCCTCCGCGCGTTTGAAGTGGTGCTGCGCGGACCAGTCGAGTTCCGTCGCCAGGAGACCAGTGGCTGGCACCGTCGCGATCGTCGCGAGATGCTCGGCTGAAGCCCTCTCGACCCACAGTGTCCGGGCCAACCCCATCAACCGATCGACAATCACATCGGGGAAGCCGACTCGGACATCTGCGATGACCTGCGAGGTGCGGATGGCCTTGCCGCGGATCATCTCACGAGCGATGCGACGGGGCAGCCTCGGACCATCGATCGGATTACGTACCGAGGCCGTACGGGCCGCTCGCCGCTGTAGCTCCTGGTTGAGCTCCCTGACCGCGCCGGTGAAGTGCGCCTGCCAAGGCAGTTCAGTGGCCTCGTCTGGGATGTGCGGGCATTTTGCGGCGATCGCCTCCAGTGGAATCGCATGGACCTCAGCTGCAGCGATGGGCAGCCGCAGATGCTCGCCCGATCCCGATGGCAGAGCCCGGCGCGCGTCAGCCAACACGGAGACGATCAGCCCTACGACCTCGCCCCCGACGACACAGGGCGCCCCGGACAGCCCCTCTGCATCGTCCTCGAACGCCCGGTCGAGCTGAGTGCAGAACAACTCCAGCTTCGCCGAAGCTACGACGATCCTGCCGTGAAACCCACCGCGCGTTCCGGCACGCAGGCCGGCGTGACCAATCGAGAACCAGTCGGCCTCCGCGAGGTCGCCCAGCGGAGACCACGGGGTCGGCGCGGTGCCGGCCGGAACGGCGACGGGTTCAACGCGGAGGAGCGCCCAGTCGCCGTCGCCGGTACCTGTGCCCTCGGCGATCGTAACCGCGTCGAGTAAGAAAACGTTGCTCGGGAACTGGACCTGGACCGCGTCGCGCCCGCGGAGGACGTGCTTTGCGGTTAGCACCTCGCCGCCGAGGCCGATCAGGAAGCCGGTCCCGAGCAACACGTCGTTCTCGTCGAGGATCGCCACGATCGCTCGGCCTACCCCGTCGGCGATCATGGCGTGCGTGATCCGGTAAGCTTGTCGCGCAGGGAGGTCACCTCAGAAAGCGCGTTGCCAGCGGTCTGCACGCCGGCGCCCCAGAGGAACGCCGTAAGCATCGCCCCCCACGTCCCCCATGAGAGGTCGCCGACCCACAGCACCCTGAAGCCTGATGCGACGGCGAGCGCGAAGACGACAGCGTTCACTGCCCAGCGCATTGTATTCGCAACGCGGTTCGAGGGTGGCACCCTCGGGGACGCCACGGCCAACGGGCGTTCCACGTCGCCACGCGAGAGGAATAGCCGCGGAATCCACGCGACAAGGTCAAGTGCCTTCGTGCCGACCGGCACAGGCCGGACCGGGGATTGGCCGATGCGCTCGATCTCCGCGCGCAGCGACCCGTAACGCGCCGCTACATCGGCGAGGTCCTTGCCGAGCGCTTGGCGCAGATCGCTGGCGATCGCGCGCAACCGCGCCGTAGCAGGCAGGTACGCCGCGGCCCTGCGCTCGGCTTCGTCGGCGAGACCGTTCACCACAAGCTCAATGTAGCGGCGCTGCGCCGACCGGAATGCCTCCTTACGCACCGTCCGGCTCGCCCTTACGTCGCGAACAACCGCGAGCTGCGCGCGAATGCCGCTTGCCACCGCCTGGAACGCTTCGACCGAAACACCGAGCGGAGGCTCCTCGGCTGCGGCGAGCTCCTCGAGTTCCGCGGCCACGGCCTCCTCGAGCCGCAGCTGCAGCGCCTCAAGCGCGCGGTGCGCCTCGTCAAGCCGATCGGCACTGAGTGCGCGACGAGCCTCTTCAATCGAACCTCCGAGCTCACCAAGCACCATCTCGAGACGCGCACTCGCCCCAGGCAGCTGGAACGCGTATTGCTTGTCCAGCTCCCCCAGCCAGTCGGCCAGCTGCTCGCGCCACACCGCATCCACACCGAGCTGCGCCACCACTTCGCGCTGCTTCTTGATTGCTTCGTCACCGAGATCGACACGCACGGCAGCCAGCACTTCGTCGAGCCGCTTGCGCAAGGCACCCTGCCGCGCTGGCTCAAGCCTCTCGATCCGAGCCGCGGCATCCTGGCTCTCTAGCAACAGCATCAGCCGTGCTTCGGCTCGATCTATTACCTCCTTCTGCTTCCGTACGGGCTCGGGAAACCATCGGAGCTGACGCCGCTGGTCCTCGACGGCCACCTCGAGTTCGCGCGCCGCTGCGCTCACCGCGTCGCCACGTGCCGCGTCCCGCGCGATCCGGATCCGCTGCAGCAAGAGCTGAATCTGGTCGCGCAGCCTGATGCGCCACTCACCTCCCTCTAAGAACCACCGGACGATCGCCGCCACCAGCGCACCGAGGGCGATCGCGCTCACCGCGCACCACCATGGCCGCCGCCGGTACACGATCGTCGTGACCGACGACGGTGTATGTCGGCCGGCCGCGTCCCGAAGCAGCACCTCGACTTCATAAATGCCGGGCTCGTCGATCGCATGTTCGAGCGATTCGCCGCCAATTTCGGCCCGTCCGAGTGCGCCCGGATCGAGCGGCGTGGCGGTCGCCTTGATGTCTCCGAGTGGGATCTTCAGGCGGTACGTCGGGTTGCTCGCCTTATCGACCCGCGCGATCGCTGCCACCAAGAGGTCGATGTCGAGGCGCGCCAACCCTGTATTGCGAAGCTCGAGCTGCCACGTGGTCCGATCGCCGTCAGTGAGCAAGACCGCACCGCCGCCATGGCTCTGGATCGGCAGCGGCGTCGGGGCCACCGGCGCGGGCGGTGCCCCGATCGTGATCCGGATCGGTACGACGCGCACTCGCGCCTCCTGCACGAGCACAAGCTCACCCTTGTAGGTGCCCGGACGCTGGAACGCGCCTCGGATCTCCATCGGGAGCGAGGCACCAGGAAGCAGATCCTGCACGGGTGGTTCTGATGCCCGCAACGTCTCGGCGATGCCAGCATCGGTCTCGACGACGCAATCCTTGATCCGCAACTTCTCGGTCGACTGCTTTACCTCGCCGCCGACGACGACCCGGATCGTACGTGCCCACGGTGTCGGCCCCGCGGGAGCTGCGGGTGCTTCGAACACAAGACCAGTTGCACCGCGACCGTTCTGGATCTCAAACGGTAGCGTCGATGGTGGCTGCGCACGCGGAGATGTCGTGGTTGCGCATAGCGCGGCGACTACAATGACCACCCGGGCCGCGTTCACTACACGCCCCATCTCGCCAGCGTGGAGCACTTCCGCGCCCCGTGTCCAGCGCGCGGCGTCGCATCTTTCACGGCAGGACGAGGAACGCGGTCGTCGTCGCGAGCACGAGCGCCAGCGCGATGCACGCGAGCGCCCACCGCCGCCCCCGATGGCCTAACGGGTCCAGCGTGCTGGCGAGGCATGGCCGTCCTGCTGCCCCTCCGGCGGCGGTGCGCCTGCTCGGGTGACAGGTAGCCGGGGGTTCCCTCGCCCGCGTTCGCGCTGGGGGGCAGGATCCTATCGACCATCCGGGCCAGGCCGAAGTCGGCGAGCCTCACGGCGCCCTCCCACGCGTTGCTCGGCTTGACATCGGTGGACCCGTCGACGTGCTCCATCATGAGGTAAGACTGGCCTCCGCGTCGCGGGCGAGGTAAGCGTCGCCGAACCAGGTTAGCGATCCGGTCCTCCTCCTCGGCGGACACACCCAGCGCGCCGCAAGCGTTGACCCTCGACGATGTGCATCGCGAGCGCGAGACGGTGGGCGGGCGTGCGCGGCGAGCAACACCCCGAGGCGTTCCAGGCGAGCAGCCGCTCGGCGCGCGCCCTCTCGGCAGGCTCCTTCACGCGCTTGACCGTGGGCTCCTCGGCATCATCGAACTCGCGGCCGGCGATGAGGGGCTGGATCGGGTCATGGGACGACGCGGGCGTACCGGGTCGGGCCTTCACGTGCGAGGCGCGCGGCCTCGACGGACGGGACTTCTTCTTCGGGAACATGGCGGAGAGGTTCTGGATCTCGAAGGCCAGGTAACCATCGTCGCCCCAGGAGCACAGCGCGCCACACGTGGAGGATCACGTGGTCGCGGTTGCGAGCGTGGCTGTTCAGCTTCACAACATCGCTCCGGCGGGGCTACGTAGATGCCGGACCGGCGAAGCGTGCCGCGGCACCCGTGCCATCGGCGCGCCTCGCCGTCGGTGCTCCCCGATACGCCCGCGGTGCCGGCCAGCGTCGTCACAACTCCGGCGGCGGTGACCTTGCTACCGGGGCAACTCGCGGGGGCCGATCGCGCCGGGTCGAGCGGGGCGCTCCCTGCCCGCGCTCGGCAGTAGAAGCGCGACGCTATCGGATGTCGTGGCGGAGCAAGAGGATGGCGCTGGAGTCGCTGATCACGATGGAATCACCCACGAGCGCCAGCGTCGTGGGAAATCTACCTTCATCACACTTGCGCTGGAGGATGGCGCCGATCAGCACGTGATCGAGACCCGCGTCACCCACACGAAGAAGCGGCGCTCGGCGTTCGACGGCTACAACCGCGGCCTCCAGTGGGAGCGGACGTGCGCCGAGGTTACCAAGCTCAAGGTCTCGCGCCGGACACAGGGCCGGGGCGCCGTGATCGCGCTGCCGGTCGCGGCGGGCGCCGAGGCGGCCGAAACCGGCGATGGCGACGCGTCCCGTTACAGTGCTCGTTACAGCCCGCGCAACGACGAGGAATCGCACGCGAAAAATTTCGCCCATTCGTGGCGTCCAGGCGAGTCGGTCTTTGTGAGGCCGTGAGCTCGCGGGGCCGCGCCGAAAAAGCGGTCCCAAGGGGCTGTATCCGGCCCCCAGGAACCTGACCTCGCGGATCACTCCGCGGGGGTGCCGTGTTCGCTCACCGACGGCAGTTATCAGCGTTCAGATCTACGTGCCCGCAACTTGCCATTTGTCCAGGCCCACACGAGGACTGCTGTGGAGTGGGCCACCGGATTCGAACCGGTATCTCGGGCATTCACGCCGAAGGAAGAGACGGTGAGCTCGGCGTCTTGAGGTTGGGAGATAGCTTCAGGCCTTCGTCTGGCTCGCCCGACACGGCGCGAGTTTGCGCCGCGCGTCTACCATTCCGCCACTGGATCGCATGGGTGATACAGGGAGGACTTGAACCTCCACGCCGGGCAGAGCCGTCTTCGAGTCAGATTGAACATCAGGTTGAGTCTGTCTCCATCTCAAGAAACGAAAAGCATCAGGAGCCGAACAGGAAGTCGAACACCTCCTTGCCGAGCTTCTTGTCGGTCGCCTCGGCGGAATTGGCCTGCTCGCGCGCGAACTTCACCGCGTTCGACAGCTTCTCGATCCGGCCGAGCAGCTGCTTCTTGCGCGGCGCTGGCATCGCGCCCGAGTACTTGATCGTCATCCACGTCCCCGCGATCACGTCCTCCGTGATGAGCTGCGTTTGCGCGGGGTGCTCCTTCGTGGCCTCGTAGAGCGTGATCGGCCGCTGCACCTTCTTCGTGCGCTGCGTCAGCGTCGTGTCGGTCTTGTACAGGCCCGTGCCCGGATCGACCGACCAGTCGCTGCCCGGATCGAGCTCCGCCATCTTCGCGATGAACGTGTGCAGATCCTGGAGCTGCTTCTCGAGGAACAGGAGGTACGTCGCGGGCACGTCCTTGAGGAGGACCCGCCCGTCGACGACCACGTCCGCGCGCGCGTTGCAGTTCGTCCAGTCCTTGGTCGCCGTGATGTCGAACAGCTCGGCGAGCGACGCCGCGACGCGCTCGAGGACCTCGGTCGCGTTGTGCTGGACCTTCTGCGACTCGGACGGGTACGTCTCGCCGTCCTCGTCGCGCGGCTGATACGACTTGTGGAAGCCGTTCATGAGCGGCGCCTTCTGCGTCGCCTGATGCAGCTCGGTGAACTCCGCGTAGACGCGGGTCTTGATGCCCTTCTCGATCGCCAGGACCTGGTTCAGCTTCGCCACTTCGGCGAGCTTACCCCGGCGCCGCCGGGAGCGGCGTCCGCTTTTAGACGATGTAGTTGTGCACGTCCTCGGGCGCCGGGTTCGCGTCCAGCGCCTCGCGCCGCGACAGGCGGATCTTGCCGTCGCGGTCGACCTTGATGCACTTGACGATCACCTCGTCGCCCTCGGACAGGACATCCTCGACGGCGCGGATGCGCTCCTTCGAGATCTCCGAGATGTGGAGCAGGCCATCGGTGCCCGGGATGATCTCCACGAACGCCCCGATCTCGACGATCTTCTTCACGATGCCGTTATAGAACTGGCCCACCTCGGGCTCCATCGTGAGGCCCGAGATCAGCGCCTGCGCCTGCTCGAGGCTCTTGGAGTCCGACGACGCGATCGACACCACGCCGTTGTCGGCGATGTCGATCTGGGCGCCGGTCTGCTCCTGGATCGCGCGGATCGTCTTGCCGCCGGGGCCGATGATGTCGCGGACCTTGTCCGGCTTGATCTGGACCGTGACGATGCGCGGCGCGAACACCGACACCTCGTCGCGCGGGCCCGAGATCGCGGAGTCCATCTTGTCGAGGATGTGCAGCCGGCCGCGCTTGGCCTGATCGAGCGCCTCCTCGAGGATCTTGCGGGTCAGGCCGTCGACCTTGATGTCCATCTGCAGCGCGCACACGCCGCGCCGCGTGCCGGTGACCTTGAAGTCCATGTCGCCGAGGTGATCCTCGTCGCCGAGGATGTCGGACAGGACGACGTAGTCCTCGCCCTCCTTCATGAGGCCCATCGCGATGCCGGCCACGGGCGCCTTCGTCGGCACGCCGGCGTCCATCAGCGCGAGCGAGCCGCCGCACACCGAGGCCATCGACGACGAGCCGTTCGACTCGAGGATGTCGGACACGACGCGGATCGTGTACGGGAAGTCCTCGTAGATCGGCACCACCGCCTCGACGGACCGCTCGGCGAGGAAGCCGTGGCCGACCTCGCGGCGCGACTGGCCGCGCAGGGGCTTCACCTCGCCCGTCGAGAACGGCGGGAAGTTGTAGTCCATGTAGAACGTCTTCTTCCGGTCGCCGAGGAGCGTGTCGAGCTTCTTCTCGTCGTACTTCGTGCCGAGCGTGACCGCGACGAGCGCCTGCGTCTCGCCGCGCGTGAACAGCGCCGAGCCGTGCGCGCGCGGCAGAATGCCGGTCTCGATCGTGATCTGGCGGACCTCGTCGGGGTGGCGGCCGTCGATGCGGCGCCGCGTGGCCAGCGTGGTGCTGCGGGCCAGCTTCTTCTGCACCTTGCCGAACGCGGCGTCGACGTCCTTGGCCTTGCCGGCCCACGGCTGGCCCTCGGCGGTGAGCGCGGCGCGCGTCTCGAGGTGCGCCGCGGAGATCGCCTCGCGCCGCGCCTTCTTGTCCCTCGTCGACATCGCGGCGGCGAGCCGGTCCCACGTGAGCTCCTTCACGCGCGCGGCCAGGGCCTCGTCGACGACCGGCGGCGTGAACGGCCGCTTCTCCTTGCCGTTGGCGGCGCGCAGCCGCTCCTGCAGCTCGATCAGCGGCTGCACGGCCTCGTGCGCGAACATGAGCGCGTCGATGATGACGTTCTCGGGCAGCTCCTGCATCTCGCCCTCGACCATCATGATCGCGTCCTTGCTCGCCGCGACGATGATGTCGATGTCCGACTTCTCGCGCTCGGCGAACGTGGGGTTGGCGATGAACTGGCCGTCGATGCGGCCGACGCGGACGCCCGCGAGCGGCCCGCCCCAGACCAGATCCGAGATGTGCAGCGCGGCCGACGCGCCGGTCATCGCGAGCACGTCGGTGGCGTTCTCCTTGTCGAACGAGATGACGTTCGCGATCACCTGCGTGTCGATGAACCAGCCCTTGGGGAACAGCGGGCGCACCGGCCGATCCATGAGGCGCGCGACGAGGATCTCGTCGTTCGTGGAGCGCCCCTCGCGGCGGAAGAAGCTGCCGGGGATCTTGCCCGACGAGTAGAACTTCTCCTGGTACTCGCAGGTCAGCGGCATGAAGTCGAGCTCGCGCGGCTGCTGGCTGCCCGAGGCAGCGACCATGACCATGCTGTCTCCGCAGCGAATGACGACCGAGCCGCCGGCCTGCTTGGCCCACTTGCCGGTCTCGACGATGATCTCCTTGCCGCCGACGATGGCGGTCTCGCGAACGAAAGGCATACGCTTCTCCTCACAGAGCGCGCCGCCTGGCTGCGAGCTCCGCGGCCTGGTCCCTCTGTCCAACCTCCCTCGCGGCGGCCAGGTGGCGGGCCAGCGACGAGAAGGAGCCTCGACAGAACGATCAAACCAGCGCGATCTCGGGGGTCAGCTCGACGACGCTAGTGTCGATGTGTTGACGTTGACTTGGGTTTTGTTCCGGTCGGAGTAATTACACAGTCACTGCCGAAAGGAAAGTGTATGGATCCGCCGGGCAGGTGGTCCGACCGATATTTTCGGAGGAGGTGATCACTTCGTTGATTGGCATTCAGGGCGGCTGCGAGCCTGAGCCTGAGCCTGAGCCCGAGCCTGAGCCTGAGCCTGAGCCTGAGCCGGCCTGCTCCTGCTCCTTGCGCCGCTTGCGGCGCTGCGCGTCGAGCGCCGCGCGCTCGTCCGGACGGATGTCGCCGCAGTCGAGCGAGACCTTGCCCTCGAGCTTGCCCTCGAGCTTGCCGGGCGCGCCGGGCGCGCCGCGGCACGAGAACGCGAGCTCGCCGCGGAAGTACGCAGCGCCGGCCGCGCGGTTGCCGCCGCCCCAGCTCCGGTGCGGGATCGAGCAGGCGATCGCCTCGCCGCGCGTTCGCGCGTCCGGCCGCGGGTTCCAGAACATCCGCTCGGTCTCGCCGCTGACGAAGCGCAGCGCGCCGGCCGCGGTCACGAGATCGACGTAGAGATCGGGATCGCGGCCGGGCCTGCACGCGACGATCGCGAGCGGCGCGCCGTCGAGCGTGAGCGTGCCCTCGATCCGATCGGGCACTCGCTCGCGCGCGGGGGCGGCGGTGCCGGAGCCGGCATCGACGAGCGCGTGCCGCTCGCTGCGCCGGGACTTCTTGCGGCCACACGCTGGGGCCAGCGCGACGCTGCACGCGATCCCGAAGAGCGCGAGCGCCGGCAGGCGCATGGTTAGCGGCGCAGGCCGAGCGTGTCGATCAGCTTGCGGTAGCGGTCGAGGTTCTTGCGCTTCAGGTAATCGAGGAGCGCGCGGCGCTGGCCGACCATCTTGAGCAGGCCGCGCCGGCTGTGGTGGTCCTTGTGGTTCGCCTTCAGGTGCTCGGTCAGGTGCGAGATGCGCTCGGAGAGCAGCGCGACCTGGACCTCGGGCGAGCCGGTGTCAGAGTCGTGCTGCCGGAACTTGGAGATTGTGTCGGCTTTTCGGACAGGAGAGATCGAAGCGGGCATGAGAGGCTCCAGTCGCCAGCGGCCGCGTCCGTCGTGAACGAGTGCCGTGGTCGTGGCGGAGATTGGTGGAAACCGCGGCGATCGTCAAGCGTTGGCGGCATCGTCCGGGCCCTCGGCAGGGCCCTCGGCGGCGCCCTCGGCGGCGCCCTCGGCGGCGCCCTCGGCGGCCCCCGCGCCAGCGCCGAAGACCCGGTCGTAGATGACGCGCCCGCCCTCGGCGCGGACGATCGCGAGCAGCCGTCCCGCCTCGTCAACGAGCTGGAACCGCCCGGCCGGCCCGGGCGCCGCCGGCTCCGCGGGCGCCGCCAGCTCCGCCCCGAGCACCGCGAGCGGGAGCTGCACGCCGGAGCGCACGGGCCCGACGAGCGCCGCGCGCACCGCGATCACCGGCAGGCCGGTCGCCACCGTGAGCGACACCAGGTGGGCGGCGGCCGTCTCGGGAGTCACCCGCTCGAGCGGGATGGCGTCCTCGATCCCGAACCGGCCGCTGCGCGTGCGCCGCAGCTCGGCCAGGTGCGCGCCGCAGCCCACGTCCGCGCCGAGATCCGCGACGAGGCTGCGGATGTACGTCCCCTTGCTGCACGCGACGGCGATCCGGAACCGGGGCGGCTCGAACGCGATGAGCTCGAGGCGATCGATCCGGATCCGCCGCGGCTCGAGCCGCACCGCCTCGCCCGCGCGGGCGCGCCGGTACATCCGCACGCCGTCCTGCTTGATCGCCGAGAACGCGGGCGGCGTCTGCTCCTGCTCGCCGACGCGGCGCGCGAGCGCGGCCCGGAGCGCCGCCTCGGCGATGGCGACCGGGCGCTCGGCGACGATCTTGCCCGTCCGATCGAGCGTGTCGGTGGCGATGCCGAGCACGCCCTCCGCCTCGTACGCCTTGTCGTCCGCGAGCAGGTACTGCGCGAGCTTGGTGGCCACGCCGAGGCAGATCGGCAGGACGCCGGTCGCGATCGGATCGAGCGTGCCGCCGTGCCCGGCGCGCTCGGCGTCGAGCGCGCGCTTGACGCGATCCACCGCGGCGGCCGACGACAGCCCCGCCGGCTTGTCGAGCACGAGCACGCCGTCCAGCATGCGATCTCCCGCGCCGAGCTCCCGCCGCGCTACAGCGAGTTGATCCACGCGACGAGCGCCTGCTGGCCAGCTGGATCGACGGTCTCGACGGCGACGGCCGGCATGAAGCGCAGCTCCATGGTCGTGTTCATGCGCGAGATCACCGCCGAGATCTGCGGATCCTGCGGGACGATCAGCTTCGTGTACATCTGGCCGTTCTCGGTGTACGGGATCGAGGCGTCGATGCCGACCGCCGTCTTGTAGGCCGGCGTGTCGGCGACGGTGGCGAGCATCGACGCGCGCAGCCGGAGATCGAGCGGGCTCGTACCCATGGCGACGTCGCTCGTCGGGTTGTGGCAGTGGCCGCAGTTCGCGTGGAGGTATCCGAGCGCCGTCGTGTCGACGGCGGTGCCCGGCAGCGGGAAGTGCGGCGATCCGCCGGCCGGAGGCGCCGAGAGCAGGCCGTCGGCGATCAGGCTGTCGAGATCGGGCATGCCGGCGGGCGCGTCGTAGTCGAGCTGGATCGCGCCGAAGCCGAGGATGCGCGTCGGCTGGAGGCGATCGTGGCACGCGCGGCAGTCGGAGCGCGACGGGATGTCGTGCTGCGTGCCGTTGGCGTCCCGCACGCCGGAGGTCACCACCATCGCGTCGTTCTGCGCCTGGTTCCACTGGTACGTCGCGTAGAACCACGCGCCGGGTGTCGTGTCGTCGGCGATCTGCTTCATGAGGAGCCGCGTCTCGACGCGCGTCCCGTCGCGCGAGAACTCCTTCCACAGCTTCGTGCCGACGGGGAACACCCAGTAATCCATGTCGGTCGTGTCGATCTTGGTGCCCGGCGGCAGGTAGATCCAGCGCCGCTTGGTGGCGGCGTCGTCCCAGAGCTGGAACCGCGGCACGTACTCGCGGACACCCACGCTGAACTGCGTGCACTCCGGGTTGGCGCACAGGCCGGTGCCGGCGAGCTTGTCGAGGGGGTTCACGGGCGGCGCGTCGATCGCCGCGTCGGGCTCCGGCGCCGCGTCGGGGGTGCCCGGCGCCGCGTCGGGGCGCTGGGGGCGGATGTCGTCACCGCACGCGGCGGCGGACGCGAGCAGGACTGCGCCCAGCGCGCACCAGCCGCGTCGATTCACTTCGCTCATGAGCGCGCATGGTATCACCCGCCCTGCGGCTCGGCTGCTGGCTCCGTGGTCGGGCGGCCGCGGTTGAAGGCCGTGTCCAGGGCGCGCACGACGCGCTCTTTCGTGACGGCCAAGTCCCCCTCGATGTGGCAGCCGCCCGCGCCGGGGTGTCCCCCGCCGCCGAGCGTCATACAGACTTTCCCGACGTCGATGCGCTCGCTGCGGGAGCGCATCGACACGCGGACGCCGCCGCCCTTGGCGGTCGTCAGGAGGACACCGACCTGCACGCCCTCGGCGTTGCGCGCCCAGTTCACCATGCCCTCGATGTCCTCCCACGACGCGCGCGCGCCCTCGACCATGTCGGTCGTCACCGTCAGCACGCCGACGCGGCCGGCGCACTGCAGCTCGAGCGTCGACAGCACGCTGCCGAGCAGGCGCAGCTTGCTGGGGCTCGGCCGCTCCTCGAGCGAGGCCGCGATCGTCGCCGGAACCACGCCGAGCCGGATCAGCTCGGAGGCGACGTGCAGCGCCTCGGCGTTCGTGTTGGCGTGGCGGAACCCGCCGGTGTCGCTGATCAGCGAGACGTAGAGCGGGACGGCGGCCTCGGCGGTGATCGGCCAGCCGAGGTGCTGGGCGATCCGGAACACGAGCACGCCGACGGCCGAGGCCGCGGGATCCCAGACGGGGATGTCGCCGAACGGGCGGCCGCTCGCGTGGTGATCGAGCGTGATGAGCTGGCCGCAGACCTCGGGCGGCGGCAGCGTGTCGCCGAGCAGCGAGATGTCGGCGCAGTCGACGACGATCGCACAGTCGAAGCGCTCGTCGAACGGGATCGTGTGCACCGTCGAGTCGACGAGCGGCAGCCACTTGTACCGCCGCGCGATCGGATCGACCGAGTAGATGACGGCTGTCTTGCCCGCGGCGCGCAGGAGCGAGGCGAGCCCGGCCATCGAGCCGGTGCCGTCGCCGTCGGGGCGGCGGTGGCTCGTCAGGAGGATCCGGCGCGCGCCGCGCAGCACGGCGCACGCGCGCTCGAGCGCGGCTTGCACGTCCGGCACCTGGATCGGCGCGGTCACGCGCCGGGTACGCACCTCGGTCGTGCTCACGGGAGGCGCTCCCCGGCCTCGGCGGCCACCTCATGGTCCGGTTCGCCGGCCGCGGCGGGCGCCGCGGCGGCGGGCGCCGCGGCGGCAGGCTCCGCAGCGGCAGGCGCCGCCGGGCCGCGGCCCGCGGCCCGCGCCTTCTCCTCGTCCTCGCGCAGGATCGCCGCCAGCTTGTCGCTCATGTCGACGGACACGTCGTGGTGGAACCGCAGCTCCGGCGCGCGCTGCAAGGCCAGCCGGCGCGCCGCCGGGCCGCGCAGGAAGCCGGCCGCCTTCGACAGCCCGGCGAGCACACCGTCGGCCACGGCTTCGCTACCTACGACCGACACGTAGACGTTGGCCACCGCCATGTCGACGTTGAGCTCGACCTTCGTGACGGTCACGAGCGCGGCGGCGCGGACGCGCGGATCCTTCACCTCGCTCGCGATCAGCTCGGTGAGCACGTCGCGGAGGGCATGCTCGACGCGCGCCTTGCGCTGACTCACGAGGCGTCCTCCACTCACCGACCCTACCTCGTTCACTCCCGCGGTGCCAAGTGCGCAGCTCCGCGTGCCAGCGCCGCGGGGAGCCGCACCGCGGGCCGCTCACGTCGGATCCAGCTCGTCCTTCCACGCGTCGGGCACCCAGTCATCGCCGGCGGCGCCCGCCGCCTTGTCGCCCGAGCCGGTCCGATCGTCGACGGGCGCGTGCGGCGCGGCCGGCACGTCGAACGTCCACACGTCCTTCGCGACGGCCGTGACCGCGGCGCCGGCCGCGATGGTCGCGCCCGACACCACGCGGACGACGTCGTCGAGGATCTCGAGCGCCTTCTGCCGCTCGCCGCTCGTCACCGCGCAGCCGAGCTCGGCGCTCTGCCAGCGATCGAGCTCGCCTACCTCGTTGATCGCCACGCCGAGCCGCTCGCGCACCCGATCCTTGACGCGGCGGATCACCATCCGCTTCTCCTTGAGCGAATGGCTCTGATCGATCACGACCGTGAGCCGGACGACGCCGACGTACATGGCGGCGCTACGAGGTCACAGCTGCGCGGCTTCCTCGATGACCTCGTAGGCCTCGATGATGTCGCCCTGCTTGATCTCGTTCCAGCCGGCGACCATCACGCCGCACTCGAAGCCGTGCTGGACCTCGCTGACGTCTTCCTTGAAGCGGCGCAGGCTGCCGACCTTGCCCTCGTAGACCTGGACGGCGTCGCGGATGACGCGGAGGTGCGCCTTCCGGTTGACCTTGCCCTCGGTGACCATGCAGCCGGCGACCGTGCCCATCTTCGGGATGGAGAACGTCTCGCGCACGGCCATCTTGCCGATCGGCACCTCGCGCTTGATCGGGGCGAGGAGGCCCGCCATCGCCGCCTTCACGTCGTCGAGCGCGTCGTAGATGATGTCGTAGAGGCGGATCTCGACGTCCTCCTGCTCGGCGAGCTTGTTGCTCTTGCCGGCCGGACGGACGTGGAACCCGACGATGATCGCGCCGCCCGCCTTGGCCAGGTTGACGTCGCTCTCGGTGATGCCGCCGACGGCGGCGCCGATGACGTTGACCTTGACCTTCTCGGTCGACAGCTTCGACAGCGCGGCCTTGAGCGCCTCGGCCGAGCCCTGGACGTCCGCCTTGAGGACGATCTTGAGCTCCTTGGTGGCACCCTCGGAGTTGCGCTCCATCAGGTTCTCGAGCGAGATGCGCGACTTCGACGACAGCTCGCGCTTGCGCTCCTGCTGGCGGCGGTGCTCGACGACCTGCTTGGCGACCTTGTCGTCCTCGGCGGCGTTGACCTGATCGCCGGCCTCCGGGACGCCGTCGAGGCCGAGCACCTCGATCGGCGTCGACGGGCCCGCCTCCTCGAGGGACTGGCCGCGATCGTCGAGCATCGCGCGCACCTTGCCGAACGTGCGGCCGGCGACGAGGATGTCGCCGACGCGCAGCGTGCCCTCCTGGATGAGGATCGTGGCCATCGGGCCGCGGTTGCGATCGAGGCGCGCCTCGATCACGACGCCGGACGCCGACTTGTCGGCGTTCGCGCGCAGCTCGAGCATCTCGGCCGAGACCGCGATCGACTCGAGCAGCTTGTCGATGTGCTGGTTCTTGAGCGCCGAGACGTTGACGTAGATCGTCTCGCCGCCCCACTCCTCGGGAATGAGGCCGTGATCGGCGAGCTGCTGGCGCACGCGGTCCGGCTGCGCGTCCGGCAGATCGACCTTGTTGACCGCGACGATGATCGTGACGCCCGCGTCCTTGGCGTGCGCGAGCGCCTCGAGCGTCTGCGGCATGACGCCGTCGTTCGCGGCGACGACCAGGACGACGATGTCGGTGGCCTGCGCGCCGCGCGCGCGCATCTCGGTGAACGCCTCGTGGCCCGGCGTGTCGAGGAACACGATGTCGCCGTGGCCGGCCGCCTGGACCTTGTAAGCGGCGACGTGCTGCGTGATACCGCCGGCCTCGCCCGCCGCGACGCGCGACTTGCGGATCGCGTCGAGCAGCGACGTCTTGCCGTGGTCGACGTGGCCCATGACGGTGACGACCGGCGACCGGTGCGCGAGCTGGTCCGGCTCGTCGCCCTTCTGGGCGAAGACGTCCTCCTCCTTGAACGCGACGTTCTGGACCTCGTAGCCGAACTCGCTCGCGAGGATCTGGGCGGTGTCGAAGTCGATCGACGCGTTGATGTTCACGCCGGTCATGCCCATGCCCCAGAGCTTCTTCAGCACCTCGGGGGCCTTGATGCCCATGCTGCGCGCGAGGTCCGCGATCATGATCGTGTCCTCGATCCGGATCACGCGCTTGTGCTCGGCGGGCGTGGTGAGCAGCGTCTGCTTGCCCTTCTTGCCGAGGGGCAGCTTCTTGCGACCGAAGTCGTTCTGGCCGGGGCGCCCGCCGGGTCCGCCGGGGCGTCCGCCGGGCCCGCGGGGGCCGCCGCGCTGCTGCTGCTGCGCGAACCGACCGCGGATCGGGTTGACGGGCTGCGGGCCCGGCGCCGGGCGCCCGCCCATCGGCGCGCGCTCGGTGATCTTGATGCGGGGCGGCAGCGAGATGACCGTGCCGACGGCAGGGCGCGCCGGATCGCGCGTCACCGGCGGCGGCGGCGCGGGCGCCGGCGCGGCCTCGGTCGGCGGCGAGTTCGGCTTCTCGGCGGTGCGGGCGCGGGCCCGCTCGAGCTCCAGCTCGAAGCGGCTGCGCGCCGATCCCGCGACGTCCTGGACGGTGCGCGGCGACTCGGCCTGGGAGTGTGCCGACGAGCGCGGCGAGACCACGCGCGGCGGCAGCGGCGTCGACGGCGGCGGCTGGTCGGACGCGCGCGTCGCGGCGCGCTCGGGCTGCGGCGGCGTGCCGTCGCGGCTGACGATCTGCGGGCCGTTCACGATGACGCGCGACTTCGGGCGATCGCCGGCCGGCGCGGGCTGCTGCGACGCGGCGGCCGCCGGAGCCGGACGGGCGGTGGGCTGCTGCGCGGGCCGCGGCGCCGCGGCGGCTCGCTCGGCGGAACGCTCGGCGACGGGACGCTCGGCGGCGGGACGCTCGGCGGCGGAGCGCTCGGCGGCCGGGCGCTCGGTGGCGGAGCGCTCAGCGACGGCCGGACGCTCAGCGACGGCCGGACGCTCCGGCGCGGGCTGAGCCGCGGGCGACGGCGCGGCCGGCTGAGCCGCGGCGGCGGGACGCTCGATGGGCGCGGACGGACGCTCGACGGGCGCGGACGGACGCTCGACGGGCGCGGCGGGGCGCTCGACGGACGCGGCGGCCGCGGCGGCGGGGCGCTCGACGGACGCAGCCGGACGCTCGGCGGTCGGCTCGGCGCGCTCGATCGGACGCTCGACCGGACGCTCGGAGGCGGCCTCGACGGGACGCTCGACCGGACGCTCGACGGCGCGCTCGACGGCGCGCTCGACCGGGCGCTCGACGGCGCGCTCGACCGGACGCTCGACGGGCCGCGCCTCGGCCGCGGGCGCCGGGGCTGCGGGACGCTCGGCCGCGGGCACCACCGGTGCCGTGCGCGCAGGGGCGGTGGGCGACACCGCGGCGGGGCGCTCGACGGCGGGCGACGCGGACGGGCGCGCGACGGGCGCGGGCTGCGGGCGCGCGGCGACCGGCGCGGACGTGGGCACCGCACGTTGCTGCGGCTGCGGTGACGGCGCGCCCGACGACTCCTCGACGCGGCGGCGGAGCACCGGCCCGCCGGACGGCGGCTGCGAGGGCGGCGCGACGGGCGGCCGCTCGGCGGAGCGATCGTCGGACTCGGCGGACTGCCCCGACGAGCGGCGGCGGAGCACCGTGCCGGTGGACAGCTTCTGCGTCTGCTGCGGCTGTGCGACCGCCTGCTTCTCCTTCTCGAGGGAGCGCTTGATGCGAGCCACGTCATCTGCATCGAGCGACGACATATGGTTGTTCACCTCGAGACCGAGGGCGCGGATCTTGGCAATGAGGTCCTTGTTCGGGATGCCGACCTCTTTGGCTATCTCATACACGCGCATCTTCGCTCCGGTCATCCTTCGCCTTGATCCGTGGGGGAGTTTCTACAGTGATTGCACCTGTAAGGCCAGGGGCGTTTTTCCCCAGATCATCGCGATCTTCGTCGTGGTTCTTCGAAATGTCTTCGGGACCTGACAAGTCACCCAATTGGGTGACGATTCGTTGCACGTCCTGCGGCGTCACCTTGCGCCGCAAGCTCCTTGCGAGCCCCGCCACGGTCACGCAGGACGTGCGCGGATGGACGTAGGCGCCTCGCCCCGCGCGCCGGCGCTCCCGGTCGAGGACCAGGCGCGCGCCGTCGACCGCAACACGGACGAGCTCGCGCTGCGGCACGACGGTCCGGCAGCCGGTGCAGGTCCGCATCGGCTCCCGGCGGCGCACTCCGCCTGCCCCGCCCGCCCCATCGGCGATCACCCCGCTCAGGAGGAAACCTCCGAGAGCCAGCTGATGGCGCGCTGGCGGAGCCGGGCGAGATCTCCCATGTCGATCCCGGTCTGGGTCGCGAGCGACTCGATCGGGGTCTTGATGAGGTCCTCCGGAGAGTGGATGTTGGCCTGCGCGAGCAGGTTGAGGACGTCGTCGTCCACCCCATCCAGCTCGAGCAGCTGATCGTTGCCCGACAGCCGCGCGCGGCGCTCGGCCTCCTTGCGCGCGTCGTCGCGGCGGCGGCCGCCGGTCGCCATGTACGCCTGCGCCGCCTCGATGATCCGGCGCGCGCCCTCGCCGCCGACGCCCGGCAGGCCGGCCAGCTCCTCGATCGCCGCGCGGCCGAGCTCGGCGACCGAGCGCCAGCCCAGCTTGAACAGCGTGTCGGCGAGGGCCGTGTCGAAGCCCGCGCCGTCGATCGCGGCCGAGATCTGCTCCTTCGCGCGGCGCTCGAGCTCGTAGATCTTCGACTCGGAGTGGATGTCGATGCGCCAGCCGGTGAGCTGCGACGCGAGCCGCACGTTCTGGCCCTTCTTGCCGATCGCGAGCGAGAGCTTGTCGTCGGGGACGATCAGCTCCATGCGGTGGCCCTCGGCGTCGATGATGACGCGCGAGACCTCGGCGGGCGCGATCGCGTTGCACACGAAGCGCGCCGGGTCGTCGTCGTACGGCACGATGTCGATCTTCTCGCCGCGCAGCTCCTGGACGACCGCCTGCACGCGGCTGCCCTTCATGCCGACGCACGCGCCGACCGGATCGACGTCGCGGTCGCGCGACGACACGGCGATCTTGGCGCGCGCGCCCGGCTCGCGCGCCGAGCTCTCGATGCGGACGATCTTCTCGTAGATCTCCGGCACCTCCTGCTCGAACAGCTTCTCGAGCAGGCCCTTGTGCGTGCGCGACAGGATGACCTGCGGGCCGCGCGCGTTGCGATCGATGTCGAGGCAGTACGCCTTGATCGAGTCGCCGACGCGGTAGCTCTCGCGCGGCACCTGCTCGCGCATCGGCAGCACGGCCTCGGCCTTGCCGACGTCGACGACCAGCGCGCCGCGCTCGAAGCGCCGCACGATGCCCGAGATGATCTCGCCCTTCCGGTCCTTGAACTCGTTGTAGACGTTGTCGCGCTCGGCCTCGCGGACGCGCTGGTAGATGACCTGCTTCGCCGTCTGCGCGGCGATCCGGCCGAACTTCTTGCTCGCGTTCCTGAGATCGATGAGCTCGCCGAACTTCTCGTCCTGCTCGCGCGCGCGCTCCTCGTCCTCGGCGCGGTAGAAGACCTGGAACAGGAGCTCGTCGCCGAGCTCGGCCTCGAGGCCCGCCTTGTGCGCCTGCGCCACCGTGATCTCGCGGCCCTCGATCGCGTCGTCGTCCTCGACGACGTTGACGATCAGGAACAGATCCACCGAGCCGGTCTCGGGGTTGAACTTGGCCTCCATCTCGCGGTTGACGCCGAACGTCCGCTTCGCGGCGGTCAGGATGGCCTGCTCGAGCGCGTTGATGAGCACGCTCTTGTCGATGTTCTTGTCCCGGCCTACCTGCTCGAGGACCATGTCCAGTTTGGCTTCCATGGCGCTAATCCCTTCGATCCGTCCTAGTTCTTCGTCTGGCCGTGCTTGTGGCCCTGCTTGAGGGCTTGCTTGGTCTTGTCCATCTTGTGCGCTCCGGGCGCGGGCTTCTGCGACGGGCGGTGGCCCGGCTTGACGGGCTGATTCGCCCGCGCGCCGAGGCCGCTTTGGCCCTTCATCACGGCGTCCCAGTCCGGGACGAGCCGCGTCTGCTCGATGTCGGCGAGCGGGAGCTGGAACAGCTGCCCGTCGACCTCGATCGAGACGGTCTCGGCGCCAGGCTCCCCGGCGACGCCCCGGAGGACCCCGCGGAAGTTGCGGCGCTCGCCGCCCGCCGTCTGGAGTGGCACGGCGAGCTGGATCTTCGCCTCGGTGCCGGCGAAGTACGCGAAGTGCTCGGCCGTCCGCAGCGGGCGATCGATGCCCGGCGAGCCGACCTCGAGCGAGTACGCCTGCGGGATCGGATCGGCGACGTCGAGCACCGCCGACAGCTCGCGCGAGAGGCCCTCGCAGCCTTCGAGATCGACGCGGTCCGCCGCGATCTCCGACGGCGGTACCGCCGGATCGATCGGCAGGTCCACGCAGACGCGCAGCACCCAGCCGCCCTGCTCGAGCAGGAAGCGCAGCTCGATCAGCTCGAAGCCGGCTGCCTTGCAGACGGGCTCGACGATCGAGACCAGGCGGTCATGGAGCGGGTTACGGGACATGGTCGGGAGCGGGTGCGAAGCTTGGGTAACGAGGCGAGTAACGAAGCGAGTAACGAAGCGAGTAACGAGGCGAAAAAAAAGGTGGCCGAACGGGCCACCCCACCGCAGAGCGATAAAGCTGGCGGATCGGTACCATCGGCCGTAGATCCGGGCAAGTGCTTCGTGCAAGCGGGCGCGGCCGAGCGGGCGCAGGCGGCTCGGAGGAGATCGCAAGCGCCCTCATCCCGGGCGAAACCCACGCGATTCTCCTCGGAGAGGGGCTGCCCGGCCGGCGGGGGGCGCGGCGCCCGGCCGCGCGGCGCCCGGCCTCGAGGCGCCGAGGCGCGCTCGCGGGGCGTTCCGCCCCGCGGCCGCGGGAGAATCTGATCCGTATCGGCGTACGAAGCGGAGCTTCCTCCGTTTTGGCTGCGGCCGGGCCTGTGACGGTCACGGCCGGCGCGGACCCGCGCCGTGGCGCCGGGGGATGACGGCCGGCGCGGACCCGCGCCGTGGTAGATGGTGCGGATGGCCTCCTGGCAACTTCGTGTAGGCGCGGTCCAGATCTGCTCGACGCCGGACCTGCCGGCCAACCTGGCGACCTGCCGCGCGCTGGTCGAGCGCGCGGCCGCCGAGGGCGCGCAGCTCGCGGTGCTCCCCGAGTGCTTCGCGTTCATCGGCCGCGGCGAGGGCGACAAGATGCCCCACGCCGAGGCGCTCGAGGGGAGCGGGCCGATCCTCGACACGCTGCGCGACCTGGCGACGCGGCACAACCTCTGGATCGTCGGCGGCGGGATCCCCGAGCTCGTGCCCGGCGATCCGAAGCGGGCCTACAACACCGCGCTCGTCATGGATCCGCGCGGCGCGATCACGGCGCGCTACCGCAAGATCCACCTGTTCGACGTCGACATCCCGGGCGGCGCGGTGCTGCGCGAGTCGGACGCGACGCGCGCGGGCGAGGAGCTCGTCGTCGCCGACATCGGCGGCGCGAAGGTCGGGATGTCGATCTGCTACGACGTGCGCTTCCCGGAGCTGTACCGCCGGCTGGTCAAGGATCGCGGCGCCGAGGTGCTGCTCGTGCCGGCCGCGTTCACGGCCCACACTGGAGCGGCGCACTGGCACATCCTCCTGCGCGCGCGCGCCATCGAGAACCAGGTCTGGGTCGTGGCGGCCGCGCAGTGGGGCCAGCACAACGAGAAGCGGCAGAGCTTCGGCCACACGATGGTGATCGATCCGTGGGGCACGATCGCCGGCGAGCAGGCGACGGGCGACGGCGTCGTCATGGCCACGCTCGACGGCGAGGCCGTCGGGCAGCGGCGCACGCAGATGCCGTGCCTCTCGCACGCCGTGCTCTGGAAGTGAGGTAGCGCTCAGGGGGGCGGTGCGTTGCTGCCGCCGCCGCTGCCGCCGCCGCTGCCGCCGCCGCCGCTGCCGCTGCCGCTGCCGAGCCGGGCGCGCTCCGCGGCGGCCTTCGCGCGCGAGCGCTCGATCGCGGCCTTGATCTCGGCCTCCGTCATGCCCGGCCGGAGCAGCTCGTAATCTCCGGCGCTGCCGCGCTCGCTCGGCGGCTCCACGGCCCCCGGCCGCGGCATCTGCGGCGCCGCCGACCCCTGGTTGTCGAAGTCGGTGACGAACTTCGAGACCGAGTCGGAGCACGGCCGCCGGATGACGATCACCAGCACCAGCATCGTGGCGATCAGCGCGATCCGCACGAGCTGCGCCATCGACAGCTTGAACGCGCGCGAGCGCGGGATATGCGGCACCGGCTCGTCGTCGGACATCGCCGACTGAGATACCGCGGCGGCGCCGCGCGCGCCAGCGCCTGCCGGATCAGGGCGCGGGCACCACGTCGGCCAGCTCGAGCTCCGCGCTGCGGCGCCCCTGCCACGTCGACACCGTGGGCAGGAACGCCAGATCGAGGCGCGCGCCGACCTCGATGCCGAGCGCGCCCAGCCGATCGCCGAGGCCAAAGCCGATCGCGCTGCGCGACGCCGCGCGATCGTCCTCGACGGTGAGCTTCACGTGCGAGCCGTCGCCGACACGGCGCAGCGCCGTGACCCGCGCGTTGCGCGTCACGAGCACCGGCGGCGGGTTCTCCTGCCCGAACGGCCCCAGGCCCGCGAGCTCCTGCGCGAGCCGCTCGTCCACCTCGACGAGCCCGACCTCGGCGTCGAACAGCCGCTGCGCCGGGATCGGCCCCGAGCCGGCCGCCAGCCGGGCGCAGGCGCCGCCGAGCGCCTCGACCAGCGCCGGGACCGCCGCGCGGGTCACCGTGAACCCGGCCGCGGCGGCGTGGCCCCCGAACCGCTCGAGGCAGTGGTGCGAGCGCGCCGCCTCGTCGAGCGCGCTGTAGAGATCGATGTTGCCGGCCGTGCGGGCCGAGCCGCGGCCGATCCCGGTCTCCGGATCGATCCCGACGACGAACGCCGGGCGCTGGTACCGATCGACGAGCTTGGCCGCGACGATGCCGACGATCCCCGACGGCCAGCCCTCGCCGCACAGGACGATCGCCGGGCCGGGATCCTCCCCCACCTGCTCGAGCGCCTCCGCCATCACGCGGTCCTGCAGCGCGCGGCGCGCGGCGTTCGCCTCCTCGAGGACGCGGGCGCGCGCGGGCGCCGTGTCGCGATCGGCGAGGAGCAGGGACAGCGAGGGCTCCGCGGCGCCGAGCCGGCCCGGCGCGTTGATCCGCGGCGCGAGCTTCCACGAGATCGTGCGGGCGTCGACCTCGCGGTCGGCCCCGACGCCGGCCACCTCGAGCAGGGCCGCGATCCCCGGCCGCGCGCGCGCCTGCAGCCGCCGCAGCCCGAGCGACGTCAGGATCCGGTTCTCCGCGGTGAGCGGGACGAGGTCGGCGATCGTGCCGAGCGCGACCAGATCGAGCAGATCGCGCACGTCCGGCTCGCGGCGCGCGCGGAAGTACCCGCGCTCGCGGAGCTCGGTGCGCACGGCGGCCGCCACGTAGAACGCGAGCCCGACCGAGGCCATGCCGCGGAACGGGAACGTCGAGTCGGCGCGGTGCGGGTTCACGAGCGCGAGCGCCGGGTGCGGCGCGTCCGCCGGCGGGACGGCGTGGTGATCGACGACGATGACCTCGACGCCGCGCGCCGCCGCCGCCGCGATCGCCTCGTGATCGTTGGTGCCGCAGTCCCCGGTGACGACGAGGCGGCAGCCGCGCAGCGCGAAGTCCGCGGCGGCCGCCGGCGAGAAGCCGTAGCCCGCGTCCCGCTGCGCGACCGCGACGTCGACGGACGCCCCGGCCGCGCGCAGAAAGCTGGTCAGGAGCGCCGCCGTCGTGACGCCGTCGACGTCGTAGTCGCCGAACACGCCGATGCGCTCGCCGCGATCGATCGCGTCAGCGATCCGGCTCACCGCGCGCGCGAAGCCGGCGAGGCCCGCCGGTGGCCGGAGCGCGGCCAGGCGCGGATCGATGAAGCCCTTGGCGTCCCCCGGCTCGGCGACCCCGCGGGCGACCAGGCAGCGCGCCGTGGCGGGCCGCACCCGCAGCGCCGAGGCGAGGCGATCGACGAGCCGGTCGTCGAGGGGGCGGAGCCGCAGATCCACGAGCGCACGCTAAGTCCCGGGTCTGACAACTCCCGCGGTGATCCCGGGGATCTGCGCCGGGATCGCTACTCGCTGTCGTCGTCCGTCGGCGCGGCCTTCTCGGCCTTCTCGGCCTTCTCGGCCTTCTCGACCTTCTCGACCTTCTCGAGCGACGCCAGCGAGCCGCGGCGGCGGCGCGGCGGCCCCGAGTACCACCGCTTCGAGATCCAGAGGAAGAACGGCGGCGCCAGGAACAAGGACGAGTACGAGCCGACGATCACGCCGATGTTCATCGCGAACGCGAAGTTCCGCACGAGGCCCGTGCCGAAGATGTTCATGATGAGCGTCGTCGCGAACACCGTCGACGACGTCAGGATCGACCGGACGAGCACCTCGTTGATCGAGATGTCGATGATGCGCTCGACCTTCTTGTCCTTGATCTTCGCCTGGTTCTCGCGGATGCGGTCGAAGATCACGACCGTGTCGTTCACCGAGAACGCCACGACGGTGAGGAGGCCCGCCACCGAGACCAGCGAGACCTCGGTCCACGTGATCGCGAAGACGCCGATCACCATGACCGCGTCGTGGATCGTCGCGAACGCCGCGCCGGGCGCGTACCGGATGTCGAACCGGAACGCGAGGTACAGCATGATCAGGAAGATGGCGTAGATCAGCGACTTGGCCGCGTCGTCGCGCAGCTTGTCGCCGGCCTTCGCGCCGACGCCGTAGCTCTGCTGGATCTCGGGGGCGATCTCCGGGATCGCGTTATGGATCATCTGCTCGTACTGCCGATCGAGCCCGCGGACCGCGTACCACTGGTTGAACTCCTTCGAGCCCTCGTCGGGGAGCGTGTACTGCGGGACCTCGTCCGGCGCCCACGGCTTCACCTCGAGCCCGATCGACTTGAACAGGGCCATGACCTCGGTCTCTTGCCCGGGGGTGGTCTCCTGGTTCGAGATCAGCTTCTTCGAGCGGACGTTGAGCCGATCCGAGGACCACACCGCCTTGGTGATCTCGCGGTCCTTGAACTTGGCGAGGAACGCGTCGATCGCCTTCTGCGTGTCCGCGGAGTGCAGCGCCGAGAACCGCGGCGTGCGGATCATGAGCCCGGTCGTCTGGACCTCGGTGCCATCGGGCTGCTTGACCGGGAACGAGATCTCCGAGACGTCGACGCCCTCCTCGCCCGCCTTGGAGAGCGCGCCGCGGACCTTGCCCGCATCGGCGGCGATGTACTTCCCGGTCGCCTGGTCCTTGAACGCGTAGATGAGCTCGGTGCCGCCCCGGAAGTCGATCGTCCAGTTCATGTACTCGCCGCGCATCGACTTGTTCACGAACAAGGCGCCGATGCTGGCGGTCATGAGGACGATGGACAGGACCAGCCAGAACTTGAACTTCGCGACGAACTGGAAGTTGTTCCCGGGAGGCAGCAGGTAGCGAAACTTGTGTTGATCGGTCATGGCTGCCTCAGATCGAGATGGTCGCCATCTGGCCCTTCTTCTTGGCGATGTACCAGTCGAAGAAGATGCGCGTGACCCAGGTGTTGGTGGTGATGGTGGTGAAGATGCCGACGAGGAGCATCACGGCGAAGCCCTTGATCGGTCCAGAGCCGTACTGCAGGAGCACCCAGCCGCCGGCCGCCGTGGTGAGCTGACCGTCGAGGATCGCCGAGAACGCGCGCGAGAATCCGAGGTCCACCGCGCCGCGCACGCTCTTGCCGATCCGGAGCTCGTCGCGTATGCGCTCGTAGATCAGGATGTTGCCGTCGACGCACATGCCGACCGACAGCACGATCGCCGCGATGCCGGGCAGGGTCAAAGTCGCGCCGAACAGCGCCATGATCGCGAGCGTGAGCAGGTTGTGGAACACCAGCGCGAAGACCGAGATCCAGCCCGACCAGCGGTAGATGCCGACCATGATCAGGATGACGAGGATGATGCCCACCACGAACGAGACCTTCGTCTTGTCGATCGCGTCGCGGCCGAGCGTCGCGCCGAGCTCGGAGGCGGACTCGAGCTGGAGCGGCGCGGGCAGAGAGCCCGTGCGCAGCACGTTGACGAGCTCGTCGCGCTCCTTCTCCTGCTCCTGCGCGTTGCCGCCGCCCATCGTGATCGAGGCGCGGCCCTGGAGGATCGGCACGTTGATGACCGGCGCGCTCTTCACGAGGTCGTCGAGGATCGTGGCGAACTTCCAGCCGACCTTCTCCTGCGTCAGCTTGGCGAAGTCCGCGGTGCCCTGGCGGTCGAAGTCGAGGTACACGACCGGCCGGTTCGTCTGCGGGTCGTAGCCGGGGTTGGCGCTCGAGATCGCCTGGCCGGTGAGCTTGACGGTGCGATCGAGGTAGTACGAGCGCCAGAAGACGCCCTCGTTCTTGTCCGGCTCGTCCTGGCGCGAGTCGAGCTTCTCGTACGCGACCTGGAAGCCGTCGGGGACCACGAACTTGGGGTCCTTCTTGGCGAGGCTCGCCAGGTACATCTCGATGATGCGGCGCCCCTCGACCTTGGCGCAGTGGATCGTGGGCTCGAGCAGCCTCTCGGTCTTGCGGATGCAGCCGATCTTGACCGCGTCCTCGCGGGGGAGGTCCATCGCGCGATCCCGCGCCCGGAGGTAGTTGTCGCGCATGAAGTCGCCGCCGCTCTCCTTGCGCCAGACGTCCTGGCCGACGCGGATCCAGTCCTTGGGCTCCGTGCTGCCCATCTTCGCGGCCTCGTCGGTCGGATCGCTGTCCTTGCCCTTGAAGCCGACCTGCCGCGCCACCTCGGACATGAACTCCGAGTTGTTCTGGACGATCTTGAACTCGAGCTTCGCGGAGCGCCGGATGATGTCGAGCGTCGCCTCCCGCGCCTCCTTGTCGAGGCCCGGCAGCTCGACGATGATCTGATCGTCCTTCTTGATGACGGTGGGCTCGGCCACGCCCTTCTCGTCGATGCGCTCGCGGATTCGGTCGACCGCGTTCGTGAGCGCCGACTGCTTGAGGTCCTCGGCGTACTTCGGCGAGACGATGAAGCAGTACGAGATCGGCCCGTCGGTCGGCGCGCACGGGCGATCCTCGGTCTGGCCCGGGTACGTGCTCTTGATGTATGCCTTGATCTCGTCGAGCTTCGGCTTCAGCGCGCCGGCGTCGGCCGCCGCGGGCTTGGCCGCCGCGGGGTTCGCCGGCTCGTCCTTGCCTGGCTCCTTGCCCGGCGTGGCGGCCGCCGCATCCATCCCCTCGAGGATCACGGTCACCGCGCCGATCAGGGACTGCGGCGTCTTCACCGTCCCCCGGAGCTTCTCCTCGACGAGCTTGGTCTCGAGCTCCTGCCGGATGCGGGTGGCGCGATCCTCGATGGCACGGTCGAGATCGATGCTGTAGACGATGTGCGTACCACCCTGGAGATCGAGCCCCAGGCTGATCTTCTTTTCGAATGGGAAGTACGACGGCAGCGACTCATCCGCCACCGTCGGCAGCAGGATGCCCACGCATACCAGGACGATGGCCAGGAGCCCGAGCGTCCTCCACTTGAGACTGCGGTCCATGTTTGACCTCTAGATCGCCGAAGAGCGCCCGCCGCGCGGGCCGGTTAGCCAGGAACGACTCAGGCCGCCTTCGTGGCGGAGGCGGGGACCTTGCCTTCCCACTTGCCCTCGATGTACGCGCGCGGGATGCGGACGCGGACCTTCTCCTGGAGCTCGACGACGACGATACCGTCGTCGGAGACGCCGGTGATCTTGCCGATCAGGCCGCCGCGCGTGATGACCTCGTCCCCCTTGCCGAGCCGGGTCAGCATGGCCTGATGCTCCTTCTGCTTCTTCACCTGCGGGCGGATCAGGATGAAGTAGAAGATCCCAAACATCACGAGCATCATCAGGATGGGTTGCATGGCAGCCATGGAGTCTCCGATTCGGGCCTAGCCCGGCATGGTGGGACCGGACATTGCGGGCCGGACATTGCTAGGAAAAAGCAGCGGTTAGTAGCATTTGGTGAGAGGGGGGTCAAGCACGCCGTCCCTCGGCGAGGATCCGGTCGCGAAGCCGGCGAACGTGCCTGGCATAGAACGTGAGGTTGTGCAGGGTTGCGAGGCGGGCGTAGAGGATTTCCTTCGCCGCGTAGAGATGTCGCAGGTACGCGCGCGAGTGCGTGCGGCAGGTGGCGCAGGGGCACGCGGGGTCGACAGGGCCGAGGTCGGTCCGGTGCCGCGCGTTCGGGATGTTCACGCGTCCCTCGGACGTGAACAGGTAGCCGTTGCGCGCGTTGCGCGTGGGCATGACGCAGTCGAACATGTCGATGCCGGCGGCGATGCCGTGCTCGAGGTCCGCCGGCGTGCCGACGCCCATCAGGTAGCGCGGGCGCTCGGCGGGCAGCGTGTGCGCGACCTCATCGAGCACGCGGTAGGTGTCCGCGATCGACTCGCCGACGGCGAGCCCGCCGAGCGCGTGGCCGTCGAAGTCCAGCGGGACGAGCTCGGTGGCGTGGCGGAGCCGGCGCGTGACGTCGATGCCGCCCTGCACGATCCCGAACAGCGCCTGCCCGGTCGCGCGCGCCGCGGCGCGGCAGCGGCGCGCCCAGGCGGTCGTCCGTGCGAGGGCCACCTCCTGGACGTCGGTGGGCGCGTCGCCGGGCGGGCATTGATCGAAGCACATCGCGATGTCCGAGCCGAGGGTCTTCTGGATGTGCATCGACACCTCGGGCGTCAAGCGGTGAGCCGAGCCGTCGATGTGCGAGCGGAACGTGACGCCCTCGTCGTCGATCGTGTTGATCGCGGCGAGCGAGAACACCTGGAACCCTCCCGAATCGGTCAGGATCGGCCGGTCCCACGTCGAGAACTTGTGCAGCCCGCCCGCGGCCTCGATCACCGGGAGCCCTGGCCGAAGGTATAGGTGATACGTGTTGCCGAGGATGATGCGCGCGTCGAGCGGCTCGGCGCGCAGCTCGTCGAACGTCATCGCCTTGACGGTGCCGGCGGTGCCGACCGGCATGAACACGGGCGTGGGGATGTCCCCGCGCGGCGTGTGGAGGATCCCGGCGCGCGCGTGACCGAGCGTCGCGAGCAGCTCGAACGAGAAGCCGGGAGTCGGAAGCTCGAAGATCACGTCGCCGGCCATGCCGAGCCGGTCCCCAGGACCGAGCGAGGCTGGTGATCGAATACTGCGATCGCGCGCCTTTGCCTAGGGCCGATCGTTCCTCACAATCTCCGTCATGCGCCGCCCCCTCGCGCAGAGCCTCGCCGCCCTCGCCCTGCTCGCCCTCGCCGCCTGTGGCTCGGACAAGGACAAGAGCAAGCTCGACAAGTACAAGGCCTCGCCGTCGGCACCGGCCGGAGCCACCCCGCCGGCTCCGCCGCCCCCGGCTCCGCCGCCCCCGCCC
Organism: Kofleriaceae bacterium; assembly: GCA_035558535.1. Lineage (GTDB taxonomy): Bacteria > Myxococcota_A > Polyangia > Haliangiales > Haliangiaceae > JABFXX01. Next base: position 41,852 of record DATMCI010000216.1, read on the forward strand.
GCGGAGCCGCCTCCGCCGAAGGACGAGCCAGCCCCCGCCGCCACCGCGAGCAAGGTGCCGCCCCCGACCACCGGCCTCCCCCGCATGTGCAACGAGTACCGCGATGCGATCGAGCGGCTCATGCAATGCGGCGACGCGCTCCCCAAGGAGACGCAGGACGCGCTCAAGGAGCAGTTCGACAACCAGTGGGCCGGCTGGCACAAGCTACCGGATCACGACCGGATCCACCTCAAGGGAGTCTGCTCGCGGGCAGCAGCGAACGTGAAGCTGGCGGCCGGCAAAGCCTGCGGCTGGTAGCGCGCCCGACCGGCTGAGGCGGAGCGCGAATTCCGCCTCAGCGCGAAGCGACCGGGCGCGCGCGAAGCGCATGCCTGCACGCGAGGGCTCTGCCCCAAGGGCAGAATCGCCTAGCGCCCGACCGCGCGAGGAGCCCCGAGCGCGAGGCGGAGTGAGAACCGGAGCGGAGCGTACTCCTGTACGCGAGCACCGGAAGCGGAGCGACAACGAAGCGATCGGGGCCCGCAGCCGGTCGGGTTCACGGGCAGTCGACTTTGACGGGCAACAGATTGTTGTCCTCGCGGCACTCGGTGCCGGTGCCGGTGCCGTCGCCGCGGTCGTCGGCGGCGACGTAGCCGTCGCCGGAGCCGCCGGTCCACAGGCAGCTCACCTCGGTGCAGGTGCCCGGAGCGAGCCGCCCGGTCGTCGTGCCGGTGCAGCGCCGCTCCGCCGGCGCGCCATCAGCGTAGACGGCGACGGGCAGCCCCGGCGCCACCGGCTCGGTGCCGCGGTTGCAGATCTGGGCGGTGATCGTCGCGCCGCCGCTCGGCTCGCACGTCGCCTTGGCCCGCCGCACGGTGAGATCGGGGATCGCGCCGGGCGGCAGGCCGTCGCCGGGCGTGTTCTGCCGGAAGTTGTTGAGCCCGGGCTGCGTCCAGTTGCGTGCCCAGTCCCTCGTGCGCGGGACCTTTCCGGACGAGTCGATGTTCGTGACGCTGTACGCGTGCTGGTTCCAGATCGTGCGCGTGTTGACCCAGCGATCGACGCTGTCGGCGAGCACGCGCACGCCGGTGGCGGCGGCACCCGGCGGGTGCGAGGCGCGGCAGACACGGCCGGCCGACGGCGCGCCGACGATCGGATCGAGGCACACGAAGCCGTCGCCGCCGCAGTCCTGATCCACCGCGCAGCGGCAGCGGCCGAGCGGATCGGCAGCTTGCTCGCGGCCGCAGCGCGACGCGGCCGGGCAGTCGGAGTCGTCGTGGCACTGCACGCCGTCGAAGATCGGATCGACGGTCGGGCACACCACGTTGCCGTTCGTGTTCGACGTGGTGACGATCTCGGCGTTGAAGTCGGCGTCGGTGTCGACGACAAGCGGGTTCTCGTACCACGTGAACGACGTGCGGAACCGCGAGTACAGGACCTTGCCGGTCTTGCCGTCGTACACGCGCGTGAAGCACTCGTCGCCGTACACGACCTCGGCGCGGCCGTCGCCATCGAAGTCGAACACCGACGAGCCGGTCGTGTTCGACGATTGGTCCTTCGACTGCTGGATCCACGCGATGCCGTCGATCCGCATCGACGGGCACGTCGCCGAATCCGGCGTGCCGCGACAGTCGAGATCGAACACGTTGTACGCGGTCGCGCCGGCCGACGCGAACTCGACGCGGCCGTCGCCGTCGAAGTCGGCGATCGTCGGCGGACCGCCCTTGCCCGGTGCGCCGCCGCCGATGGCCTGCAGGTTCGCCGAGAACACCTCGCGCCCGAAGCTGTTCATCACCCGCGCGATGCCGGCGTGCACGACGGCGATCTCCGCGACCCCGTCGAGCTTGCTGCGATCGTCCTGGCCGTTCTGCGGGAACGTGCCGAAGTCGGCCACCGCCACGTGGCCGTTCCCCGCCGGCAGCGCCTGTCCGAGCGCCCACTGCCGCACCCCGGGCTGCCACGTGTAGATCTGCGTGCCGACGATCATCTCTGCGGCGCCATTGCCGTCGAGGTCCGCGATGACCGGGATGTAGCCGGTGCCGGTCCCGTCGACCATACTGGCGCGCGACTCGTCGAGCGTGTTGCCCGCGGCGTCGTACACCGCGCCGTAGAACACGATCTCCGGGACGCCGTCGTCGTCGAGGTCGTGGATCGACGGGCCGGCCCAGTCGCACATGTTGTCGGCGAACCGCGACGCGGTCTGCCACATCACCTCCCAGCCGGAGGGCTTCCGCGTGAACGCGACGAGCCCGCCGTCCATCCGCGCGGCCACGATCTCCGGCGTCGGATCGCCGCCGAGGTCCGCGATCGCGACCGACGCCGACGCGATCACCGCCGGCATCGCGATCGTGTCCTGCTGCATGCAGGTCTTGCCGCTGATGATGCGGATGACGCCGTAATAGCTCGCCGGCATCGAGCCGACGCACGACTCGCTGCCGCCGTCGGTGTAGTTGTACGAGGCGAAGACGATCGAGGGCGTCGCGAACTCACCGCCGTCGCTGTAGAACGTCGCGACCATCGGCGTCGCGAGCACGTTCTTGTGCTCGGGGTACGGATCGCCCGCCGGCGGGCCGACCCACTCGCACTGGGCGCCTGGCAAGAACACGCCGGGGATGGGCTCGCGCTTGCACGCGGGATCGGCCATGCCGCCGGGCCCGGTCCCCCACGGCAGGCACTCGCCCGCGCTCGTGTCGCAGTATTGATCGCCCGGACAGTCGGCGTTCTGCGCGCACGTCCCCGGCGTCGGCACGCAGGCGTCGTAGCGGCACACGGTGCCGGCGGTGCACTCGGGGACGCACACGTACGCGCTGTCGGGACCGGCGGGGTTACCGTTACAGCTACAGCCCTCGGCCAGCCACCCGAAGACCAACGCCAGCGCGAATGCGAAGGCTCTCATCTCGAGCCACTGTACTGCGCGGCTCGCGCGGGTGAAACGGCCGCGTGAAGGACACCCGCGCCCGCGCGCGGTCCGGGGGCTCGGCGGCACGCGCGAACGTGACCGCGGCTACGCGCCGTGACCCTGAGGGGTGTGCGACGGCGTGAGCGGGGCTACGCACGGCGCCGGCACCGCAGCCGCGCGCGGCATCGGTGCCGAACGCGGCGGCGCGCCGCCCGACGCGACCAGCGGCCAAGGCAGCTCGTCGCGAACGGACCGAGCGAGGCGCTGGCGGCGCCCGGTCTTGCCGGACGCGATCAGCGCTTGGGGCACAACACGTTGGTCTTGCACTCGTCGGAGACCACGATCCCGCGCAGCCGCTCCTCCCGCGCCCTGTCCTCGGCGAGCTTGCGCAGGCGCGCGTCCCGCTCGCGCTGGGCCAGCCGCTCCTGCTTGATCTTCTCTTCGAGGGCCTTCCGCTTGGCCTCGCTGTCGGCGTGCCGGAGCTGCTCGTCCAGCGACGCGAGGCGCTGGGCGTGCTCCTCGGACTCGCGCTGCACGGCCACGAGATCGTCCTGCGCCTTCTGGGCGGCGTCCTTCGCCTGCTGGCGCTCGAGCTCGGCCACGCGCGTCCGCTCCTGCGCGTGGCGCGCGTCGATCCCCTTCCACACCGCGAACGCCGAGAGCCCGAGGGCCGCGGCGACCGCGCACGACGTCACCGCCACCATCCACTTCGGCCGCGTGCGCGCCACCGCCTCGCGGCGGAGCTCGTGCTCGCGCTCCATCCGCGCGTGCTCGAGCGCCATCTGCTGGCGCGCGAGCTCGGCGGCGGCCGCCGCCTCGACGTGCAGCCGCTCCTCGCGCGCGGCCGCGAGCCGCGCCTGCTCGCGCGCGATCTCGGCCTCACGCTCGGCGCGCGCGCGGGCCTCGACCTCCTCGCGCTCGCGCCGCACCGCCTCCTCACGCGCGGCGATCCGCGCTGCCTCGGCGCGCTGCAGCGCGGCCACCTCGTCGGCGATCCGCTGCCGCTCGATCTCTCGGAGCTCCGAGAGCGACTTGACGATCGAATTCTGGGAACGATCCTCGACCTGCATACTCGATCGACACAGGTTCACTGCGCCGATTGCAGGCCGTCGCGCTACGATCTCGCTACTGGCAACCCTTGGCGAGCGGGTTGTCAAGGCACTCCTTGCTGATCTTCACGCCCTTGCGGCGTTCGGCCAGGTCGGCGGCGGCCTTGGCGGCGCGGATGCGCTCCTGCATCTCGGCCTGCTGCCTCTGGAGGGTGGCCAGCTTGGCCTTCGCGTTGGCGCGATCCGCGTCGCCCTGGGCGGCGTCGACCGCGCCGATCGCGCTGTTGATCTGCGAGATCATGTCGGACGCGCTCTTCTCGAGCTGGCTGACCTTCTCCTTCGCTTCCTCGGCGGCCTTGATCGCGGCGTCGGCCTCTCGCCGCGCCACCTCGGCCGCCTCGTTGTCCGCCGCCGACTGCCTCATCTTGATGACAGCGAAGAAGATGAGGCCGATCGCTGCGATGACGGCGCCGACGGTGACGGCGACCATCCACGTCGGGCGCTTCTTGGCGACCTCGGCGCGGCGCAGCTCCATCTCCTGGTGCAGCCGCTCCTGCTCGAGGGCGGCCTGCTGGCGCGCGCGCTCCTGGGCCTCGGCGGACTCGACGCGCATGCGCGCCTCGCGCTCGGCGTTCTCGCGGGCGCGCTCGATCTCGAGCAGCGCGTCGCGCTCGGCGCGAGCCTTGGCCTCCTCGGCATCGCGGCGCTCGCGCTCCGCGCGCTCGACGGCCATTCGCCGTTGCTCCTCGGCGCTCTTCTGCGCCTGCTCCTCTTCCTGGACGCGGTTCTCTTCGATCTGCCGGAGCTCCCGCAGCGAGAACAAGACGGAGTTTTCACGCTTCTCGGGCTGTGCCATGGAAGTCCTCAAGAACCGGCGAGCCACGCCGGATGAATTGGATCTCTATCACGCAGGATCTCGCGCAGCAACGCGATGTTGTGCGGCCCGCTGCCGTGCGATACACCCCCGCCATCCGCGATGGGCTACGTCGATCTCCACAGCCACGTGCTGTTCGGTCTTGACGACGGTTCGCCGGATCGATCGATTTCGCTCGCGATGCTCGACGCGCTCGCCGCGCTCGGCGTCACCGATCAGTGCGCGACCCCGCACCAGAAAGCGGGACAGTACCTGCCGGCGTGGGACCGGGTGGAGCAAACATTCGCCGCGCTCGACGCCGAGCGCCGCCCCCACCACCCGGCGCTCCGGCTCGCCGCCGAGAATATGTGGGACGATGTGTTCTATAAGAGATCGACGGAGGACACGGTACCCGGTTATCGGGAGACCCCCGCGTTCCTCGTCGAGCTGCCGCCGCCGCTCCTGCCGCCGGGCATCGCCGATCGGATGTTCCGGTTCCGCCGCGAGGGCAAGCTGCCGGTGCTCGCGCACCCCGAGCGCTACCACGCGCTGTGGGACGACGACGAGCTCGCGGGCGCGCTGCGCCGCCACTGCGCGTTCGTGATCGATCTGCCCGCGCTCGGCGGGTTCCACGGCCGGCGCGAGGCGAAGGCGGCGCGGCACCTGCTCGAGGCCGGCCTGGCCGCGGCGGTCGCGACCGACGCGCACTCGGTCGGCGACGTGCAGCAGGCGCAGGTCGGCCTCCAGTGGATCGAGAAGAAGCTCGGTCACGCCGCGGTGGTGCGGCTGTTCGATCACGCGCCGCGGGCGATCCTCGCCGGCGATCTCCCCGACTGACATGCGCCTCGCAGTAAACCTCCTCCTGTCGTTCGGGATGCTGGCGCTCTGCCTGTGGCTCGTGTGGCCAGGCGCCGACGATCGCGTGAAGCTCGCGGCCGCGTTCGGCGCGCTCGACGGGGGGACGTTCGTGCCGTACCTCGCGGCGTTCCTCGGGCTGCAGGTGATCGTGCACGTGTGCCGGTCGCTGCGCTGGAACCACCTGCTCGCGCCGCTCGGGGTGCGGCTGCCGGCGGGGCCCTTGATCGCGGTCTCGTCGGTCGGGTTCATGGCGATCCTCGCGCTGCCGGCGCGGCTCGGCGAGTTCGTGCGGCCGGGCCTCTTGCGGCGGCGCGGCGTGTCGGCGTCGGCGGCGCTCGGCACGGTGGCGGTCGAGCGGATCATCGACGGGCTCATGATCTCGTTGTTCGTGTTCGGAGCGTTCGTCGCGATCCGCGGCCCGAACGCGCCGGGCTGGATGATGCCGACGGCGTACCTCGCGCTCGGGATCTTCGCCGCGGCGCTCGTGTTCCTCGTGTTCGCGATGTGGCGGCCCGAGGCGACGGTGCGGTTCTCGCTCCGGCTCTCGCTCCTGCCGCGCCTCGCGCCGCGGATCGCGCGCGTCATCGAGCACAAGCTGCTCGAGATGATCCGCGGGTTCGCGGTGCTGAAGGACGGGAAGAACCTCGCGGCGTTCTGCGCGTGGAGCCTCGTCTACTGGCTGTGCAACGGCCTCGGCGTGTGGGTCCTGGCGCGCGGCTTCGGCCTGCCGCTCTCGGTGATGGGCGGGCTCGCGACGATGGGCCTCGTCGCGGTGGGGATCAGCCTGCCGAACTCGCCGGGGCTCGTGGGCCAGTTCCAGTGGTTCACGGTGCTCGGGCTGTCGCTCTACCTCGGGCCCGAGGCGCGGTGCGACGCCGCCGCGGCGTGTAGCGCGCTCCACGCGCAGGCGCTCGCGTTCGCGATCGTGAACCACCTCCTGCAGGTCATCTGGTACGTGGCGATGGGCGCGCTCGGGCTGGCGTCGCCGTGGGTTTCGTTCCAGGACCTGCGAGTGGCGCGCAAGACCGCCGCCGCCGCCGCCGCCGAGGCCGCCGAGGAGAACACGGCCGAGCTGGGCGAGAAACTGGCGCCGGGCGCGCAGGGCGGCGACGATCCGCCCGATGCGGTGGCTCCGCGCTAGCGCCGTCGCGCTCGCACTCGTCTCGTTCGCCTCGGCCGTTCCGCCCGGCCGGGAGGCGGCCGCGCGCTCGGAGCGCACGCTCGCGTACCCGCGCGACCAGGCGTGGCCCGCGGCGGTGCGGTTCCTCGCGGTCGACGAGCGGCTCCGGATCGTCGACAAGGATGAAGGCGCGGGCTACGTGCTGTTCGAGCTGCGCGACGAGGGCAAGCTGTTCCGCGGCTCGCTCGAGGTGATCGCGATCGTCGTCGAGGGCCGCACGCTCATCCGGTTCGTGCTGGCGATCGAGGACCGGCCGAGCTGGATCGAGCTCGCGATGCTCGGGCGGCTCGAGCGCAAGCTGCGCGCCGAGCTGGGCTCGCCGACGCCGGCGCCCTCGCCGCGGCCCAAGGACGGCGCCAAGGACGGCGCGAAGGACGGCGCCAAGGCGCCGCCGCCGCCGTCTGCCGACGACGGTCCGCCGATCTCAGCGACGCCCTAGCGCCAGCGCCGAGCGCGGCGACCGCGAGTGGTAACCTCCTCGCCCCCATGACGATCGATCTCCGCAGCGACACCGTCACCCGACCTACCAGAGCGATGCGCGCCGCGATGGCCGACGCGGAGGTCGGCGACGACGTCTACGGCGAGGATCCGACGGTGCGCCGGCTCGAGGAGCGCGTGGCCGACCTGCTCGGCACCGAGGCCGCGCTGCTGACGCCGACCGGCACGATGGCGAACCAGATCGCCCTCCGCGCTCACACCCGGCCCGGCGACGAGGTCATCATCAGCCGCGACGCGCACTGCTGGCGCCACGAGTCGGGCGCCCTCGCCGCGCTCGCCGGCGTGCAGACGCAGATGCTCCCCGGCTACACGTTCACCGCGGCGGAGGTGCGCGCGGCGTGGAAGGGCGCCGATCCGTACGTGGCGCCGACGCGCGTCGTCGCCGTCGAGAACACGCACAACATGGGCGGCGGCGTCTGCTGGGATGTGGCCGCGCTCGCCGAGGTCACCGAGGCGGCGCGCGCGCTCGGCATGGCGGCGCACCTCGACGGCGCGCGGCTCTGGAACGCCGCGGTCGCCACCGGGACGACCGAGCGCGAGCTCGCCCGCGGCTTCGACTCGGTCAGCGTCTGCCTGTCGAAGGGGCTCGGCGCGCCCGCCGGCTCGGTGGTCGCGGGCTCGCGCGACTTCATCCGCGCCTGCCACCGGCTCCGCAAGATGTACGGCGGCGGGATGCGCCAGGCCGGCATCCTCGCCGCGGCGGGCCTCCACGCCGTCGAGCACCACCGCGCCCGGCTCGCCGAGGATCACGCCAGCGCGCGCGCGCTCGCCGAGGCGCTCGCCGGCGCGCGCAACCTCACCGTCGATCTGGCGCGCGTCCAGACCAACATCGTCATGATCGATCTCGCCAGCGGCCGGGCCGAGGCGGTCGTCGCGCACGCCCGCGAGCACGGCATCTTGCTCGGCACCGCGGGCTCGCAGCGGATCCGGGCCGTGGCCCACCTCGACGTCGACCGCGGCGGCTGCCTGCGCGCGGCGCAGGTGATCGCCGAGGCGGCGGCCGCCCTGGCGTAGCCGGTGGCCGTGCGCAAGGAGCGGAGCACGCTCGCCCGGATCGCGCTCGCGGCCGCCGCGGTCGCCGCGGCCGCCGGGATCGCCGCGGCCGCGGCCTGCTCGGCGCCGGCGACGCTCGGCGATCTCACGACGGCCGAGCAGCGCGCCGACGCCGGCGACATCGACGGCGCGGTCGCCGCGTACCGCCGCGCGCAGGTGACGTGCAAGCGGGTGAAGCCGGCGCGGCGCGCTCGCGCGGCGTGCGCCGACGCGCTGCTCGGCGAGGGCGAGGTCCTCGAGCGCGGCGGCCGCACGCAGGCGGCGATCGACGCGTACCTCGCGGTGCCGGCGCGCGCCGGGGACGATCCGACGCCCGCGGCGGTCGCGGTGTACCGGGCCGGCGAGCTGCTCCTGCGGGCCGGCGAGGTGAAGCCGGCGTGGACGGCGCTGTGGCGCGTCGTCACCGACTGGCCCGACGAGCCGACGGCCGGCGACGCGCTGCGCACGCTGATCGTCGACGGCCGCGGCCGCGACGCGCGCGCGCTCGCCGAGGAGCTCACGAAGATCTTGCATCCGCTCGCCGGCACGGCCGTTGGCGACAACCTCGTGTGGTCGCTCGCCGATCTGAACGAGCGCGAGCTCGCGAACCCCGCCGCGGCCCGCGCGCTCTACGATCAGATCCCGACCGACTACCCCGAGAGCGGGCTGCGCGACGACGCGCGGTGGCACGCGGCGCGGCTGTCGCGCGCGCTCGGCGATCCGGCCGGCGCGGCGGCGCGGCTGCGCGGGCTGCTCGCGACGCGCGAGGTGGCGTTCGGCGTCGGCTCGTACTTCTCGATCTGGCTCGACGACGCGCAGCTCGAGCTCGGGCGCGTCCTGCGCGACGATCTCGGCGACCTCGCCGGCGCGGAGGCCGCGTTCCGGCGCCTGCCGCGCGACTACCCGGCGTCGATCCTCAAGGACGACGCGCTGTACGAGCTGGCCGTGACGCAGGCCCGCGCTGGCGCCGCCGCGCGCGCGTGCGAGACCCTGGCGCAGCTCGGCAAGCAGGCGCCGGACTCGAAGTACGTCGCCCGCGGCAAGGAGCTGTGCCCATGAGCGAGGGCGAGGGATCGCCGCCCGCCCGCAGCGCAGCGAGGACGGGCGACCCGCCCGCCATCCGCGTCACCGACGTCCACAAGAGCTTCGGCCGGCGCCGCGTGCTCGACGGCGCCTCGCTCGAGGTCGCGCGCGGCGCGAAGCTCGGGCTCATCGGCCCCGCCGCGTCCGGCAAGACCGTGCTGTGCAAGCTCGTCTGCGGCCTCGAGCAGCCGGACCGCGGCGCCGTCCTAGTGCTCGGCGAGGTCCTCGCCGATCCGCCGAGCGTCCGCCGCGGCGAAGCCAGCCTGGGGCCCCTGCGGCGCCGGATCGGCATGCTGTTCCAGAGCTACGCGCTGTTCGACTTCCTCACCGTCGAGGAGAACGTCGCGTTCCCGCTCGAGCAGCGCGGCGGCCACGCCCCCGACGAGATCGCCGCGAAGGTCGCCGCGCGGCTGCGCGCCGTCGGGCTCGCCGGCAGCGAGCAGAAGCGCGTCAGCGAGCTGTCCGGCGGCATGAAGAAGCGCGTCGGCATCGCGCGCGCGACCGTGGCCGACCCCGAGCTCGTGATCTACGACGAGCCGAGCGCCGGCCTCGATCCGGTGACGACGCAGAAGATCTACGATCTGCTCGCCGCCGATCAGGCGCGGACCGGCGCGACCGTGCTCGCGGTATCGTCGGACGTCGTGGCCCTGGCGCAGTTCGTCGACGAGATCGCGTTCGTCCACCACGGCCGCGTCGTGTACCGCGGCCCGGCCGGGTCGATCGCCGACGCGCCCGATCCGCTCGTGCGCCAGTTCGTGCGCGGCGAGCTCACGGGCCCGCTCTCACGCGAGGAGACCGACGCGCCCGATCCGGCCGCGATCGGCGACGCCGCGGCGGTCCCCGAGGAGCCTCGGTGATCGGCGAGCGCTGGATCGCGGGCGTCGGCGCGAGCACGCTGCGCGTCGCGCAGGAGGTCGGCGGCATCATCGTCTTGACCGGCCAGGTGCTGCGCGCGCTGGTGCCGCCGCGCATCGATCGCCGCGAGCTCGTGAAGCACCTCTACAAGATGGGCAACCGCTCGGTGGCGATCGTCGTGTTGACGGCGCTCTTCGCCGGCGGCCTCATGACGCTGCAGACCGGGCCGTTCGTGACGAAGTTCAACGCCGCGGGGCTCGCCGGCTGGGGCGCCGGCTACGCGGTGCTCCGCGAGATGGGGCCGATCCTCATCGCGCTCATGTTCTCGGGCCGCGTCGGCGCGAACAACACCGCCGAGCTCGCCACGATGACGGTGACCGAGCAGCTCGACGGCCTGCGCGCGCTCGCGATCGATCCCGTCGGCTTCCTCGTCGTGCCGCGCGTGATCGCGATGATGGTCATGCTCGTCGCGCTCACCGCGATCGGCGACCTCGTCGCGCTGACCGGCGCCGCGCTCGTCGGGCGCGCGATGCTCGGCATCGAGTGGTCGACGATGTACTTCGGGTTCGTCGACAACCTGAAGCCGTACGACTTCCTGCACGGCATCTACAAGTCGATCGCGTTCGGCGCCGCGATCGCGGTCTCGTCGTGCTACTTCGGCATCACCGTGCGCGGCGGCGCCGTCGGGGTCGGGCGCGCCGTCAACGCCTCCGTGGTCGCGTCCGCGGTGGCGATCATGCTGCTCGACTTCTTCCTCACGTACCTGACCGGATGAGCGCCCTCCCCTCTCGCATCGGCGCGGCCGTCATGGCCGCGGGGCGCGCCACCGCCGAGCTGTGGGGCGTCTACGTCGGCACGCTCGCCGGGCTCGTGCGCGGCCTTCAGCGCGGGCGCCGCAGGAACCGCGGCGAGCTGTGGCGCCAGCTCCACGCGATCGGCAACCGCTCGATCGTGTTCATCGCCGTCACGCTCGGCTTCATCGGCATGGTGATGACGTACCAGGCGTGCCTCCAGCTCGGCCGCGTGACCGGCGACTACTCGCAGATCGGCGGCCAGTTCCTGCGCCTCATCATCTCGGACTTCGGGCCAACGCTGACGGGGCTCATGCTCGCGACGCGCGTCGGCGCCGGCATCGCCGCCGAGATCGGCTCGATGAAGGTGACCGAGCAGATCGACGCGTTGCGGATGAGCGGCGTCCTGCCGATCGACTACCTGATCGTGCCGCGCTTCTTGGCGAGCCTCGTGATGACGCTGATGCTGAGCGTCCTCGGCGCCGGGGTGATGTACGCGGCCGGCGGCCTGACGGCGCAGGCCTCGTTCGGCGTCAACCCGCACGCGTTCTACGATCTATCGTTCATCCGGCCGCGCCACGTCGTGCTGTTCGTCGTGAAGGCGGCCTCGTTCGGCGCCGCGATCCCGGTCGTGGCCGGCTTCTGCGGCCTGCGCGCGCGCGGCAGCTCCGAGGGCGTCGGCTGGGCCACGACGGCCGCGGTGATCGGCAGCTCGTTCGCGGTGATCGCGCTCGACTTCGTGCTCTCGGCCGCGGCGCTGTTCCTGACGGGCGGAGATCTATGACCGAGGGCGATGGATCGAGCTCGCCCGCAGCGCCTGCGCCCGCGAGTGCCGTGGCCGCGACCGCGTACGTCGAGTGGCGGGGCGTCCATACGGCGTTCGCCGGCCGGCCCGTCCTGCGCGGGGTCGGGCTCGCCGTCGACCGCGGCGAGGTGCTGTACATCATCGGCGCCTCGGGCGTCGGCAAGTCGGTGATGATCAAGCACCTCGTCGGGCTCCTGCGCATCGACGCCGGCGAGATCTGGTTCGCCGGCGAGCGGATCGATCAGCTGCCCGAGCGAGCGTTCGCGCCGCTGCGCAAGCGGATCGGCATGGTGTTCCAGAGCGCGACCTTGTTCGACTCGATGACGCTCGCCGAGAACGTGGCGCTGCCCTTGCGCAAGCACGGCAAGCTGGGCCACCGCGCGGCGCTCGAGGACGCCCGCGCGCGGCTTCTGCAGGTCCACATGGCCGAGCACGCCGACCGCTACCCGGCCGAGCTCTCCGATGGCATGCGCAAGCGCGCCGCGATCGCGCGCACGCTCGCGCTGTCGCCCGAGGTCGTGCTGTTCGACGAGCCCACGACGGGCCTCGATCCGGTCAGCGCCCGCCGCATCGATCGCCTGATCCGCGAGCTCGCGGACCAGCTCGGCGTGACGGCGATCGTCGTGTCGCACGATCTGCCGTCGATCTTCGGGGTCGCCGATCGCGTCGCGTTCCTCTACCAGGGCGTCGTCCACACCATCGCGACGCCCGCTGTGCTGCGCGCGTCGCCCGATCCGATCGTCCAGCAGTTCGTGACCGGCCGCTCGTCGGGCCCGATGGAGACACCCGGATTCTGAGACCGTCGCTCGATAAAGATGCAGTTGAGATCGAGCCAGTCTTTATTCAAAGCACACGTAAAATTACTCCTGACTGCGACGCACTCTCCGTGACCGCGCCGTACGATGCGTCGCATGAAGGGGCGCGGGTCGGGCGGGGACGATACAGGCGGCAACGCACGACAGGGCACGGCCGAGAGTGCCGGAAGCGTCGGCAAGCGCACGCTGGTCGAGACGGCGTTCGCAGCGCCCTCGTCCACCGTGCCGGGTAAGCACACCCTGACCGAGAGTGTGGTGATCCAGCGGCGCTCCGAACGTGACGTCGCCGCGAATGCGGGGCCCCCTCTGCCTGCCGGTGGTGGCACGCCATTGCCGGCCAATCTGCGCACGCTGATGGAGTCGCTGCTCGGCGCTGACTTCGCCAGCGTGCGCGTCCACCAGACACCCTACGCGCAGGCGATCGGTGCGCGCGCCTTCACACGCGGCGATGACCTGTATTTCGCGCCAGGTGCTTACGAACCCGAGAGCCCGCACGGGCGCGAGTTGCTCGGCCACGAGCTCACGCACGTCGTGCAGCAGCGCCAGGGCCGCGTGCCGGTCACCTCGCAAGTCGGCGGCGCCCCCGCCAATGACGACCCGGCGCTCGAGCAGGAAGCCGATCAGATGGGCGCGAAGGTCGCGCTCGCCGAGCGTCCGGCGGGCCCGAGCATGACTGCCGCGGCGCCACCGCAGAACGCCCAGCCGGTGCAGTTGAAGATGGAGGCGGACGCGGATCACGGCGCGACACCGGCCGGCCCGCACGTGGATGAGCTGGCCGAGCCCGAGGCCGGGGCCGAGCCTGACGTCGCGAGCGGCCCGCCGATCCAGCGCAAGCCCGGCCCCAAGAAGCGGCAGTACATCCCATTCAAGATCGTCGTCAGTCGCGACATGACCGGCGAGGAGCTCAAGGCGACCGCGAACCTCCAGGTGTTCGGCGTCGCGCACGTGCGCTCCGAGTGGAAGTACGTCAAGGACGCCTACACCACGGCCGACAGCCCCGTCCAGATCAGCGTCGAGGTGTCGCTGCTGCGCCGCGTGCGCGGCGCGCTCAACGCGCAGTCCGGAATCGACATCGACGAGACCGGCAAGGTCGCAGGCGCCGATGCACGCGCCAAGGACTTCCTCGCACAGCCCGACTCCGATGCAAAGTCGGCGCTGCTCGCCGAGATCGATCGTCGCTATCACGCACGCAGCGGCACGGCGCCCGGTGCCAAGATCAAACCAGGCGAAGCAGGCAACCGCGAGCTGTGGAATTCGATTCGCGACGAGGTGCTGTTCCAGCACCAGTACATCGCGAACCTCCCTCCCAAGGTGAAGGAGCTCATCAAATTCAGCGTCAAGGGGAAGGAGCTCACCCCCGCGGACTACGAGAAGCTGTTTGCGCTCGCCAAGAAGATCGAGGCGATGCCCGTTGGGCAGGCGAACGACTACGCGAGCAAGGTGACGGCGACGCCGACCGACCTCGACGCGTTCGAGCGGTCGGTCGACAAGTACCTCGCCGGAGCGGCGGCGCGCGACAAGGACAATGCCGAGCGCGACACCGTCCACACGAAGCTCGTCGGCCTCGAGGAAGTCTACAAGAAGTATCAGCTCTACCAGAGCCTGGTCACGAGCGGCTCGATGAGCGCGATCGGCGCCGGCATTCCGGGCGGCGGCGGCAACGTCGGAGGCGGGATCGTGATCTCGCGCGAGGCTGAGAAGCTGCGCCAGGAGCTCGAGGTCGACGTCAAGGCGCATGGTTTCTCCGGGCTCGACGATTTCAGGGCCTGGATCGCGCGCTTCGAGCAGGCGTTCGAGAAGGAGTCGGTGAACATCGCCCTGGACCTCCTCGGCAAGCTCGCGGGCAACCTGTTCAAGGAGCAGGAGCGTTACCGCGATCCCGCGCAGGTCTCCGCGCTCCACCAGAAGCTCGGCGGGATGCGCTCGGCCTATGCCGAGCTCGAGACCCACGCGGCCATCTACAACGAGTGGGTGCGGACGAAGGACCAGCACCGCATCCCTGGACAGGGCCACCTCCACCCCAAGTCCACGCGAGCCGAGGCGATGGAGGCGAAGCAGAGAGCGGAGGCCGCCAAGGCGAAGGCAATGGCGCAGTACGAAGACGTCGCTGCCGACCACCCGATCCTCGAGGAGGAGGGGCTGCCCGACGACAAGAAGCTCGACAAGGTGGCGCTCGCCAAGGCCGGCGAGCGCGAGTTGGGCGGCATCCTTCAGGCGCAGATCTCACGCCGCATGAGCGACATCGGCGAGGCCAAGGGGCAGATCGAGGGGAGACACGAGCTCATCTACAAGATGGACAAGCTGCTCCCCCAGTTCTACGCGCAGCAGGGGATCAAGCCGGGCTCCATCCACGACCTGATCATCCAGGCCAAGATGCGGTCCGACGCGGTCCTCAAGCTGGTGAAGGGGCTCGCGATCACGATCGTGGCGGTCGCGGTCGCCGTGGTCTCGCTTGGGACCGCGACGCCCGCGATCGTCGCTGCGGGCGCGGCCGGTGTTGGCGCCGGAATCAGCGCGTGGCAAGCGTACGAGTCGTACCAGGAGTACACGCAGGAGAAGGACCTCGCGGACGTCGGCCTCGCGCAGGACCCATCGATGGGGTGGCTCGTGCTCGCCGTCGCCAGCGCGGCCCTCGACATGGCGGCGGCGGTGAAGGCGGTGCGCGCGCTCGGCAAGGCCGCCAAGGCGCTCGAGGCCGGCGGTGACCTGAAGTCGTTCCTGGCCACGGTGAAGGAGCTGGAGAAGCAGGGTGAGCTCACCGCGTCCGTCGCGCGCGCGACCGAGAAGGCGGCCGCGGCGCGCAAGGGCGTCCAGGACGCGTCGCTCGAGCTTACCAAGGCGATGGCGGGCAAGGCCTACTCGTTTCCCGGCCCGCTCCTCGACCCCGAGGTCTACGCAGTGGTGCTCAAGCTCGCGCGCAACGCGGTCAAGTCCAAGGTCTACGATGCAGAGAAGTTCATCACCGAGCTGCGCCTCGCGCGCACGGACGCGAAGCTCGCCGATCTCAGCCCCCAGGAGCTGGCGAAGGCCAAGCAGGCGTGGGAGGCGGCGAAGGCGCTCGAGGTGGCGGAGGGGGCGACGCGCGCCCGCCTCGCGAGCCACGTATCCAGCGCGGCGAAGCTCGACAAGCTGATCGAGCAGGTCGGCGACGCGGCGGCGCTCGAGCGTCTCCTCAAGGTGTTCCCCGAGGCGGAGCTCGACGGCATCCTCGCGCAGCTGAAGGACGCCAAGACGCTGGTGAACATCCTCGACCACACGGGCGCGGAGACGGGCGCCGGGATCATCCGCAAGCGGATGGCTGAAGGGGCGAAGGGCTTTGCCAAGATGAACCAGTTCCTCGAGCGCATGGCGGCCGGCGGCAAGGAGCTCGCGGAGACCACCGCCGTCGGTTCGAAGGCGGTCATCATCGACTCTCAGGTGGCGATCGCACTTATGAAGGACGCCGATCCCGCCCTCGCCGCGGCCAGGCCGCTGCAGGAAGGAGAGATGCTCTGGATCGCACATATCAAGTCTCTGCCGGCCGGCACCGAGCTCAGGGTCGGGAACGTGACGGTCGGTGAGGTAAAGGGCGGTGTGATAAATCTCAAGGGTATGCCCCTCGAGGTGACGCGCGACTCCACCGAGTACAAGAACGTGCTCGCCGCGCTCGCCAAGGAGAAGGTAGGAACGAAAACGGGCTTCGGCGACCGTGGAGTGATCGCCGACGCGCTGTTCGCGAAGAACGAGGGGAACGCGGTCCCCAAGCTGCTCATGGCCGACGGGGACGCGGTGAAGAAGCTATTCCAGATGATGGGGGGGGACGTGGTAAAGGTGGGCGGTTACGAGGGGCTCGTGAAGACCTACGGCTCGACCGGGTTCGAGGTCGCGATCGAGGGTCGCAAGCTCAGGATCGTCCCGATGCCGATACCGCCGATACCGCCAAAGGGATCCTAGGAGGGCACGATGCCGTTCGACTTCTTGGTAGCGCCGCTTCGCTGCCCGGGGTGCGGGGAAGCAGTGGACGCCGAGATCCATACGCACCTGCAGGGCGGGTGCGCCGATGGGTCTGCGCTCGGCATCGGGACCGAGATCGACGGGGTATTCCTCGAGTCCGACCATATCCTCGATAACGGCTACGCGCTCGTGCAGGCGCCGCGCCCCGGCGAGCCGGTGCGGCTGCTCGATTTGTGGAGCTGTCCCGCGTGCCGGACCGAACAGTGGGCGCTCGTGGAGATCGCGGGCGGCCGGATCGAGCGCGTCGAGGGGGTGGCGCTCGATCGCGCGATGCTGGGGTCGGCGCACTACGTGTCGGACCCGAACGCTGACTTCCTCGCGGACTCGCTCCGGGGCGACGGTGACGAGGGGGCGACGAGCGTCGAGGTGCTGCTGCGACGTCTGCCGTAGCGCGGCCTTGAGCGCTATGCTCGACCTACGGCTTCGCGATCGGCCGAAGCAGAGGACGAGCGATGCCGCGCCGATCGCAGCCTCGCGGCGCCCGGGGCGGCGTCAGTCCGGCGGGCGGTCGATCACCTTCCACGGCTGCCGCTTCATGATCTTGCCGAGCTCCTTGGCGTCCTCCGGGAACTCGGGGTCGCGCATCAGCCGGCCGAGCGAGCCCTCGCCGCGCTCGAGCCGGGCGCGCACGTCTGCCACCTTGGCCAGCAGCGGATCGATCCGATCGATCGCGGCACGCGCACGAGCGATCGCGCCCGTGAACCGCTCGACCACGGCGGGCCCGCGCGCCGCGAGCCGGGCCCGGAGCGCGTCGGCGCTGGCCGTGAACGCGGCGACGCGCGGATCGAGCGCGTCCAGCGCGCCGCGCGCCCCCGCGAGCAGCGCGCGCGTGCCGGCCAGGACGGCGTCGAGCTGCGCCAGGCCACGGTCGCCGCCGAGGCCGACCTCGCGCAGCGCGCGCGCCTCGGCGCGCAGGGCGGCCAGATCCACGAACAGGCCGATCGCGCCGGCCGCGCCGCCGACGTCGTCCGCGATCGCGCCCAAGGTCCCGCCGAGCTCCGCGAGGCGCTGCCGCAAGAGATCCAGCTCGGGCCGGATCGCCTGCCCGAAGTCACGCGCGACCGTCAGGTTGTTCCACGTGCGCTCGAGGACCCGATCGAGCGTCGGCGGATCGCGGCCCATGAGCTCGTCCCCCTCGGTGAGCCGCCGCGGCGAGGCCCCCGCAGACTCGGGCACCGGCCCGATCTCGAGGTAGCGCTCCGACAGGGGGCCGCGCGACGCCATGAAGAAGTCGCCGTCGCGCGCGACCAGATCGACCGCGCTCGCCGCGATCGCGGCGGTGACGACGATCCCCTCGTCACCGCCGAGCGGGCCCGGCGCGCCGTGCGGCGAGCGGCCGACCGCCTCGACGCGGCCGATCGCGCGCCCGCCAGCGATCACCGGCGCGCCCTCGCGCAGCCCGCCGGTGTGGTGGAAGTAGACGCGCACGCGGATGTGGCGGCCCCACTCGATCCGCGGCGCGATGAACATCGCGAACGCGATCGCGAACGCGAGGAGGACCAGCGTGATCGCGCCGACCCGGCGCGTCAGCTGCTCGTCCTGCGCCGCGAGGCTCACGGTACGCGCCTCACTCCTTCCAGAAGACCTTCCACGGGTTGCGCTTCAGATCGCGGATCAGCTCGCGGATGTCGCTGTACAGATCGTCGCGCGCGAGCAGCGCGCCCGCGGTGCCCTTACCGGCGCGCAGATCCGTGACGAGGCCGTTCACGTTGTCGATCAGGCTCCCCGCCTGCCCCGCCGCGGTGGCGGCCTTGTCGGCGACGGCGAGCGTCCGATCGACGCGCTGCTCGGTGACGAGCCCGGTCACGCGCGTAGCGTCGGTCAAGAACGCGCTCGCGGGCGGCGTCAGCGTCGACATCGTCTGCTGCGCGGCGCGCAGCGTGCCGTCGGCGCTCGCGAGCAGCGACGCGATCGCGCGGCCGTCGCCGAGCCCGGCGTTGACCTTGCCGAGCGTCACCTTCGCCTCCTTCGCCACCCCGCCGGCCTCAACGACCAGCTCGCCGATCTGCTTGCGGTTCTCGACGAGCAGCGCGTTGACCTCGCTGACGGCGCTCGCGCTGTTCGCGAGGAGCGTCTTGATCGAGGTCTTCTCGTCGCGCAGCACCGACGACACGCCCTCGAGCACCTCGTAGAGCCGCGCCACGACCAGATCGGTGCGCGGCGGATCGTGCACGCGCGCGTCGTGGATCACCTCGCCGGGCGCGATCGGCGGGCGATCCCAGTCCCGGCCCGGCACGATCTCGAGGTACTGCTCGCCGAGCACGCCGGCCGTGTTGATGAAGAACTCCGCGTCGCTGCGGATCGAGTCCCGCGCGCGATCCTCGATCCACGCCGTGATCCGCACCTGCACGCGCTTGCCGAGCGCGGGATCGATCGCGCCGCCGCGCAGCTCGACGCCCTTCACCTTGCCGACCTTGATGCCGGACACCTTGACCGGCGCCCCCGGCTGCAGCGAGCCGACGTAGTCGAAGTCGACCGCGATCGAGAAGCCCGAGCGCAACGAGACGTTGCCGAGCACGATGATGAAGCCGACGAGGATCGCGCTCGAGATCAGGATCAGGATCCCGACCTTCCACTCCAGGCCGCGTTCTCGCATTCGGGGAGGGTAGCACCGCGGGGCGAGCCCCCGCGGCGCGTCGCTCCAGGCCGCGGCGCTACTGGCCCCAGCCGCCGCCGCCGCCGCCCTGCGGCGGGTAGCCACCGCCCTGCGGCGGATAGCCGCCACCCTGCGGCGGATAGCCGCCACCTTGCGGCGGGTAGCCACCGCCCTGCGGCGGGTAGCCGCCACCTTGCGGCGGGTAGCCACCACCGCCTTGCGGCGGGTAGCCACCGCCGCCTTGCGGCGGGTAGCCGCCGCCGCCGCCACCGCCACCGCCGCCGCCGCCGCGCTGGCCGCCCGCGAGCGCCTTGGCCTCCTCGTACGCGGCCGGCGCCGCCATCATGAGGACGCCGAAGAACGCGACGATCCGCACCAGCATGTGCAGCATCAGGAACAGGCCTGTGGCGCCCGCCTTCATGTGCACGACCATGGTGAGCCCGAACAGCAGGGACGAGAGCGGCAGCCACACGATCATCACGGCGCAGATCAGCGGCCCGAACGCGTCGATCGCCTGCAGCGCCGGCGGCAGCTTCTTCGGCGGCACCACGAACAGCGCGCACGCGATGCCGAGCAGCGTGACGATGAACGAGAGCAACTGGTGGATGATGGCGAAGATGCGACCGCCGCCGAACTTGAAGGCGGTGTCGAACATGTCGATCCAGCCCGGCAAGAGCATCGCCGAGCCGACCGCGATGACGATGCGCGCTATCTGATCGTCGGGCTGCGAGATGCGCGCGAGGAGGCCGAAGACGACGGTCGCGTAGCCGAGCATGTAGAGCGTGTTGCCGACCATCCCCGCGCTGCCGATCATCGCGAGCCCCGCGAACGCCACGCCGAACGGGATCCACTGCAGCACCACCGGCGGCACGTTCTTGCGCAGGTCGGCGGGCGCCGCGGCGACGAGCAGGTACAGGCCGCCAGCGATGATCGGCCAGATCAGGCCGTCCCACTTCGGCATGCCGCTGCTGAACGGGAACGTGAGCTTGGGCTGCGTCCCGATCGGGATGACGATCGTCGCGAGCAGCGCGACGCCCGCGACGAACAGGAGCTTCTTCTGCAGCATCGGATCGCGCAGCTTGCTGATCGGGAACCCGAACAGCGTGCCCGGCGGCGACAGCGGGACCCGACCCGCCAGATCGCCGAGCCCACCCTGCATGTCGTGCTGCGGCTGGCCGTACGGATTCTGCGCCTGCGGGTAGCCCGGCTGCGGGGCGCCGAAGCCGCCCGGCTGCTGCGGGGCACCGAAGCCCCCCGGCTGCTGCGGCTGCTGCGGCTGGCCGTACGGGTTCCCCGGCTGCTGCGGCTGACCGAAGCCGCCCGGCTGCTGCGGCTGGCCGAAGCCGCCCGGCTGCTGCGGCTGGCCGAAGCCCGGCTGGCCGCCCGGCTGCTGCGGCTGGCCGAAGCCCGGCTGGCCGCCCATCGGCTGGCCGCCCATCGGCGACTGCGGCTGGCCGCCCATCGGCTGGCCGCCCATCGGCTGGCCGTACGGGTTGCCCGGCTGGCCGCCCATCGGCGACTGCGGCTGGCCGTACGGGTTCGCCGGCTGACCCGGCGCGCCCTGCGGCGCGCCGTACGGATTTGCCGGCTGACCCGGCGGCTGGCCGTACGGGCTCGCCGGCTGACCCGGCGGCGCGCCGTACGGATTTGCCGGCTGCGCGGCCTGCGGCGGCTGGCCCGGCTGCGGATACCCGGGCGGCTGACCGAAGCCCTGCTGCTGCGGCTGGCCGTACGGGCTCGCCGGCTGACCCGGCTGCCCCGGCGCGAAGCCCTGCTGCTGCGGCGGCGTGAAGCCCTGCGGCTGCCCCGGACGCGCGGGCTGCCCCGGCTGCGGGCCACCCGGCCGCATCTGCGGGATCGCCGGCGCAGCGTGCCCGAACATCGTCTTCGCGGGCTGCCCACCACCCGGCGCCCCCCCCTGGACCGGGGGCATCGGGCGTCCACACGTACCGCAGGCCGGCGCGTTGATCAGCGCCGCCGCACCGCAGTACGGGCACGGCCTAGTTTGAGTCGCCATTCGGGATCGCTGGTCCTTTCCGAGGCCCGACGGTATCGCAGCGATCCGCGTGTCCGCAACGAAGTGGACCCCGCATTTCCCGAGCGTACGACCCGCGCGGTAACGCAGCGTTATCTGTCGCGCGGTGATCGCGGTGACGCGCCGTGATATGTCGTGATCGTGGCGCGGCGGCTTCCCGGACACGACGCGGTGAGGGGCGAGGCCATCGAGGTCCGCATCGCCGACACGACCGTGCGCGCGTTCCCCGACGAGAGCATCGCCGCCGCGGCGCTCGCGAGCGGCACGCGCGTGCTCTCGCGCTCGCTCAAGTACCACCGGCCGCGCACGTTCTTCTGCCTCGAGGGCCACTGCAGCGGCTGCCTCGTGCGGCTGTCGGGCGTGCCGAACCTGCGCGCGTGCCAGACGCCGTGCACGCCCGGCGCCGAGGTGCAGGGCCAGAACGCGTTCCCGTCCGCGGAGGTCGATCTGCTCGGCGCGGTCGACTTCCTGTTCGCGCGCGGGATGGATCACCACACGCTGATGACCGGCTCGTCGGTGCTGAACCGGCTCGCGAACAAGGTCGTGCGCCAGCTCTCCGGCCTCGGCAAGCTCCCCGCCGCCGCGTCGAGCGAATTGCCCGCCGTGCACCGCTACGACGTCGACGTCTGCGTGATCGGCGGCGGCCCCGCCGGCCTCGCCGCCGCGCGCGCGATCGCCGCGGCCGGCCGCTCCGTCGTCCTCGTCGACGACCAGATGCGCCCCGGCGGCAGCTTGCGCGCCGATCCGCGCACCGGCCGCAGCGCCGCCGAGACCGCGTGGCGCGGCGCCGTCGACGCCGGCGCCGCGGTGCTCGCGCGCTCGACGGCGATCGGCTACTTCCCCGAGGACGACGGCGGCGTGCTCGCCGTCGCCGCGCCCGACCGGATGTACCGCGTCTACGCCCGGGCGTGGCTCTGGGCCACCGGCGGCTACGCCGTCAACCTGCCGTTCCCCGACAACGACCGCCCCGGCGTGATCGCGGCGCGCGCGCTCGGCCGGCTGCTCGTCGATCACGGCATCCTCGGCGGCGACAAGGTCTGCCTCGTCGAGGTGCCCGAGGTCGCCGCGGACGCCGCCGCGCTCGCCGCCGCGCTCACCGCAGCCGGCGCCGAGGTCGTGCGCGTGCCGCTCGGCAGCGTCACCGGCACGCGCGGCCGCGGCTGGGCGTCCTCGCTCGACGCCGGGCGCACGAAGATCGACTGCGATCTGGTCGCGGTGGCGGCCATCCCGTCGCCCGCCTCGGAGGGCGCGCGCCAGCAGGGCTGCCGGGTCGTCCTCGATCCGCCCGCCGGCGGGTTCCGCATCGTGGTCGACGCCGACGGGCGCGCCACGACGCCCGGGGTGTGGGCGTGCGGCGACGTCTGCGGGTACATGGGCCCCACGGCCGCCGCCGCCGAGGGCGCGCGCGTCGGCGCCAACGTCGCCGCGAGCATCGCCGCAAGCATCGCCGCAAGCGTCGCCGCGCCGTAGTATCGTCCTCCCGTGCCGGGGAAGATCGTCTTGTGCCGCTGCGAGGACGTGACGCTCGCCGACCTCGAGCACTGCGTCACGCGCGGCTACCGCGACATCGAGGAGGTGAAGCGGTACACCGGCTTTGGCACCGGGCCGTGCCAGGGCAAGGAGTGCCTCGCGCTCGTCGCCGCCGAGCTCGCCCGCGCGACCGGCCAGCCGCCCGCCGCGATCCCGCCGTTCACGTCGCGGCCGCCGCTCGCGCCGACGCCGCTGCGCCTGCTCGCGCGCGACCCCGGCGCCCACCGCTTCGACGACGAGGGCACCTAGCGATGCAGCCCGCGATCGACGACGACGAGGACGAGACCCGC
Organism: Kofleriaceae bacterium; assembly: GCA_035558535.1. Taxonomy (GTDB): domain Bacteria; phylum Myxococcota_A; class Polyangia; order Haliangiales; family Haliangiaceae; genus JABFXX01. The sequence goes on from DATMCI010000216.1 coordinate 64,993, forward strand.
GCCGACGCCTCCGGCGAGATCCGCCTGCCCGCGACGCTCGAGAGCGCCGGGCCCCTGCCCGAGCGGGTCGAGATCGCGATCGTCGGCGGCGGCGTGATGGGGCTGTCGATCGCCTACCACCTGGCGCGGCGCGGCATGCACGACGTGGTGGTGATCGAGCGCGGCTACCTCGCCGAGGGCGCGTCCGGCCGCAACGGCGGCGGCGTGCGCCAGCAGTGGTCGACGGAGATCAACATCCGGCTCATGCAGGAGTCGGTCGAGCTGTGCCGGCGGTTCGCCGTCGACCTCGGCGTCAACGTGTGGTTCCGCCAGGGCGGCTACCTCTTCCTCGCGCGCAGCGCCAAGGAGGTCACGCGGCTCGAGAAGAACATCGCGCTGCAGAACCGGTGCGGCGTGGCGACGCGGATGCTCGCGCCCGCGCAGGCGCAGGAGATCGTCCCCGAGATCGATCTGGCGGGCATCGTCGGCGCCGCGTACAACCCGACCGACGGCATCCTGTTCCCGTGGCCGTTCCTGTGGGGCTACGCGCGGCAGGCCGCGGCGTATGGCGTCCGCATCTTCACGCAGACGCCCGTCGGCGGCCTGGAAGCCCAGGACGGCGGCGGCTACGTCGTGCACACGCCGCGCGGCGCCGTCCGGGCGCGCCGCGTGATCAACGCGACCGGGGCGTGGTCGCCGCAGCTCGCCAAGCTCATCGGCGTCGAGGTCCCGACCTGGCCGATCCGCCACGAGATCTGCTCGTCGGAGCCGCTCAAGCCGTTCCTGCGGCCGATGGTCTCCGAGCTCGCGAGCGGCCTCTACTGCAGCCAGTCGATGCGTGGCGAGATCGTCGGCGGCGTCACCCTGCCCGGCCACGGCTCGACGTACGCGATGGGCTCGACCCTGCAGTTCCTGGCGACCTACGCGCGCCGCCTGGTCCGGCTCATGCCGATCCTCGCCGAGATCAAGGTCCTGCGGCAGTGGGCCGGCCCGTACGATCAGTCGCCGGACGGCAACCCGATCCTCGGCGCGCCGCCCGAGCACCCCGACTTCTTCCTGGCGTGCGGCTTCGTCGGCCACGGCTTCATGATGGCGCCCATCGTCGGCAAGCTCTACGCCGAGTGGCTGACCGGCGCGCCGCCGCACGAGATCTTCTCGCGCTACCGGCTCACGCGCTTCCGCGACGGCAGCGGCGGCGCCGAGCCGAAGGAAGACTTCAACATCGGGTGAGCGCGCAGGCGCGCGACATCGCTGCGGATGAGCCAGTGGCAATGACAATTTCCAGATCGAAGGACGGCGGCGGCGATATATAAACAGCCCCCCAGGAGGCTCGATGTTCGACAAGGCGTTATTGCCTGCCATGATCGGCAGTGTCTTCGCGTTCGGCTGCGCGGCCCACGCGGCGGACGAGGCGGACGAGACCCACGAGATCATCGACAACCTCGCCGAGGCCGGCTTCCGCCCCGCCGACATCCTGATCGCCGATGGCGATGTGTACGCGGGCCGCGACGCCCACGTGACGCTGCAGGCATCGCGCGAGATGCTCGAGACCGGCGGCGGGACCGCCGAGCACTACCGGACCACGAACCTCGTGTGCGGCAAGACGCGGATCTGCATCAATCCCACGGCCTCGTTCAATAGCTACTCTCAGCTGAGCCAGGGGCTCGATCTCGCGATCATCAACTACAACGTGCTGCCGCTCGTGTTCGACTTCGTGCGGGGACCGGCCAGCGGCTGCGACGCGAACATCACCATCACGACGACGAGCGGCACCGGGGCCTCGTCCGGGTACCCATCGAGCTGCAACCCCTACGGGCTCGTCTACATCGGCACCGGGTACCAGAGCTACAGCGTCGACGCGAACGAGCACATCATCACGCACGAGCTCGGCCACGCGCTCGGCCTGCGCCACACGGACTACTACAGCCACACCTCCTGCGGCGACGGCACCGCCGACGGGAGCGCTGGCGTCGGCGCCGTCCTGATCCCGGGCACGCCGACCGGCGCGGTGCCCGGCTCGATCTTCAACGCCTGCTTCAGCCCGGCGACGACGACCGGCGAGCTCATCAGCAGCGACATCACCGCGCTCAACGTCCTCTACTGATCGGTTCGCTTGCGCTTGATCGATTCGCCGATGACCCGGTCGCTCGCGCCGCTCGCGCTCGCCGCGCTGCTCGTGACGGACGCGGCGTGCTCGTCGTCGCGCAGCCCCGCGGCGCTGCGCGCGGCCCACCGCCTGCTCGCCCACGCGCGCGGCACCTCGGTCTTCGGCCCGCCCGAGCAGTTCCTCGGCAGCGAGCTCTCCGAGGTCGGCACGTCCGGGCTGTTCCCGGTGCGCCCGCCCGAGGCGTGCGAGGTCTCGATCCTGCCCGGCGGCGAGGACTCGTTCGCGGCGCGCATGGCGCTGCTCTCGCGCGCGCAGCGGACCATCCGCATCCAGGCCCTGATCTTCACCGGCGACGAGGCGGGCCTGCGCGTGGCCGAGGTCCTCAAGCAGAAGCAGCGCCAGGGCGTGGACGTGAAGGTGATCGTGGACGGCGCCTCGAACGTGGCCGTGCAGACGCAGTGGATGTACTTCGATCTCAAGCAGCACGGCATCCAGATCGAGGGCTACGAGCCCGCCGGTCTGCAGCTGATCAACGAGGTGTCCTTGCCGCTGGACGGCTCGCGTTACGATCCGCTCGCGCCCAACAAGCGTTATCACGAGAAGCTGTGGCTCGTGGACGCCGACACGCCCGGCGCGGAGGCGATCGTCGGTGGCCTCAACATCGCCAACGAGTACTTCCGCGTCGATCCCGGCAACGTGCCGCGCTACTGGCGCGATCAGGACGTCCTCGTGCGCGGGGCCGTGCTGGCCGATCTGACAGCCACGTTCGAGCGCAACTGGACCCACTTCAAGGAGATCAAGGCGCGGCGCGGCGGGGTCACCGACGCGGCGTGGGAGGTCATGCGCGCCATCCTGGCGCGGACCGGCACGACGGACATCTCGTTCCGCCGCCGCGCCGATCTGGTGCGCAGCGTCGCAGCGCTCGAGGCGCGCGTCGTCCCGCGCGACTTCCAGCCCACGCAGTGCCGCTTCTTCCAGAACCGGCCGCGCCTGGGCGAGAGCTACATCTTGCAGGCGTACCTGAAGCTCCTCGACATGGCGCGGCGCGAGGTCTTGATCGCGAACGCGTACTTCTTGCCCACGGCCGCCACGTCCATGGCGATCCGCGAGGCGGCGCGGCGCTGCGTGCGGGTGGTCGTGATGACCAACAGCGCCGAGACCAACGACACGCCCGGCCTCACGATGCTCGGGCGCGGCTATTACCGGGAGCTGCTCGCGGTCAACGCCACCGCCCCGGTCAAGGCGTGCCCGAACCCCGACGCTGGTGTGGAGATCTGGGAGTGGCAGGGCCGCGGCCCCGGCGACGCGCGCCGGACGCAGGGCCTCATGCACGCCAAGTTCGCCGTGGTCGATCGGCGGCTCAGCCTGGTCGGCTCGCACAACCTCGATCCGCGCAGCGAGCGCCTGAACAGCGAGGACGTGCTCGTCTACGAGAGCCCCGACCTCGCCGAGCAGCTCGCGCGCCGCTTCCTCGAGCACGATCTCGCCGCGAGCCGGCGCATCACCGCCGCCGAGGCGGCCGCCTTCGAGCGCCCCGCCTCGGTCCTCCACCGGCTCAAGCTGGGCTTCGCCCAGCTGTTCGAGGATCAGCTCTGATCTGAGGGCAGCGCAGTAGCAGCCAAGCCGCGGGGCACGACCGGCTGCGCTCCGGCGGCCGACCACCGAACCCTCCAACTTGAATTCGCCGAGAGTCGCGCCGAGCGCAACCTACCCGGCCGTGCCTGGGCGAGCTCGACGCGACGCTCGTGGCGAGCGCGACGCGCGCGCTCTCCGCAGCGCTCGATCTGTAACATCGAGCCGAAACTGCTGCCGATGCGAAGCGGCATCTCTGCTAGGTCGGCGACGCTACGATGGCGAGGCGTTCGCGAGCGCCCGGCGGGAGCAGCACCGTCGCCACCGCCATTGCCGGCCTTGCGCGAGCGGCTACGGCCGCTTGAGCCGCTCGATCGTGTATTCGAAGCCCATGTCCTCGTGGTGCCCAGCGGCTTCGCTCGTCCAGGCGGCATCAGGCACGAGGTGCTCGAGGCCCGGGAGGTGCGCGTCGCACTCGAACGTCTGCGCGATACGCGTGAGGTACGCGAAGCGAAGCCGCGGATGAGCGAGTGCGTCGCGGAAGAGCTGCGCGCCGCCCACCACGAGCACGCGGTCGATGTCTTCGTGGACGCTGGCCCTGTAGAGTGCCTCGGTCAACGAGCGCGCCGTGATCACACCCTCGGGGACCTCGAGTGATTTTCGTGAGACGACGACGGAGAGTCGCCGCGGCGAAGGCTTCTGGCCCACCTCCTTCGTCTCCCAGGTCCTGCGCCCCATGATGATGGCGCTGCGCTTGCCCGCGGGTGCCTCGTCGAGGACCGCCCTCACATGGGCGAGGTCGCCCTTGAGCTTCGGCCACGGCAGCTCGCCGCCCTGACCGATGCCCAAGGCCTGGTCTGCAGCGACGACGACGTCGAATGCCGGAAATGCGCGCAGCAGCTGGTCGTGGAAGCGGGCGAAGCCCTCGGGGCACGCGGCGCGAGCCCGATCAATGGAGAGGCGCTCTGCCACGGCCGCCATCGTGGAGAGCCCTGAGTCGTACCGCGCCTCGCGGCAGAGCTGATTCCACTCGAACTTGGGGTGACCGGGCCCGCCGGGGCGCCCCCACAATGACTCGGGCTTGGCCGGAACGGTGACAGCCTGACGGAGCACATCTTGGATCGCGTCCGGATCGGACATGAGCCACGCCTCGAGCGTCTCGATGGCGATACCGATCACGTGCGCCATCTCGAGACTCGATAGCGCATCTTCCAGTTGCCGGCGCCGCTCCGCGTGATGGCCGTCGGCATCGCGCACGTAGATGAAGCCGTCGCACTGCCGGCGCCGCGCCTCGTCGATGGCTTGCCTCGCGCGCCGCGCCTCGCCAGCCTGCGCGCGATCCTTCGGCAGCTGGCTCACCTTCACGACTTCGAAGGCCAGGCGTTGAGCGTCCGTCTCGAGACAGCGGCGAACGAGAGTCTCGACGACGCCCGCTTGCTCAGGACGGCCGATCTCCGACGTCCCCTCGCCACACACCAGGAGCTTCACGAGGCGGCCACGAGCTCGTCTTCGCCGATGTTGTACCAGAGCTCGCCGAGATCGAAGTCCCGGATCCGCTCCGCGAACAGCTTGGTCTCCACCATGGGCTTGACCTGGATCCCGCGATCGGAGTGCCGCGTCACGACCATGACGTCCTCGGGGGCCACCTGGTTCAGGAGCAGCGGGCTGTGCGTCGTGATCAGAACTTGTGCGCCGGTGAGCGAGAGTTCCCGTAGCAACTGCACAACCAGGCTCGCTGCATGTGGATGGATCCCGTTCTCGGGCTCTTCGATCAGGTAACGACGATAGCCGGTACCGTAACGAAGTGCGAGGTATGCTGTTACGAGGACGAGACCACTCGAAGCTTGCTTCGCAGAGATCGGCCGCTTGGTGCCTGCTAGCGAGTAGAGCAGCTCCTTCCCATGCTTGTCTGAAGTCGGGTGCGTACTCACGCCGCCGATGAACGAGGAGAACCGCCGGAGCTGGTTCTCGAATTCGTACAGCGGCTGGCGATCCGATGCCGTGAGCAAGTCGTCCACGAGTGATGCGAGTCCGGTCCCATCGCTCTCGAGTTGGGCACCGAGCAACGCGGGCGCCGCTAATTTTCTAGGATCGAACTGCGCGATGAACGAGCGCAGGTCGGCTGAAATCCCGGCAAAACGTGCCCCAAGCCGAGACAGCTCAGACTGATTTCTAAAATGTCCAGGACCAGCAATCCGTGTCTGGTCAGCAACGACGAGCTCCTCGGAAGCGAGGTGCGGCGACGATGATGATGATTTGGCCTCTAATCCGATGTGATAGGTATAGACGCCTTCGTCGCACGTTCCATGTACCTTGAAGTGCATCGCTCGATTGACATCGCCGTGCGGCAAGTAACGCTCGAAGCGCTCTTCGAATAAGCTAGGTGAAGCGCCGGCCACCAAAGGTTCGATGACCGACGTGCTCACGCGGCCGAGGATATCGAGCGCCTGCAGGATCGTACTCTTGCCGGAGTCATTCGGGCCGACGAAGACCTGGAACGGGCGCAGGTCGAGCTCGAGATGCCTGATCGCCTTGAAGTTGTCGATGATCAGCTTCGTGATCACCGAGGGAGGCTAGCACGGGTACCGATCGCGTAGTTCGCGGCGCAGGGCTGGCCCGCGGAAATGGCGGCGGGGTAACCTCGGGCCGATATGGTCGACGCTGGCTCCTCGGGCGGGGGACCGCTCCGGCTCGTGTGCTTCGACGTGCGCGGGCAGGAGCTCGCGCTGCCGATCGCCGAGGTGCGAGAGACGCTGCCGATCCAGCCGATCACGCGCGTGGTGCTGACGCCACCGTGCCTGGCGGGCGTGTTCAGCCTGCGCGGCGAGATCGTGCCGGCGATCGATCTGGCGGTCCTGCTCGGGCTGGCACGCACCGAGGTCCGGGACGACAGCCGGATCGTCGTCCTCAAGAACGCGGGCGAGCCGGCGGGGATCGTCGTCGATCGGCTGCGCGATCTGCGCACGCTCGAGGGCGCCCTCGAGCCGCCGCCGGGCAACCTCGCGCCCGAGGTCGCGAAGCTGCTCCTGGGCGTCGCGGCCACCCCGACGGGGACCGTGCGCGTGCTGGATGCACGCGCGCTCATCAACGCCGAGCCGCTGCGCGCGATCGCCGGGGAGCCCGGCGAGGAAAGCAGGACGAAAGAGACATGAGCCGCAAGAGCCCCGCGCGGAGACGGCTCCGCATCCCGATGTTCGCGAAGTTTTTGATCGGCTGCCTGTCCCTGGCAGCGCTGCTCATCATCGGCGGCACGTACGTCGTCAAGAGCGAGAAGCAGCTCCGCTCGCGCGGCAACTACCTGCAGAAGTCGATGCGGCGCCTCGCGGCGTACGCCGACCGCACCGGCCAGGGCATGACGGGCATGCTCGAGCTTTTGGCCGTCGACCCGGAGCTGCGCGCGGCGTTCGCGCCAGTGACGGCAGACGCGGCGGGTGCGGCGGGTGCGGCGGGCACGCTGGGTGCGCCGGCCGCGCCAGGGCGAGGCGCCGGGGCACCGGGCGCCGCGGGCGCACCGGGCGCCGCGGGCGCAGCTCCGGCTGGCGCGGGACCGGCGGGACCGGCCGAGGTCACGGCCGCGGCGCACGAGGCGCGGGCGCGGCGCGCCGAGGCGGTCGGGCGGCGCATGCTCGAGCAGCTGACGGCGAAGAACGGCCTGAACCCGGACCTGTTCGCGATCTTCACGACGGGCAACGACCTCCTGTTCACGATCCCCAAGAGCCCGCTGGTCCAGCCGGAGCTGCCGCAGCTCGGCGCGGTGGCGCAGGCGCGCTCGGGCAGCGTGTTCGCGCACCGCGTGCAGATGCTCGCCGGCACGCCGTACCAGATCTCGGCGCTGCCGATCCGCGTGTCGAAGACCGACGACCAGATCGTCGGCGGCATTCTGATCGGCATCCGGCTCGAGCGCGCGTTCAAGGAGTGGTCCGAGTCGACCGACGAGGACGTCGCGCAGCGCACGCGCCCGATCCTCATCGACGGGCTGACCGTGCTCGCGTCCGCGTGGCCGGTCGACAGCCAGCGCGCCGACGTCGCCCGCGCGCTCCAGCCGGAGCGCCTGTTCAAGATGCAGATGGGCCAGGACGTCCGCGACGTCTTCAAGATCGGTGAGGAGCTGCACGACGAGTACAGCGAGCCCTACGAGGGCTACAAGGGCCTCGAGAACGGCGTGATCGGCCGGCTGTTCATGACGCGGTCGCGCGCGCAGATCGCCAACCCCGGCGACAAGCTGCCGTGGACCGAGATCGTCGCCGGCATCATCGCCTCGGTCGTGATCGCGTTTTTGCTCGCGTTCTGGGTGACGCGGCCGATCAAGCAGATGGTGCGGCAGTCGCGCGACCTGCTCGCCGGCGACACCGACCTGACCCAGCGCATCGTCGTCGACTCGACCGACGAGACCGCCTCGCTCGCCGACAACATCAACCAGGTGTTCGCGCGCGTCCACAGCCTCGCGCACGAGGTGCAGTCGGCCGCGTTCCAGGTCGGCGCGTCGAGCGCCGAGATCAGCGCGGCGTCGCGCCAGATGCTCGCCGGGCTCAAGGACCAGACGCTCAAGATCGAGAGCTCGACGACGGCGGTCACCGAGCTGTCGGCGTCGATCCAGCAGGTCGCCGGCAACGCGCAGCAGGCGACGAACGTCGCCGAGCAGTCGAGCACCGCGGTGACGTCGGCGGTCTCGCGCATGGAGCAGATCCGCGCCGCCGTCGACGACGCGGCCGGCAAGATGCGCGAGCTCGGCGAGAGCAGCAAGCGGATCGGCAACATCGTCGAGGTGATCCGGCAGATCAGCGAGCAGACGTCGATGCTCGCGCTGAACGCGTCGATCGAGGCGGCGCACGCCGGCGAGCAGGGCCGCGGCTTCGCCGTGGTCGCCGACGAGGTCAGCTCGCTCGCGCGGCGCGTCGGGCAGTCGGCGAAGGACATCGAGGCGCTGATCCAGACGGTCAAGGAGCAGACGCAGGCGGCGATCGCGTCGATGGAGGTCGGCACGCGCGAGGTGGTCGGCGGCTCGGAGCTCGTGACGTCGACGTTGACCGGCCTCGGCGAGCTCATCACCGTCGTCAAGGACACGGCGACCGCGGTCCACGAGCAGGCGGTGGTGTCCGACGAGATCGCGCGCAACATGGACGCGGTCCGCCACCTGGCGGGCGAGGCCCTGCACGGCTCCGAGGAGTCGGTCGTGCAGTCGGAGCGGCTGCACGAGCTCGCGTACGAGCTCGAGGAGTCGATCGCCGGGTTCAACCTCGACGGCAGCAAGCTCGGCTCGTCGCGGCCGGGCCGGAAGAACGGGCGCGCGGGCGACGGCGGCGAGGGCGAGGGCGCGGATGGGGACGGAGACGGAGACGGAGACGGCGGCGGCGGCGGCGGCAGCAGCGGGCGGCGGCGGGCGCTCGCGGCGGCGGAGAAGCGACAGCTCCCGGGGCGCGGCGGGGCGCGGCGCGAGGCGAGCGACTGATCCGTGGCGCTCCCCGCCGACATCGTCGACGCCGTCGCGGCGCGGCTGGCCGAGCACGCGGGCCTCGAGCTGCCGGCGTGGGTCGTCGAGGCGCGCGCGGTGGCGCGGATGGCGGCGCTCGAGCTGGCTCCCGACGCGTACGTCGCGCTGATCGGCTCGCCGCGCGGCGCGGGCGAGCTCGACGAGCTGATCGAGGCGGTGCGCGTCGGCGAGACCCGGCTGTTCCGGCACCGCTCGCAGATCAAGGCGCTCGAGACGGCGATCGTCCCGGCGCTGCGCGCGAGCGGACGCCGCGCGATCCGCGTGTGGAGCGCGGGCTGCGCCGCGGGGCAGGAGCCGTACACGCTCGCGGCGGTGCTGGCGCGCGGCCTGCCGGGCTGCGCGATCTCGGTGCTCGCGACCGACGTCAGCGCCGACGCGATCGAGCTGGCGCGCGGCGCGAGCTACCCGGCGGCCGCGTGGGCGGACGTGCCGGCCGCGTGGCAGGGCGCGTTCGAGCTGGACGGCGAGCGCGTGCGCGTGCGGCCGGAGATCGCGGCGCTCGTGCGCTTCGAGCGCGCGAACCTCGTCGACAGCGCCCCGCCGCGCCGCTGCGATCTCGTGTGGTGCCGGAACGTCCTCATCTACTTCACGCCCGAGGCGCGGCGCGCGGCGGTGGAGCGGCTGGTGGCGGCCACGAGCCCGGGGGGCTTCCTGTTCGTCGGCTACAGCGAGTCGCTGCGCGACGTGCCGGGCCTCGAGGCGGTGCGGACCGGCGACGCCGTGTACTACGTGCGCCGCGATCCGGAGGCAGGCGCCGGTGAGCGCCGCAGGCCGAGCGCGGATCCGCTCGCGGCGCTCGGCGGTGCGCCCGGGGGGCGCCGGGGGACGCCGGCCTCGGGCGTGCCGGTGAGCATCCACGCGCCGGGGTCGGGCCCGCGGGCGGCGCGCGGCGGCGCGGCGGCGGCGCCCGGCGGCGCCCCGGCGGCGCCCGGCACCGCGCCGGGCCTGCGCCCGCTCGAGGCCCACGACGATCACACGCCGCCGCCGACGCGGATCCCGCCCGCCCCGCCGCCAGAGGACGTGATCGTCCTGCGCGGGCACCCGAACGCGCGCTCGCTGATCGCCGACATCACGGCGCGGCTCGGGATGGCCGGGCTGGTCCGGCTGGTGATCGACCTCGACGGCGCCGAGCTGCTCGGCGACGATCTGGCCCCGGTGCTGCGCCGCGCGCGCGCCGCCGCCGAGGCCGCCGGGATCGGGCTCGCGATCCGTACGACGCGCGCGGGCGCGCGGCGCTGGCTGGCGCGCCACGCGCTGGAGGACGGCGCGCGGTGACGGGCGCAGTGACGGGTGCGGTGACGGGTGCGGCGCTGTGGGATCGCTTCGTCGCCGCGGGCGCGGCCGACGCGGCGCGACTCGCGGGCGCGCGCGGCGACGAGCTGGTGGCGCTCGGCCACGTCGCGTTCCGGATCGGGCTGTCGAGCCTCGGCATGGGCGCCGAGCCGGTGGGTCGGCTGGCGCTCGCGATCGAGCGCGCGCTCGACCGCGCGCAGGCGCTCGACGAGGCCGGGCGCAGCGAGCTCGCCGGCGCGATCGCGACCCTGGCGGCCGCGTTCCACCAGCTCGCGCACCCCGACCAGTCCGGCGCGCGCGTCGAGGATCTGCCGCTCGCGGAGCAGACGGCGGCGCTCGAGGCGGCGACGGCCGGGGCCGCGGCCGGGGTCGGGGCCGGGGGCGCCCCGCCCGCGGCGGCTGCCGGCTTCGCGCAGGCGCCCGCGAGCGCGACGCCCGAGGCCGCGGCCCTGCCGGTGGCCGCCGGCGCGGCGGAGCAGCCGCGGGCCGCCGCGTTCACCTGGGTGCCTACCGTCGACGACGACATGATCGAGCTGTTCTTCGACGAGGCGGCCGAGCGGCTCGAGGCGCTCGCCGGCAAGCTCGTCGAGGTCGAGCGACGCCCCGCCGACGCCGAGCTCGTGCGCGACGTCTTCCGGGACCTGCACACGGTGAAGGGCAGCTCCGCGATGGTCGGCCTCGCGCCGATCAACCACCTCGCGCACGCGGCCGAGGACCTCGTCGGCCAGATCCGCGACGCCGGCCGCGCCGCCGACGGCCCCGCCGTGGACGCGCTGCTCGCCGCGCTCGACGGGCTGCGCGCGATGCTCGACGCGGCGCGCGCGCGGGCGCCGATCGCGTTCGATCCGGCGCCGGTGATCGCCCGGCTGCGCAACCCCGGCGCGCCCTCGCCGGCCGCGGCCCCTGCGGGCGCGACCTCCGGCACCGGCACCGGCACCGGCACCGGCACCGCGCCCGCCGCGTCCGCTTCTGGCGGCGAGCCCGCCGCCGACAAGGGCCGGCCGACGATCCGCGTCGACTTCGAGAAGCTCGACACCCTGCTGAACCTCGTCGGCGAGCTCGTGCTCGACCGCGACGAGCTGCGCAGCGCCGTCGCCGCGCTCGGCTCGCTGACCCAGGGGCTCACGGCCGATCGCGGCGTCGCGCGCAAGGTCGCCGGCACCCGCGCCGCCTCGGTGCGCGGTGGCGCCGCGGCCAAGGAGGCCAAGGAGATCAACGCGCTCGGCGACGAGCTGTCGCGCGTCGAGCGCGTGCTCGGCGAGCTCGCCGCCGATCTCGGCCACGGCACCGACCGGCTCGACCAGATCTCCGGCGAGCTGCGCGAGCAGGTGATGCGGCTGCGCATGGTCCCGGTCGCCGGCGTGTTCCGCAAGCACGTGCGCACCGTGCGCGACCTCGCCGCGCAGCTCGGCAAGCGCGCGCGCCTCGAGCTCGTCGGCGACGACACCGAGCTCGACAAGCTCCTCGTCGAGGCGCTCGACGAGCCGCTCATGCACCTCGTGCGCAACTCGGTGGACCACGGCCTCGAGCCGCCCGAGCCGCGCGCGCAGGCTGGCAAGCCCGCCGAGGGCGTCGTTCGCCTCGTCGCCGCGCACCGCGGCAACCAGGTCGAGATCCGCGTCTCCGACGACGGCCGCGGCCTCGATCCGGACCGGCTGCGCCAGAAGGCCGTCGAGCGCGGCCTCTGCACCGCCGCCGAAGCCGCGGCGCTCGACGACGCCGGCGCCCGCGCGCTGATCTTCCGCGCTGGCTTCTCGACCGCCGCCACCGTGAGCGAGGTCTCCGGCCGCGGCGTCGGCATGGACGTCGTCCGGCAGACCATCGTGACCCGGCTCAAGGGCACGATCGACATCGAGTCCACCCTCGGCCAAGGGAGCACGTTCGTGCTGAAGCTTCCGCTCACGCTCGCGATCATCCAGGTCCTCGTGGCCCGCGCCGGCGGCGAGACGTTCGCGATCCCGCTCGACGTCGTGCAGCGCGTGCTCGCGATCCAGCCCGGCCAGATCGAGCTCGTCGGCGACCGCGAGGTGTGCGTGGTGCGCGGCAAGCACGTGCCGATGATCCGGCTCGACGCGGTGCTCGAGCTGGGCGGCGCGCCCGAGGGCGAGCTGCAGCTCGTCATGGTCGAGCAGGGCGGCCAGCCGTACGCGCTCGTCTGCGATCACCTGCTCGGCAAGCGCGAGATCGTCATCAAGTCGCTCGGCAAGCTGCTCGCCGCCGTGCCGTGCGTGGCCGGCGCGACGCTGCTCGGCGACCGCGTCGCGCTGATCCTCGACGTGCCGGCGATCATCAAGCGCGCGGGCGAGCAGGCGCGCGCGCCGGGGCGGGCGAGCCGGCCAGCGGGCCCCGGGCGCGCGGCCACCGCGGCGCTCGCGGCGCGCGCTGGCGCCGGCACGACGCAGATCCTGCTCGTCGAGGACTCCGACATCGTGCGCGAGTCGCTGCGCCGGCTGCTCGCCGACGCCGGCTACCTCGTCACCGTCGCGATCGACGGCCAGCACGGCCTCGAGCTCGCGCGCGCCCGGCGCTTCGACCTCGTCTCGACGGACGTCGTGATGCCGCGGCTGGACGGCTACGAGCTGACGCGCGCGCTGCGCGCGCTGCCCGAGTACGCGAACGTACCGATCGTGATGGTCACCAGCATGGGCGAGCGGATCGATCGCGTGCGCGGCTTCGACGCCGGCATCGACGAGTACATCACCAAGCCGCACGACCGCACGCAGCTCCTGCGCGTCGTGCAGAAGCTGCTCGGCCACGGCCACGGCCACGGCCACGGCGGCCACGGCAGCCACGGCGGCCACGACGGCCACGATCACGGCGGCCCCGGCGGCGGCGGCGCCCCCGGCACCGGAGACGGCGCGTGAACGTCGTCATCGTCTCCGACGAGCCGGTGCTCGCCGAGCTCGCGCGGCGGCCGCTCGAGCCGCTCGGCCACGTCGTGACGGCCGTCGCCTCCGTCGGCGAGCTCGAGCGCCGGCTCGCCGAGCTCTCCCCCGACGCGGCGCTCCTGCCGCGCCGGCTGCCCGATCGCGCGCTCGCCGACACCGTCGGGATGCTGCGCGGCGCGAGCGCGCAGATCGCGACGATCGTCATCGGCGTCTCGACGGCGGATCGCAACGTCGCGCGCGACGTCGACGCCGACGGCTTCCTGCTCGTCCCGTTCACCGATCTCCAGGTGCTCGACGTGCTCGGCACCACGACGCGCGTCAAGAAGCTGATCCTCCTCTGCGACGACTCGCCGCTCATCCACCGCCACACCACGCCGATCCTCGAGGACGAGGGCTACGAGGTGCGCGCCGCGCACGACGGCCGCGAGGCGATCGAGCTCGCCCGCGCGCTCCTGCCCGACCTCGTCATCACCGACGTCGAGATGCCGCACGTCGACGGCTACGGCGTGTGCAAGGCGCTCAAGCAGGACCCCGCCACCGCGCACACGCCGGTCCTCATCTGCAGCTCGCTCGGCGAGGCCGCCGATCTCGAGCGGGGCTTTGACGCCGGCGCCGACGACTACCTCGTGAAGCCCGTGATCCCCGAGGAGCTGTCGACGCGCGTGCGCGCGCTCGTCCAGGGCTCGTTGCCCGCGTCGCGCGAGCGCGTGCTCGTCGTCGACGACTCGCCGGCGCAGCGGCACTACGTCGCCGACTGCCTGTCGCGCCAGGGCTTCGTCGTCACGACCGCCGAGGACGGCCGGGTCGCGCTCGGCAAGGCGGCCACGTGGCGGCCCGCGCTGATCGTCAGCGACTACGAGATGCCGAACATGACCGGCTTCGAGCTCGTGCACGCGCTGCGCCGCGATCCCGAGCTGCGCCAGATCCCGGTGATCATGCTGACCGCGCGCGACAGCAAGCGCGACATGGCGCAGATGCGCGCGGCCGGCGCGTCGGCGTACCTCGTGAAGCCGTTCTCGCAGGACAAGTGCATCGCGCTCGTCGAGCGCACGCTCGCCGAGCGGCGGCTGCTCGCGTACAAGGAGGCGTCCGCGCTGTTCATCTCCGAGGGCGCGCGCGAGGCCGCCGAGGAGCGCGCGTCCGCCGGCACCACGCTCGCGTTTCGCGCCGACGAGCGTGTCGTCGCCGTGATGTTCTCCGATCTCGTCGGGTTCACGCCGATGTCCGCGGCCCTCTCGCCCACCGAGCTGATCCTGCTCCTCAACGATTACTTCGACGTGATGTGCCCGATCGTGAAGCAGCACGGCGGCGACATCGACAAGTTCATCGGCGACGCGATCATGGCGATCTTCGAGGAGGAGCGCGGCATGGCCCCCGCGCCCGAGCGCGCCGTGCGCGCCGCCCTCGCGATGCAGGCGGCGCTCGCGGCGTTCAACGAGTCATTATCCGGCGGGGCATTATCCGGCGGGGCCGCGTCGCCTGCGGCTCCTCCCGCGGCCCCGCCGGCATTATCGCCTGCGGCTCCTCCCGCGGCCCCGCCGGGGGGGCGCGCCGGCGGGCTGGCCATGCGGATCGGCATCAACACCGGCCCGGTGATCCGCGGCGATCTCGGCTCGCGCGTCGTGCGGCGCGACTACACCGTGATCGGCGACACCGTGAACCAGGCCAACCGCTACGAGAGCCGGTGCCCGCCGGGCGCCGTGCTCGTCAGCCGCTCGACGCGCGACGTGCTCGGCGAGCGCGCGACCGTCCGCGAGGTGACCGGCCTCCAGCTCAAGGGCATCGCCGAGCCGGTCACCGCTTACATCGTCGAGTCCCTGGCCCCGGAGGAGCCCCGATGACCATCACCACGCTGGCCGGCGCCAAGCGCGTCCGCGTCCTCGTCGTCGACGACTCGCTGTTCATGCGCGCCGCGATCTCCAAGACGCTCGCGAACGGGCCGTTCGAGGTCGTCGGCCAGGCCAAGGACGGCAAGGACGCGCTCGCGCAGGTCGCCAAGCTCCAGCCCGACGTCATCACGATGGACTTCAACATGCCCGGCATGAACGGCGCCGAGACGGTGCGCGCGCTCATGCAGCAGCGCCCGACGCCCGTCGTGATGTTCTCGGCGCACACGCGCCAAGGCGCCAAGGAGACGTTCGACGCGCTCGCCGCCGGCGCGGTCGACTTCGTGACGAAGCCCGCCGGCGAGGTCTCCGTCGATCTCAGCAAGATCTCCGACGAGCTCACGCGCAAGCTGCTCGCCGCGGCTGCGTCGAAGCCGCGCGCCGCCCCGCCCGCCGCGCCGCCGCCCCGCCCCTCGGGCAGCATGAGCATCCCGCGCAGCACGCTGCCCGGCGGCCTGCCGCGGCTGTGCTGCATCGCGATCTCCACCGGCGGGCCCGCCGCGCTCGGCGAGCTCGTCCCCGCCCTGCCCCCGGATCTCCGGCTCGCGATCGTCATCGTGCAGCACATGCCCGCCGGCTTCACCGGCCCGCTCTCCGAGCGGCTCGACGCGGCGAGCCGCGTGACGGTGCGCGAGGCGCAGGCCGGCGATCGGCCGCTCGCCGGCTCGGTCCTGATCGCGCCCGGCGATCGCCACCTCGAGTTCGACGATCGCGGCATGGTCGTCCTGACCGACGGCGCGCCCGTCAACGGCTGCCGCCCCGCCGCCGACGTCACGATGCTGTCGGCCGTCAAAGCGTATGGCCGCCGCACGCTCGGCGTCGTCATGACCGGCATGGGCAAGGACGGCGCCGCCGGCGCGCTCGCGATCAAGCGCGCCGAGGGCAAGACCTGCGCGCAGGACCAGCAGACGTCCGTCATCTACGGCATGCCCAAGGCCGCGATCGACGCCGGCGCGATCGACGAGGTCGTCGCGCTGCCCGACCTCGCCGGCTGGCTCCGCTACGCGTAAGCGGCCGTCCCGGCACCGCGACGCAGAGTCAACACTGGACGAAAGTAACGCCAAACGTTACTTTTCTCGAGTATTGGCTTCCGGATCCGCCTCCTCCTTCATCACCGACCTCGCTTCCCGAGGCCGCTATCACTTCACGACCGACGAGATCCAAAAATCGCTGAGGGTATCGCTCGTGGCCGTGCGCGCGGCGCTGAGACGCCTCAAGCAGCGCGGCGAGATCGCCGCCCCCTATCGCGGGTTCCACGTGATCGTACCGCCCGAGTACCGTCGCCTCGGCTGTCTACCGGCCGAGCAGTTCGTCCCGCAGCTCATGGAGCACCTGGGCGAGATCTACTATGTCGCGCTGCTGAGCGCGGCCGAGCTCCACGGGGCTGCCCACCACCGGCCTCAGCAGTTCCAGGTGATGGTCGCGACGAACCGGAACCCGATCGTATGCGGACAGGTCCGGATCGAGTTCATCGCCCGCCGCGATCTGGCACATACGCCCATCGTCGAGAAGAACAGCCCTCGCGGACGGCTGCGCGTTGCATCTCCAGAAGCCACTGCCCTCGAGCTCGTGGGCTACGCCGATCACGCGGGTGGCCTCGACAACGTCGCCTCGGTGCTCGTGGATCTGGCCGAAGCGATCGAGGCCAGAAAGCTCCTCGAGGCCGCGCGGCTGTGTCCTACGGCCTGGGTGCAGCGGCTCGGCTATGTGCTGGAGCTCCTCGAGCTCGAGGATCTGGCGAGCACGCTGGTCGATTACCTGGACGAGCAGGAGATCGTCGTGGCCCCGCTCGTACGCTCCAGGTCCACAGTTGGCGCGCCGCGCGTCGCACGCTGGAAGCTCGCTATCAACGCCAACGTCGAGCCAGACCGATGATCGCGAAGGACTACATCACCGAGTGGCGAGATCACGCGCCCTGGATCACCGACGCCCAGGTCGAGCAAGACCTCGTGATCAGTCGCGCGCTCGTCGAGATCTTCCGTGTCGAGGAGCTCGCCCGCCGGCTCGCGTTCCGCGGTGGTACCGCGCTCTTCAAGCTTCACCTGCGCCCGGCTGCCCGCTACTCCGAGGACATCGATCTCGTTCAGATCACGCCCGAACCGATCGGAGAGACCTTCGATGCGGTCCGGACCGTCCTCGATCCGTGGCTCGGAGCGCCGCGCCGCGCGATCAAAGAAGGGCGAGTCAACCTCGTCTATCGCTTCAGCTCCGAGGACCAGCCGCCGAAGCCGATGCGGCTCAAGCTCGAGATCAACTCGCGCGAGCACTTCACCGAGCTCGGATACATCCACACTCCCTTCGAGATGCGCTCGCGCTGGTGGAGCGGGGCGGCCACGATCAAGACCTATGCGCTCGACGAGATGCTCGGCACGAAGCTGCGGGCGCTCTACCAGCGTCGCAAAGGGCGAGACATCTTCGATCTCTGGTATGCGCTCACCCAGGGAGCCGTCGCCCCCGAGCGTGTGGTGGCTTGCTTCGATCGGTACATGCGCGAGGGCGGTCACAGCGTGTCGCGAGCCATCTTCGAAGAGAACCTGCAGCAGAAGCTCTCCGATCCGCAGTTTCGGGCGGACATGACGCCGCTGCTTCGTCCCGGTATCGAGTGGAACGTTGATCGCGCAGGAGAGGTCGTGATGCAGGAGCTGCTCGCGCGGCTCTCCAGCCGATAACGTGCTCTCTGCCCGTCGTGGCGCTGCCCGACCTCGCCGGCTGGTTCCGCTACGCGTAAGCGGCCGGCCCGACACGGCTCCGCGGGGGCGTACCAGGGTTCGCGCACTTAACGCTGTGCGTCACCACATTATATAGAGCGCCCGTTTGGGGGTAGGCTCGGTGGGCTTTGTCCCCTCTCGCGTCTCGTCCGATCGGTTTCATCGGCGCCGGCAACATGGCGGAGGCGCTGATCCGCGGCCTCATCCGCGGCGGCCACATCCCCGCCGAGCGGGTGCTCGCCTCGGGGCCGCGCCGCGCCCGGCTCGAGGAGCTGCGCACGACGTACGGCATCGGCGTCACGCCCGACAACCGCGAGGTCGCGCGCGGCGCGGAGATCGTGGTCCTCGCGGTCAAGCCGCAGATCCTGCACAAGGTGCTGCGCGAGGTCGGCGATCAGATCCAGCCCGGCGCGCTCGTCATCTCGATCGCCGCGGGCGTCCACACCGAGTCGATCGAGTCGTTCCTCGGCGAGACCGTGCGCGTCGTGCGCGCGATGCCGAACGTGCCCGCCACCGTCGGCGCCGGGGCCACCGCGATCGCGGCCGGGCTGCGCGCGGACGAGGCCGACCTCGACACGGCGCGCGCGATCTTCGACGCCGTCGGCATCACCATCGCGCTCGATGAAGGCCACCTCGACGCGGTCACCGGGCTGTCAGGCTCGGGGCCGGCGTACATCTTCCTGATCCTCGAGGCGCTCGCGGACGCCGGCGTCAAGGTCGGGCTGTCGCGCCGCGACGCGCTGCGGCTCGCCGCGCAGACCCTGATGGGCTCGGCGAAGCTCTTGCTCGAGACCGACGAGCACCCGGGCCGGCTCAGGGACATGGTGACGTCGCCGGGCGGCACCGCGATCGCGGGGCTGCACACGCTCGAGGAGGGCGGCCTCCGGACCACGCTCATCAACGCGGTGGAGACGGCGACGAAGCGGGCGAAGGAGCTCGGCCGGGGCGGCAAGTGACGGCGCAGGCCGGCGCAGCGGCGGCGCTGACGTTCGACGCGCTCGTGCAGCCGCGGGCGTCGCGCGCGCGGTTCGGGCCGCGGCACGACGGGCGGATCAAGCTCGCCGTGACGGCGCCGCCGGTGGACGGCGAGGCGAACGCCGCCGTGATCGAGCTGGTCGCGGAGGCGTTCGGCGTGCCGCGGAGCGCCGTCGAGGTGATCGCCGGAGCGGCGTCGCGGCGCAAGACGATCCGCGTGCGCGGCGCGACGGCATCGCAGCTCGAGGAGCTGGTCGCGTGACGCGCCGGATCGCAGCGGCACGGGCGAGCGCGCCTGCGCTCGCGACGCTCGCGGCGGCCCTCGCGCTCGCGGCGCTCGCGGCGCTCGCCGGCTGCCCGAGCAACGAGCTCGGCACGATCTCGCTCGATCTGGCCGCCGCGCCCGGCTCGACGCTCCTCGATCGCGTCGCCCAGCTCCGCCTGACGTTCACGAACCCGTCGCAGGAGATCGTCCTCGATCGGACCGACAGCGGCTTCGATCTCGTGCTCGATCTGGACGCCGACGGCGTGGTCCGATCGCTCATCATCGACGGCTTCGACGCGGGCGGCGCGCTCGTCGCCACCGGCATGTCGCCGCCGTTCCCGTTCGCGCCGATCGACGCGCGCATCGTCATCTACATGGCGGCGCCGATGTCCGTCGGCAGCGCGCCCGCTGCCCTCGATCCGCCGCGGGCACGGCCGTCGGTCGCGGCGCTCACCTACGGCGCGGTCTTCGCCGGCGGCGCCGACGCGGCGGGCGGCCCGAGCGATGCGGTCCAGATCTACAACGCGTACGATCACTCGCTCGTGACCGGCCGGCCGATGCCGGATCAGCGCACCGGCGCGACGCTCGCCGTGACCGCGCGCAACGGCGTCTTCGTGTTCGGCGGGACCGGCCCCGCCGGCACAGCGACCGGCACGCTGTGGTTCTTCGACACCACGACCGCGCCGGCCGGCAACTACGTCGTGCTCGAGGAGCAGCCGGCGCTCGCGCGGACCGGTCGCGCCGCGGTCGCCACCGGCAGCGACCGGTTCCTGATCGGCGGCGCGCCGCCGCTCCAGCTGGCGGCGGGGAAGGTGGCGGAGGCGACCGGGATCGCGGCGATCTCGAGCGGCGCGTCGGTGACCGGCAGCGATCAGGTCACGACCGCCGTCGTCGTCGAGGAGGCCACCGGCGAGCTGCTCCGGGTGCGCGGCGGCGCGCCCGAGCCGCTCGGCGCGCAGCGCAAGAACGGCACCGCCGCCGCCCTGCTCGGCGGCCGGCTCGCCGTCTTCGGCGGCGATGCCGCGCCGCGCGACGCCGTCGTCGTCGACGCAGCCACCGGCGCGCTCACGCCTGTGCCTGGCGCGCTCGCCGCGGGCTACGCCACGCTCGCGGTCGCGGCGACGCCGCGCTTCGTCGTCGTGGCCGGCGTCGTGGCCGGCGCCACGGACACGCAGGTCGAGATCCTCGACGCGGACACGCTGGCCCCGCGCCTCGCCGCGCCGCTCCCCGTGAGCGACGTGATCACCGCGGCGATCGCGCTGCCCAACGAGCAGGTGCTGCTCGTCGGCGCCGGGCTGCACCTGTTCACGCCGCCGCCGCCGCCCTGAGCGATCCGTCGGGGGCGCCTCGCCTACCGACCTTGCCTACGAACGCGCCGGCAACACCGGCGGTCTAGATTCCTTGGCCGAAAATCGATCGAATCCCCGGCCCGCGCGTTTGCGGGGTGCATGAGCCTGCTCCGCCCGTTCGCCGCCTGCCTGATCTCGGCCTCGGTCCTGGCACCCGCGGTCGCCGCCGCGGAGGACGAGTCGCCCCCGCTCTCGATCTACGGCTTCGCGCGCCTCGACGTCCTGCTCAACGACTCGCGGATGTCGAGCCTCGCGGACCCGTCCTACGTGATGAACGAGCCGTCGAGCGGCCAGCTCGACAGCGAGCTGACGATGACCCCGCGCCTGTCCCGGGTCGGACTGTCGATCGATCGCTGGGACATCAAGGACGACAAGATCACCGGCGAGGGCAAGGTCGAGATCGACTTCGCGGGCGGCGGCGGCGTGAACGCGATCCGGCTGCGCCACGCGTACGCGCAGCTCTCGGCGATGCGGCACGAGCGCGGGGCCGAGCTGCTCGCCGGCCAGACGTGGGACCTCGCGTCGCCGCTGTTCCCGTCGGCGCAGAACGACACGCAGCTGCGCTACGCCGGCAACCTCGGCGACCGGCGCCCGCAGCTCCGGCTCGCGCTCCACCCGTCGAGCAAGCTCCAGCTGGCCGTCGCCGCCGCGGCGCCCGCGGTGCTCGATCCCCAGGATCTCGACGGCGACGGCGAGGTCGACACGATGACGCCGGCGCGGCCCATGCTGCAGTGGCTGGCCGAGTTCAAGACCCGGCTCGGCCGCCACGACGACGGCCTCGCGCGCATCGGCATCTCCGGCCACGCGGCGCGCGCCGAGCTCGCCGACGGCACGGCCCGCCCGTCCAGCTCGGTCGGTGTGCACTTCCTCGTGCCGTTCAGCCGCCAGGTGATCATCCTCGGCGAGGGCTACTACGGCACGAACCTCGCCGAGATCGGCGGCGGCATCGGCAACAGCATCAACATGGCGACGCGGCAGAGCGTGCACGCGATCGGCGGCTGGCTCGAGCTCGCGCTCCTGCCGACGGAGCGCCACATGCTGTCCGTCGGCACCAGCGTCGACGTCGCGCGCGCTGAGGACCTCGAGGCCGGCGACCGCGAGCGCAACGGCACGATCTACAGCGTGCTCCGCTACAAGCCGCGCCCGGCGCTGCAGCTCGGCCTCGAGCACCTGTACTGGAAGACCGAGTACAAGGGCATGTCGCGCGGCGTCGCGAACCGCATGAACATGCACTTCAGCGTGTTCTTCTGATCTCGAGCGCTCATCTCCATTGCTGGCCCGCCTGGACTCTCTCGCTCCAGCGCCCAGCAGCACCGCCCCGACCCCGAGCACGAACAGGAGATTGCTGGCCCGCCTGGACTCCCTCGCTCCAGCGCCGGTCAGCCCGGCCGCGCGGCGTGCGCGCGGCAGCGATCGGCCCACGGCATCTCGGCTAGCGCGAGCTCGCCGAGCTCCTCGCCGCAGTCGTCGCAGCGGCCGAAGCGATCGTCGCCAGCGTCGAGCAGCCGGCGGCGCGCCTCGACCTGATCGAGCGCGAGCCGCAGCTTCTCCTCGGGCCGCATCCCCGGCTTGCCCACGACGCCGAGCGGCCCCAGCCGCGCCTCGATCTTCTTGCCGGCGAGCACGTCGGCGAGCAGCGTCGCGAGCACGCGCCCTCGATCGAGCATCCCGCGGCGCAAGCGGGCCCGCAGCGCGTCCTCCGGCGTCACCCGCCGAGCATGCCCGAGCCGCGCGCCCCGCGCGAGGCCAATCGCAGGTCCTCCCTGCCCTGCCTCCGCGCCGGTCACGCCGTTTGCGATTGTGACGCCCGCAGACGGCCGATAGGCTCG
>DATMCI010000217.1:0-13124 GCA_035558535.1 Kofleriaceae bacterium
CGCAGCGCCTCGCGCAGCGGCAACGGCCCGCTCGCCAGCCGCCCGCGCAGCGAATCGCCGTCGAGGTACTCGAGCGCGAGGTACGGCCGCCCCTCGTGCTCCCCGACCGCGTGCAACGTCACGATGTGCGGGTGGCTGAAGCTCGCCGTCGCACGCGCCTCGTCGAGGAACCGCTCCGCCCCATCGCCACGCAGCATCGCCCGCTTGATGAACTTGAGCGCCACCCGCCGCTGCAGCGTCACGTCCTGCGCCACGTAGACCTGCCCCATCGCCCCCTCGCCGAGGAACCCGCGGATCAGGAAGTCGCCGACACGCGTCCCCTCGACGAGCAGCGGATCACCTCCGTCCTCGAAATCCCCCACGCGCCGATGATGAGCCGAGGGACCGCGCGCGAGTCAAGCACCGCGACCGCGGCACGGCGCGCTATGTGCTCGGCGTCGCCTCGCCGAGCCACGCGCGCGCGAGCTCGAGCGTGCGCGCGTTCTCGGGCACCGCCTCGAGGAAGCTCTGCCGGTACGCGGAATCCGCGATTCGGCCGGCGATGGCAAACAGCCGATCCCGCGCCTCGCCGATCGCGCGCCGCGCCGCCTCGTGCGCCCCGGTGGCGTGGAGCGCCTCGGCGTGGGCGAGCCGCACGAACGCGCCGCGGAACAGGCCGCACCCGCCCATCGCCGCGCAGCGAGCCACCGCATCCTCGGCGACCGCGAGTGCCTCGGCGGCGCGCCCCTGCGCGAGGCGGAGCGCCGCGAGCGATCCCAGGACACCGGGCTGCTCGAGGGGAACGTGCACCTCCAGGCGCAGCGCGGCCGGCACCTCGCGCTCGGCGCCTTCGAGGTCCCCCATGCAGCGGAGCACCTCCGTGAGCAGCCAGCTGGCGCGCGCCTCCTCGAGCGCGTTTCCGTGCGCGCGTGCGTCCTCGCGTAGCGCGACCGCGAGGGCGCGCGCCTCGTCGAACGCGCCACGTTCGGCGCGCAGCCACGACAGGATGAAGCGCCGCAGCGCGCTCACCACGCCCAGCTTCTCGTCGGCTGCCGGGATCTGCTCCAGCAAGCGCTCGGCGGGGGCCGCGGCGCCGAGGTACCAGAGGTTCATCGCTCGGAACAGCTGCATGTTCAGAAACATGAGTTCGCTGCGGGTCTCCTCGAAGATCAACTGGATCGCGTCGCTGTGCTGGAGGGCGCGCCACGGATCTCCATGCGCATAGGAGGCTCGCGCTCCGACGGAGATGTTCCACCAGAAGCGAGCGAACGGCTCCTTGGCGCCCATCGAGCGGATGATCTCGAAGAGCCGCTCCTCGAGCACGGTCCCCTCCGACACCTGCCCGATGGTATCGAGGCTGAAGATCCCCATCAGAAAGACGAGCGACATCCGCCCGACTGCTTCGGGCGCGGGGACGACGTCCCGGAGCACCGCGATCGCCGACGGGAGCGCTTCGACCCTGCCGGCGAGCAAGAGGCCCAAGAAGTACGTGTGGCTCGCCGCCGCCCAGGGGATGGAGCCGCGCGGCGCGGTGCGCAAGAGCTCCTCAGCGTCGGGCAGCGTGACGCTGATCAGGCGCAGGTCCTGCGTGGAGGCATCGCAGCGCATGCTGAGCAGCGGGATCCGGAGCTCCGGCGGAGGAGCGCAGGCGAGGCCGAGGCCAGCACGCGCCACGGTGGCGTCGAGATCGAGAACATGAAAGGCCTGCTCCGACGCGTGCAGGTAGTAGCGCGCAGCGCGCTCGCCGTCTCCGCCGCGCTCGAAGTGGCCGGCGAGCTCCATCGGATCCACCTCACCGTGCCGCTCGAGCCATTGCCCGGCGAGCCGGTGGCCGAGCCGCCGATCCTCCTCGGTCAGCATCGCGTAGGCGCCCTCACGCAAGAGCGCGTGTCGGAACGACAGCTCGTGCTCTCTGGTGTACCGGCTCCGCGGCCGCGCCGCGAGGACCTCCTGCTCGACGAGCTTGACCAGCCAGTTGCCGACTGCCGTCGCGCTCATCGCGCGGCCGAGGAGCAGGATCACGCCGCTCTCCCAGCACACCTCGCCGAAGATGCTCGCCGCGCGCAGCACCCGCCGTGCCTCCAGCGGCAGCCGCCCAGCCGCGTCTCCACCATCGCCAGCACCGTCTCGGGCAGCGCGCTCTCCTTGCCCTCCGCCACCGCGCGGATCAGCTCCTCGAGGTAGAACGCGTTGCCATCGGCCTGCTTCACGAGCCGCTCGATCGTCTCGGGCTCGACGCTGTCGCCCAGCACCTGGCGCACCAGCCGCTCGCCGGCCTTGCGGCCCAGCGTCTTGAGCCGGATCTCTTGCACGTTCCGCTCGGCCCACAGCCGCGGGAACACCTCGTAGACCTCGGGCCGCGCGAACGCGAGCACCATCCACGGCTGCTTGTTGCGCTCGCGCAGCGCGGTCTCGATGAACCGCACCGTGCCGAAGTCGCCCCAGTGCAGATCCTCGAGCACGAGCAGCACGGGATGGACGGCGGTCTCGACCTGCAGGAAGTCCATCCACGCCTTGCGCATCTGCTCGTTCATGAGCTGCGCGTCTTGCCGCGCGGCATGGAGCTGCGCGCTGGCCGCGTCGGAGAACGGCGCACCGACGAGCTCGCCGAGGAACTCCGTCACGCGCTGCTGATCCGCGGCGCGCACGCGCTCGCCCACCCGCGCCCGGAGCTTGGCCTGCCGCTCGTCGAGCGGCTCGCTGCGGTCGATCCCGAGCGCCCCGCGCAGCGCCTGCGCGAGCAGATCCAAGGTCGAGCCCGCGCGCTCCGAGGCGCCTCGGCCGATCCAGATCGCCACCTCCTCGTCGCGCTCGCGCACCCGGCTCACCAGCTCGGCGCCGAGGCGCGACTTGCCCATCCCCGCCACGGCCGTCACCACCACCACCCGTACCTCCCGCTCCTCGATGCACTCGTCGAGGAGCCCCGCCAGCGCGCCCAGCTCCCAGTCGCGACCCACGCACGACGTCGGCCGGCCCAGCAGCGTCCGCGCGCCCTGCATCAGCGCTCGCTCGCCGCGCAAGAGGAGCCCGGCCTCGCGCTCCACCACGTCGAACCGCGCGTCCAAGAGGCCAGCGCTCATCTCGTCCAGCGCAACCGGCGGCGGCTCCGCCGCGGGCTCCGTGGAGGCCTCCGCGGCAGGCCGCCCGACCTGTGCGAGCAGCCGCGAGGCCCGCTCGATCACGTCCCCCTCGGGCAGCTTGCCCGTCGCATCGGCACGCCCCATCGCGATCGCCAGCGCACGGCCCTCCGTGACCGCGCGCAGCGCGAGCGCGCAGCGCGCCGCCTGCGCCGCCTGATCCGTCGCCACCTGCCGCTCCGTCTCGAGCACCACGATCGTCGTCCCGTCAGCGAGCTCGGACACGCGGCCACCGTACGGCTTGATCGCACGCCACAGCGCCTCCTCATCCATCGCCGGCTCGCCGCCCTGCCCGACCGCTTCCAGGAGCACCACGGACACGAAGCGCCGCTCGCTGCCGGTGAGCGCCGTGGATGTGCCCCCGCTGCTGCGCGACCCCGCGATCCGATCGAGCCGGGGGGCGGTCCAGACGTCGCTCAGCGGCTCCGCGCTTTGCTTCGAAGATGCTGCCTGGACGTGGAGCGGGTAGCTCTCCTCGAGCCAGCTCGCGAGCTGCGGCCACGCCTCGGTGAGCGCCGCGTGATCGATCGCAAGCGCGACGTCGCCGCGCGAAGCGTCGAGCGCACCGACCAGGACCCCGCGCTCGACGAGGCGATCGACCAGCCGCTCGATCGCCTCGCGCGCGCCGGTCGGCACGCTCTGGAGCAGCGTGCCGCGAAAGCGTGGCTGGCGGGCGCCGGCCGCGGCCACCGCGAGCAAGATCCCGCGCAAGAGCCGCGCCTCGTCCGGCGCGGGCTGCGTCATCAGGTGCTGCTCGGGCGGCGAGCCCACGCTCAGCTCGAGCGTGTCCTCGTCGGCGGTCGAGGGCGGCGCGAGCAGCCGATCCAGCCGGCGCATCACCGCCTCGGCCGTCGGCCGCGCCTCAGGCTCGAGCGCGAGGCAGTCACGCACCAGCCGCGCCCACGGCTCCGCAGGCAGATCCGGCAGCTCGAGCGTGTCCACCGCGAACGCCAGGTGCAGCAGCATCGCGTTCCCGATCGGGTGTCGCCCCGTGATCAGCTCGTGCAGCATCACGCCCATCGCCCACACATCGATCGCGCCCGTCGGCGGCACCCCGTGCCACCGCTCCGGCGCCATGTACGCAGGCGTCCCCGACGCCGCGATCGCCGTGCCGCCCACCAGCTTCGCCACGCCGAAGTCCACCACTCGCACGCGGCCATCGCGCGGGATCACCACGTTCTCCGGCTTGAGGTCGGCGTGCACGAAGCCGCGACGGTGCGCTTCGGCGATCGCCTCCGCCACCGCCCGCGCGCACCGCAGCGCCTCGCGCAGCGGCAAGGGCCCGCTCGCCAGCCGCCCGCGCAGTGACTCGCCGTCGAGGTACTCGAGCGCGAGGTACGGACGCCCCTCGTACTCCCCGACCGCGTGCAAGGTCACGATGTGCGGGTGGTTGAAGCTCGCCGTCGCACGCGCCTCGTCGAGGAACCGCTCCGCACCGTCGCCCCGCATCACCGCCCGCTTGATGAACTTGAGCGCCACGCGCCGCTGCAGCGTCACGTCCTGCGCCACGTACACCTGCCCCATCGCGCCCTCGCCCAGGAACCCGCGGATCAGAAAGTCACCGACGCGCGTGCCATCGACAAGCAGCGGATCGCCTCCGTCCTCGTGGTCCCCCACCGCTCGATGATGAGCCGATGGACATCGCGCGAGTCAAGCGCCGCGACCGCGCCCCGATCGCGCCGCCTCACGTGCTCGGCGCCGCCTCGCCGAGCCACGCGCGCGCAAGCGCGAGCGTGCGCGCGTTCTCGGGCACCGCCTCGAGGAAGCTCTGCCGGTACGCGGGATCGGCGATCCGGCCCGCGATCGTGACGAGCCGGTCCCGCGCCTCGGCGATCGCGCGCCGCGCCGTCTCGTGCGCCCCGGTTGCGTGCAGCGCCTCGGCGTGGGCGAGCCGCACGAACGCGCCGCGGAACATGCCGCACCCGCCCATCGCCTCGCAGCGCGCCACCGCGTCCTCGGCGGCCGCGAGCGCCTCGGCGGCGCGCCCCTGCGCGAGCCGGAGCATCGCGAGCGTCCCGAGAACGCCGGGGTGCTCGAGCGGTGGAACGGCCATGCCGAGCACGAGCACGAGCTCGCGCTCGGCGCCTTCGAGGTCCCCCATGCGCCGGAGCACTTCTGCGAGCACCCAGCGACCTTGACCTTCAACCAGCTGACGATGATGTGCGTGTCCATCATCGCGCAGCTGGGTGGCCAGGACGCACGCCTCGTCGAGTGCACCCTGGTCGGCGCGCAACCACGAGAGGCTGAAGCGGCGCCAAGCGCTCACCATGCCCAGTGAAGTATCGGCCGCCGCGATGTCGTCCAGGATTTTCTCCGCACTCGCGAGCTGCCCGAGGTACCAGAGGTTGATTCCTCGAAACAACTGCATATTCAGAAATATGAGATCAGAGCCAGTCGCGTCGAAGATCTCCTGAATGGCATCGCTGTGCCCGAGCGCGTTCCACGGGTCTTCATGTGCATAGGAGCCCCGCATCCCGATGGCGATGTGCCACCAGAACCGTGTGAGCGGCTCCCGCGTCGGCACCGGGCGGATGACCGCGAAGAACCGTTCTTCCAGCGCGGTCCCCTCTCGGAGCTTCCCGAGGTGATCGAGGCTCCAGAGCCCGATGAGGAAGACGAACGACATCCTCC
This sequence comes from Kofleriaceae bacterium, assembly GCA_035558535.1. Lineage (GTDB taxonomy): Bacteria > Myxococcota_A > Polyangia > Haliangiales > Haliangiaceae > JABFXX01. The sequence continues at coordinate 5,748 of DATMCI010000217.1, forward strand.
CCAGTGCCTCGGGGAGCGGATCGACGTCCCGAAGCAGCGAGATCGCCGCCAGCAGATCGGGGACCCTGCCGGCCAGGAAGAGATCAATAAAATAGGCCTGCACGGCCTGAGCCCAGGGCATGGAGCCGCGCGGTGCCGCGCGCAAGAGCTCCTCGACGTCGGCCATCGTGACGCTGACCAGGTGCAAGCCCTGGGTGAAGACTTCGCAGCGTAGACCGAGGAGCGCGAGCCGGATCTCCTCCGGGGGCGCGCAGCCAAGGCCCAGGCCGGCGCGCACCGCGGTGGCTTCGTAGTCGAGGACATGGAATGCCTGCTGCGACGCATGCAGGTAGTAGCGCGCGGCGCGCTCACCATCTCCGCCGCGCTCGAAGTGGCCGGCGAGCACCATCGGATCGGCCTCGCCGTGCCGCTCGAGCCACTCGCCCGCGAGGCGGTGGCCGAGCCGCCGATCCTCCTCGGTCAGCATCGCGTAGGCGCCTTCGCGCAAGAGCGCGTGCCGGAACGCAAGCTCGTGCTCCCCGGCGTACCGGCTCTGCGGCCGCGCCGCCAAGAGCTCCTGCTCGACGAGCCGGCTGAGCCAGTTCTCGATGGCCGTCGCGCTCATCGCACGGCCGAGCAAGAGGGTCACGCCGCTCGCCCAGCACACCTCGCCGAACACACTCGCCGCGCGCAGCACGCGCCGCGCCTCGAGCGGCAACCGCCCCAGCCGCGTCTCCACCATCGCCAGCACCGTCTCGGGCAGCGCGCCCTCCTTCCCCTCCGCCACCGCGCGGATCAGCTCCTCGAGGTAGAACGCGTTGCCGTCCGCCTGCTTCACCAGCTGCTCGATCGCCTCGGGCTCGACGCTGTCACCGAGCACCTGACGCACCAGCCGCTCGCCGGCCTTGCGACCGAGCGTCTTGAGCCGGATCTCTTGCACGTTCCGCTCGGACCACAGCCGCGGGAACACCTCGTTGACCTCGGGCCGCGCGAACGCCAGCACCATCCACGGCTGCTTGTTGCGCTCGCGCAGCGCGGTCTCGATGAACCGCACCGTGCCGAAATCGCCCCAGTGCAGGTCGTCGAGGATGATCAGCACGGGATGGACGGCCGTCTCTACCTGGAGGAAGTCCAGCCACGCCTTGCGCATCTGCTCATTCATGAGCTGCGCGTCTTGCCGCGCGGCATGGAGCTGCGCGCTCGTCTCGTCGGGAAACGGCGCGCCGATGAGCTCGCCCAGGAACTCCGTCACGCGCTGCTGATCCGCGGCACGCACGCGGAGGGCCACCCGCGCCCGGATCTTGGCCCGCCGCGCGTCGAGCGGCTCGCTGCGGTCGATCCCGAGCGCTCCGCGCAGCGCCTGGGCGAGCAGATCCAGGGTCGAGCCGGCGCGCTCCGACGCGCCGCGGCCGATCCAGACCACCACCTCCTCGTCGCGCTCGCGCACGCGGCTCACCAGCTCGGCTCCGAGACGCGACTTGCCCATCCCCGCCGCGGCCGTCACCACCACCACCCGCACCTCCCGCTCCTCGATGCACTCGTCGAGCAGCCCCGCCAGCGCGCCCAGCTCCCAGTCGCGTCCCACGCACGACGTTGGCCGCCCGAGCAGCGTCCGCGCGCCCTGCATCAGCGCCCGCTCCGCGCGCAAGAGGAGCCCGGCCTCGCGCTCCACCACATCGAATCGCGCGTCCAGGAGACCGGCGCTCATCTCGTCCAGCGCGATCGACGGCGGCTCCGCCGCGAGCTCCGCGGAGGACTCCGCGGCAGGCCTCCCGACCTGTGCGAGCAGCCGCGAGGCCCGCTCGATCACATCGCCCTCGGGCACCGTGCCGGTCGCGTCGGCACGCCCCATCGCGATCGCCATGGCCCGGCCCTGCGCGGCCGCGCGCAGGGCGAGCGCGCAGCGCGCCGCCTGCGCCGCCAGATCCGTCGCCACCTGCCGCTCCGTCTCGAGTACTACGATCGTCGTCCCGTCGACGAGCTCGGACATGCGGCCGCCGTACGGCTTGATGGCGCACCACAGCACCTCCTCATCGAGGGCCGGCTCACCCTCCCTGGCCGCTGCGAGCAGCACCACCGAGAGAAAGCGCCGCTCGCTGCCGGTGATCGCCGTCGACGTCACCACGCTGCCGTGAGGCACAGAGAGCCGATCGAGCTGGGGGGCGGTCCAGGCGTCGCTCGGCGGCTCCCCACCGTGCATCGAGGACACCGCCTGAGCGTGGAGCGGGTAGGTCTCGTCGAGCCAGCTCGCGAGGTGCGGCCACGCGGCGGCGAGCGCCGCGTGATCGATCTCGAGCTCGACGTCGCCGCGCGAGGCGTCGAGCGCACCGACGAGGACCCCGCGCGCGACGAGCTGGTCGACCAGGCGCGCGACCACCTCGCGTGAGCCAACCGGCACACGCTGGAGCAGCGTGCCGCGGAACCGCGGTTGGCGGGCGTCGACGGCAGCCACCGCGAGCAGGATCCCGCGCAAGAGCCGCGCCTCGTCCGGCGCTGGCTGCGTCATCAGGCGCCGCTCGGGCATCGAGCCCACGCCCAGTCCCGGCATGTCCTCTTCGCTGGTGGAGCGCGGCGCGAGCAGCTGATCCAGCCGGCGGATCACCGCCTCGGCGCTCGGCCGCGCCGCAGGCTCCAGCGCGAGGCAGTCTTGCACGAGCCGCGCCCATGGCTCCGCGGGCAGCTCCGGTAGCTCCAGCGCGTCCACCGCGAACGCCAGGTGCAGCAGCATCGCGTCCCCGACCGGGTGCCGCCCCGTGATCAGCTCGTGCAGTATCACGCCGATCGCCCACACGTCGATCGCCCCCGTCGGCGGCACCCCGTGCCACCGCTCCGGTGCCATGTACGCCGGCGTCCCGGACGCCGCGTTCGGCGACCCGCCCACCAGCTTCGCCACGCCGAAGTCCACTACCCGGACGCGGCCGTCGCGCGGGATGACCACGTTCTCCGGCTTGAGATCCGCATGCACCAGACCCCGCCGGTGCGCCTCGGCGATCGCCTCCGCCACCGCGCGCGCACAGTGCAGCGCCTCGCGCAGCTGCAGCGGCCCGCCCGCCAGTCGCGCGCGCAGCGAATCGCCGTCGAGGTACTCGAGCGCGAGGTAGGGCCGCCCCTCGTGCTCCCCGACCGCGTGCAAGGTCACGATGTGCGGGTGGTTGAAGCTCGCCGTCGCACGCGCCTCGTCGAGGAACCGCTCCGCCCCATCGCCCCGCATCACCGTGCGCTTGATGAACTTGAGCGCCACCCGCCGGTGCAGCGTCACGTCCTGCGCCACGTACACCTGGCCCATCGTCCCCTCCCCGAGGAACCCGCGGATCAGGAAGTCGCCGACGCGCGTCCCCTCCATGAGCAGAGGATCACCGCCGTTCTCGTGGTTCCCCACGCGCCGATGATGCGCCGACGGACGTCGCGCGAGTCAAGCACCGCGATCGCGGCGCGGCGAGCTACGTGCTCGGCGCCGCATCGCCGAGCCATGCGCGCGCGAGCGCGAGCGTGCGAGCGTTCTCGGGCACCACCTCGAGGAAGCTCTGCCGGTAGCCCGGATCCACGATCCGGCCCGCGATGGCAAACAGCCGGTCCCGCGCCGCGGCGATCGCGCGCCGCGCGGCCTCGTGCGCGCCGGTCGCGTGCAGCGCCTCGCAGTGGGCGAGCCGTACGAACGCGCCGCGGAACAGGCCGCACCCGCCCATCGCCGCGCTGCGCGCCACTGCCTCCTCGGCCGCGGCGAGCGCCTCCGCGGCGCGGCTCTGTGCGAGCCGGAGCGCGGCGAGCGATCCCAGGACGCCTGGCTGCTCGATGGCGACCACCGTCCCGAGGGCAGTCTGCAGCTCGCGCTCGGCTCCTTCCAAGTCCCCCATGCGCCGGAGCACCTCTGCGAGCGCCCAGCGACCTCGACCTTCATCCAGCGGAAGGTGAAGGGCGGATCCATCATCGCGCAGCTCGGTGGCCAGAACGCGCGCCTCGTCGAGTGCACCGCGGTCGGCGAGGAGCCACGACAAGCTGAAGCGGCGCCAAGCGCTCACCATGCCCAGCGACGCATCGGCCGCTGCGATGTCCTCCAGGATTCTCTCCGCACCCGCTAGCTGCCCGAGGTACCAGAGGTTCATTCCTCGAAATAACTGCATATTCAGAAATACGAGATCGGAGCCGGTCGCGTCGAAGATCTCCTGAATGGCATTGCTGTGCCCGAGCGCGTTCCACAGGTCTTCATGTGCATAGGAGCCCCTCATCCCGATGGTGGTGTGCCACCAGAACTGCGTAAGCGGCTCCCGTGTCGACACCGGGCGGATGACCGCGAACAACCGTTCTTCCAGCGCGGTCCCCTCTCGGATCTTCCCGAGGCTATCGAGGCTCCAGATCCCGATGAGGAAGACCAACGACATCCTCCCCAGCGCCTCGGGGAGCGGATCGACGTCCCGGAGCAGCGGAATCGCCGCGAGCAGATCGGGGAACCTGCCGGCCAGGAAGAGGCCAATAAAATATGCCTGCGCGGCCTGAGCCCAGGGCATGGAGCCGCGCGGTGCCGTGCGCAAGAGCTCCTCGACCTCGGCCATCGTGACGCTGACCAGGTGCAAACCCTGGGTGAAGGCTTCGCAGCGCATCCCGCGGAGCGCGATCCGGAGCTCCTCCGGAGGCGCGCAGGCAAGGCCCAGGCCGGCGCGCGCCGCGGTGGCTTCGTAGTCGAGTACATGGAACGCTTGCTGCGACGCGTGCAGGTAGTAGCTCGCCGCCCGCGCGCCCTCCCCGCCGCGCTCGAAGTGACCGGCGAGCACCATGGGTTCGCTCTCGCCGTGCCGCTCGAGCCACTCCCCCGCGAGGCGGTGACCGAGCCGCCGATCCTCCTCGGTGAGCATCGCGTAGGCGCCCTCGCGGAGGAGCGCGTGCCGGAACGAGAGCTCCTGCTCCCCGGTGTAACGGCTCTGGGGCCGCACCGCCAAGAGCTCCTGTTCGACGAGCTGGCCGAGCCAGTTCTCAACGGCCGTCGCGCTCATCGCCCGGCCGAGGAGCAGGGTCACGCCGCTCGTCCAGCACACCTCGCCGAAGATGCTCGCCGCGCGCAGCACACGCCGCGCCTCGAGCGGCAGCCGCCCCAGCCGCGTCTCCACCATCGCCAGCACCGTCTCAGGCAGCGCGCTCTCCTTCCCCTCGGCCACTGCGCGGATCAGCTCCTCGAGGTAGAACGCGTTGCCGTCCGCCTGCTTGACCAGGTGCTCGATCGTCTCGGGCTCGACGCGGTCGCCCAGCACCTGACGAACCAGCCGCTCGCCGGCCTTGCGGCTGAGCGCCTTGAGGCGGATCTCCTGAACGTCCCGCTCGGCCCACAGCCGCGGGAACACCTCGTAGACCTCGGGCCGCGCGAACGCGAGCACCATCCACGGCTGCTTGTTGCGCTCGCGCAGCGCCGTGTCGATGAAGCGGACGGTACCGAAATCGCCCCAGTGCAGATCCTCGAGCACGAGCAGCACGGGGTGCGCGGCCGTCTCGGCCTGCAGGAAGTCCAGCCACGCCTTGCGCATCTGCTCGCTCATCAGCTGCGCGTCCTGCCGCGCCGTCCGCAGCTGCGCGCTGCCGTCGTCGGGGAACGGCGCCCCCACGAGCTCGCCCAGAAACTCCATCACGCGCTGCTGATCCGCGCCGCGCACGCGCTCGCCCACCCGCGCCCGGAGCTTGGCCCGCCGCTCGTCGAGCGGCTCGCTGCGGTGGATCCCGAGCGCCCCGCGCAGTGCCTGCGCGAGCAGATCCAAGGTCGAGCCCGCGCGCTCCGAGTCACCGCGCCCGATCCAGATCGCCACTTCGTCGTCGCGCTCGCGCACGCGGCTCACCAGCTCGGCGCCGAGGCGCGACTTGCCCATCCCGGCCGCGGCTGTCACGACCACCACGCGCGCCGTCCGCTCGTCGATGCACTCGTCGAGCAGCCCCGATAGCGCGCCCAGCTCCCAGTCGCGACCCACGCACGACGTCGGCCGGCCGAGCAGCGTCCGCGCGCCCTGCATCAGCGCACGCTCGCCCCGCAGGAGCAGCCCGGCCTCGCGCTCGATCACGTCGAACCGCGCGTCCAAAAGGCCAGCGCTCATCTCGTCCAGCGCGACCGGCGCCGGCTCCGCCGCGGCAGTCGCGACCTGTGCGAGCAGCCGCGAAGCGCGCTCGATCACATCAGCCTCGGGCAGCTTGCCCGTCGCGTCGGCGCGGCCCATCGCGATCGCCATGGCCCGACCCTGCGCGGCCGCGCGCAGGGCGAGCGCGCAGCGCGCCGCCTGCGCCGCCTGATCCGTCGCCACCTGCCGCTCGGTCTCGAGCACCACGATCCTCGTCCCGTCGCCGAGCTCGGACATGCGGCCGCCGTACGGCTTGAGCGCGCGCCACAGCGCGTCCTCATCCAGCTCGCCGCGCTCCCCGGTCGCGCCCAGCAGCACCACGGACAGGAAGCGCCGCTCGCTGCCGGTGATCGCCGTGGACGTCACCACGCTGCCGCGCGGCGCCGGGAGCCGATCGAGCCGGGGGGCGGTCCAGACGTCGCTCGCCGGCTCCGCGCCGTGCGCCGAAGACGCTGCCTGGACGTGGAGCGGATAGCGCTCGTCGAGCCAGCCCGCAAGCTCTGGCCACGCGAGGGCCAGCGCCGCGTGATCGATCCCGAGCTCCACGTCGCCCCGCGAGGCGTCGAGCGCCCCGACGAGGACCCCGCGCTCGACGAGCCGATCGATCAGCCGCTCGACCGCCTCGCGCGAAGTGGTCGGCACGCGCTGGAGCAGCGTGCCGCGGAAGCGCGGCTGCCGGGCGCCAGCGGCGGCCACCGCGAGCAGGATCCCGCGCAGGAGCCGCGCCTCGTCCGGCGCAGGCTGCGTCATCAGGTGCGGCTCGGGCGCCTGGGCCGCGTCCAGCTCCGGCGCCTCCTCGTCGTCGTTCGTCGAGCGCGGCGCGAGCAGCCGATCCAGCCGGCGCAGCAGCGCCTCGGCCGTCGGCCGCGCCGCAGGATCGAGCGCCAGGCAGTCGCGCACCAGCCGCGCCCATGGCTCCGCGGGCAGCGCCGGCAGCTCCAGCGTCTCCACCGCGAACGCCAGGTGCAGCAGCATCGCGTCCCCGATCGGGTGCCGACCCGTGATCAGCTCGTGCAGCATCACGCCGATCGCCCACACGTCGATCGCGCCCGTCGGCGGCACCCCGTGCCACCGCTCCGGCGCCATGTACGCGGGCGTCCCCGACGCTGCGTTCGGCGATCCGCCCACCAGCTTCGCCACCCCGAAGTCCACCACCCGCACGCGACCGTCGCGCGGGATCACCACGTTCTCCGGCTTGAGATCCGCGTGCACCAGCCCGCGACGGTGCGCCTCGGCGATCGCCTCGGTCACCGCGCGCGCGTAGCGCAGCGCCTCGCGCAGCGGCAACGGCCCGCTCGCCAGCCGC
>DATMCI010000218.1:0-133681 GCA_035558535.1 Kofleriaceae bacterium
CCACGGATGAGTGGCCGGAGGCGTGATCGTCCTCGATACGCACGCGCTGCTCTGGTGGGCGCTGGATCCTGACCGGCTGTCGCCGACCGCTGCCGCCGGCCGCTGCAGCGAGTGCCCGCGAGATGGAGCGCCGTGTCAGGCGACAGCTCCGGCGCGGCGGCGCCGATCCGGGTTGATTCGCGAGCCAACAGCCAGCAATCAGCTCGGGCTTCTGCTGTCCGGGTTATCAGGAAGCCTGGAAAATACTAATGGATGACGAAATTCCGCCCGCATTGCTTTCGAGGCACCCGGAGCTGGTGTCGGTCGGCCAGGCTCTCGAGCAGTTGCGCCTTGGCCAGCCGGTCACTGCGACCTGCATCAAGTGTGGTCAGCAACTCCTCGTGGAGGCGCTGGAGACCGTCGGGGTCCTCGTGATTCACTGCCCTGCTGATCACACGTTCTTCAGAGCGAAACGCGGCGTGAGAGTGGAGTGACGTCAGGGGGCGACTTCGGGAAGAAGCTGGAGCAGAACGTCCGGCCATGCGCCTTCAGCTCGCTCCGACGCTCACGGCTTGATCTTCGAGCGCGGGCGCGGGTCCGCCGCCTCCGTGTTGCAGGTCTCGCGGATCCACTCGCCCAGGGTGCGCTCGCGCTCGTCCGCCGCGCGTTGCCAGGCGCCGCGCTCCTGATCGGTCACCCGGACCGTGAGCGGCTTGCTCGGCGCCCCCCGCAACGGAAGGCGACCGCCGCGAGCCCCCGGCCACCCGGTGCCGCGCGCAAGCTTTGGCTCGACTTCTTCGAGCTGGCGCTTGGGCCCGGTGTACGGTGTGCGCTGCGCGAACCCTCGCGGTTCCGCAGGCCAGTGTACGAGCCCACCGTGCTTGTCCTCCCCGATGAGGCGACCGGGTAACGCCGCCGAGCGAAAGAGCTTCATCTCGGGCGAGCTAACCACGTAATACCGTTGAGAAAAAAGTGTACAGTCAACATCTGTGTTCATCGTGTTCGTATACTGTTGACTTATTGGTATACGGTTGGAGAATGCAGGGTGAGCCGTACAAGCAACGGGAAGGAGTCACCGATGTCACCGTCGGCCACGCCCGATACGCAGCAGGAAGAGCCGAGCCTGACGGGGTGTCGGACGAGCGAGCCGCGCCGGCACGTCGCGGCGCTCCTCGAGCTGAGCGCGCTCGGATGGCACGTCACCGAGATCCGGCCAGGACGTGCCGCGCCGGTGCTCTGGCGCGTGACGATCAGACGCTACGACGGGTACGCCTCGATCACGCTCACGGAGGCGGATCCGGACGCGGCGCTCGACGAGCTGCTCCGGTACGCGGCCGTGGACGGCGAGGCAGCGCGCACCTGGTCGGCGCGCTCGACGAATGTGCCGGCGAGGAGGGGCCGGCGGAGCCGAGAGGAGCCGCACCCGCGAGCGGCGGAATGAGCGCGGCGAGCTCATGCGGCGCGTCCTGGCGCTCACGGGAGGCGCGCCGCTGCGGATCGCCGCGCAGGCGTACCTCGAGCAGTTCTACGTGGGGCTGGGCTTCGTCCGCGCGTCGGACGTGTTCGACGACGACGGCATCCCGCATATCGAGATGACTCGGCCGACGGCGGCTGGAGGCTAGCCCCGGCAGCGGCGGCGGCGGGTGGAGGCTAGGCCCGGCGGCGGCGGAACGCCCCGGCGAAGACGAACCACGCGCCCTCGATGGCCAGGCCGCCAGCCTCGCGGCCCTCCTCGACGGCGCCGCCCTTCTCGCTCATCTTGAGCCAGAGGTCCGACGGCACGATCACGCCCCACACGCGAGACGCGAGGTAAGCCGACCACGCGAGCCCGAGCAGGCCGAGGATGACGGCGGGGAGGGCGGCGGCGCGGCGGCGGGGGAGCGCGGCGGAGAGCGCCGCGCCGGCGCCGTAGATGGCCATCCAGCGGATGGGATCGGGGTCGTTGTACTGGAGCACGACGCAGACGGCGAGCAGCGCGGCCATGACGTACGTGAGCCAGCGGAACCACGGCGGCACGGGCGGCACGGCCGGGACTTTAACAGGTCGGATCGGGCAGGCAGCGCGCGGCGCGGCGCGGCGCGGCGCGGGGGCGATCACATCGGATCGCGCGCGCCGCGGTGAGATTGCGCCGGGAGGGCGCGCGTGCTTGGATGCGTTCCATGCGCATGATCCTCGTCGGACCTCCCGGCGCCGGCAAAGGCACCCAGGCGGCCAGGCTGGTCGACTCGTACCGTATTCCGCATATCTCCAGCGGCGACATGCTCCGCGCCGCCGTCAAGGAGGGCACGCAGCTGGGCCAGGAGGCGGATCGGTTCATGAAGGCGGGCAAGCTGGTCCCCGATGAGGTCGTGATCGGCATGATCCTCGAGCGGGTCGCCAAGCCGGACTGCGCGAACGGCTTCATGCTCGACGGCTTTCCACGCACGCGCCCGCAGGCGGAGGCGCTCGATAACAAGCTGCGCGAGGCGGGAGTCCGGCTCGACGCGGTGGTCCTGATCGAGGTGCCGGACCAGCTGCTGGAGGAGCGCGCCGTTGGCCGGCGCACGGATCCGGAGACGGGCGAGATCTATCACCTCAAGTACAAGCCGCCCCCGGCGGAGATCGAGGGGCGCCTCGTGCACCGCAAGGACGACACGATCGAGGCGGTCACGACGCGCATCCAGAAGTATCACTCCGAGACGGCGCCGATCATCCCGTTCTACGGCGAGCAGGGCATCCTGAAGCGCGTCGACGGGGTGGGGGAGCCTGACGCGATCACCGAGCGCATCCGCGCCGTACTGGCAAGCTGATGGCGAGCTTCGACCACCGCACCATCGACGCGAAGTGGCAGGCGTACTGGGACCGCGAGCGCACGTTCGCGACGCCGACGGACCGCACGCGGCCGAAGTATTACGTCCTCGACATGTTCCCGTACCCGTCGGGCGACGGGCTCCACGTCGGGCACCCGAAGGGATATACGGCGACGGACATCGTCGCGCGCGCGAAGCGCATGATGGGCTTCAATGTGTTGCGCGTCATGGGCTGGGATAGCTTCGGCCTGCCGGCAGAGCGCCGCGCCGAGCGCACGGGCGAGCACCCGTCGGTGATCACGGCGCGCAACATCGCCACGTTCAAGGGCCAGCTGCGGAAGCTGGGGCTCTCGTACGACTGGGAGCGCGAGCTGGCGACGAGCGATCCGCGCTATTACAAGTGGACGCAGTGGATCTTCGAGGTCCTGTTCGAGCGGGGCCTCGCGTATCGGGCCGACGTGCCGGTGAACTTCTGCCCGGCGCTGGGCACCGTGCTCGCGAATGAAGAGGTCCACGACGGCAAGTACATCGAGACGGGCGATCCGGTCGAGAAGCGGATGATGAAGCAGTGGATGCTGCGCATCACCCAGTACGCGGATCGGCTCGTCGAGGACCTGGCGGGGCTCGAGTGGCCAGAGGGCACGCTGAAGCTCCAGCAGGACTGGATCGGCAAGTCGCTGGGCGCGAACGTCGTGTTCAAAGTTCACGGGGCGGATGAGTCGATCACGGTGTTCACGACGCGCCCGGACACGCTGTTCGGCGGCACGTGGGTCGTGCTGGCGCCGGAGCACCCGCTGGTGGATCGGATCACGACGCCGGAGCAGCGCGAGGCGGTGGCGGCGTACCGCGCCGAGGTGGCGAAGCTGACGGAGCGCGAGCGCGTTACAGAAGCAGCGGACGCGCCGAAGACGGGCGTTCCGACGGGCGCGCAGGCGGTGAACCCGGTCACGGGTGGGCTGATCCCGGTGTGGATCTCGGACTACGTGCTCGCGAGCTACGGCACGGGCGCGGTGTTCGCGTGCCCGGCAGGCGACGAGCGCGATCACGCGTTCGCACGCAAGTTCGGGCTGCCGATCGTCGAGGTGGTCAAAGACCCGGCGAACCCGGACGCGGATCGGAATGAAGCGGCGTACACGGGCGACGGCGTCCACGTGAACTCGGGCTTCCTCGATGGGCTGTACAAGGACGAGGCGATCGCGAAGGTGATCGCGTGGCTCGCCGAGCGCGGGCTGGGCGAGGCGAGCATTCGCTACAAGCTGCGCGACTGGCTGTTCTCGCGCCAGCGCTACTGGGGCGAGCCGTTCCCGCTGATCCACGGGGAGGACGGCACGGTGCGCGCGGTCCCGCTGGAGCAGCTGCCGGTGGTGCTGCCGCAGATCGACGAGTACCGCCCGACGCGCGACGGCCAGCCGCCGCTCGCGCGCGACCAGGAGTGGCTCAAGACGACGGATCCGGTGACGGGACAGCGGGCGGTGCGCGAGACGAACACGATGCCGCAGTGGGCGGGCTCGTGCTGGTATTACCTGCGGTTCTTGTCGCCGACGCGCGACGACGTGGCGTGGGATCGCGAGGAGGAGAAGTACTGGATGCCGGTCGATCTGTATGTCGGCGGCAGCGAGCACGCGGTGCTGCACCTCTTGTATGCGCGGTTCTGGCACAAGGTGCTGTACGACGCGGGCCACGTCTCGACGGTGGAGCCGTTCCAGCGGCTGTTCCACCAGGGCATGATCCACAAGACGTCGTTCCGCGAGAAGACGAGCGGCAAGTACCGCGAGGCGCGCGAGGTGGAGGAGCGCTCGGGCAAGGGACCGGATCCGGCGACGGCGAACTTCGCGCAGCTGGCGTCGACGACGTGGTACGTGCGCGGCACCGACGACGTCGTCGAGACGAAGCTCGATAAGATGTCGAAGAGCCGGTACAACGTCGTCAACCCGGACGATATGTGCGCCGACTACGGCGCCGACGCGATGCGGCTCTACGAGCTGTTCATGGGGCCGCTGGCGGAGGGCGTCGAGTGGGAGACGGCGGGCGTGCTGGGCACGAAGCGGTTTTTGGATCGCGCGTGGCGCCTGCTGGTGGATCCGGAGACAGACGGGCTCACGGGCAAGGTCAGCGTGGACGCGCCGCGCGACAACCGCGAGCTCGAGCGCGCGCTGCACGCGGCGATCAAGAAGGTCACGCAGTCGGTGACAGACCTGAAGTTCAACACGGCGATCGCCGAGATGATGGTGTTCGTCAACGAGGCGACGAAGGCGACGAGCGTCCCGCGCGACTGGTTCGAGGCGTTCGTGAAGGTGCTCGCGCCGTTCGCGCCGCACGTGGCGGAGGAGATGTGGCAGCGCCTGGGCCACACGCAGACGATCACGTTCGCGCCGTGGCCGGCGCACGACGAGAGCAAGCTCGCGCGCGCGACGATCACGATCGCGGTGCAGGTGAACGGCAAGCTGCGCGGCCAGGTCGAAGTGCCGGCGGACGCGGCCGAAGACGTGATCAAGGCGGCGGCGCGCGCCGACGAGAAGGTGGTGCCGTTCCTCGAGGGCAAGCCGATCAAGCGCGAGATCTACGTCAAGGGCAAGCTCGTCAACCTGGTGGTCTGACGAGCAGCGGCGCAGCGGGCGCAGCGGCGCAGCGGCGCAGCGGGCGCAGCTCAGGCCTGGGCGGCGGGCTGGCCGGTGAGCCCGGCGGCGGCGCGCGACGTCTCGCGGGCGCGCTGCACGGTGTCGGCGAGCACGATGCCGACGCTGGTCAGCGTCTCGGCGCTGGCGTCGTCGGCGCGCTGGACGCTCTTGCGCGCGAGCCGGAAGAACGACGCGGCGATCTTCTCGGCGAGATCGACGCCGCCGTCGACGGCGCCGCGGAGCTCGATCCGCGCGTCCTGCAGGAGCGCGAGCGCGGCGGTCTGGCCGCGGTCGGCGAGATCGAGCGCGAGATCGACGACGCCGGGCAGGAGGGCGCCGCGATCGGTCCGCGTGATGCTGCTGGTGGTGGCGGTGGCCGCGGCGGGGGCGGCGGCCTGGGTCTCGGTCTTCTGGGTTGCCATGGGTCTATGCTCCTTCTGCAGAGCAGCCTAAGACGCGCTGCGTCACGACGCTCGCGCGCGGCAATGACATCGCCTAACGCAGAGCGTCAAATGGCGGCGGGCGGCAGATATTGTGTAGTGATCTTGGGTGGTTCGAGCGCGACCATTCGGGGCCGCGGGATCCGCGCGCCGGGAGGCTAAGCTCCGGCGCCCATGGAGCGCGAGTTCATACCGGTCAACGTTGCGGTGCTCACGGTCTCGGACACGCGCACGCTGGAGACGGACGGATCAGGCCAGCTGATTGTCGATCGCCTGACGGCGGTGGGCCACCGGATCGTCGCGCGCGAGATCGTGGTCGACTCCGAGCTGGTGATCCGCGCGCGGCTCGCGCAGTGGATCGCAGATCCGGGCGTCGACGTGGTGATCGCCACGGGCGGCACGGGGGTCACGCCGCGCGACGTGACGCCAGAGGCGCTCGCGCCGCTCGTGACGAAGCCGATTCCGGGCTTCGGCGAGCTGTTCCGCTGGCTGTCGTTCGAGGAGATCGGGACGTCGACGATCCAGAGCCGCGCCGAGGCGGCGCTGTGCGGCACGACGTACGTCTTCCTGCTGCCGGGCTCGACGGGCGGCGTGCGAACGGGACTCGAAAAGATCCTGATCCCGCAGCTCGATCACCGCCTGAAGCCGTGCAACTTCGTGATGCTGCTGCCGCGCATCCGGCACGAGCCGAGCGGTCGCGCGTAGCGGCGACGATGCCGCCGACGAGCCTTCAGATTGGCCTGTCCGCCTGTCGTACATGCTCGTGACAGGCAGTGGAGCGCCGCGGGGCTTGCGCTGGGTGTCCCCGGCATTCGAAGGTGAATCGATGTGTCCCGGAGCCCGGAGGGTCGGCGCGTGCGAGGTGGGTCGATGACGGAGCACGCCGCTCAGCTGATCGCGCGACTGGGGGATCGCGGCGCGACGCTCGCGGCGGATCCACAGCTGGCTCCGCTCCTGGACGGGCTGTTCGATCGCGCGGAGGGGCGGCTCCCGCACCGGCCGATCCGGCGCGACGCGATGGTGGACCGGATCGCCGACGCGCTCCTGACGAGCGACGAGCTGCCGGACTGCGAGGCGCTGGCGCGGCTCAACGCGTCCGACCTCTACCTGGCGCTCGCGCTCGCGGCCAAGGACATGCGCGCGCTCGAGATCGCGGAGGCGGAGCTGATGCCGGCGATGCGTCAGGCGATCGGCCGCATCGATCCGCGCGCGAGCTTCATCGACGAGGTCAGCCAGCGCGTGCGCGCGCGGCTCCTGGTCGGCGATGGCGACGCGCCGCCCGCGATCGTGCAATACCGCGGCACGGGCCCGCTGGCGCGCTGGGTGCGCGTGATCGCGAGCCGCGTGGCGCTGGATCTCAAGCGCGCCGATACCCGGCCGCCGGGCGAGCGCGAGCCGGATCGCAAGGTGGTGCCGGCGCCGGCGGATCCGGAGCTCGAGCGGCTGTGGCTCACGTGCGAGGAGGCGTATCGGGCGGCGCTGACGGAGGGGTACACGCGCCTGTCGCGTCACGATCGCAACCTCCTGCGCCAGCGCTACCTCGAGGACCTGAACCTCGACGCGCTGGGCCGGCGCTACCGCGTGAGCCCGACGACGGCGTTCGGCTGGCTCACGCAGGTCGAGGAGCGCCTCGCCGTGGCGACGCGCGCGGCGCTGCTCGCGAAGCTCTCGCTGGATCAGGCGGAGATCCCGCGCGTGGAGCGGCTGGTCGCGAGCCAGCTCCAGCTGAGCCTGCCACGCATGCTGAGCGACAGCGACGTCGACGAAGACGGCTAGGCGCGGCGCGGGCGGCGAGGCGGCGCGCTAGCTGCGCAGGCCGTGCTTGCGCAGGAGCGTCAGGAGGTACGGCCGATCCATGCGCGCGAGGCGCGCGGCCTCGGAGGCGTTGCCGCCGGTGGCCTCGATCAGCGAGCGCAGGTACTCGGCCTCGAAGCGGTGGAGCGCGGCGGAGCGCGCGTCGCGGTACGGCGCGACGGTGCCGGCGGCGGGTGCGGAGAGCGGGGCGGGGCGATCGCCGCCGAGATCGAGCTGGCCCATCACGATCGCGGCCTCGACGACGTTGCGGAGCTCGCGCACGTTGCCGCTCCACGGGTGCGCGCGCAGCGCGGCGAGCGCGGGGCCCAGGGGCCCGAGGTCGTCGGCGCCGGTCAGCTTCTGCACGAAGTGGCGGGCAAGGGGCTCGATGTCCTCGGGGCGCTCGCGCAGGGGCGGGATCACGATCTTCGCGACGGCGAGCCGGTAGTAGAGATCGGCGCGGAACCGGGCGGCGTTGACCTCGGCGCGCAGATCGCGGTGCGTGGCGGCGAGGATGCGGACGTCGACGGAGACCTGCTGCGAGCCGCCGACGCGCGTGAACGCGCGCCGCTCGAGCACGCCGAGCAGCGCGGGCTGGACCTCGAGGGGCAATTCGCCGATCTCGTCGAGCAGGACGGTGCCGCCCTGCGCGCGCTCGAACGCGCCGGCGCGCCGCTGATCGGCGCCGGTGAACGAGCCCTTCTCGTGCCCGAACAGGAGCGACGAGATCAGCGTCGCGGGGAGCGAGCCGCAGTCGACGACGACGAGCTCACCGGCGCGGCGGGGGCTGGCCTCGTGGAGCGCGCGCGCGACGACCTCCTTGCCGACGCCGGTCTCGCCCCAGATGAGGACGGACGAGTCGACGCGCGCGAGCCGGTGGATGAGCCGCGCGATCTCGCGGCTGGCCTCGCTCTCGCCGACGAGATCGGGCAGGCGCTGCAGATCGCCGGGCGGCGGCGCGACGGTGGAGCCGCCCTCCTCGACGGCGATCGTGGTGTCGCCGAGCCGGAGGCGCGTGCCGGCGGGCACGACGGCGCGCTCGACGCGCACGCCGCCGAACCACGTGCCGTTGCGGCTCCCGAGATCGACGAGCTGCACGCCAGCGCCGGTGCGCCGCAGCTCGAGGTGGTAGCGGCTCACGGTGGGATCGGTGAGCACGAGCGCGTTGTCCTCGCTGGTGCCGATCGCGAGCGAGGCGCCGTCGTCGGGCGCGCACGCGAGGCCGCGATCAGGCCCGTCCTCGACGGTCACGCGCAGGCGATGGATCATGCGGACGGCGCGCGGCTGGAGGCGCGTGCGCGGCATGTCATCCATCCGGCGAGAATACCAGGTCACCGCAGGCGGGCCTTGAAGCAGGACGCGTGCCTGAGGCGCGGGGGCCGGGGCAAGTGGGCGCGCGATCGCGCGCGGGGCGGTGGGCGGCGGGCGGTGGCGTTGGTCGCCTCCTACGAGGCGTGGGCGGCGCCTGTTGGCGTGGGCCAACAGCGGCGGCGGGCGCGGGGCGGGCGCGGGGCGGATGCGGAGCGGGCGCGGCGCGGGCGCGGCGCGGGCGCGGCGCGGATGCGGAGCGGGCGCGGGGGCGGGCGTGGGGCGGATGCGGGGCGGGCGCGGGGCACGTGCCGTGCAGGACGCGTGGTCATGGCCCTGCAGAGCGTCCACCGCATCGCCGCTGCTGTTGCTGCTGCCGCCGCTGCAGTGGCGGTGCTCGCCGTGAGCGGGCCGGCGGGCGCGGAGACGGTCCCGCCGACGGTGGCGATCCAGGCGCCGTCGAGCGGCGCGGTCGTCACGGGCGTGCTCACGATCGTCGTCGCCGCGAGCGACGAGACGGCGATGGAGAGCGTCGCGCTCACGATCGACGGCATCTCCGCGGGGCCGGCGGACACGATGCCGCCGTATCAGTTCGAGTGGAACGCGACGGCGGCGGGGCCAGGCATGCACACGCTGATCGCGACGGCGCGCGATACGTCGGCGAACATGACGACGGCTACGATCACGGTCACGGTCCCGGCGCCGAGCCCGCCGGGCGGAGGCTCGGGGAGCGACGAGGAGCCAGAGCCGGCGCCGGAGCCGAGCGACGCGCTGCCGAGCTGCAGCCTCGACGCGGGCGGGGGCGGCGCGGGGCTGGCGACGATCGCGGCGGGGCTGGCGGTGGTGCTGCTGCGGCGGCGCGGCGGCCGCGGGCGCGGGCGTCGCTAGGCGGCGGGTGGTAACGTCGGCGCGTGGCAGCCGACGACGATGGCGACGCGGACATCACCGGCATGCTGGCGGCGGCGAGCGCCGGAGACGCGGCCGCCGCGGAGCGGCTGGCGGGCCTCGTCTACGAGGATCTGCGGCGGCGCGCCGAGGCTCTGATGAAGCGCGAGTCGCCGGGCGGGACGGTCCAGGCGACGATGCTGGTTCACGACGCGTACCTCAAGCTGATCCAGCAAGACCGGGCGAGCTGGACGGATCGCAACCACTTCTTCGCCGTGGCGGCGCAGACGATGCGTCGGCTGCTCGTGGATCACGCGCGCGGACGCCAGCGCGACAAGCGCGGCGGTGGGCAGGTGAAGGTCTCGCTCGACGAGGGGCTCGGCGTGACGGCGCACCGGGACGCCGACGTGCTCGCGGTCGACGCGGCGCTGACGCGGCTCGAGGCGCTCGATCCCGAGCAGGCGAGGATCGTCGAGCTGCGGTTCTTCGGCGGGCTCACGGTCGAGCAGGTGGCGCAAGAGCTGGGGATGTCCAAGCGCGCGGTCGAGGCGGAGTGGACGATGATCGCGGCGTGGCTGCGTCGCGAGCTGGGCGCGGGCTAGCCGTGGATCCGCGGCAGCGCCACGCGCAGATCAAGCGGCTGTTCCGCGAGGCGCTGCGCTGGGAGCCGGCGCTCCGCGCCGAGGTGGTGGCCGCGCTGGCCGAGGACGACGGCGTGCGGGACGAGGTGCTGTCGTTGCTCGCGCATCATCGCGAGGAATCGGCAGAGGGCGGCGCGGGCGGCGCAGGCGGCGCGGGCGGCGCGGGGGGCCGGACGCTGGCCGAGCTTCTGCGCGGCGGCGGCGGCAGCGGCGGAGAATCGGCGGGCTGGGCGGTCGAGCGCGTGATCCGCACGCTGGGGCCGATCGCCGAGACGCTCGCGAGCGCTGGCGAGCGCGGCAGCGTCCACGGCGCGATTCGCGCCGATGGCATCATCCTCGCCAGTGGCGCGGGCGACGGCGACGGCGACGCTGACGCTGTCGCGGCGCTCGCTGGTAGCGGCGGCCTTTTGGCCGCGGGCGGCGAGCCGGACGCGCCGAGGCTGACCGCGGCCGCCGCTGCTTCGGCGGCGCCGGAGCAGCTCTCGTCGGCGCTCGGTCCGATCGGGCCGTGGACCGACGTCTATGCGCTCGCGCTCCTGTGCGTCGAGCTGATGCTCGGCCGGCCTGCGGGCGGCGCGACGGTGACGGCCGCGCTCGCCCGCGCGCGCGACGAGGCGGCGCAGCCTGCGCCGCGCGCGGTCGGGCTCGCCGTGCCCGCGCCCGTCGAGGCGGTCCTCACGCGGGCGCTTGCGATGCGGCCGATGGAGCGCTACCAGGACGTCCGCCGGTTCTGGACGGCGCTCTGCGAGAGCGTCGCCGCGAGCGTGGCCGCGCGGCCGTCAGCGCCTGCGTCGCCGTCATCGCATTCGCGGCCGTCAGCGCCTGCGTCGCCGTCATCGCCGTCGCGGCCGTCTGCGTCGCCGTCATCGCCGTCGCGGCCGTCAGCGTCTGCGTCGCCGTCATCACCGTCGCGGCCGTCTGCGTCTGCGTCGCCGTCACCGCCGACGACGCATGCGCCGACCGCGGGCGCGCCGACGAGCCTCTGGCGGCGGCCCTGGCGCGCGCTCGTCGGGGCGGCCCGCGCGCTCGCGGCGGCGGCGCTCCTCGCGCTCGCGGCCGCGGCGGCGGTGGCGGTGGCCCTCCAGCGCTGCGCCTGATCAGCCCCAGCGGCGCAGGATCGCCTGGATCTCGCCCTGGATGCCGTTGTGGTCGGCGTACCGCTGCTGCGCGTCCCGGAGCAGCGGCGCGAAGCGCGCCGGATCGCGGTAGGCGGCCGCGCGGATCGCCGCGAACGCCAGCGCGGGCCGCGCGATCGAGCGCTCGATCAGCGCGTCGGCGTCGGCGCCGGGGACGAACCGCAGGCTGAACACGGCCGCGCTGCCGAGCTGGCGATCGCCGCCGTCAATCGCGGCGCGGAGCACCGGCAGCGCTCGCGCCGCGCCGCCGTTGCCGAGCGCCTCGAGGTACAGCTTGCGCTCGGCGTCGCCCGCCGCCCGCGCGTGGCGCGCGAGCAGCGCGTCGATCGCGGCGTCGGCAGCCGCGGGATCCTGCGCGCGCGTCTTGCGGCCGTGCGTGCCGAGCCCGAGCGCGGCCTGATCGGCGCCGGGCCGATCGAGCCCCGCGGTCAGCGCGCGCAGGCTGGCGGGCGTCACCGGGCTCGAGAACGAGAGCGCGCCCAGGACGGCGAGGCGCGCGGCCTCGGGCAGCTCCTCCGCGGCGAGGCTGGCGAGCGCGTCGGTGCCGGCCGCGACTCGCGTCGACGCCAGCGCGCCGGTGAGCACCTGCACCTCGGCGTCGTCGCCGGGCCGGAGGCGCACGTGGTCGGCGATCTCCTCGGCGGCCTCGGGCTCGAGACGGACCAGCGCCGCGAGCCGGGCCAGCACCTGCGCGCGGGCGTTGCCGCCCGCGCGGCCGGACATCGCGGCGGCGCGCTTCACCTCGGCGAGGAGATCGGGCACGGTCGCGCCGGCGACGAACGACGCGTCGGCGTTGCGCCGCGCGCCCTCGTAGTCGGCGAACCCGGAGATCGGCCCCGCGGCGAGCGTGGCGCCGCCGGGCACCGGGACGCGCTCGATCGCCTCGCGCGCGAGGCTCGCGCGCAGCCGGAGCCGCACGGGCTCCGCGCCCTTGCCGATCGCGAACGCGACATCGAGCGCGACGCGGGCGGTGACGATGCCGTCGGCGTCGACGACGAAGCGGCTCTCCTCGGTCGGCGTCACGTCGCCGGTCGACTCCGCCGACAGGCCGCCGGGCCCGCGCAGCGCGGTGTACCGCGGGCGGGTGCGATCGATCCCGCCGCCCTGGCGCACGTACACGGCCTCGTAGCGCCCGGTCAGGTCCTCCTCGACGGCGGTCCAGCCGGCGCCGGGGCGTTCCGAGCACTGGAACGTCGTGGCGAGCCCGGTCAGGAGCTTGCGCGCCGCCGCCGGCATCTCGTCGGGGAACCCGATGGCGGTCAGCGTGCCGCCCTCGCGGACGAGCTGCGCAGGCGCGTCCAGATCGGCGGTGCGCGGCAGCTCGCTGGCCGGGCCGTCGAGCAGCGCCGGCGAGAACCGCACCTCGGCGCGCCCGTCGGCGCGCGGCGTGGACGTCCACGTGCCCTCGGCGCGGAGCTGGATGGGCCCCTTGCCGGGGACGGTGACCTGCTGCTCGAACGCGAGGCGGTAGCGCGCCCGCGCGACGGTCTGGCCGGCCTGGCCAGGCACGGCGAAGCGGGCGGTGCGCGCCTGGGCGGTGGGCACCGCGGCGGGGGCTTCGCCGCGGGCGCGGAGCGCGAGCACGGCGGCGGCAGCAGCGACGGAGGCGGCGAGCAAGAGGTAACGGCGGCGCATGAGCAGTCTCCTGATCGGGGGTCACCGGTAGACGCGCCGTCCCGGGGCGAAGTCCGCACAAATTCTCCGGACGCGAGACGACCCCGCGGGCGGCGTGCCGGCGGGGTCACTGGATCTCTGGCGCGAAGCGAGCCTGGTGGCCGCAGGTCGTCTATCGGATCGACCGCCGGCCCGGCGTCGTTAAAAGCCGCCGCTCTTCTTGAACAGGTTCTGGGTCCATTCGAGGCCGGTCCAGCTGAAGATCGTGCGCGACCAGCTCGCCCCGACCCCGAGGACCGACGCCTCGGCGTACAGCGCGATGGAGCCGGAGAGCGTGCTGATCGTCAGATCGCCCGAGATCTCGTACTTGGCCAGCCCGGCGCCATCGACGTAGAGCTTCAGCGAGATCGGCAGCGCCAGCTCGAGCAGGGTCAGCGTGCCGCGCAGCCCCGCCTCCGCGCTGGCGAGATCGCACCCGCCGCCGACGCCGGCCTGGAGCGTCGCGTAGAGCCCGGCCGACGGCGTCAGGGCCAGCACGCCGCCGCTGGCCGAGACACTGAGCGCGAGCTCCCCGGTGGCCGACGCGCTGACGGAGACGGGCACGGGGCCGACGTTGAACGTCCGGCTCTGCTCGAGGAACGTGCGCGTGTAGCTGCGGTTGATGGCGACGGTCGTGTCACCGCCGATCGTGACCGACGCGGCCTCCAGGCTCGAGCCGTTGCTGGACTCGGTCTGGTAGGCGGTGGCTGAGAACACCTCGTCGTCCTCCCCGAAGATCGTCAGATCGATCGCCGTGTGGCTGTCGAGCCGCGCCACGCCGTTGTCCTTCGCCGTCAGGTGCGTGCGCGTCACGACACCGAACGTCGAGTTGCCGTCGATGCGCTCGAACGTGTAGTTGACCACCGTGCACGAGTCGTTGCCGATCCACCGCAGCAGGCTGGCGGGATCGTCGATCGTGAGCGTGCAGTGATTGCCGAGCCGGAGCCGGTGATTCGTGCCGCCGATGTGCCAGGTGCCCGACGACCACAGCGCGTCCCCGGGGGTAATGGGCCCGGTCACGCGGTAGACGACGAGGTTGCCGTCGGCCTGGAACGCGAGCGCCTTGCCCCGGCCGTCGGTGTTCGACGCCCAGACGGGCGCGCCGGTCGCGGTGTAGAGGACGAGGTTGCCGTCCCACTGCCAGACGAGGCGCGCGTCCGGCGTGCGCAGGAGCGTCTGGCTGCCCGAGGCCGAGATCGACCAGGCGGGCATGTTGGTGAGCATCCCCGTCGGGCACGTCGGCGCGCCGCGGTAGAACTTGGTCTGGGTCTGGGTCTTGAGCGCGAACGCGCAGCCGTCGAGATCGAGGATGGTGACGCCCATGTCGTTCGTGCCGGACGCCCACCGCGCGATGTTCGAGCCGTCGTAGATCACGAGGTTGCCGTCGGCCTGCAGCGAGAGCCGCTTGCCGCGCCCGGCGACGAGCGCGCTGTGCCAGACCTCGTCGCCGGAGATCGAGCGCAAGACGAGGTTGCCATCGGGCTGGAACAGGAGCCGCGCCTGATCGTTCTCGGCGAGGACGACGTCGGCAGTGCCCACGGCGAAGTCGATCTTGTTCACCTCGCCGGGGAGCAGGAACTGCCGCGTCTGCGGGCACCGGCTCGCGTGGCTCCACAGGGGCGCGCCGCCGTCGAGCGGCTTCACGGCGATGTCGCAGTCATCGAGGCCGAGCAGGTAGCTGGTCGTGTTCACGCCCGCGGGCGTCTGCCAGACGGGCTGATTGTTCGCGTCGTAGATCGCGAGCCGGCCGTTCGTCTCGTAGCAGAGCTTCTTGCCGATCTGCGTGTCGCTGGGGACCGCCCAGATCTCCGTGTTGCCACGGATGCCGGGGGCGGTGGACAAGATGAGCTGGCCCCACGGCGCCCAGGTCAGCTTGGACCACTCGTCCTGGGCGATCGTGCGAAACGCGCTCGTGTCCATGCACCAGCCGGCCTTGGCGACGCTCGGCACGGCCTCGGGGCAGGTGCCGGGCTTCGTCCACAGCGTGCCCTGGGCGACCATGGACCCGGTCGGCTTCCAGGGCATGGTCGGCGACGGCGGCGGCGCGGACGGCGACGCGATGTACGTCGTGTACCGGGCCGACACGGTGCAGCCGGAGATCACCAGCTCGGTCACGTGGTCGTAATTGGACGACGAGGGCGGGGGCAGCGGGACGCTGCCGCCACCCTGCGACCAGATCTGCTGGTTGAACGCGTTGTAGATCGCGAACGTGCCGCTGCTGTCCCAGCACAGCAGCATCCCGGCGTTCGCAGTGCCGCTCGCCCAGATCTGGGGGACGAAGCGGTTCGTCGGCTCGAGGACGAGGTTACCGTTCGGCTTCCAGGTGAGGATGGCGGCGTCGCTGCTGAGGATGTGGAAGTCCTCGGGGCCGCGGAATCTGCACCAGGTCTGGGTGCGGTTCGTGAGGGTGCCGGCCTCGGCGGTCTGGGAGTCGAACACGAGCGCGCCGAGGCAGAGCGCTCCGAGGACGATGGTGAGGACGAGGTGCTTGATCGTGGGCACGGTTGGCTGGCTCCTTGCCCGAAGACGCGACGCCGGGCGGCGGAGTCCGCACGAAAATCGGCGCGGGCCGGCGCCGCCCCGCGGTACCGTCGCGCGCGGATGGATCGGCCGGCGCGGCTCCCGATCACGCAGGACGAGCTCGACGAGTGGTCGGTCTACGCGGACTGGCTCCAGTCGCGCGGGGATCCGCGCGGCGAGCGGATCGCGCTCGAGCTGGCGCTGCCGGCGGCGCCCGCGCCCGCCGCGCTGGCGGCGTTCCAGGCGCGCGGGGCGACCGCCGTGCCCGCCGGCGAAGGCATCGTGCCGACGCTGGCGCTCGGCTACATCCAGGCGCTGACGGTGGCGCGCGCGAGCGGGACGTACACGGTCGAGGCCGAGGCGCTCGAGCGCGCGCGGGCGCTCCTCGTCACCGAGGCGGGCGCGCTCGTCGAGGAGGTCGACTTCGCGTTCGATCCCGGCAAGCACCTGCGCGCGGCCGGGGCGCTGCTCGCCGCGCTGCCGCCGACGTGCCGCCGCCTCGGGCTCGATCTGTGCGGCCCGATCTCCGACGACGCGGCGGCCGAGCTCGCCGCGCACCTCCCGCCGCACGTGCGCGAGCTCGCCCTGCGCGCGTACGGCGTCCGGCTCGCGCGGATCGGGCTCACCGGCATGCTCACGTGGATCGACGATCGGTTCGACGCGGTCGAGGTGCGGTTCAAGCGCTCGACGTTCGACGTCGCGCTGGGCCACCTGCAGGTCGATCGCGCGCGGCTCGCGGAGCGCGCGGGGCAGGCGCGCCACGTCCGCCAGCGGTGGACCGCGATCGACGCGCCGTTCCCGCCGGGCCGCGTCGAGGTCGGCCGCCCCGGGGAGGCCGCGCTGGTCGATCTGCGCCGACGGTTCGCGATCGCGCTCTCGCGGCCGGGCGCGGTCGAGCACGGCGAGGACAGGGCGCCGCCTCCGCTCCCGATCCGGGCGCTGCGCGCCGGCCACTCGCGCGAGGGCCACGGCGCCTTCCTGTACGCCACCGACGAGGCCGAGCCCGGGCTGGCGCTCCGCAGCGCGTCCGTCGCGCTCGATCGGCACGGCGACGCGTGGACGCTGACGCACCATGCATGGCAGGCGGACGGCGGTGCCATCCGGGTCGACGGCGCCGCCGTCGCGCCGGGCGAGTCCGTCCCGATCCACGACGGCAGCCTCATCCACAGCGAGCACTGGACGTTCACGCTGGTCACAGCCGACGTGACGGCGACGGTCCGCGGCCTCCTGGCGTGAGCGGCGCGCCGCGCTGGCGCGTGCCCCGCGTCAGCCGGGGACGTGCAGGCGCACCACGGCGGCCGGATCGGCGATCCGCTCGCGCCGCATCGCGGCCTCGGCTTCGGCGGCGGCGGCGGGCTCGCCGCACCAGTCGCCGCGGCGGTGGCGGAGCGCGCGCGCGAGGAGGTGCATGTCGACGCCCGCGGCGGCGGCCTCGGCGGCCTCGAGCAGCGCGGGCAGCCGCGCGCGCTCGCCGGCGGCGTGGGCGGCGCCAGCGCGGATGGCGGCGGCGAGCGCGTGCGCCCACGGCAGCGGCTCGGCCCGGAGCCGGGCCGCGGTCTGCTGCGCGAGCGCGACGAGCCGCGCGCGATCGGCGGCGTCGCTGCTGTCTGCGGCTGCGGCCGCGGCGAGCGCGCTGCGCGCCCGCAGGATGAGCGACTCGATCCGCAGCGGTCGGGAGCGTCGCAGGAGCGAGCGCTCGAACGCCGGCCACACCGCCTCGATGCGCGCGAGCGCGGCGCGACCCTGGCCCATGTAGAGATCGATCTGCACCTGCGCCTGGAGGCGCAGGTAGTCGTGGACGTGGAACTCGTCGGCGTCGCCGCCGCGGGGCGGTGCCGCGTCCGCCGCGGCGCGCGCCTCGTCGGGCCGGCCGAGGATCAGCCAGTACACGTTGCCGCGGCTGACGCGGAGCAGCTCCAGCGTGTAGGCGTCGCCGAGCGCCTCGGCCTCGGCGAGGTACCGCGGCATGTGCTCGACGATCGCGGCGGTCTCGCCGAGGTACCAGCTCGCGGCGATCCGGTGGACCTGGACGGTGCACAGCATCCAGCGCTGCCGGATGTGATCGCGCACGATCTGCTCGGCGCGCGCGGCGTGATCGGCCGAGGCGCGCCAGCGGCCGCGCTGGTGCACGGCGTAGCAGGCGCAGACCTCCTGCACGGCCGCGAGCTGCGGATCGCCGGCCGCGGCGACCAGCGCGCGGATCCGCTCGGTCAGCGCCGCGAGCCGCGCCTCGCCGCGCTCGGTGAGCGCCAGGCGGATGAGCTCGAGGCACAGCGCGCGGGCGACGCGCCCCGGCTCGCCGACCGCCAGCGCGGCGCGCAGGTGGTGCACCTGCACGAGGCGGCCGATCACCGGCGTCACGTAGGTCAGCGCGGCGGTGAGGGTCCACAGGGCGTCGAGCCGATCGAGCGTGGCCTCCGGCAGCTCGGCGGCCGCGCGCCGGGTGAAGCGCTGCCCGCGCAGGCGCAGGCGGAGCTGCTCGAAGACGATCGCCGCGATGATCCCGCGCGGCGTCGCCGGGACGTGGACGTCGAGCTCGGCGAGCAGCGCCCGCGCCTCGGCCACGCCCCGCGCGACGTCGCCGCTCCACAGCCGGCACTCGATGCCGAGGAGCTCGAGCCGTTGCAGCTCGCGGCGCGGCGCGGTCACGCCCGCGGTGCCCGCGGCGGCCGTGCCCTCGGCGATCACCGCGGCCGCCTCGATGAGGTGCCCGGTGTGCGCGAGGCACTCGGCGCGGCGCCACACGAGCTCGTAGCGCTCGGCGACGGGCAGCTCGCCCGTCTCGAGCGCGAGCCGGTACAGCTCGGCGGCGCGGTGGAACGCGAACGTCTGCTCGGCCTCGGCGGCGGCGACGCGGGCGAACGTGCGGGCGCGCGCGTCCTCGCCGGCGGCGCGCCAGTGCGCGGCCAGCTGCGCGGCGGTCGTGCCCGCGCGCCCGTCGAGCGCGCCGGCGATCCGCGCGTGGAGCCCGCGCGCGGCCTCGGGCGGCACCGCCGCGGCCACCGCGCCGCGGATCCGATCGTGGTACGGCTCGATCCACAGCTCGGCGCCGCGCGGCGCGACGCGCACCAGCCGATCGACGCGCAGCCGGGAGAGCGCCGCCGCCGGATCGCCGCACGCCGCCGCGGCGGCCGCGACGTCGAGCGCCAGCGGGCCGGCGGCGATCGCGCACACCTCGAGCAGCGCGCGGGCGGGCGCCGGCAGCTCGCCGATCCGCGCGTCGAGCAGCTGCTCGAGCGTCACCGGCGCCCGCGCGGCCGCCTCGCGCGCGCCCGCCGTGCGGGCGAGCTCGACGAGGAACACCGGCACGCCCGCCGAGTCGCGGGCGAGCTGGCCGGCGAGCTGGCTCGCGAGCCCCGCGTCGCCGAGCACCGCGCCGACGAGGCGCGCGGCGTCGTCGGCGGACATCGGCGAGACCGCCAGCTCGCGGAGCTCGGCCGCCGCACCGCCGGCAGAGAGGCGCGCGGCGAGGCTCGCGCGCGTGTCCGCCGCGCTGCGGCAGGTCGCGACGATCAGCGCGCCGACGGCGGCCAGCTGCCGGACCACGTCGGCGAGCGCGTCGGTGCTGTCGACGTCGCCCCACTGCAGATCGTCGACGAAGAACACCGGCGTGCGACGCTCGGCCAGCCGCCACACGAGCTCGGCGAACGCGCGCAGGGCGCGGCGCCGCTGCTCCGCCGGATCCGCCGGCACGAGCGCGCGGGCGCGCGCGATCGCCGGGACGCGATCGAGCGCCGGGAAGCGGCGGGCGAGCACCGCGACGTCGGGCGGCAGGAGCGCGTCGATCGCCTCGGCCGGCTTCTGCAAGAGCGCGGCCGCCAGCGCGTCGACGAGGCCGTCGATCGCCTGGCATGGCACCGTCTCGCGCTCGTAGCAGCGGCCGCGGAGCACGAGCGCGGTGTCGCCCAGCCCGTCGAGGAAGCCCTGGACCAGCGTCGTCTTGCCGATGCCCGACGCGCCGCTCACGAGGACCAGCACCGTGCCGCCCCGGCGCGCCGCCGCGAACGCGCCGCCGAGCTCGCCGAGCTCGGGCGCGCGGCCGACGAACGGCTGCGGCGCGGCCGCCTGCTCGACGGCCAACGTCGCGGCCGACGGCGCGCGTCCGAGCGCCGCCATCACCTCGCGCGCGCCCGCGCGCCGCGCCGGATCGCGGTGGAGGAGCCCGAGGCACAGCGCCTCGAGCTCCGGATCGACGTCCGGATCATGCGCGCGCGGGGGCGCCGGCTCCTCGACGACGCGCCGGCTCATCGCCGCCAGCGGCGTGCCCTCGAACGGGCGCACGCCCGCCAGCGCCTCGTAGAGGACGCACCCCAGGCTGTACCAGTCGCTCGCCGGGCCGAGCGGCTCGTCGAGCGCCTGCTCGGGAGACATGTACGCTGGCGTCCCGACGGCGGCCGTGTCGTGCGTCCGCTCGCCCGCGGCCGCGCGGACGTCGGTGACGAGACCGTAGTCCAGCACGACGACGCGGCCGCTCTCCTCGACGAGGATGTTCGGCGGCTTGAGGTCGCGGTGCACCTTGCCGAGCCGGTGGATCGCCGACAGCGCGTCCGCCGTCTGGTACAGCGCGTCGCGGAGCCGCGCGAGCGAGAGCCGCGGCGCGCCGTCGGTCGCGCCGCCAGTCGCCTCCGGCCGCACGTAGCGATCGAACGGCACGCCGCGGACCAGCTCCATGGTGAAGCACCACTGCGCGTCGTCGGCGAACAGCTCGTAGAGCCGCACCAGGTTCGGGTGGAGCACGCCCGAGAACGCGCGGAACTCGCGCTTGAACCGGTAGACATCGAGCCCCTCGGTGCGCGCCAGCACCTTGAGCGCCACCTCGAGCCCGAGCGCCAGATCGCGCGCCCGGTGGACCGTGCCGTTGCCGCCCGAGCCCAGCTGCCCCAGGAGCTGGAACCGCTCCGCGACCGTCGGGCGAGCGACCGCCGCCGATGCCTCCATTTCCGCCCAGTGTCGCCCCGCGCGCGTGGCCAGATCAACGGGTGGGCGGCCGCGGCGTGCGCGCGCCTGCCGTCAGGGCGGGCACTCGGTCAGCGAGCGGATCCAGTCGTCGATCACCGCGCTGCCGACCGGATCGAGCTGCGTCACCGCGACCGGCGGCATCTGCTTGGAGTCGGTGGCGTGCACGCGCAGGGACAGGATGCTCGTCTCCGGCGAGCCCGGGACGATCAGCTTGGTCGCGCTGCCGATGGGGCCCTGCGTGTTGTCGACGTTGCAGGTCCCCGTCTCCTTGAACGACTTGGTGTAGCGCAGGTCCACCATGCCCTGGGCGCCGCCCATCGGCCGGTGGCAGTGCGCGCAGTTCGCGTGCAGGTAGCTGCGCGCGCGCGCCTCGAGCGCGCCGTTGCCCGTGTCCTTGCCTTGCGGATCCGCCAGCCGCGGCGCCTCCTCCGGGGCGACGCCGAGCGGCGCCGCGAAGATGCCGATGTGATCGAGCGTCGCGAGCTGGTTCGAGATGCGGTTCGTCGACGGGTACACCTCGTCGCGGTTCATCTGCGCCGTCTCGAGGCCGAGCGTGCCGCCCGCCGCCTTCGAGTGGCACTGGATGCACTGGGTGCGGCTCGGGTAGCCCCACACCGCGTCGCCGACCGGCTTGGCCTTTCCCGACGGCAGGAGCACCGCGTCGGAGCCATCGTCGCTCCACTCGTACGTGTAGCCGCCCCAGCCGCCGTCGTCGTGGCGCATGAACAGCCGCGTCTCGATCCGCTTGCCGCCGATCGAGAACGTCTTCACGGTCACCGAGCCCACCGGCAGATCCCAGTCCTGCTCGGCGTTGATCGTGATCGTCGCGCCGTCGGGGAGCGCGAGCCAGCGGTCCTTGTCGGCGCCGTCGGCCCACAGCGGCGAGCTCACGTCGTACGGGATCATGGCGGACGCCGGCTTCGTCGGATCTTTCGGATCGACGCAGCCCGTCTCCGAGAGGAGCTGCGGGAAGCCGTCGGGCGGCGGCGGCGCGCTCGGCACGAGCTTGGAGATCTCGCCGCTGATCTGCACCGTGTAGACCTCGCCGTCGTTGCCCTGGCCGAACGACACCAGTGTCTGCGCGGCGACCGTCGCGATGAGCTTGGGGGCCGGCCTATTGTCCGCGTCGTAGAGCAGCGCCCAGATGTTGCCCGTCTCGAAGTCGCCGTAGATGTACGTGCCGGCGAGGCTCGGCATCGCGCTACCGCGGTACACGTAGCCGCCGGTGATCGAGCGCGCCTCGCCGCGCCCGTGCTCGACGACCGGGTCGCTCATGCCCGGCGTGTTACACAGCATCGAGGTGCTGCCGCGCCGATGGAAGCCCTCGCAGGTCTTCCAGCCGTAGTTGCCGCCCTTGACGACGCGATCGACCTCTTCCCACGTGTTCTGGCCGACCTCGCCGACCCACAGCTCGCCCGACGCCTGATCGAAGCTCCAGCGCCACGGGTTGCGGAAGCCGTACGCCCAGATCTCCGGCCGCGCGCCTGCGGTGCCGACGAACGGGTTGTCCGCTGGCACCGTGTACGCGCCCGTGCCGTTGCCGACGTCGACGCGCAGCATCTTGCCGAGCAGCATCCCGAGGTTCTGCCCCGAGGCGCACGGATCGTCGCCCGAGCCGCCGTCGCCGAGGCCGAAGTACAGCATGCCGTCGGGGCCGAACTGGATCGTGCCGCCGTCGTGATTGGCGTACGGCTGGCCGACCTTGATGACCTCCTCGGGCCCGACGTTGAGCGACGTGCCGTTGTTCGTGCTCTTCCACCGCGACACGACCGACGTGAACGGGGCTCCCGAGCCCGAGCACGTCGGCGGCGCCGGATCGCCCCCCACCACGTTGCGGGTATAGGACAGGTACGCCTCGCGTCGCGCCGGCCACTGGGGGTGGAACGCGAGCCCGAGGAGGCCGCCCTCGCCCGCGGCGTTGACCGTCACGGTCGCGAAGTCCCGGCTCTGCGCGTTGCCCGTCGCGTCCTGCGGGAACGCGCGGATCTTGCCGCCGCGCTCGACGAGGTACCACGTCGTGTTGTCGCCCGGCGCCTGCGTCAGGTAGATCGGCTGGTTGAATCCCAGGCCGCTCCACTGCCGCTGCAGCGTCACGCCGGTGTCGATCACCGGCCGCTTCTTCGCGAGGCAGGTCGTGTTGGAGGGTCGCGTGTCGAGCCCGAACGGCGCCCGCGTCGGGCCGTCGTCGCCGCACGCGAGCAGGCAGACCAGCCCCGTCGCGGGCCACATCATTCTCCGCATGGCCGGCGACGATACCGCCGCTCGGCGCCCCGCTGCCCGCGTTTTGCGGCAGCCCCGCGCGCGCCGGGGGCGCGCTGCGCCCTCCCATATAATGAGGGCGCAGTGCGTTAGACGCAGCGCGTCAGCCGGTGTGACGCCGGTCCCCGAAGCTGCGCGGTCCGGTCGATCAGCCTCACGCGAATCAACCGCGGTCGGGCAGGGCTCCACGCAGTGCGTTTTGAAGCGCGAGCGCCACCTCTGGTCGCTTTGCGGCGGCAAGTCGCCGGCGGAATTCCTGGAACCGCTCCGGTGACGGAGATAGTGCCTGGAGCTGATCGCACTCGATCCAGGACAGCAGCTCCAGGCCGCTGTCCTGCGGCTCGATCTGCACTACCCACGGATGGCTTCGCGCGGTCGACGTGATGGGCGCGACAATGACCACGCGGCTGCCGCTTTGCATGAGCGGACTCGAGACCACGAGGACATTGTGATTACCAGTCTGTTCGCCGGGGCGCCCCGGCCGGAGCGACGCGTACCAGATGTCCCACTGCTTGGGCGGCAGTGATCCGCTCATTCATGACCGCTCGGTACCGGATCTTCGAAGCGAGGTGTTGTGGCCAGGACGTAGGCAGCCTTCGCTGCATCGTAGGCGAGCTTTCCTATCACGACCGGCAGAGCCGACCTGGAGGCGGTGGGAGCTTCATGTGCCAGGAACAACCCGAACAGGAGCGCGAAGTCGGCAACCAGGCAGTGACGCACGATTTTCTCTTCGCTGGCAGGCGGGATCGTCGGCTCGTGCATGATCGCGTCCGCGAGCGCCACCCGAGCGTCCTGGGCAGCCGCAAACCAGGCGCGTGCCTCGTCGTCAAGGTGACCGGACGGGTCCGACGCCCATACGTCGGCGGTTCGATGTCCCAACGTGGCGAGCCGCTCCGGGTTCTCCTGGAGCCAAGGACCGAGCGCTCGGAGCACGGCTTGCCACAGGACGACGAAGATCTCGAAGCCCGCGCGTGCACGCCCTAGTGCCTCGTCCAGGTTCGGGGCGCTCTGGATGGGGTGGAAGACGCGACCATCGATCTCCTGAAAGATGCCGCCGACCACCTTCTGCAGATGTTCCGGAAACGTGTCGTGGGACTCGAGTGCAGGCGACATGACCCGCAGCTGTGCACGGCGCAACCTGGCCTCCGTGCTGCGAGAGCCGGCCGCGTCGACGAATGCCTGAACGGCGACCACAGGTGCTTGTCGAGCGTAGCCCAGGCGCGCCGGCTTGACCATCACAGGACCGCGGTTCGCGAGGGAGCACGGAGGAAGAACAGCTTGGGTTGGCTGCCTTCGTGCGTGCGTGACGTCGCGAGGAGGCTACCAGTCTGCGAGCCGGATCAGCGGCGCGGGCGCGCCGGCCGGGACGTCGACGTCGCGCTCCTGCTCGCGGCCGTCGGGCAAGACCGCGCGCAGGCGGTGGCGGCCGGCCTTCACCGAGCGGCCGGCGATCGGCGTCGCGCCGAGCTCGACGCCATCGACGAAGATCGTCGCGGGCGGCGTCGAGTCGACGCTGAGGAGCCCGCTCGGCTCGCGGGCGCCAGCGGGCGCCTCGCTCGGCTCGCGCGGCAGCGCCGCGCCCGCGGCCGGCCGGGTGCTGCCGCTGGCGCTGTTCACGGTGCCGGCATCGGGGCGCGAGCCGAGCGCCAGGACCAGCGCGACGACCGCGCCCGCGACGCCAGCGGAGGCCGCCGCCGGCAGCCAGCGCCAGATCTGCGCGCTCGGGCGTACTGCGACTGGCGTCAGCTCGGGCCGGGGCTCGGGGGGGGCCGTCGGCATGGCACCGGCATCGGTCGCCGCTGCCGTCGCGCGCTCTGTCGTGGTTGCCGCGGCCCGCTCCGCCGTCGTCCTCGCGATCGCTACCGCCGGCCTGCGTGTCGACGGGCGGGCCGAGCGCGCTGGCCGAGCCGAGCGCGCCGTGCGCATCGGGCGGCTCGGGCGGGCCGCCGTCTGCGTCGCCGACTTTGGCTTGGGCGCCGGCTCGACGGCTGCTGGCACCGCCGGCTTGGCCGCCGGTGCGCCCGCCGCGCCCGCCGGCTCCGGCTCGCGCGCCCGCGCCTCGCCGAGGACGCGCGCCTGGCGCGTCCGCTGCGCCGTCAGCTCCTCGGTGCTCGTCACCGCCGCCGCGATCTCTGCCGCCGTCGCGAGCCCGCCGTGCGGTGCCATCGCCGCCTCGAGCGCGCGCAGGAGCTCGGCCGCGTCGGCGTACCGCGCGCGCGGGTCGCGCGACAGCGCCTTCGCGATCACGTCGGCCAGCTCCGCCGGCACCGCCGGATCGATCGCGTCGGCGCGCGGGATCGGCTCCTCGAGCGTCGCGCGCGCCGTCAGGTAGTCCGACGCGCGCTTGAACAGCCGCTGGTGCGTCGCCAGCTCGAACAGCACGATGCCGAGCGCGAAGACGTCGCAGCGCCGATCGAGCGGCTCGCCGAGCAGCTGCTCCGGCGCCATGTACTGCTGCTTGCCCTTGATCGTGCCCGCCTCGGTCTCCGCCGCGCCGCGCACCTTCGCGACGCCGAAGTCGAGCACCTTCACGACGCCGCTCGACGTGACGAACAGGTTCGACGGCGACACGTCGCGGTGGACCAGCCCCGCCGGCGCGCCGTCGGCGTCGCGCAGCTCGTGCGCGTGGTGCAGCCCCGCGCACGCCTGCGCGATCACGCCCGCCGCGACGCGCAGCTCGGCGATCCGATCCGGATCGCGCGGCTGCGAGATCAGCTCGTGGACCGAGACGCCGTCGAGGTACGGCATCGCCAGGTAGTACTCGGCGCCGTCGCGGCCCTGCTCGTGCACCGGGCAGATGTTCGGGTGATCGAGCCGCGCGACGAGCTTGCCCTCGTCGAGGAACATCGCGACGTAGGCCGGCGACGCGACCAGCTCCGGCAAGAGGCGCTTGACCACCACGACCGCGTCGAACCCCGCCTCGCCGGCCACCCGCGCGAGGTGGATCTCGGCCATGCCGCCCGTCGCCAGGTGGCCCAGCAGCTCGTAGCGGCCGAGGCGCGCTGGCACCTCTCGCTGCGTCTCGAGCTGGTATGACGGCACGGCGCCCTATCATGCCGCGGAACTCGCCGCGATGTGGGGGTGCGCTGCGCCCGGTGCCGTCGGGGACATCACCGCGGCGCCGCGAATCGTCAGCTACCTCTCTGAGATTTCTTCTCGCCGCCGCCCTCGCCACCGCCGCGAGCAGCATCGGCCACACGCGCGAACCTGTTGGCGTGCGCCAACAGCCGCGAGTCGACCCAACAGCCCGCGCCCTGTGGGCCGGCGAGTTACCGCTGGTACGAGCGTTGCTCGGCCGCCGGTCACATGCGCAGACTCGTTCTCCTCTTGCTCGTGCCGGCGTGCACGCTCGGCGGCACCGGTCGCCCCGACGACATGGGCGACGACGGCCCGATGGTCGACCCGACCGCGTGCCAGGCGGCCATGAAGTCGGCGCCGCTCGCGCCGAGCGGCTACGACTTCCACGACGCGCTGCCGACGGCGCAGCGCAACAAGTGGGACGGCACGACGTTCCCGCAGCCCGGCGACGCGACGTACCCTGGCGGCCGCTACCGGACGCTCACACCGGACGGCACCGGCAACATCCACCCCGGCTGCTCCGCCGCCGGCCTCTCGTACACGCCCGCGAGCATCCCCGGCTATGCGTGCGCGGCGCGCGAGTTCCCGTTCCCGAGCGGCGTCACCGAGGACACGGGCAAGCCGATCATCGTGCTCGTGCACGGCAACTCGGAGACGCCGACCGGCTGGATCAAGTTCCTGCACCCCGCACCAGATACGCTGTTCCCGGGCGCCGACCGGACCGCGCGCGATCAGCTCGCCGAGAAGCTGCCGGCGCGCGGCTACCGCACGATCGCGGTCGACCTGCGCACCGATCTGGTCGACGACCCGAGCTCGCCGATGGGCAGCGACACCGGCAACACGGCGAAGAACTCCGACCACGGCTGGACGGTGCCGCTGCTCCAGGAGCTGATCAAGAAGCTCATCATCGCCAACCCGACGCGGAAGGTGTCGGTCATCGGCTTCTCACTCGGCGCCACCACCGTGCGCGACGCCTTGCGCCGCCTCTGGGTCGAGAACCAGGACGGCAAGTGGGACATAAATATCTTCGCGCGCGTGCAGGACGTGATCGTCGCGAGTGGCGCGAACCACGGCGTCGTCTCGTTCGCGCTGTGCGGCGTCAACCTGACGATGCGCGGCACCATCACGTGCCAGATGGGCCAGCGCAACCAGTACACGCAGACCGCGTTCCACCGCCCGCTCAACGGGCCGCCGATCGAGGGCGAGACCAAGTTCGGCGGCTGGTTCGAGACGCCGTGCGCCGACGGCGACTACGCGTTCGGCAAGCGCGGCGTCTGCGGCGGGAACACTGTCGAGTACACGACGATCACGATGAAGGATCTCGAGAACGGCACGCAGCAGGATGAGTTCGTCTCCGAGCACGCCTCGCGGCTGTACCCGACGGCGTGCTCGAACAACCTCCTGAACGGCCTGAACGACATCGACACCAGCGGCTACTTCTTCAACGGCTTCTTCCGCAACCATTACGGCGCTGTCCGCAGCGAGGCCGGCCTCGCGAAGATCCTCGCCGCGCTGGAGGACTGACATGCGCAAAGCTCCGCTCCTCGCCCTCGCTCTCGTCTCAGCCCTCGCCGTCCTCGGACGCACCGCCGCCGCCCAGGCGCCGGGCACGAGCGAGGCGCCGCCCGCTACGCCCGCGCCGCCGCCTCCGCCCGCTGCGCCGCCGGCCGAGCCGTCGCCGCCGACTGCGGCCGAGCCCGCGCAGCCACCGCCGCCGGCCGCGCCCGCGCCGCCGCCGGCCGCGCCCGCGCCCGCCGCGGCACCCGCCGCGCCGTCTGCCACGTCCGCCGCGCCGTCCGCCACGTCCGCCGCGTCGCCGCCCGCTGCCAGCAACGCCGCCGAGGGCCCGACGTCGCTGACCGCGTCGACCCCGGCGCGGCCCGATCGCAAGCGCTGGATCGAGCCGTACGGCGCGATCGCCGGCGGCATCCACCTCGAGAGCCTGCACCAGCCGCCCAACGTGCAGACGCAGACGCAGAACCCCACCGTCGCCGTCTCGCGGATCGGCCTGCGCGGGGGCGTCGGCAAGTACGTCACGTTCGCGTCCGAGCTCGAGGCGTCGCTCGGCGGCCCGCTCGGCTATGGCGCGAGCGTCTGGGAGGGCCAGGCCGCCGTCGCGATCCGCGATCAGTACCTGCGCTACGCGCGGAGCGGATTCGCGCTGGCCGCCGGCCGGATCGACGACCCCGCCAGCTTCGACTACGTCTCGGCCCACGTGGGCGACCTGCTGTTCAGCGACAAGTACACGCGCGATCCGCTGCTCTACGCGGGCGCCGACCGCGGCAACGGCCTGTTCGCGAGCTACGACGTCACGCCGAATTTGACCGTCGCCGGCACGTTCCACTCGACGAACCCCACCGGCATCACTGGCACGCTCGTGATCGGCGGCAAGCTGACGCCGTTCGATCGCCCGTTCTACCTGGCCGCCGCGCAGGTCGGGCGCAGCCAGAACAACCTGCCGGACCAGAACCTCCACATCTACTTCGGCTCGCCGTCGGCGATGTGGCACTCGAAGTACGTCGACGCCCAGGTCGAGCTCCAGATGTACACGCTGGACACGCAGCAGGCCGTGATGGATGACCAATCGATCCGCGGCTACAACATGCGCGCCGGCGTGCGCGGCAAGCTCGACACGCCGATCGGGCGCGTGACGCCGTTCGCGAACCTGTCGCGCAACAAGAACGAGATCCTCGATCCCATCGACTCGAAGTACCGGCTGCCCGACCTGTTCCGGTCGTACACGTTCACGACCGGCGTCGACGTCGACTACAACAAGAAGAACGGCGTCGGCTTCATGTACGCGCTGATCGACACCCGCGAGCCCGATCACCACACGCGCGAGCACTACCTGAACCTCGGCACCAGCTACTGGATCGAGGACGCGCTCGCGGTCGGCCTGCGCGCCTCGATCTTCGCCCAGCAGATCAGCGGGGAGGCGATGACCACCGGCAGCCGCTCGCTGTTTTTGACCGCGCGCCTCGTCCTCGAGTAACCGCGGGTAGCCGCGGGTAGCCACCGCCCCGTCGCGGGGTGTAACGTCGTCCGATGGCGAGCGCGCTCGAGACGGCGTTGCAGAAGGCGCTGTCGGTCCGGCTGAACCTCCAGATCAGCCTCTCGAAGCTGTCCATCATCGAGGAGTGGATGGACATCCACCTCGATCGCTGGCTCGAGCACATCCCGACGCCCACCGACATGCCCGACGCCGAGGGCGTCAGCTACCTCGCGATGCTCGGCACCGATCTGCGCCGCATGTGGTGGGGCGCGTGGGGGGATCCGCGCGGCTTCGTGCCCAAGCTCGCCGACTACTTCAAGCTGTGCAACATCGCCAAGAGCGACGCCCACCTCCTCGATCAGATGGGCGAGGCGCTCGAGCCGCGGCTCGTCGGCCCGTGGATCGGCGTGTGGGGCGGCAAGGTGATCACCGGCTGGCACTTCTGGGATCCGCAGCCGTGGCCGGCGATCGAGGGGATGTTCGGCACGCACGACGCCAAGTACCGGCTCAAGAAGTGGGTCGAGGATCACGACGTCGGGCGCATCGAGCGCTTCACGCAGTCGATCGGCGACGCGGCGTTCAGCGAGCTCGAGCTCGCGATCCCCGGTGCCACCGCCGAGGCGCAGGTCGACGCCCTGTCCGAGGCGTTCGTGCAGCTCACCGGCGCGCCGCTGCCGACCACGATCTCCGATCGCCTTCGCGCGGCTCCGGCGCCGCATCTCGCGCTCGCCGTCCGCATCCGCGGCGGCGCCGTCGTGCGCGTCGGCGCGCTCGCGCCCGGCCTGCCGATGGCCGACGTCGAGCGCCTGTGCGCCGACGCCAAGGTCGGCGTCGACCCGATGCTCGGCAAGCTCGTGGGCGCGCTCGGTGAGGGCGTGGCGCGCGTCGAGTACGGCCGCGCCGGCGAGCGCGCCGGCGTCGACGTCTACCTCGAGCCCGGCGAGCCCGCGGCGGCGCTGGCCGCGGCCACGCGCGCGCCCGAGGCGAACTGATCGGGCCCGGGTGCGGGCCGATCACCTCCTGGCGACCGACGACGCGCTGATCGCGCAGTGCGAGGTCGATCGCTACCGCGCGTCCGGCCCCGGCGGCCAGCACCGCAACAAGACCGAGAGCGCGGTGCGCCTGCGCCACCGCGCCACCGGCGTCTCCGCCATCGGCGAGGACAGCCGCTCGCAGCTCGAGAACAAGGCGCACGCCGTCCGCCGCCTGCGCGCCGCGATCGCGCTCGAGGTGCGCGAGCCCGTCGACCTCGAGGCGTACGCCCCGTCGCCGCGCCTCGCCGCGTTCGTCGCCGCCGGCACCGCGCCGCTCGGCGCGCGGACGCGCCTGACCGGCGAGTACTGGGCCGCCTACGCCGAGCTCCTCGATCTGCTCGTCGCCGGCGGCCTCGAGATCGGCGCCACCGCGCAGCGCTTCGGCGTCAGCACTGGCGCCATGTCCAAGCTGCTCCTCCACGACGAGCAGGTCGCCCGCACCGTCAACGACCTGCGCCGCGCCCGCCAGATGCGCCCGCTGCGCGACTGGTAGGCGGCGCGGCGCGGTGGCCAAGCAGGTCGCTTGCACCGTCAGCGACCTGCGCCGCGCCCGCCAGATGCGCCCGCTGCGTGACTGGTAGCCGCCGCTGCGGCTGCGGCCGTCGTGGCCTCAATCGCAGCGTCGGAGGCGGCCGCAGCGCCGCAGCGTCGGAGGCGGCCGCAGCGCCGCAGGGTCGGGGGCGCCGCAGCGCCGCAGCGTCGGGGGCCGCAGTGCTGCAGTGTCAGTAGCGGCCGTAGCGTCGCAGCGTCGGGGGTCGCCGCAGCGCCGGTGGCGGCCGCAGTGTTGCAGCGTCGGAGGGGTCGCAGTGCCGCAGTGTTGGAGGCGGCCGCAGCGCCGCAGCGTCGGGGGCCGCCGCAGTGCCGCAGTGTTGGAGGCGGCCGCAGCGTCGCAGCGTCGGGGGCCGCCGCAGTGCCTCAGTGTCTGTAGCGTCTGCAGTGCCGCAGCGTTAGTGGTGGCCGCAGCGTGGAAGCGTCGTCGGGGGCACCTGCAGCGCCGCAGCGTCGGGGGCCGCCGGAACGCCGGAGGTGTCCGCAGTGTCGGAGCGCCGGAGGCGTCCGCAGTGTCGGAGCGCCGGAGGCGTCTGCAGTGCCGGAGCTCGCGAACGTGGGGGCCGTGGGCTGGCAAGGCGACACTCCGTAGCTGCAGGGATGACCTTGTCTCCACATATGCCCCACGGCGCATCGTCACTTGATTCGGCGGAGAACTAGATTGTGAATCCAGAGAACCGCTGTATATAATATTATCATTAATTCGACCCAGGCTAACCATCTGGGCAGTAGATGATCTCTATTGTGCTTGGTAGACTCTCTGCCGATTCAAAAGATCACGCGGCTGGAGGCGGCCGGCGCGATCAGGGGCTCCGATTCATGGGCACGCGACGTGTGAAGCAGCGGCAAGTCGAAATGATCTTCAGGACCCACGGCGGCAAGCGCCGGGGCGCGGGACGCAAGCCGAAGGGCAAGCGGCCGGGGGCAGCGCACGTGGCGCGGGCCGAGCACGATCCGCGGCATCCGGTTCATGTAACGCTGCGGGTCGTCGGCAGCGCCGCCGGGCTACGCCGCAAGGACACCTACCTGGCGCTCCGCGAGGCGACGATCGTCACTGCACGGCGCGAGGACTTCCGGATCGCGCACATGACCATTCAGCGCGATCACATTCACCTCATTGTCGAGGCCGACAGCAAGCGCGCGCTCTCGAAGGGCGTACAGGGGTTCTCGATCTCGGCGGCCCGGCAGATCAACAAGGCAATCACCGCGCGCGGCGGCGACCGGCGCACCGGCAAGGTCATCGCAGATCGGTATCATGCGCGCCCGCTGACCTGCCCGCGCGCCGTGCGCAACACTATCGCGTACATTCTTTGCAATTGGCGTCACCACGGCGAGGATCGCGCGTCCTTCGCACAGACCTGGAAGGTGGATCCGTACTCGAGCGGGGCCACGTTCTTCGACTGGCAGGAGCTCGAGGACTCGCCGGTCCTGTGGCCGCTGCCGCCCACGTACCACCCGCTGATCGTGTTCCGGCCGCGGACCTGGCTGCTCCAGAGCTGGCACCAGTTCTACCCGCGGATCTCGGTGCGAGAGGTTCCGGGGCACGCCTGACGCGAACCGCGATCAGCGGATGACCCGCACCCAGCCGCAGAAGCTTTGTGCGCAGATGCCCCGTGATCCCGATGAGCGCGCGGTCGTGCTGCGGCTGTGCGCGTCGTCGTTTCGGACCATGCGGAGAGATCTGGGTCGGGCGGGGCCCTCCTCGTACTCCACCGTGATCTCCGGCGGCTCGGTGTAGCCGAGTGAAGCCCACCGCACGCGTAGCCGATCGCGCGGTAGCCGCGCAGCCGCTGCTCGAACCTGCGCAGCATCAACCATGGCGGCGACCGCCAAGCTGCCGGCGCGCCGCGGGCGAGCTGCTATCGTTGCGAGCGATGCTCCGCGTGCTGCTCCTGCTGAGTTCCAGCGTCGCCGCCGGCTGCGGCTCGGCGCTGGCGCCGCCGCAGCAGCAGCGGCAGGCGCCGATCGCGAACACGGCCGGGGCCGACCCGGACGGGGCGCCGTGCGAGCTCGGTTGGCTCCCGCGGATCGACCAGCTGATCGTGACGGAGAGCTCGAACGGGCCCTTCGGCTCCTTCGAGTTTCGCGCCGAGCTCGCCGGCCATGGGCCCCAGCTCACCGGCACCGCGCGCGGTGCGTACCGGCGCTTCCCCG
The DNA here is from genome assembly GCA_035558535.1 of Kofleriaceae bacterium. Classification (GTDB taxonomy): domain Bacteria; phylum Myxococcota_A; class Polyangia; order Haliangiales; family Haliangiaceae; genus JABFXX01. The sequence continues at coordinate 32,789 of DATMCI010000218.1, forward strand.
AGTCGCCGCGGCGCACGATCTCCACCGAGCTCCGGGTCTCGCGGGACCTCCTGGGCTACCTGCTCGCCGGGATCGCGCGCGGCGTCCGGATCCCGGACACGACGTCGCTCCCGGGGCGCGTCGTCGCGACGGACACCAGCGAGTCGCGCTCGATCCGGATCGAGGCGGAGGCGCGGGTCGGCGGCGTCGTGCATCGCGCGCGGCTCGAGACGGATCATGGCGAGGACGAGCCGCAGCCGTGGACGGTGGTCGGCTGCGAGCGCGCGCTCTCGCACGAGGCGTGGGTGCGGATCTCGCAGGAGTACGCGCGGATCGCCACGCTCGTCCGGCGCAGCCAGACGCTCATCGATCTGTACAAGCTCAGGCCGTGAGGGCGGCGCCCGCGGACCGGCCCGCAGCCCCGCAGGGCGAGGAGCTCGTCGGTGCACGGCTCGCGAGCGCCAGGTGCGCGAGGCGCGGGCACCCGCCAGGAGCTCGACCGCGAGGTGTGCGAAGGGCTTTCGACTTCATCGTCCGGACCTGTCCGGACGCGACGCCGCGACGCCGCGACGCCGCGGCTCCTCGACACCGGGGTGGATCACGCGAGCGACGGCGCCGCCGCGCGCGCGTGACCTGTCAGACGCTGCCGGCGCGCTCGATGACCAGAATACGTGCCTCGCCGACCGGGTGCGCGACGTGCTCGTCACCAGGATCCATGCGCATCACGTCGCCGGGCCGGAGCCGGATCACTCGCTCCTTGCCGTCGAGCTTGATGTGCATGTCGACCTCGCCATCGACAACCACGAACACCTCGGTGCCATCATTGACGTGCCAGATGTACGGCTGATCGGTCCAGTGCAGGCGAACCGTGGCGTCGTCGATCCGCGCCAGATCATCGGCGCCCCACGCCCGGGGTGCACGGAACTCACGAGCGTTCAAGTGACGAATGTGGCACCTCCGTCGACAAAGTATCACGGGCGCTGCGGCCGCCCCGGGGGCGCGCCGTCACGATGGACACCAGCGAGTCGCGCTCGATCCGGATCGAGGCGGACGCGCGGATCGCCGCGCTCGTCCGGCGCAGCCAGACGCTCATCGATCTGTACAAGCTCAGGCCGTGAGGCGGCGCCCACGGACCCGGCCCGCAGCCCCGCCGGGCGCGGCTACTCGCTGACCGAGCAGTAGCGCTCGGCGTCGCTCGACTGGCTGCCGTCCAGGATCGTGCACCCCGGCCACGCCGCGGCCAGCCGCGCGAGCGACTCGCGATCGAGGTAGCTGTTGGCGATGTTCAGCCAGGTCAGGCCGCCGAGGTGCGGGGCGAGCGCGAGCAGCCAGCGCACGCCCGTCGGGCCGAGCGTGCCGAGCGAGAGATCGAGCCCGCGCAGCCGCGACAGGAGCCGGATGGGCGGCGCGAGCGCGAGCGTCTCGAGGATCTCGTCGGTGCACGTCGAGTTCGCGAGCGCCAGGTGCGAGAGGCGCGGGCAGCCCGCCTCGAGCGACGCGAGCAGCTGCGCGACGTCGTCCCAGTCGCACGTCTCCTCGCTGCTGTACTCGCAGTCGCCGAACCACAGCACGAGCCGCTCGAGGCGCGGCCACGTCGCGCGCGCGAGCACCGCGAGGCTCTCCTTGCCGCAGCTGCTCCCGCATAGCTCGAAGACGCGCAGCGCCGGCAGCGCCAGCTCGGGCCCGAGCTCCGCGCAGTTGCCGTGGAGCCGGACCTCCTCGAGGCGCGGGCAGAGCGGCCACAGCGCGCCGACCTTGCCGAGGTACACCGCCGAGATGTCGCGCTCGACGTAGCAGTGGCCGGGCCCGCCCCAGCGGGGCGCGAAGTCGACGAACCCGCCGATCTCGAGCACGCGCAGCGCCGGGCGCGGCCCGCGCGCGATCAGCTTGTCGACGTACTCGCTGAAGAACACCGCGCGCGTCCACACGAAGCGCACGCGCAGCTCGAGGTGCTCGATCAGCGCCGCCGACGCCAGCTCGAGCAGCGCGTCGTAGAGCGGCGGCGTCTCGCGCTCGCGGGCCGCCGTCAGCTGGAGGCGCGCGCGGCGGATGAAGCCTTGGTGCCACGAGGCGCCGAGCGACTGCTTGTCGTCAGCCTCGACGATCGGCCCGCACTTGCCGGCGAGCGCCCCGAGCAGCGCCTCGCCGTGCTCGGCGAAGAGCTGCCGCTCGCGCTCGCGCAGCGCGGCGTCCGCCGGGTGGCGGCGCAGCCGGTCCTGCACCACCGCGAGCTCGCCGCGCGGATCGCCGAGCCGCTGCTGCTGATCGGCGTAGACCAGGCGCAGCTCGTCATCGAACGGGCTCGCGAGCAGGTTGGCCAGCGTGATCGCCATCGGCTCGCCCACGATCGCACGGCCGCGGACGGCCCATTCCGGCGGCCCGGCCACGCGCGAACCCAGGACGCGAGCGGGGCGAATTTTTTTTAGCAACCGGCCCGCAGGGGCGGCCGACAACGCCGCCCATGCCACAAGCCTCTGCATCGCGCTCGATCTTCGGGGGCCGCCTCCGATCCCGTAGCGCGCTTGAATTGTTCGCAGATCCTGGCCTCGCCGCGTTCGATGGAGGCGGGCCAACCGAAGCCACGGCCGCCGCCGTCCCCGCCGCCGCGGCGCCGCCCGCCGCGGCGCCCGCCGCCGCCTTCGCGCCGCCCCCGCCGCCCGCGCCGCGTCCGCCGCCTGCGCCCGCGCCGCGTCCGCCGCCTGCGCCTACGCCCGCGCCCGCGCTCACGATCGACGACCAGCTGATCGCGATCCTTGAGGCGCCGCTGCTCCCCGGCGAGACCGTCGCGAGCGGCTATCGCCGCAAGGAGGCGGCCCTCGGCGCCGCCCTCGCGGCGCTCACCGTGCCCGAGGCGCGCGCGCTCCACGCGCGGCTCCTCGCCGCTCACCCCGGCGATCTGCTCGCCGACAAGCTCACCCGGCTCACCGCGGAGCGCCGCCACCGGCTGCTCGCGTTCCTCGCAGACGCCCGCCGCCGCGAGGCGCTCCGGCTCCACCGACGCTGAAAGGACTCCCCATGGCCGATCCAACCTCACACGCACCCGAACACGCACCCGATCCACAACGCCAGCCCGCGCCCGCGCCCGCGCCCGCACCCGGCTTCGAGCCGCAGCCACGGCCCCGCGCGCCCCGCGCGAAGCCGCGGCCCGCCGCCGCTGCCGCCGCCGGTGCCCGCGCGCCCGACGCGGCCGCCCGCGTCGACGCGACGCGCACCGCCCGGCTCCTCATGCGCGCCGCCGCCGGGACCGCGGGCGTCGCGCTCGCGGGCGCCGCGCTCGCGAGCGTCGGCCCCACGCGGCAGGCACGCCTCGTCGAGGCGGCGACCCGCGCGACGGGCACCTTCCACGAGCTCGCCGCGCTGGCCGCGCTGCAGCCGATCGCCTGGCGCGAGCTATCCGCCGAGCTGGCGGCGCTCCTCACCGCCGCCAAGCAGCTCGGCGGCGCGCTGCGCGCTGGCAGGATCGCCACGCTCGCCGACGAGCTCGCCACCGGCGCGGCGCGGCTCACGGCGAACATCGATCCCCGCGCCCTGGCCGCGGCCACCACCGCGAGCCAGACCGCCCCGGCGCCGGCGCCGGCGCCGGCGCTGGCCTACGCCGAGCGCGTCGAGCTGGCGCGCCTGGTGATCGCCGCGGCCGCGCGCCAGGCCGCGGCCGCGCGCGCCGTGAACCGGTCGACGTCCTCCGCGCAGGACGAGGACCGCGCCGCGCTGGTCCAGATCGTCCAGCCCGTCGCGGTGCACCTCGCGACCGCGGTCGATGCCGCGCTCGCGATCCCCGACTCCAGAGGGCTCGAGGCGCTGCTCGCCGACGCCGAGGCGCTCTCGGGCGAGCTGACGCTGCTCGCGCACCGCCTGTCCCACGAGCCGCGGCTCCCCTGGCACCTCGCCTTCGCGTCGGTGTTCGACGCCGAGGGCCAGCTCCGCGCCACGCTCGGCCTCGATCGGAAGCTGCGGCCGTACACCGGCACGATCGATCCGCAGGCCGCCATGAGCTTCGTCGGCCAGAAGGCCCGGCCCGGCCCGGGCGGAGGTCCGGCGGCCGGGGCGACGCAGGTGCTCGCGTACACCGATCCGCAGGCCGCGGTGAGCGGCATCGCCGCGCGCATGGACCACATCTTCGAGGAGCGCATCGAGGCCGTCCGGCGGCTCAAGAGCGATCTCGAGGAGCCGCCGCCGGCCGAGGAGCCGACGCTGCTCGAGCTCCTCATCGGGCTCGCGGCGAACGTGGTGCTGTCGGCCGTCAGCGGCGGGCTGGGCGTCCTGGTCGCCGACAAGCTGCGCGCCTCGCTCGATCGCGCGGCGAGCTCTGCCGCGACCGCGCTCGCCGCGAAGGACATGGCCCACCTCTCGGAGGCCGCGCGCGCGTCCCTCGTCCAGTCCATGGTCAAAGACGGCGCGCTGCGCCGGGCCGTCCTCGCCGACGCCGCGAAGGACGGGACCAAGCGCCTCTTCATCGACTCCACCACGCGCGCGCTCGCCTCCACGAAGCCGCTCGCGCTCAACGCCGCCCGGCCGCTGAACGCCTTCACGCAACACCTCGAGCACGTGCTGCGCGCCACGCGCTACGAGGCCACGATCCTGATGACGTACGTCGCCGGTGCGCTCGGCCAGCTCGATCTGGCCACGCTCGATCACTTCGCCGGCTCGCTCGACAGCGTCAACGCCGCAGCGAACCAGATCCAGTACGACGAGTCACTGCGCGAGTGGGAGAACGTCCGCGCTCACATGGCCGCGCCTCCGCTCTGGGCCATCAGCAAGGACGATCCGGACCTCAGCACCCGGCGCGTGAACCGGTGGGCCGAGGCGCCCATCCCCGGCGTGCTCGAGATCGGGGTCGATGCAGGTCGGCTCTTCGGCCGCATTCACACCGCGGTCAAGTACCTCGTGCTCCGCGGTGGCGAGCCCGCGGCGATCCGCCACCTCAAGGCGCATCCGCGCCAGCTCGCCGCCGCCGGCCTGAACCGCCAGTACCAGATCTCGCTCGGCGGGGACTCCCAGGCCCTCGACCCTGATGCGTACCGGGACGCGGACACGGGCGGGCTGCCGACCTTCGTCAAGGTCGGGGTCGGCGTGAGGCAAGGGCTCCAGCCCGACTCGCTGTCACACCATGAGCTCCGTTTGCTCAAGGCGTTTTCCCTGGGCTCGGTCACGTGGTCCGATCTGTACGAGGCGTACCATTCCGCGAAGTACGACCACGTCCCTGAAGCGCAGGCGCTCGCGGCCGCCCAGGAGATCATTGCCCAGGTCGATAACGTGACGACCGCGCGCCTGCAGGGCTGACGGCGATCGCCCGCGATCTACGCAACCGGCGCGCGGCCGGCCGATAGCCGCCGCCATGTTGCCAAAGCTGACCCAGGACTGGATCGCGCTCGTCTCCCTCCACCTCGAGCTTGCCGTGCGGCGGGCGCGCTCCGAGCCGGTGCCCGCCGCCGAGCAGGCGCTCGCCGCCGAGGCGCTCGCCGCCCAGTCCGCGCGCTGCGCCGCCGCCCAGCCGGCGCTCGTGTCGCGCATGGCCGCGCGGCTCGGGCTGTCGCTCCACGAGGAGCTGGTGGCGTGGACGCTCGCGACCAGCCAGCTCGCGCCCGAGCTCGCCCGGCGGCTCGAGGCGCTCTCCGGCGGGCCCGACGCCACGCTCGGCGCGCTCGCGGCCATCGCGTACGCGCAGGATCCGGCGCGCGCCGTGCGCGAGCTCGCGCCCGCCGGGGCGCTCCTCCGGTTCGGCCTCGTCGAGCCCGCGGACGACGCGCGCGCCACGCCCGCGTGGGCGCGTCGCAGCGTGCGCGCCACCGACGCCCTGCTCGCGCTGGCCCTCGGCGCCGAGGCCGGCGCGGGCGCGGGCGCGGGCGCGGGCGCGGGCGCGGGCGCGGGCTTCGATCCGTGCCTCGATCCTGCTCTCGATCCATGCCTCGATCCGTGCCTCGATCCCGTCCTCGATCCCGTCCTCGCCGGCATCGCGCGGCTCGGCGGCGCTGGGCTCGCGCTCGCGGAGCTCGCCGTCGCGCCCGATGCCGCCGCCGCGGCGCGGCGCGCGCTCGCCACGCGCGAGGCCGCCGTCGTCATCGCCGCCGGCATGCCCGGGCTCGGGCGGCGGACGCTGCTCGCCGCCGCGGCGCGCGAGGCCGGGCTCGACGTCCTCGAGATCGACGCGCGCCGGCTCGCGCGGGAGCCCGCCGCGCTCGCCCGCCAGCTCCGCGCGCTCGCGCGCGAGTGCAAGCTGCGCGCGTGTGTGCCGCTCCTCGCGAGCCTCGACGCGCTCGCGAGCGGCCCCGGCGGCGAGGGCCCCGCCGAAGGCCCCGGCACCGCCGCCGCCGCCGAGCGCCTCGCCGCCGTCGGCGCGGAGCTCGTCGCCCTGCTGCCCGGGCTCGTCCTCGCGACCACCGGCCTGCCGCGGCCCGCGCTCGCGTGGGATCGGCCCGCCATCCTGATCGAGCTCGGCCACCCCACCGCCGCGCAGCGCGCGCGGCTGTGGCACGCCGCGCTCGCGCAGGGCAGCGCCGAGGACGCCGCGCTGCTCGCCGACGCGTACCCGCTGGCGCCCGCGCTGATCCACCGCGCCGCCGCCGCCGCGCGGGCGCGCGCCGGCGAGCGGCCGCTCGCGCCCGAGGACGTCTTCGGCGGCATCCGCGCCGCGCTCGACGATCGGCTCGGCCAGCACGCGCGCCGCGTGACGATCACGCAGTCCTGGCAGGACCTCGTGCTGCCGCCCGCGCAGCGCGAGGCCATCACCGAGCTCGTCGCGCGCGTCCGCGAGCGGCGCCGCGTGTACGAGGACTGGGGCTTCGCCGCGAAGATCGGCAAGGGGCTCGGCGTGGCCGCGCTCCTCTCCGGGCCGCCCGGCACTGGCAAGACGATGGTCGCCGCGCTGATCGCGCGCGAGCTCGGACTCGAGCTGTACCAGGTCGATCTCTCTCGCGTCGTCTCGAAGTGGATCGGCGAGACCGAGAAGAACCTCGGCGCACTGTTCGACGCCGCCGAGGCCGGCCACGCCGTCCTCCTGTTCGATGAGGCCGACGCGCTGCTCGGCAAGCGCACGGAGGTCCGCTCCAGCAACGATCGCTACGCGAACCTCGAGACCGGCTACCTCCTGCAGCGCCTCGAGAGCTTCACCGGGATCTGCCTGCTCACCACCAACCACGAGGCGAACCTCGATCCCGCGTTTCAGCGGCGGCTCGCGCTGCACCTCCGCTTCGAGCTCCCCGACGCCGCCGAGCGCGCCGCGCTGTGGCGCGCCGTGATCCCGCGCGCCGCCCCGACGGCGCCCGGCCTCGATCTCGGCGCGCTCGCGCGGCGCTACGCGATGAGCGGCGGCTACATCCGCAACGCCGCGCTGCGCGCCGCCTTCCTCGCTGCGCATGAAGGCGCGCCGATCGGCGCCGCGCACCTCGAGCGCGCCGCGCGGCTCGAGTACGAGGCCATGGGCAAGCTCGCGCCGTGACGCGTCACGCACGCGCGCGCGCGCGCACACGCCGCCGCGTCATCGACTCATCGACAAGGGGGAATGCGCGGTCCATGGTCGGACCGAGCGATGCGTGCGCTCTCCGCATCGGCGCGCCGCGCTCAGGAGCGGTCATCACCTGCCACTCTCCGGGTCGTTGTGACGCGCGCGCGGCCGCTGCTAGGGTCTGCGCCCCTGTCACCCGGAGGAATGCGATGACGAAGCGACTGATGATGAAGGCCAAAACCCTGCTCGCGGCGGTCGCCGTGTTTGCGGTCCTCGGCACCGCCAGCGCGGTGGAGTCGGCGACGTACGTCGACTACTGGGGCGACAACCTGTTCCTCGGGCTCGCGTACCACCGCTTCGGCTGCTTCAACGACGACGCCAAGACCCTGAGCGATCAGGACTACGACGGGTTCACGACGAACCGCTACTGCTACACGAACGCCGCGTGGGACGCGCCCGGCGCCGCCGGGCACACGTACCTCGACTGGAACTACGCGAGCAGCAAGTCCCAGCTCGACTCGTGCGGCACGGTCGCGAACAACACCTACGGCACGCCGAACTACGCGGCTCGCTCCAACACCTGCAGCTACAACATCCTGACGAACTGCAACAGCGACTGCTGGATCCGCAGGTTCTCGAGCTGCCAGGGATACCAGATTGGCATCGCCAGCCCCTGCTTCTGAGCGGCGCGCTCCGATCGCGCTGATCGCCGCCGTCGCCGTGGCCCTCGCGGCCGCGGGCGGCATCTTGTGGTGGCGCACCCGCACGAGCCCGGACGCCGCGGCCACGTCCGCCGCGCGCCCCGGCTCGGCGGCCGCCGCGCGCTCCGGCGAGCTCGTCTCGACTCCCGACGGGACCGCCGAGCGGAACCGGCTCCGCGCGCGCGCGCGTGAGCCGCTGCCGCTGCCGTCGCACGCCGTCGGCGCCAAGGTCTACGCCGAGGCGGTGGCCGCCGGCGACAAGACCCCCGGCGAGAAGGCGTTCCGCGCCGACGCGGACGCGTTCTTCGCGCACAACCTCGATCTCGCCGAGGAGCGGGCCGCCCAGGAGGGCCTGACCCTGGACGAGATGAAGGAGCTCAATCACCTGAACCTGCTCGCGATGCACATCCGGCGCTGGGACGAGGTCGCGCACCTGACTGGCCGCGAGATCACCGCCGAGCAGCGGATGCGCGGCGACGAGATCGTGATGACGTCCAGCAACAACTTCAAGGCCGCCATTCGCGCGCACGTCGCCAAGGGCGACTCCGCGGAGGTCCGCGGGGAGACGATCCGCAAGCTCCAGGCCGAGTTCATCGAGAAGTTCAAGGCGCACGTCGGGATCAGCCCCGAGGACTACGATCGCCTGCTCGCCGTGCCGTTCGCGCGCGGCGGCAACTGAGCCCGGCGCCCGCGCCGCCCCGCGGCGCTAGTTCGCGGCGAAGCAGTAGATCGAGCCGCGGCCGCCCGTGCCGACGAACGCGGCCGCCGAGCAGCCCGACGTCGCGTGCGCCGAGTTCCACGACGTCGGATCCGCGCCGCCGCCGTCGCGATCGTGGTGGCCCGTTTGCGCGGTGACGCCCGTGGCGGCCGAGCTCGTCCAGTTGTTGCAGTGCGTGGCCGCCGACAGCCCCGCCGCCGTCGAGCCCGTGATGATGTCGTGCTGGTTCGGCGTGTCGCCTTTGCCCGGCACGGTGGCGCCGTTCTCGTCGATCGACGTCGTCTTGTTGAGGTTGTTCCCCGCGGCGTCGTGGAGGTTCGCCAGCGACGACGCGACCATCACGCCGTTCCGGTTGAACCACGGCCCCGCGCCGATCCGATCCCGCGCATTGACCGTGGCCGTGCTCAGGTACGCGCGCCACGTCTTGCTCCCCGATGCCGGCACCGCGGCCACCGCCTTCATGCGGCAAAACTCGTCGGCGCCCGCGAGCCCGTCGGTGTCCGCGGGCGTGCGGCGGAAGTCGCCGCCGCTTGGGCCGCCCGTGCTCGAGATGAAGAAGCTGAAGCTCGTCCCTGCCGGCGTGTCGATCGTGGGGCTGCCGTCGCCGCCGCTCGGCGGGCCGTCATCGGTCACAGGCGGCTTCGTATCACCGCCGCAGCCCGCGCCGAGAGCGAGGCCGAGGGCGAGAGTGGAGACGAGCGCGGCCGGCGCGGCGAGCGTGACGAGGGCGAGGGTCGCGTGGGCGAGGGACTGCATGCCGCGAGCATCGCACGGCGCGCGCGCGCGGCGCGGTCAGCGCTTCTTCTTCTTCTTCTTGCCCAGCTGCCGCAGCACGGTCGGCTGCAGGATCGAGATCAGCGTCATCCCGCCGGGCACGGCGCTGCCCTCGAGCTCGACGACGCAGCCCTTCTTCAGGCACAGCGCCTCGCCGCGGCGCGCGTCGCCGAACGCGAGCCACGCCACGAGCTCGCCCAGCCACGGCTCGTGGCCCACCACCCCCGTCGTCTCGCCCTTCTCGGCGATCATCGCGAGCAGCTCCGCGCGCGGCGACTGGCACAGCAGGTCGGTCGCGACCGGCGCCGCGCTGGCCACCGGCGCGAGCAGCTGCGCCGTCTTGAGCGCGCGCCGCCACGGGCTCGTCAAGACGCGCGGGAGCTCGAGGTCCAGCGCGCGCAGGCCGCGCACCACCTCCTTCATCTTGCGGACGCCCTCCCAGGTGAGCTCACGGGCGGCGTCGTCCAGATCGGGGCGGCGATCCTCGGCGATCGCATGGCGGATCACGAAGAGCTGCATGCACACAGCCTGGACGGAAAATCGCCCCGCGGCACCCGAATCTCACGAATCTCGCGCCCGAATCTCGCGCCCGGATCTCGCGCCCGGATCTCGCGCTCGGGCTCGTACGCCGCCATGGTACGAACCTGCCATGGCGAAGGAGCTGCTCTGGAGTATCGGGGCACAGTACGAGGGCGCGTCGCTCGAGCCGGAGCGCTGCGATCCCGATCCCATGATCGAGCTTTCGCGCTGGATGCAGCAGGCCATCGACGCGGGCGTGCCCAACGCGAACGCCATGACGCTCGCCACCGTCGATGTGCGCGGTCGGCCCGCCGCGCGCATCGTGCTGCTCAAGGAGATCGACGAGCGCGGCTGCACGTTCTTCACCAGCTACCGGAGCCGCAAGGCCGCCGATCTCGACGCGCACCCCTTCGCGGCGCTCGTCCTGTACTGGGAGTCGCTCCACCGCCAGATCCGGATCGAGGGCGCGATCGAGCGCGTCGCCGCCGAGGAGAGCGACGCGTACTTCGCGGCGCGCCCGCGCGGCAGCCAGCTCGGCGCGATCGCCTCGCCGCAGTCGCAGCCCATCCCGTCGCGCGCCGCGCTCGAGGAGTGGGTCGCCGCCGCGGCGCGCGAGCTCGGCGAGGCGCCGCCCGCGCGCCCCGGGCACTGGGGCGGCTACCGCGTCGTCCCCGACATGGTCGAGCTATGGCAGGGCCAGCCGTCGCGGCTGCACGACCGCGTGCGCTACCGCCGCACCCCCGGCGGCGACGGCTGGGCGCGCGACCGCCTCGCGCCGTAGCCGGGCTCAGCGAAGCTCGACCTGGAGCCGATAGACGAACTGCCGCGCGGTGCCAGTCGCCGACGTCGAGCTCTGCACCATCAGGTAGTACGTCTGCGGGCTGGCGGTCGCGTTGCGCGCCGCCGCGTCGCGCGGGATCACGCCGGTGCCGTCGATCAGCGAGCAGCGGCCGCGCCCGTCGTCATCGTCGGCGACGAGCATCGCGCCGCCCTGATCGAACAGCGTCAGCAGGGTGTCGGCGTCATCGGACTCGCAGGTCTCCACGGCGCGGTTGCCCTCGATGAGCTCGGCGCGGACGCGCTTGCCGGGCGGCACGGTGATCGAGTAGACGTCGGCGTCGCTGGCGAGCGTGTGATCGCCGAACACGAACACGTGGTTGCCGTTCATGAGGCTCGCCGCCGCGGTCGCGACGGTGTCGTTGACGCCCGACATGTTCGCCGGCTCGGTCTCGGCCCCGCGATCGGTCTGGTACGTGACCTGGACGAAGTACTTCGGCACCGTCGCGTTCAGGCGCTCCTTGATGTTGATGTAGTAGGTGCCCGGAGCGAGGAAGGCGGTGATCGAGCCGCACGAGTCGATGCCGAGGCTGTCGGCCGTGTCGCCGATGATCTGCGTGCCGGCCATGTCGAGCAGGCGGACATCGAGCGTCGCGTTGAAGCAGTCGAACACGGCCGTGACGGCCTCGATCTTGACCACCGTCCCCGTCGCGACCGTCAGCTCGTAGAAGTCCACGTCGCTCGCCAGGGGGAACGAGCCCTCGAGGAGGGTGTTGCCGGTGACCGGGAACCCCATGGCCTGCGCGATCGAGTCGTTCGGCTCGATCTCGGCCGCGGTCCCCTCGAGCACGCACGCCGCGCTGCAGCCGTCGCCGGGCGCGAGGTTGCCGTCGTCGCAGTCCTCGCCCGGGGCGAGGTTCCCGTCACCGCACGCGACCGGGCGGATCGTCGCCTGCAGCGCGTAGCCGGCGATCACGGCGTTGTCGCCCGACTCCACCACGTGCACGTAGATGCTCTGGCCGGCCGGGATCCGGAACCGGACCGTCGAGCAGAGGTCTGTGCCGGCGGCGCGGTCGTCGTTCCGCGCGAGCAGCGCCCCGGCCGCGCCCCGGATGTTGATGCCGGTGTCGATCGTCGCGGTGCCGCAGGAGACGCCGAGCCCGAGCGCCCGGTTCCAGGTGTCGAACCGCGCGTCCTGGTCGACGGCGGTCGTGTTGGTGAACTTGAAGACGTCCTCGTCGCCGGCCGGCGTGAGCGCGGAGCGGATCACGACCGAGCCGGTGAACGCGCCGTTCGTGTCGGCGCTCGCCGAGGCGAAGTCGTTACCGTCGACGCCGCTCCCGCCCGTCGAGGCGCTGCCGTCCTCGTTGGGCTCGACCTCGAGCGGCTCGGGCGCGCACGCGGCGCTGCAGCCGTCGAGGTTGGTGGCGTTGCCGTCGTCGCAGCCCTCGGTGCCGGTCATGACGCCGTTGCCGCAGCCGGTGGGCGTGCAGTTGACGTCGCAGCCGTCGCCGTTGATCGCGTTGCCGTCGTCGCAGCGCTCGTTCGTGGTCATGACGCCGTTGCCGCAGGCGGTCGGCTTGCAGTTGCTGTCGCAGCCGTCGCCGTCGGTGGCGTTGCCGTCGTCGCAGCCCTCGGTGGCCTCGACCTTGGCGTTGCCGCACCTGGGGGCGCACGCCGCGGCGCACGCCGGATCATCGCAGTCGGCCATCCCGTTGCCGTCCTCGTCGCCAGCGACGGCGCAGCTCTCACCGCCGCCGCCGGCTCCGAGGTTGTCACCACACCCGATCGCGATCCCTGAAAGTACGGCACACAGCACGAATACAACTGACTTCACGGATAGACTCTTTCTGCACGCTGCGGGACAGAATGCGGGCGCATGCTACACCCGCCGTAATTGCGGAGTGAGCCGGCGCGGCGTGCTAACAACTCGCATGATCGATCTCTACACGGCAGCCACGCCCAACGGACACAAGATCTCGATCGCGCTCGAGGAGCTGGAGCTCCCGTACACCGTGCATCCGATCAGCCTGTCCGCGCGCGAGCAGAAGCGGCCGGAGTTCCTCGCTCTGAACCCGAACGGCCGGATCCCGGTGATCGTCGACCGCGCCGCTGGCGACTTCGTCGTGTTCGAGTCCGGCGCGATCCTGATCTACCTCGCCGAGAAGACCGGCAAGCTCCTGCCCGCCGATCCGAAGGGCCGCTCCCTCGTCCTGCAGTGGCTGATGTTCCAGATGGGCGGCATCGGCCCGATGATGGGCCAGGCCAACGTCTTCTACCGCTACTTCCCCGAGAAGATCCCGGCCGCGATCCAGCGCTACCAGAACGAGGGCCGGCGTCTATTCGAGGTCCTCGATACGCGCCTCTCGCGCGCGGAGTGGCTCGCTGATACGTACTCCATCGCCGACATCGCCAACTGGTCGTGGGTCCGCACGCACGAGTGGTCCGGCGTCTCGACGGACGGCCTCGCGCACCTCCAGCGCTGGATGGCCACGATGGCGGCCCGCCCCGCGTGCCAGCGCGGCATCCTCGTGCCGCCGCCCCGCAACACCTCCAACGAGGAGCGCGCGCAGGCCATCGCCTCGATCTTGCAGCGCTAGGCCGTGGGGCGCGCGCCGAGCCACGCGCGCGCCTACGGCTCGCCGAGCCACGCGCGCGCCAGGGCGAGCGTGCGGACGTTCTCCGGGACCTCTTCCAGGAAGCTCTGCTTGAAGTCCGGATCGCCGATCCGATCCGCGATCGCTTTGAGGCGCGCCCGCGCCTCGGCGATGGCGTGCCGGGCGGCGTCATGCGCGCCGGTGGCGTGGAGCGCCTCGGCGCGGGCGAGCCGCACCAGCGGGGCGCGGAACATGCCGCAGCCGCCCATCGCCGCGAGGCGGGCCGCGGCGTCCTCGGCGGCGGCGAGCGCGTCCGCGGCGCGGCCCTGGGCGAGCCGGATCGCCGACCAGGTCGCCAGGACGCCCGGCTGCTCGATGGGCAAGACCATCCCGAGCGCGGGCTCGATCGCGCGCGCGGCCCCCTCGAGATCGCCCATGCGCCGGAGCACCTCGGCGAGCCCCCAGCGGCCGCGGCCCTCGTCGATGGCGACGCCCTGCGCGCGGCCCTGCTCGCTGATCTCGGTCGCGAGCGCGCGCGCCTCGTCGAGCTCACCACAATCGGCCGCCAGCCAGACCACGCCCAGCCGCCGCGTCGAGCTCGAGATCCCCGCCGTCGCGTCGGCGGCCGCGGCGTCCTCGAGCGCGCGCCGCGCCTGCCCGAACGCCCCGAGGAACCAGAGGTTCAAGCCGCGGTACAGCTGCGTGAACATGAGCATCTGCTCGCCGCCGATCAGATCGAAGATCGCCCGAGCCGCCCCGGTGTGCTGGAGGCCCGACCACGGGTCCTCGCGCGCGAAGGCAGACCTCCATCCGCGGATGATGTGCCACCAAAAGCGAGCCAGCGTGTTCCGATCCGGGGGCGAGCGGATGACCTCGAAGAACCGCTCCTCCAGCGTGCTCCCCTCCTCGATTCGCCCGAGGAAGTCGAGCACGACGATCGCGGTGGCGAAGGACAGCGCGATCCGATCGATGACCTCGGGGGCAGGGTCGATCTGCCGGAGCTGCTCGATCGCCGCCAGGAGATCCGCGATCCTGCCGGTCACCATCATCGCCTGGAAGTACACGATGGTGCTCTGCGTCCAGGGGATGGAGCCGGGGGGCGCCGCGCGCATCAGCTCCTCGGCATCGCCGAGCGCGGTGGCGAACAGCTGCATGCTATGGCCAGCGGCTTCGGTGCGGACGCCGAGCAGGGCGAACCGGAGCTCCTGCGTGGGCGCGCAGGCAAGGCCCAGGCTGGTGCGGGCCATGGTGGCGTCGACGTCGAGGACGAACCAGGCCTGCTCCGCGGCGCGCAGGTACGAGCTCGCCGCGTGCGCGCGATCGCCGCCGCGCTCGAAGTGGCCCGCCAGCACCATCGGATCGGCCTCGCCGTGCTGCTCGAGCCACGCGCCCGCGAGGCGATGCCCGAGCCGCCGGTCCTCCTCGGTGAGCGTCGCGTAGGCGCCCTCGCGGAGCAGGGCGTGGCGGAACGCGAGCTCGCGCTCGCCCGGGAGCCGGCTCGCCGGCCGCACCGCCAGCGCCTCTTGCTCGACCAGCTTGGCGATCCACTCGCCTACCAGGGTGTCGCCCATGATGCCGCCCAGGAGCAGCGTCACGCCGCTCGCCCAGCACAGCTCGCCGAACACGCTCGCGGCGCGCAGCACCCGGCGCGCCTCGATCGGGAGCTGCCCGATCCGCGTCTCGACCATCGCCAGCACCGTCTCGGGCAGGGCGCCGTCCTTGCCCCTGTCCTTGCCCTCGGCTGCGGCGCGGATCAGCTCCTCGAGGTAGAACGCGTTGCCGTCGGCCTGCTTGACCAGGCGCTCGATGGTATCGGGCCCGACGCTGTCGCCGAGGACCTGGCGGACGAGGCGCTCGCCCGCCTTGCGCCCCAGCTCCTTGAGCCGGATCTCCTGGACGTTCTGGCGCTCGGCCCACAGCTTGGGGAAGACGTCGAACACCTCCGGGCGCGCGAGCGCGAGCACCATCCACGGCTGATCGCTGCGATCGCGCAGCGCGGTGTCGATGAAGCGCACGGTGCCGAAGTCGCCCCAGTGCAGATCCTCGAGCACGAGCAGGACCGGGTGGGCGGTGGTCTCCGCCAGCAGGAAGTCGAGCCAGGCGTTGCGCATCAGCTCGCTCATGAGCTGGGCGTCCTGGTGCGCCGCCGAGAGCTGCGCGCTGCTGCCCTCGTCGCCCTGGAATGACGCGCCGACCAGCTCGCCGAGGAACTCGGCCACGCGCTGCTGATCGGCCGGCGGCACGTGCTCGGCCACGCGCGCGCGGATCCGGTCCCTGCGCTCCGGCAGCGGCTCGCCGCCGCGGATGCCCAGCGCGCCGCGCAGCGCCTGCGCCAGCAGATCGAGCGTGGAGCCAGCGCGGAGCGAGTCGCCGCGCCCGATCCAGATCGCGATCGCGCCGTCGCGGCGCTGGACGCGGCTGATGAGCTCGGCTGCGAGGCGCGACTTGCCCAGCCCCGCGGGCCCCGTGACGATCGCGACCCGTGCCTTGGACTCGTCGATGCACTCGTCGAGGAGGCCCGCCAGGGCGGCGAGCTCCCAGTCGCGGCCGACGCAGGCGGTGGGCCGCCCGAGGAGGGTCCGGGCGCCGTGGCTCAGCGCGCGCTCGCCGCACAGCAGGAGGCCCGCGTCGTCCTCGATCACGTCGAAGCGCGCGTCGAGCAGGCCCGCGATCATGTCGTCGAGCGCGATCGGCGGCAGGTCTGCCGGCGCCTGGGGTTGCGGCAGGAGCCGGGAGGCCCGATCGATCACGTCCCCCTCGGGCAGCTTGCTCGTCGACTCGGCCCGGCCCATCG
This sequence comes from Kofleriaceae bacterium, assembly GCA_035558535.1. GTDB lineage: Bacteria > Myxococcota_A > Polyangia > Haliangiales > Haliangiaceae > JABFXX01. The sequence goes on from DATMCI010000218.1 coordinate 49,089, forward strand.
CGATCGCCAGGGCGCGCCCCTTGGCGATCTCGCGCATGGCGAGCGCGCAGCGCGCCGCCTGTGCCGCCTGATCGGTGGCGACCTGGCGGTCGCCCTCGAGCACGACGATCGTGGAGCCGTCTGCGAGCTGCTCGAGGCGGCCGCCGTACGGCCGGATCGCCCGGCGCAGCGCCTCCTCGAGCAGCGGCTGCGCCGAAGCGCCCTCCTCCGAGCTTTGGCCGCTTTGGCCGCTTTGGCCGCCTTGGCCGCCTTGGCCCAAGAGCACCACCGACAGGAGCCGGCGCTCGCCCCCCGTGATCGCCTGCGCGCGCGCCGCGCCCGGGCGCGGCGCCACGGCCGCCGTGTGGGCGAGCGGCCCGAGCGCGGCGAGCGCGGCCGCGAGGTTTTGGCCATCGCTCGGCCGGAGCGCCGGATCCTTCGCGAGCATCTGCGCGACCAGCGCGTCGAGATCCTCGGGCACGTCGGCCCGCAGCTCGCTGACCCGCGGCGTCTGGCCGAACAGGATCTTGGCCAGGACGGCTGCCGGCATGTCGCCCACGAACGGCGGCGTCCCCGTGAGGCACTCGAACAGCACGCAGCCGAGCGCGAACACATCGGCGCGCGCGTCGATCACGCCCTGGCTGCGCGCTTGCTCGGGCGCCATGTAGCCCGGCGTGCCGAGCTGCATCCCCGTCTGCGTCAGCTGGGTCCGCCCCTCCTGCAGCGCGATGCCGAAGTCGAGCACCTTGACGTGCTCGATGTGGCCGCCCGGGAGGAACAGATTGCTCGGCTTGAGATCGCGGTGGACGATGCCGAGGGCGTGGGCGGCGCCGAGCGCCTCGGCGACGCGCATCACGAGCTTGACCGACTCGTGCATGGTGAGCGGCGCGCGGGAGAGCCGGGCCTTGAGATCCTCGCCGTCGAGCCACTCCATGACCAGGAACAGCTCGCTCGCGGGCGTCTGGCCGTGGGAGATGAAGCGGACGATGCCCGGGTGAGACAGCTTCGCGAGCAGCTCCACCTCGCGCGCGAAGCGGGCGCTGCGCGCGTCGGTGCCGTCGGAGGAGATGACCTTGACCGCCACCGGCGCGCCCGAGGCGCGATCGCGGGCGCGGAAGACCTGGCCCATGCCCCCCGCCGCGATCGGCTGCTCGATATCGAATCGCTCACTGACCAGATCCGACACTTGCATGGGGGCTGCTCAATGTGCGCCGCTTCCCGGAGCACGACAAGTTGTCGCCGCGCCCGCCATCGCGCGGCTCAGTGAGATTCTGCGCCACCTTGTGATCTCGCGCAGCCGGCCGGAGCGGGCCCGCGCAGTCCTGCGCGTGGCCTACCGAGGCTGCGCGAGCTTCGGAGCGCCGGCACCCAAGCTCGTGTTTCGCGCACCTGGGCCGACTCAGGATTGCCGCGATCGGACATTGCAAACAACCAATGGAGGCAGCTGCCAACCGGAGCTGAAACCGCCCCTACGGCTCGCCGAGCCACGCGCGTGCCAGGGCGAGCGTCCGCACGTTCTCCGGGACCACGCCCAGGAAGCTCTGCTTGTAGTCCGGATCGCCGATCCGATCCGCGATCGCTTTGAGGCGCGTTCGCGCCTCGGCGATGGCGCGGCGGGCGGCGTCGTGTGCGCCATTGGCGTGGAGCGCCTCGGCGCGGGCGAGGCGCACGAGCGGAGCGCGGAACATGCTGCAGCCGCCCATCGCCTCGAGGCGGGCCACGGCATCCTCGGCGGTGGCGAGCGCGTCCGCGGCGCGGCCCTGGGCGAGCCGGATCGCCGACCAGGTCGCGAGGACGCCCGGCTGCTCGATGGGCAAGACCATCCCGAGCGCGAGCTGGATCTCGCGCTCGGCCCCGTCGAGCTCGCCCAGGCGACGGAGCACGTCCGCGAGCGCCCAGCGGCCGCGGCCCTCGTCGATGGCGACGCCCTGCGCGCGGCCCTGCTCGCTGAGCTCGGTCGCGAGCGCGCGCGCTTCGTCGAGCGCACCGCGCTCGGCGGCCAGCCAGGTCAGGCACAACCGGCGCAGCGAGCTCCAGACCCCCGCCGTCTCGTCGGCCGCCGTGGCCGCCTCGAGCTCGCGTTGCGCCGACGCGAACGCCCCGAGGTACCAGAGGTGCAAGCCGCGATACAGCTGCGCTAACAGGAGGGTCCGCTCGCCGCCGATCAGGTCGAAGATCGCCCGATTCTCCTCACTGGCCTGGAGACCCAGCCACGGATCCTCGTGCGCGTAGGCAGCCCGCGCGCCGAGGGTGACGTTCCACCAGAAGCGAGCGAGCGGCCTCCGATCCGGAGTCGGGCGGACGACCTCGAAGAACCGCTCCTCCAGCGTGCTCCCCTCTGCGACGCGCCCGAGGAAGTCGAGCACGAGGATCGCGGCGCCGAAGGCCAGCGCGATCCGCTCGATGGCCTCGGGGGCAGGGTCGATCTGCCGGAGCTGCTCGATCGCCGTCAGGAGCTCGGCGATCCTGCCGGTCACCATCATGGCCTGGAAATACAAGACGTGGCTCTGCGTCCAGGGGATGGAGCCACGGGGCGCCGAGCGCATCAGCTCCTCGGCGTCGGCCATCGCGGCGCCGAACAGCTGCATGTTGTGACCAGCGGCTTCGGTGCGGACGCCGAGCAGGGCGAGCCGGAGCTCCTGCGTGGGCGCGCAGGCAAGGCCCAGGCTCGTGCGCGCCATGGTGGCGTCGAGATCGAGGACGAACCAGGCCTGCTCCGCGGCGCGCAGGTAGAAGGTCGCCGCGCGCGCGCGGTCGCCGCCGCGCTCGAAGTGGCCCGCCAGGACCATCGGATCCGCCTCGCCGCGCTGCTCGAGCCACTCGGCCGCGAGGCGGTGGGCGAGCCGGCGGTCCTCCTCGGTGAGCGTCGCGTAGGCGCCTTCGCGGAGCAGGGCGTGGCGGAACGCGAGCTCGCGCTCGCCGGGGAACCGGCTCGTCGGCCGCACCGCCAGCACCTCTTGCTCGACCAGCTTGATGACCCACTCGTCCACCAGGGTGTCGCCCATGATCCCGCCCATGAGCAGCGTCACGCCGCTCTCCCAGCACACCTCGCCGAACACGCTCGCCGCGCGCAGCACCCGGCGCGCCTCGATCGGGAGCCTGCCGATCCGCGTCTCGACCATCGCCAGCACCGTGTCGGGCAGCGCGCGCTCCTTGCCCTCGGCCGCGGCGCGGATCAGCTCCTCGAGATAGAACGCGTTGCCGTCGGCCTGCTTGACCAGGCGCTCGATGGTATCGGGCCCGACGCTGTCGCCGAGGACCTGGCGGACGAGCCGCTCGCCCGCCTTGCGCCCCAGCTCCTTGAGCCGGATCTCCTGGATGTTCTGGCGCTCCGCCCACAGCTTGGGGAAGACGTCGAACACCTCGGGCCGCGCGAGGGCGAGCACCATCCACGGGCGATCGCTGCGATCGCGCAGCGCGGCGTCGATGAACCGCACGGTGCCGAAGTCGCCCCAGTGCAGATCTTCGAGCACGAGCAGGACCGGGTGCGCGGCGGTCTCTGCCAGCAGGAAGTCGAGCCAGGCGTTGCGCATCAGCTCGCTCATGAGCTGGGCGTCCTGGTGCGCCGCTGAGAGCTGCGCGCTGCTGCCCTCGCCGCCCTGGAACGACGCGCCGACCAGCTCGCCGAGAAACTCGGTCACGCGCTGCTGATCGGCGGGCGGCACGTGCGCGGCCACGCGCGCGCGGATCCGGTCCCGGCGCTCTGGCAGCGGCTCGCCGCCATGGATGCCGAGCGCGCCGCGCAGCGCCTGCGCCAGCAGATCGAGCGTCGAGCCGGCGCGGAGCGAGTCGCCGCGTCCGATCCAGATCGCGACCGCGTCGTCGCGGCGCTGGACGCGGCTGATGAGCTCGGCGGCGAGGCGCGACTTGCCCAGCCCCGCCGGCCCCGTGACGATCGCGACGCGTGCCTTGGACTCGTCGATGCACTCGTCGAGGAGGCCCGTGAGCGCGCTCAGCTCCCAGTCGCGGCCGACGCAGGCGGTGGGCCGGCCGAGGAGGGTCCGGGCGCCCTGGCTCAGCGCGCGCGCGCCGCACAGCAGGAGGCCCGCGTCGTGCTCGATCACGTCGAAGCGCGCGTCGAGCAGGCCCGCGATCATGTCGTCGAGCGCGATCGGCGGCAGATCGCCCGCAGCCCGGGGCTGCGCGAGGAGCCGCGAGGCCCGATCGATCACGTCCTCCTCCGGCAGCTTGCGCGTCGACTCGGCCCGGCCCATCGCGACCCCCAGGGCGCGCCCCTTGGCGATCTCGCGCACGGCCAGCGCGCAGCGCGCCGCCTGCGCTGCCTGATCGGTGGCGACCTGGCGGTCGCCCTCGAGCACGACGATCATCGAGCCGTCGGCGAGCTGCTCGAGGCGGCCGCCGAACGGCCGGATCGCCCGGCGCAGCGCCTCCTCGAGCGGCGGCTGCGCCGGGTCGCTCTCCGCGGAGCTTGGGCCCAGGAGCACCACGGACAGGAGCCGGCGCTCGCTCCCGGTGATCGCCTGCGCCCGCCCCGCGCCCGCGCGCGGCGCCACCACCGCCGTGTGGGCGAGCGGTCCGAGCGCGCCGAGCGCGGCGGCGAGGTTTTGGCCGTCGCTCGGCCGGAGCGCCGGATCCTTGGCGAGCATCTGCGCGACCAGCGCGTCGAGATCCTCGGGCACGTCGGCCCGCAGCTCGCTGACCCGCGGCGTCTGGCCGAACAGGATCTTGGCCAGGACGGCGGCCGGCATGTCGCCGACGAACGGCGGCGTGCCCGTGAGGCACTCGAACAGCACGCAGCCGAGGGCGAACACATCGGCGCGCGCGTCGATCGTGGCCTGGCTGCGCGCTTGCTCGGGCGCCATGTAGCCCGGCGTGCCGAGCTGCATCCCCGTCTGCGTCAGCTGGGTCCGCCCCTGCTGGAGCGCGATGCCGAAGTCGAGCACCTTGATCTGCTCGATGTGGCCGGCCGGGAGGAACAGGTTGCTCGGCTTGAGATCGCGGTGGACGATGCCGAGGGCGTGTGCGGCGCCGAGGGCCTCGGCGACGCGCATCACGAGCTTGACCGACTCGTGCATGGTGAGCGGCGCGCGGGAGAGCCGGGCCTTGAGATCCTCGCCGTCGAGCCACTCCATGACCAGGAACAGCTCGCCCGCGGGCGTCTGGCCGTGGGAGATGTAGCGGACGATGCCCGGGTGAGACAGCCCCGCGAGCAGCTCCACCTCGCGCGCGAAGCGGGCGCTGCGCGCATCGGTGCCGTCGGAGGAGATGACCTTGACCGCCACCGGCGCGCCCGAGGCGCGATCGCGGGCGCGGAAGACTCGGCCCATGCCGCCCGCCGCGATCGGCTGCTCGATGTCGAACCGCTCACTCACCAGATCCGACACCTGCATGGCCGATTCGATATTCCGCTGCTTCCCGGAGCCCAACAAGTTATCGCCGCACCCGCCAGCGCGCGGCTCAGTGAGATTCCGCGCCACGCTGTGATCTCTAGCAGTCGTCCCGCAGGGCGATGCCGGCGCGCTGCTCTGGCGCAAACCGCACGATCCTGCGCGCCGCCTACCGAGGCTGGCAGGCGCCTCGAGCACTGCGCAGCGTCCGACAGCCGGACATTCATCCTCGCGAGGTCGCAGGTTTCGCTCCACGTCCGGCGACCGGACGTTCGTCCCGGACAATGGATTCGCCGTCCGCCGGGACTCCATAGGTAGGCATTCTCGATGCTTGGCGTCGCGCGGCGCGCCCGGCATGGCATGTCATGGCATGTCGTGTGTGTGCCTCAGTCCTTCACGAAGCGCCCCGCCTCCTCGACGGGCGCGGTGAGCGCGAGCTTCAACCAAGCCTACGCCCGATCTCTTCCGCGCGGCCCGCGTTTCTGCGCGCCCACCCCGTCGCGCTGCGGCCAACGTGGTCATCCGAGATGATCAGCGGTCAGCGCTGCTGGGGAGCGCGCGCGATGGCGCGCGATGGCGCGCGATGGCGCGCGAGGCGATGGCCAGCGTTGTCCGGCCGATGAGCGCGCTGCGTTGGCGATCGAGGGCTTGCGCCTGCTCCCGCTGGTGCTCGAGGCGGCTCACTTGACATAGTGTCCATCGTACACCAATATGGTGTCCCATGAACACGAAGTCGGAGGTGCGGGCCGCGGCCGCCGCCGTCGCGGGCGCGCACCACCGCCGGACCGGGCGCAACGGGCAGGACGCCGCGGCGGCATGGACGGGCGTCGTGCCCGGCGTGGCCCCCGGCGCGGCCGCCGGGGCGGCCGGCGCGGCCGCCGAGGCCGCTGGCGCCGTCGTCGTGTGCGACGGCTGCAGCGCCGGCCAGAGCTCCGAGGTCGGCGCGCGGCTCGGCGCGGAGCTCGTGATCGCCGCCGCGGCGCGCGAGCTTTTGCGCGGCGCGCGCGCCGCCGAGATCTGGCCCGCCGTGCAGGAGCACGTCCTCGGCGCGCTCGATCGGCTCGCGGCCGCCATGCCCGGCGATCGCGCGCGCGTCGTCCGCGAGCACCTCCTGTTCACGATCGTCGCGGCCGCGTACCGCGGCGACGAGGTCGCCGTGTGGGTCGTCGGCGACGGCGCGTACGCGCTCGGCGATCGCGCGCGCGTGCTCGGCCCGTTCCCCGACAACCAGCCGCCGTACCTCGCGTACGCGCTGCTCGGCGCCGCGGCGCCCGCGCCGCGGCCGCACACCGAGCTCGCCGACGCGCGCTGCGGCTCCGTGCTCGTCGCCACCGACGGCGCCGCCGAGGTCGGCCTCGACGCGTTCGGCGACACCCGTCGCTACCTGCACAACCCCGACGCGCTGCGCCGGCACCTCACCGTGCTCGCCCGCGGCGACGAGCGGATCGACTGGGACGGTCGCCGCGTCGAGCGCCGCGCCGCCGCGCTGCAGGACGACGGCGCCGTCGCGCTGCTCGCGTGGTCGCCGCAGCCGCGTTCGCAGCTGCCCTCGCAGCCGCGCCTGCCCTCCGCGCCCGGAGCCGCGTCGTGAGCCGCAGCGTCTGGATCGACGGCGCGCGCGTCTCGCTCGCCCCCGCGGCGCTGCTCGGCCAGGGCGGCGAGGCCGAGGTCTACGATCTCGGCGACGGCCGCGTCCTCAAGTGGTGGAAGCCCCCCGAGCACCCCGACTTCGACGGGCTCCCCGACGCGCAGGCCGCCGCCCGCGCGCGCCTCGCCGAGCGGCCCGGCAAGCTGCGCGCGCTGCCCGGCGCGTTGCCCGGCGCCGTCGTCGCGCCGTGCGGGCTCGCGCTCGCCGGCAAGCGCTCGCCGAGCGTCGTCGGCTACCTGATGCCCAGGATCGCCGGCGATCCGCTGCACGCGTACGGCGAGCCCCGCTGGCGCCGCGAGCACCCCGTGCGCGGCGAGGACGCCGTCGCCGCGCTCCTCGCGCTGCACGACGCGATCGCCGCGCTCCACCGCGCCGGCGTCGTCATCGGCGACTGCAACGATCTCAACGTCCTCGTCGAGGGCCGGCGCGTCCACCTCATCGACGTCGACAGCTACCAGCTCCCCGGATTCCCGTGCCCCATGTTCAGCGAGCGGTTCGTCGATCCGCGCCTGTGCGACGCCGCGCTCGTGCCCGTGCGCCCGCACGACGAGTCCAGCGACTGGTACGCGTTCGCTGTCATGGCGTTCCGCACGCTGCTCGGCGTCGGGCCGTGGGGCGGCGTGCACCAGCCCGCCGATCCCGGCAAGCGCTGCCCGCCCGGCGCGCGCGCGCTGCGCCGGCTCAGCGTGTACGCCCCCGACGTCGTGTACCCGCGCGCGGCGCGCCCGCTCGCGATCCTGCCCGACGAGCTCACCGATGTGTTCCGCGCGATCTTCGAGCGCGATCAGCGCGCCGCGTTCCCGCGCGACGCGCTCGCGCGGCTGCGCCTCCGCCCGTGCTCCGGCTGCGGCGAGGAGCACGCCCGCGTCCGCTGCCCCGTATGCTCCGCGCAGACGCACCTGCCGCCCGCCGTCGTGCACGGCCGCCTGCGCTGGCAGGCGATCGATCCGCGCGAGGTGGCCCCCGCCGCGCGCGAGCTCGGCGGCCGCGGCCCCGGCGATAGCGCCCGCGGCCCCGGCGATAGCGCCCGCGGCCTCGGCGACGGCGGCCGCGGCCTCGGCGATAGCGGCCGCGGCCCCGGCGACAGCGTGTGGCTCGAGGGCGGCGCGCTGTGGCGCGAGACGCCGCTCGGCCCCGAGCGCATCGGCGCCGTGCTGCCGCACCAGACGCGCGCGTGGGCGTCCGCGCGGCTCGGCGTCGGCTTCTACCGCGCCGGCGGCTACGCCGTCGGCTTCGTGTTCCGGCCCGACCGCGGCCTGCTCGACGATCGCGTCGCGCTGCCGCGGCTGCGCGGCCAGCTCGTGGCCGCGCACGCCACGATCGGCGACGACCGCGCGTGGCTGTGGCTCACGCTCGCCGACGCCGCCAGCGGCCGCCTCGTCACCACCTGCGTCGTCATCGGCGCCGACGCCACCGTGCTCGCCGCCTGCGAGCTGCCGGACGCCCCGTGGCTCGCCGGCATCACCGGCGCGTGCGCCGCCGGCCCGCACCTGTTCGTGCCCACCGACGAGGGCGTCGTCCGCGTCGAGCTCGTCCAGGGCGGCGCCCATGCCGACATCGTTCAGACCCGCACGTTCGCCGAGACCGCGCCGCTCGTCGGCGCCGGGGATCGGCTCGCGCTCACCCGCGGCGGCCTCGACGTCGTCTCCGGCCGCGCCGCGATCCGCATGCAGCTCACCTAGGAGATCCGATGAAGACCGCAATCACCCCCCTCCCGCTCCCGCCCAGCTTCGACGGCGCGCGCGCCGCCGACTACAACTACCGGCCCGACGCCGCCGCGCTGGCGCAGACCGCCGCCGACTGGCGCGCGCGCCACAAGGTCCGGCCCGCGGCCGCCGACGAGACGCGCGTCCACCTGCTCCTCATCGACGTCCAGAAGGACTTCTGCTTCCCCGAGGGCACGCTCTACGTCGCCGGCCGCTCCGGCCGGGGCGCGATCGACGACTCGCGCCGGATCGCCGAGCTCGTCTACCGGAACCTCGGCGTGATCACCGAAGTCACGACGACGATGGACACGCACCTCGCATACCAGATCTTCTTTCCCAGCTTCTGGCTCGATCGCAACGACGCGCCGCTGACCGCGCACCGCGTGGTGACGTCCGACCAGATCGCCGGCGGCGAGGTGCGCCCGAACCCCGCGATCGCGAAGTGGCTGTGCGGCGGCAATTACACGTGGCTGTGCAAGCAGGTCCTGCACTACACCAAGGAGCTCGAGCGCGCCGGCAAGTACCAGCTGTACCTGTGGCCGCCGCACTGCCTGCTCGGCAGCGACGGCCACGCGCTCGCCGGCCTCGTCCACGAGGCCCGCCTGTTCCACGCGTTCGCACGCACCGCGCAGTCCTCCGTCGAGGTGAAGGGCGGAAACCCCCTCACCGAGAACTACTCCGTGCTGCGGCCCGAGGTGCTGTCGCGGTTCGACGGCGCGGCGCTCGCGCAGCGCAACACGCAGTTCCTGCACACGCTGCTCGCCGCCGATGCCGTCGTGATCGCCGGCCAGGCCGCGAGCCACTGCGTGAAGAGCACGATCGACGACCTGCTCGGCGAGATCGCGGCGCAGGACCCGTCGCTCGCGAAGAAGGTGTACCTCGTGACCGACTGCATGTCGGCCGTGACCGTGCCCGACGGCAAGGGCGGGTTCGCCGTCGACTTCACCGCGCAGGCCGAGGCCGCCCTGCAGAAGTTCGCGGACGCCGGCATGCACCTCGTCCGCTCCACCGATCCCATCGCGAGCTGGCCGGGCATCCGGCTGTGAGGAGACTTCCATGAGCAATCGCAAGAACGGCAACGGCGGCAATAACAACAACGGCAACGGCGGCGATGACGACGAGCAGAAGGTCAAGCAGCTGCTCGAGGACGCGCACGGCACCGGCGCGCTCTCGGCGCGCTCGCTCGCCGCGCTCGACGTGGTCGACGTCGGCGCGCAGATCCAGGCCGGCCTCGGCTGCACCGTCGACGACGTCGCGGCGAGCGAGGTCGTGCTCGTGACGATGATGCCCGACGACTCGCAGTCGATCGCCGCGGCCAACAACACCGCCGCGGTGCGCGACGGCCACAACTTCGTGCTCGAGGCGCTGCGCAGCTCGAAGCAATCCGGCGAGGTGCTCGCCCACACGCGCTACCTGAACGGCACCGTGCTGTGCCCGTACACCGCGCTCGAGCACGCCGTCACGATGACGCGCTCGAACTACGATCCGCAGCTCGGCACGCCGCTCTACGATCAGGCCGTCGTCCTGCTCGGCACCGTGATCGCAAAATCGCAGGAGCTCGCGCAGGCCGGCATCGCCGTGCGCACCGTCACGCTGATCATCACGGACGGCGCCGACTACGGCTCGACGCGCTGCAAGCCCGCCGATGTGAAGGCGCTCGTCGCCGATCTGCTCGCGCAGGAGAACCACATCGTGGCCGCCATGGGCATCAGCGACGGCAGCACCGACTTCGCCGCCGTGTTCCGCTCGATGGGCATCCCCGATCGCTGGATCCTGACGCCTGGCAACAGCGCCTCGGAGATCCGGCGCGCGTTCGCCGTCTTCTCGCAGTCGGCCGTGCGCGCGTCGCAGGGCGTCCAGCTCGGCGGGTTCAGCAACTAGCGCGCCGCGCTCCCTCGTACCGGGGAATGACGTTGACAATCCCTGTGAGCAGCCCTCGCGCGCTCGGCACCAGATCCGAAGTAGGATCCCGCCGTGCTGCGCGCCAGCGTCCTGCTCCTCCCCATCGCGGCCGTGGCCGCGTGCGGGTTCAACAGCCCGCGCCCCAGCGGCGGTCCCGACGGCCCTGACACGGACGGCTCGGTCGACTCGCGCTGCGATCTCGAAGCCACGTGGGAGCAGGGCAAGCAGCCGACGAAGACCGTCTACATCTCGAAGACGCCCGGGCCCGGCACGCCTGACGGCACGCAGCAGAACCCGTTCCAGACGCTCGACGCCGCGCGCTCGATGATCGGTCCCGGCACCCAGCTCCTGCTCGGCCCTGGTGACTACGGCGGCGTCACGTTCACGGACAAGCGCGGCACCGCCGATGCGCCCATCTGGCTCGAGGGGCCATCGAGCGGCCAGCGCGCGCGCATCCTCGGCGGCACCGGGGCCGGGCTCCACCTCATCGGGGCGCAGTACTGGGTGATCCGGAACCTGGAGATCTCGGACCTCACGCAGTCCGCCGCGATCAACGTCGACGACGGCTCGGGGCCTGACAGCGCGCACCACATCGTCGTCGACCGGGTCACGATCGGCAACTCGTCCCGGCCGTGCCTCCAGTTCAGCGGCGTCACCGACGTGACGATCCGCGACTCGACGCTCGGCTCGTGCGATCGCGGCGTGATGATGGTCGGCGTGCAGCGCGCGGTGATCGGCCGGACGACCATCGGCTCGATGGCGTCCATCGGCGTCGCGTTCGCCGGTGGCAGCGCAGACATCGAGGTGCGGCAGAACACGATCGGGGGCATCACGGGGAAGGGCGTCTGGATCGGCGGCGACTCGGACGTCGCCCAGTTCCGCCCGCCGCTGTCGGCCACCACGGGCAACACCGAGGCGCGCAACATCCGCGTATTCAACAACGTGATCGAGAACGTGCAGGACGCGATCACGTGCAGCAACTGCGGCAGCTCGCTCGTCGCGCACAACCTGTTCCGCGGCGTCTCCAACACCGTCCTCACCCTGCATCAGCCATACCCCGATCTCGACGACTCGGGCACCACGTACGTCTTCGCGCCCGCGGGCGGGGTCAAGCTCGTCAACAACGCGATCGAGGCCACCAGCGGCGCGGCCGCCTTCTTCGACAACGGCAGCGGCACCGCGCCCAGCACCTGCACGTTCAGCCACAACATGTGGCTGCGCAACAACGGCGCCTGGACGCCGCAGCTACCGACGACCGAGGAGATGGGCCAGAACGGCAAGGACTCCGGCTACCTCGGCAACGGCCAGCTCTGCGCCAGCGCCAGCAGCCTCGCCGCCCGCGCCGGCACCCCGCTGCCCGAGGTCCCCGGCACGCTCCAGGGCCAGTGCCGCCCCACGCCGCCGTCTCCGCCGTCGATCGGCCCGAGCGAGCCCGACCCCGGCTGCTGATCTCGCCCGCCCCGGCTGCTGAGCCCGCTCCCGACTGCTGAGCCCGCGCAGCCAGGCCGCGCGAGGCGCACCCGCCAACGTACGCGCCCGCAGGGCAGACGCGTACTCCGATTGGGCGACGACGGCCGGTAAATCCGACACGAATTCTTCTGGCCATTGTGGCTTGAGCAGCCCGCACCGCCAGCTCGGCTGTTGGCAAACAATAAGATAGCCAGTCGATCGGCGCCCGTGTTACATAGGCGCGCTGACGGTCTTTTAAGGGGGAGGGGATGATGGTAGCGACGCAGCCATCGACGGTGCTTTTTCTCGCGGCGAACCCGTTGCAGGTCCAGCCGCTCCAGCTCGGCGAAGAGTGCCGTGCGATCGAGAGCAGGATCCGTGCAGCGAAGTATCGCGATCGGATTCGATTCCGCTCGCGGTGGGCGGCTCGCCCCGATGACCTGCTGCAGGCCCTCAATGAGGACACGCCCTCGGTCCTCCACTTCAGCGGGCATGGCGCCGGTGAGCAGGGCCTCTGCTTCCAGTCCGAGGATGGCAGCCCACTGAATGTGAGCGCGGACGGCCTTGGCCAGGTCGTGCAATCGGCGGGCACCAGCGTGAACGTGGTGGTCCTGAACGCGTGCTTCAGCGAGATACAAGCTCAAGCGCTCGTGAGCCATGTCCCCTGCGTCATCGGCATGTCCGGTGCCATCCGGGACGAAGCTGCTGTCGTTTATGCAGGAGCGTTCTATCGCGCACTCGCATTCGGCAAGTCCGTGGCAAACGCGCACAAGCAGGGGCTGGCCGCGCTCTCCGTGCATCCCACCAGCGGGCATGCGCGGGACGTCGAACCGGCCGAGGGTGCGTCATGCGCACCGCTTCCCAAGCTGTTGACTCGGCCCGACACCGATGCCGACTGTATTCGCATCGTGGCCGAGACGGCCACCAAGACGAAATGCGAGCTTGTCATCAAGGCGACCCTGCATGACTTCAATGCGGACGTGATCGCTCGAGTAACAGAGCTGCTTCGCGAAATCACCGGCGATCTATCTCTCGAGATTACCGACATCAAGGAGGGCAGCGTCCGCTTGACGATCTCCCTTTCGCCCGAGGCTGCGGAGAAGCTCATGCGCTTGAGGGCGGACGGCCAGTTGGACGAGATCTGCGGCCTCACGGTGTCTGCCATTCTCGGGTCTCCAGATCAAGAGGAGGCCCAAACGTCGTTCCGTGTAAATGCCGATGCCGGTAGCGAAAATAATTTGAAGTTTTGGCACTCTCGGACTCAAAGCGTGAAGACCATCGGATCTCCGTTGGACGCTTGGCAGGGGAGTGCCCGACACGGAGTGAGCGAAGAGCATACTGACTTGATGGGAACGCTGCTGGGCGACTATCGCATCGTCGAGCCAATCGACCAGAGAAGCATGGGCGAGGTCTGGATGGGTCGTCACGAGAAGCTTGGGCACCGCGTCGTTGTGAAGGTGCTGCGACCCGAGTTGTCGCGTCACCGCGAGATGGTGAAGCGGTTCTTCAACGAGGCGCAGGCACCCACGTCGATCCGCAATCCAGGCATCGCGCAGGTGTTCGACTTTGGCGCGACCTCTGATGGCCGCGCGTATATCGTGATGGAGTTCCTCGAGGGAGTGAGCCTCTCCACGCGGCTCAAGGAGCGGCAGCTTGATGCGGTGGAGTGCTGCCGGCTCGCGCACCAGATGGCGAACGTGCTGCAGGCGGCGCACGACGCCGGCATCACGCACCGGAACCTCAATCCCGACAACCTGTTCCTTGTCCCCGATCCGACGGTGGTCGGTGGCGAGCGTGTCAAGGTACTCGACTTCGGCATTGCCAAGCTCACTGGTGGGCTTCACGCCAGCGGCGTGCAGGCCCACGCAGATCTCTTGATGGTTACCCCGAGCTACATGTCTCCCGAGCAGTGCCGCGGCGCCGGCTCGGTCGACGCCCGATCGGACATCTACTCGCTCGGCTGCGTTCTCTTCATGATGGTGAGCGGTCGTCCGCCGTTCATCAGCCGCAGTGTCGGCGGCGTTTTCGGTGCGCACCTGCATGTCTCGGCGCCGGATCTGCGCGAATTTGCCCCGAACGCTCCCTCCGCGCTCGCGGTGCTGATAGCCAAGATGCTTAAAAAAACGCCAGCCGCACGACCACAGACGATGTCAGCGGTGGGCCACGCGCTCGCGGCGCTCTTGCGCGAACTCGCCGAGGCGCCGGCGCAGCCCTCGATGCACGTGCCGGCGACCGCCGCGCCGTTGTACGGCCGTGCGGCGACACCGCTGTCCGCGGCGCCGATGGAGTCCGTGCCCGCAACACTGCCGGACATGCCTCCCGCGGCGACGACGCTTCCCGTGTCGTCCCCGCCGCTGGCCGCCGAGGCGATGGGACAGCTGGCTTGGCGCGAGTCGGGGCCTTCGACGTGGAATGACGCGCCATCCATGGTCGAGCGGCGCCGAAGCCCGACGCCCGTGCCGGGCGCGTCGAGCGGAACGGGCGCAACGACGATCAGCAGTTCGGCGGGTGTGTCGAACGCCCATCTGCGATCCGGCGCCTCCGAGCGCAGGCCCCCGTTCCTGATCGGCGGCTTTATCATCGTCGTCGGCGTGGTGACGGCGGTGGTCGTCGCGCTTCTGACGAGAGCGCTGGTGTCGCCGGCGCAGCAGGGCGTCCCCGAAGACGCTGTTCCCGACTGGAATCCGAGTACGACCGCCGATTCGGGTCCGATCACCGACGCCGCCACGCCCGACGCCGCTACGACCATCGCAGCGGATCAAACAGGCGGCGCGCTGACGGCAAACAAACTCGAGGCGGAGTGCCGCGGCTACCAGGTGGACAAGAAGTGGAACGAGCTCGAAAAATGTGCTGACGAGCTGATGCCACTCGCGCCGACGCGTGCCGCGGAGCTCAAGCGTCGCGCCGGCCAAGAGACGAAGACGGCGCCGCACGTTGCCGCCGCGAACGCGGCGCTCCGCGGCAAAGCTCTGCAGCGGGCCCGGGACGAGATCGCGCTAGTCTGGGCCGAGTCTGTCGAGCTTCCGATACTCAAGAGCAAGTACGCCGCGCTGGAGAGTCAGGTGATCACCGAACTCGTCGCGAGCCTCGATCAGGCGAAGACCGCCACCTGTGCGGAGTATGAAGTGCTTCTCGTGAAGGAGCGCGCCGCGCAGCCGTCTCGTGTCATCGCGGAGGCCACTCGTCGCAGCATGTGCACGCCAGCGTCGGCGCCGCCGAAGTGCGATGCCAACGCACTTGCAGAGGTGGGGCGAGCGCAGTACTCCCACGGCTATCTCGCTGAGGCGTTCGCGTCATTTGAGGCGGCATACGCTTGCGAGCCGTCGCCACAACTGGCTGAGAAGGCATTCATCATCGCATGTAACTTATCCGACGTGGCCAAGGCCAAATCCTCCTGGCGGCGGTTACCACCCAAGATGCGTACTCGGACAGCCGCTATATGCATGCGCAATGGGATCTCGGAGGCGATGCTGAGTGAGCCTGGACAACCTCGGCGAGAGGGTGTGAACCCTTTTAAGCACGATCGGTGAGGGACGCACCTTCCAGCCCTTGCGGAACGTGAAGTACGGCGCTGAAGGCCGCCCGTAGTGGCTCTCCAGCCGCAGCAAGGCGGAGTCAACGCCGCAAAGCGCCGATTCCTATGGGGGCTTTGACGCCCAGGCTGCGCGAAGGTTCTCCGAGTGGGGCGGCAGTGATCAGGCTCGCGAGGGGCGAGCTGAAATCGTCGGTTAGCCGAACTCGCCGCCTACGCGACCAAGGTCGACAGCTATCGTGCCGACATCCGGACCCAGTGCGCGCGGCCGCTCGAGAAGCTGAACAGGGACCACGCGGACGTTCCGAATGTGTTCCGCGACGACCCCGATGGGCAGGCGCAGGCATATCGCACGATCATCTCGCCCGAGGTCCGCGAGCTCTCCGGCAAGTTCGACGCGCTGGTCCCGAGACGCCCCGAGCCGCCGTGGGATAAGAAGTGGGCCGTGCTCGAGGATCGCAAGCTGCTGCTCATCCCATCGCACCGCGAGTCGCGTCCGATCCGCAACACGATGTATCCCGACTACAGGGTACCCACGAGACGGTGGTTGCAAAGTCGCCTCGAGACGCGCGTGGGGCCCAAGACCGGTCAGGAGGAGTGGCGGTACAGCGAAGCCACGCCGGTCTCACCTTCGACGGGTGAGCCGCACTGGTGGCTGCTCGCCGGGCCCGACAACGAGAAGCCGACGATCGCGCACGACCAACCGAGCGTCGGTACTCACTGGAACGGCACGGGCAGGTTCGTGACGCAGAAGGAGCGCGGCGTGTTCATGGATGGGCTCGACAAGGGCGGCCCGGCGCTCGACGACAACACCAAGCTTTCCCTCGTTGCTTCCCGGCGAGCTACCTCGCGTATCGCTGTTCATGACGTGGCGCGATGGCAACTACCTGGCGGACGGAAGCGACACGTTCGTGCGCAAGGTGCTCGCCGAGGTCGGCGTGCACGAGCCGGTGCACGCGTGGACGTTCCAGCGCTATCGCGCGTGCTACTTCGCGCCCGATCCCGAGGACACGGACTGGGATGCGCTGTGGCACTTTGCGTGGAAGCTCGACGCCGAGCTCGCGGCGCCTCCCGCACGATTCACTCCGCTCCCCGAGGGTCGATTGGAGACCGACGTGTGCGATGACACCTGGTCCTCGCGGCGCGACCCGCTGAACGAAAACGTCGTCGCGTTGCCTCGTCATCGGCGACTTCTGCGATGCCGCGGCGCTACGCGCTGCCCGCATCCGTGTCGGCGAGCTCGTCCCCACAGCCGCGTTGTCCGAGGGCGTCGCGTTCGCGCGGTTCCCGCAGCTTCACGTCGATCTCGGCCTGCGCGACGACGCATGGTACGCGGCAGGCTCCGCCGAGGCCCAAGAGGTGCGGCAGTTCCTCGAGGCTCACGGCGCCGTGACGTTCTTCGCCAACAGCCTGGCGCGCGCGTTCACTGGCTGAACGGCCCCTACGCGTGGGCCTCTGCGTTTGGAGTACTGCCTGGCCTACCGAGCAAGACCGCGCAGAGGATTTCGAAATGCATCGCCGCGTCGGCGCGGCGCTCGCGCGCATGAGGCGCAGCTCGTCGGGGCCCGCCGCGAGGGGGCGGCGTCAGCGGTTTGTTGGCAGCAGGTGGCGGCGACGTCGTCGCGGTAGGCGAGCCAGGCGGCGAGCGGCATGCCGTAGTGGACGACGAGCGGGTGCGCCTCGAGCGGCGGCGCGGGGCGGCGGGGAGCGGCGCGGGCGGCGGGATCGAGCTCGCCACGCTCGTGGTCGGTGCACCTCGAGGGATCGTGGTGACAGCGCAAGAATTCCTAGTATATTGTAATTATTATGGAAATTTGCTAGAGAGCGCGTGCTGGATGCCTTTCTAGTTGGGGGCCTTGCTGGTTCATAGCTTCCGGGCTATAGGATCGACCATAGTCTTAACACTATGGAGCGGAAGAGTAAGATCGAGCGCCTAACCGAGCTTTTCCAGCGGCTCCAACTCGCCCCGACTTGCAGCAACTGGATCGATGCACGAAAGCAGCTCGAGGACATCATGAACGCCGTGGAGGATGAATTCAGTGGCATTCCGTTCAACCCGGACGCGGCTAACGCCCCACCGGATGGGCGCATGTACCCACCGCACGATAAGTACCTGCGAGATTCTGGAAGCCCGCTGATCCACCTCTTCAGACACTTACGCCATCGAACTGCGTTTGGCGTAAACGGCGCCGTGAAGATTACTCTATCTAATGGAACCGTCGTCCTCGACAAGCCGGGCGCTGATGGGCAAACAGTCGACGAGCTATACACGGAGGGTGTGCAATGAATCCGTTTGGAACCATTCTCTCCATCATTGAAAGCCTGTTTCCTGATATCAAGACGGCCGTTACTGGGCCGAAACAGGATGATGGCGTCTGGTCTCTCGAGGTTGATCTCGCTGACAACAGCATTTCCGTCGACTGGGAGCGAGGTGTGGGGTTTGGGATTTCGACTGTTCGGGCGGAGTCTTATGGCGAGCGCCCAGATGAGATGTATCCAGATGCGATCACGGCACTGGCCAGGCTGATCACGCTGCTGGGCCTGAAACAGCAAACGGCTCCGCAGACACCGATCATGTTATCGGAGCTACGAGAACGGAGAAGCTATACTCAGGCAGCGCTCGCCGGTAAGCTGAAGATACGCCAGCCAACGCTCTCTGCCATTGAGCATCGCGAGGATGTGCAGGTCGGAACCATTCGCTCCTTCGTGGAGGCGCTCGGAGGGAAACTTGAGCTGCTCGCTGTCTTTGATGATGTTTGTTACGTGGTCGACACGAAGCTGGCGAGGCGCCGGTCCAAGGCAATAGCCGTTCCACCTATCAAACGATGGTTCACTTCGCTGTCTGTGGCTCCGCCCGATGATGAAGCACGGGACGAAGAGGAGGGCGTGCCCTTGACGTTGAGTTATGCGATTCCTCTATGAAGACTATCACCTTCTATTCGTACAAGGGTGGCGTCGGGCGGTCATTGCTTGTCGCGAATGTCGCCAAGTATCTATCGATACTCGGCAAGAGAGTATTCGCGATCGATCTGGATCTCGAGGCTCCTGGGCTGCATTATAAATTTGAACTAGACTCCGAGGAATCTCGCAAGACGCCTGACGGCGGACTCATTGATGTCTTGATAGATTTTCTCCAGAAGAAGGAGGTCTGTCGTGATTTGGCTCCGTTCGTCGCGGAGCTCGACACCCCGACCGGCGCCGGCAGCATCCACTTGATGTGGTCTGGAGAGGCTCCGCTGGGGATGTATTGGCGAAAGCTCGCATCTGTGGACTGGCATCACTTGCTCTACGGCGTACCCCAGGAGGGGACGGCCTTCTTCCAGACACTAAAACGTTCGATCGAAAGTCAATATCAGCCGGATTTCCTGCTCGTAGATGCCAGGACCGGTGTCACGGAGATGGGCGGGATCGCTACGACGCTGCTCCCCGATGTCGTTGTGGCGTTGGCGCTGGCCACTCGCGAGCATTTGGAGGGGATGCGGGCGGTCATGCATGGGATCATGCATGCAGCGTCCGCTCGTCCGGCATCGTCGCCAATCTTGATCGTTCCGGTGCTATCACGGCTCCCGTGGTCCTCTGATCTGGCGGCGGACGACGCGATGACCGCGTCGCGTACGCTGCAGTTCTTGAACGAAGCCTTTGGCAAGGCAGGGGAGACGCTGAACTTATCGGAAGTCGAGATCCTGCATGCAGAACCGCTGCTTGATAGTGGGGAGAGGCTGCTCGTCGGTGGAAAGAGCGGCCCGCACGAGATCCGCCTCCTTCGAGACTACTTGCGTCTGTTTTCCAAGGTGATTCCGGCCGACGAGTTGCGTCCCCATATTGGGTCGCTCATCGAGAGCGCGGTCTCCAGAATCCTGGACGATCCGGACGGCGCGCAGGCATCCCTGGAGGAGCTGACCACGTATTGCGGTGATCCTGCCGCTTATCGGGCTCTGCTCAAGCTCTATCGCGTGACCAAGGCGCCGCTCGAAAAGGTCATGACGGCAGCGGCGACCATGTGGCACCTGGGGGCGGCTCCAGCAGATCCGCTGCTAGTCGATATCGTGCAGAAGAGCTTCAGCGAACCGAGAGCGGTGGATGTGCAGAGAAAGCATGCCGAGCTCGGCGAAGCGGTCTGGCGCGCCACCGGCGGGAAGGACGTCAACATAGCGCTCACGCTCGTGAATTGCTATCTCCCCGACCAGAGAGAGCGTGCGCTGAAAGTGCTGCGAGAGTACGCGGAACGCGTAGATCCGCCACATCCACGTGCGCTCGCAAAGCTGGTTGATCTCCTCAGGGCCACAGCATCCATGAGGGCTGACGCGCAGAGCTTCGTGACACGGTTCAAATCGTCTGCGGCTGTATTTCCAGAGTTCCTCGCGGCGTGGGCTCGCCTGGTCGCGGAGCTCAGGAGTGCCGATGCCGCACGAAAGCTCTTCGAGGATCCGTTGTTCAGAGTCGAAGCCTTACGTTCTCAGGATCCTGTAGCCCTGTTCCACCTTCGGCGCCTGATCGGAGACCCGATCCAACCCCTGCTAAAGGAGGTTGTAGATCGACTGGTCTCGGATGGTGACCGAAGAGGGCTGCTCGAGCTTGTCGAGGTGATGGACGAAGAGGGGCAATTGGACGAATGGAAGTCATTCGCCCGCACTCGTTCGGATCCCGTTATTAATGACGTGCTGGCGATACAACATCATTCGCGACAAGTTTCGAAGAGGTGGCGCCCCTGAATGCGCGCGAGGGTCGAACCACGCAGGATGGTCCACATTCCTTTCGCCCGAGTCGGGTTGCGACGAGCGCTCTATCGGCGTCAGCGGGTGAGGCCGCAGGCGGCGGCGACGTCGTCGCGGTAGGCGAGCCAGGCGGCGAGGGTCTCGTCCATGGCGGCGAGGACGGCGGGGCGGTCGGCGTCGGGGACGTGGTCGAGGAGGATGCGCCAGGCGGCGGCGCGGTGGCTGCCCTCGACGCGGCGGTGCGCCTTCGTCAGCGCGAGCGCCTCGAGCGGCAGGCCGTAGTGGACGACGAGCGGGTGCGCCTCGAGCGGGGGTGCGGGGCGGCGCGGGGCGGCGGGATCGAGCTCGCCGCGCTCGTGGTCGGTGCCCTCGAGGAAGATGGTCGTGACGGCGCAGGCACGGGACCAGCCGGCGCGCTGCGTGTGCCGATCGAGGACGTCGCGGAAGCGGCGCGCCGCGGGCAGGAGCTCGATGTGAGCGAAGCGCGCGAGGTCCATGCCGAGGCCGCGCGGGTACTCGAGGAATAGCTCGGGGTGCGGGCGCCCGGCGACCACGCCGCCGGTCTCCTCCTCGTACAGGTTCTCGGCGAGCTCGCGCCGGACCGCGGCGAGCGGGCACTGCACGTAGGCCCAGCCGACCATCACCGGGAAGTCGCGGACGTAGGTCTCGTACTCCTGCTCGAAGTGGAGGTGGAGACGATCGCGCGGGACCCGACCCGACGTGAAGTGCGGCCATGCCCAGTGAACCTTGCGCTCCATGATCTGGAGCAGCGCCTCGCGGAAGTCGTCGCGATCCACCCGGAGATTGTAGGCCGTCAGCGCGGCGCGACCAGCTCGGCGTCGAGATCGAGGTGCAATGACGCGTTTGGCACCGCGTTCGGCGCGGCGGGCGGCGCGGCAGGCGGCGCGGCGGTGATCACGCTCGGCGACGCGGCGCGGATCACGAGCGCGGCCGGAGCTGCGGAATCTTCGAGGCGGCGGTCGACGAAGATGTCCGCGAGCAGGCCGGCAAACGTGCGCGTCAGCTCGCCGTGGAAGTCTGAGCCGCGATCGCGCAGCGCGGCGACCAGATCGGCATAACACGGCACGAGCGTGGCGGGCGCGCGCTCGCATGACAGCTCGAGCGCGGCGAGATCGACGGAGACGGGATCGGCGACGCGCCCGGCGAACGCGAAGTCGAGCCCGCCCCAGACGCGGCCGGTCGTCGCCGCGGCGCCGTCGGAGATCGAGACGCGCGCCTCCGCGGAGAGCCGCAGCCCGCGCGCGGCGGGCGCGATGACGGGCGGCAGCGCGAGCGAGAGCGGCGAGAGCCGGATCGACAGGTACTCGGTGACGATCGGATCCTCGTTGAAGCGGCGATCGAGCCCGGCCTCGGCGAGGCGCCGATCGAGGAAGCCGGTGCGCCACAGCTCGAAGAGGAGCGCGTTGAGCGCGTCCAGATCGAGATCGATCGCCAGCTCGGCGGTGGGCGCGAGCGGCGCGCGCGGGGCCGGGCCGCGGCGCGGCGGCAGGACCTCGGGCGCGTGCGCGGCGCGGCCAAATTCGACGGCGAACGGCAAGGCGCCCCACGCGCCGTCGGAGATCTCCGGAGGATCGCTGCAGTAGCCGAACGCGATCGTCTGGCCGCCGGGCAGCTCGAGCGGCGGCGGCGGCAGGAGCGCGGCGGCGAGGCTCTCGTCGATCTGGCGCTGCGCGAGCCGGGTCGCGAGCGCGTCGCCGCCGAGCCGGTCGCTGAGCCACTGCAGAGCCCGGTTGCCGAAATCGAGCTCGGCGCGCGCGGCGATCGCGAACCGGAGCTCGGCGGCGCTGGGCTTGGGCACGAGCGCGATCACGAGCGGCACCTCGATCCGATCGAACACGAGCCGCGCGGTGGCGCGGACGTAGCCGTGCGGCGCCCCGCCAGCGGCGGCGGCGAGGAACACGTCCTCGGGGTGCCGCGCGAGCTCGGCCCAGCGCAGCGAGAGCGCGTCGACGCGCCGGTAGCTGCCGATGCCGACGTAGCTCTCGCCGCGGAGCTCGGCGTCGAGCGCGCGGGCGACCTCGGCGGCGAGCGTGCCGGGGCCGGCGCGGCCGTCGTCGAGCAGCCGCTGCGAGACGGCGACGCGGCCGGTGCACGCGCGCGCGGCGGGCGCCTGGAACGGCCCGACGAGCTGCGCCGCGCCGACGGCGCGCGAGAAGCCGCCGCGGTAGCGAACCGTCCACGTCCGGCGCACGAGGCCGGGCGCGGCGCCCTCGAGCGCCGTCTCGACGCGCGGGGCGAGCGCCGCGGGTACGGCGCCGTCGAGCGCGAGCACGGGCGAGGCAGGCGCCGCGCGCAGCTCGACGGCGAGCGCGGTGCCGCGGCAATGCGCCGCGAGGGCCGCGAACCCGGCGGCGTGGGCGGCGGTGAGGGCGAGGCCGAGCGCGGCGGCCCAGCGGCCGGCGCGCTTGGCGCCGTGACGCGTGGGCGCCCCGGCGGGGCTGGCTCCATGACGCGTGGGCGCCCCGGCGGGACTGGCGCCATGACGCGGGGGCGCGCCGGCGGCCGTCATGCGCCGAACACCGCGAGCACGGTCGCGAGCTCCCACGCCACGACCCACAGCGTGCACGCGACGACGCTCGCCGTCATGCCGCGCGTCACCGCGTCGGCCTCGGGCTTCGCGGCGCCGCCCTTGGCGACGACGTCGCTCGCGATCCCCCACGCGTAGACCCAGACGAGGAAGCCGGCGCGCGCGACGTGCACCATCCGCTCGGGGCGCGGATCGATCAGATCGCCGGTGAGCAGCTGCCACGCGTCGGGGACGCCGTACGCGCGGCACACGAGCAGGCCGCCCGCGATCATCCCGAGCGCGAACAGCGCGGCGACGGCGAGGTAGCACGATCCGACCACGAGCCACGCGGGCGCCCACAGGTACGAGCGCCGGTCGACGCCGAGCGCGTCGAGCGCGAGCGTCTGCTTCGTGAGGCCCATCGAGCCGAGCCACGCGTTCGTGGCGCTGCCGGATGCGGCGACGAACAGGAGCGCCGACAGCGCGGGCGCGAGCGCGACCACGTAGCTGCCGCCGATCTGGCGCAGGAGCGCGTCGGGCCGCACGCCGGCGCCGCCGACCTTGCTGATCACGTACAGCACCGTGTAGCCGATCAGCGTCGAGACGATCGCGTAGAACGGCAGCGGGCGCAGGAGCGCCTGCGCCGCCACGCGCCGCGCCACGACGGCGAAGTCGCGCGGGCGGCGGACGAGCTGCGCGGGCGCGCGCGCGAGCGCGGTAGCCGCGACGCGGAACGGCGCGAGCAGCGGGTCGAGCGCGCGCGAGAGCCGGCCGAGCGCGGGGCGCGGCGGCGGCGGCCCGGCGGGCGGCGGCCGGTCGCCGTGCGCCTCGAGGTGATCGACGAGCGCGGCCTCGAGCTCGATGAGCCAGCGCCCGCGCACCTCGGGCGCGTGCCCGGGCTCCTCGAGCGCGCCGGGCCAGCGGTCCGCGAACAGCTGCTCGAGCTTGCGATCGGCGAGCGAGAGCAGGAACAGCCGATCGGCGACGCCGGCCGCGAGCGCCACGTCGTGCGTCACGACGATCGCCGAGATCCCGAGCGCCTTCACCTGCTCGCGGATCAGCCGCGCCAGCACGCGGACGCGGTGCGGATCGAGCCCCACCGACGGCTCGTCGAGGAACAGGAGGCGGCGCCGGCTCGCGAGCACGCGCGCGACGGCCACGCGCTGCGCCTGGCCGCCGGACAGCCGCGTCACGGGCGTGCCGGGCGCCGCGAGCGCGGGATCGAGCCCGACGCGCGCGAGCCACGCGGCGGCGTCGTCGCCGCTCGCCGCGGCGGCGTCGCTGCCTGCGGAGCCTGCGGCGCCACCGGAGCCTGCGGAGCCTGCGGAGCCCGCGGCGCCACCGGAGCCACCGGAGCCTGCGGCGCCTGCGGCGCCCGCGGGGCCTGCGGGGCCTGCGGAGCCCGCGGGGCCTGCGGAGCCCGCGGCCGCGTGCCGCAGCGCGAGCTCGAGGTTGCCGCGCACGTCGAGGTGATCGAACAGCGCGCCCCGCTGCGGCACGAGCCCGAGTTGCCCGCGATCGAGGTCGAGCTCCGCGGCGACCACCTCGAAGCCGGCGGCGTCGAGCTCGTCGCGCTCGAACAGGACGCGCGCGAACGTCGACTTCCCGGCGCCCGAGCCGCCGAGCAGCACCACGACCTCGCCAGCGCCGATCCGGAGATCGACGCCATCGATCAGCACGCGGCCGTCGGGCAGCGCGACGCGCAGCCCCCGCACCGCGAGCGTGTGCTCGCGAGCCTTCGACGGAAGCGGCGCCGGCGCCGGCTCGTCCATGCGGGGCCGAAGGTAGCACTGCGACTCTCGCCGCGGGCCGTGTCAAGCTTGCGGCCATGCGCCCTGGGTCCCGTGCGTCGCTCGCGGCTGCCGCGCCGCTCGCGTCGCTCGCGGCTGCCGCGCCGCTCGCGATCGCCGCGCTCCAGGCCGCAGCTTGCCACCAGGTGGCGCGCGCGCCTGCGCCGCCGGAGGCGCCGCCGGAACGGGCCGCGGCCGCCGATCTGGGCTGGCCGGCGACCCTCGAGCTCGAGATGGTCCCCAAGGAGGACGTGCTGAAGCACCGCGGCCTCGCGAGGTTCACCATCGAGACGAACCTGCCGGTGTTCCGCACCGAGCCGCCGGCCATCGGGGCGGCGCTCAACGCGCGGCTCGCGCGGCTCGCGAAGCCGGACGTCGATCCGCGGACGCACGAGGGCAGGTACTCGATCGACTGCACCGTGGGGATCGCGAACCGCTACGCGGTGCTCCTCGACTGCGAGCGGCTCCTCGCGCAGCGCGCGCACGAGGCGCTCCTTCCGGAGGCGCTCCTGGAGGAGACGGAGGACGCGCCGGAGATCACCACGCGCGTCGCGGTGGGCTTCTGGCTGCGCCGCGGCTTGCCGCAGATCTCGCTCGAGCAGCTCGCGCCGCACTTCGATCTCCGCGCGGCGATCGACGGGGCCGAGGAGTCGGAGCCGGGCGGCTGCGATCTGCGCTCGTGCGCGTTCGATCCGCGGAGCTTCGTGCTCGACGGAGACGGCCTCGTCCCGATCGGGACCGCGGAGTGCTCGTCCGCGTGCGAGGGCGCGATCCCGTCCGTCCCGCTCGACGAGCTAAGCCCCACGCACGCGTGGGCGCGCGACCTCGTGCGGCGGGTCCGCCGGCGCGTCGATGCCGGCGACACGCTCGTCGAGGGCGATCGCACGCGCTGACGGAGCGCCGCGGCGCGCTGCCTGACCCGGCTCCGGAGCGGTGCGGCGGGTGGCCCGGGAGAGACACCGGCGGCGGCGAACGGTTGCAGGGGAGATCGTCCGCGCCGAGGCGCGCCGAGGCGCGCCGGGACGCGCTGGGACGCGCTGGGACGCGCTGGGACGCGAGTTGCGCGCAACTACGCGGGCTCCGCCAGGTCAAGCGCAAACGCGAGAAATGGGGAACCGAGCGAGGGGTGGGCTGTCATAAGGCTCGACGCGAACGGCGGATCGCCGGGCGGTCACGGTGATCCGGAGATCGCGACGTCGCGCGCTCATCGCGCGCGGTGCTCGCGGGCCGATCAGGAGCTGCGGCGCCCCGCGCGCCCTCGACGGAGGTCTGTGATGTCGACTTCGAAGCTTTCTCTCACGTTTCGTATCTTCAAGGGCGAGCAGCTCCTCCGCGAGGAGCGGCTCGCGCAGAGCATCATCAAGGTGGGCAAGGTCCCGTCGGCGCAGCTGCAGATCGACGACGAGTCGGTCAGCCGCATGCACGCGATCGTCGAGGTGACGGGCGGCGAGGTCAGCATCGTCGACCTCGGCTCGACGCGCGGCACGTTCGTCAACGGCCAGAAGGTCACCAAGGCGAAGCTCCGCACGGGCGACTCGATCCAGCTCGGCGACGTGCGCGTCGAGATCGCGATCGGCGAGCTCGCGGTCGTCCAGGCGGCGGCGCCGGTCGCGCCGGTCGCGCGGCCGCCCGCGCTGCCGGCGGCGGTCCGCGCCGCGGTGGTCGCGCCGGCGGCGCCGGTGATCCCGTCGCCCGTCGCGCGGCTCGCGCCGGTGGCGCCCGCGCCCGCGGCCGAGACCGGCAGCGCCAAGGCCGTCGAGGTCGCGGCGATGCTCGGCGACTCGGTCGTCGGCGTGAAGCACTGCATGGACCCGCGCAGCGGCAAGGTGACGCGCGCGACGTGGGGCTTCGCGGCCGGCGGGCTCGCCTGCCTGCTCGCGTCGGCGTCCGCGTTCTACGTCTCCGTCCACACGGCGTCGAGCAACGCGGAGGCGCGCCAGCACCACACGCAGGTGCTGCACAAGCCGGCGTACTCGTTCCGGCCGCAGCAGGTGGGCGGTCTCGTCGACGGCGTGGCCTTCGGCGGGCTCGCGCTCGGGCTCGCGGCGGCGACGGCCGCGCTCGTGCGCTCGCGGCGCGAGCGGCGGAGCCCGTTCTACCGGATCGGCACGGCCCCCGGCGTCGAGCAGCCGCTCGAGGGCGCGCCGTCGGAGAGCTACCCGCTGGTCGCGCCGTCGGGCGACGACTTCGTGTTCAACTACGGCCCGGGCATCGAGGGCGAGCTGATCACGGGCGGCGTGACGACGCCGCTCGCCCAGCTGGCGGCGACGGGCCAGCTGCAGCCGTCGGCGACGACGCCGGGCGCGGTCGAGATCCCGATCCCGGCGGACGCGCGGATCCGCGCGCGGACGGGCCAGGCGACGTTCCTGGTCTCGGCCGTCGCGCGGCCGCAGCAGCAGCTGACCACCGCGTTCGCGGCGGCCCTCGAGGGGCGCGCGATGAAGTACGTCGCGGGCTCGCTCGCGGCGCACCTCGGGGTCGTGTTCCTGCTGAACCTGGTCCCGATCGCCGAGGCGGGCGCGAACGTCGAGCTGCAGAGCCGCGAGCCGCAGGCGATGGTCGGGAAGATCACGGACAAGGAGGACATGCCGAAGAAGCAGGAGGATGGCGACAACAGCACGGGTACCGA
Source organism: Kofleriaceae bacterium (assembly GCA_035558535.1). Lineage (GTDB taxonomy): Bacteria > Myxococcota_A > Polyangia > Haliangiales > Haliangiaceae > JABFXX01. Next base: position 76,314 of record DATMCI010000218.1, read on the forward strand.
CGGCGACTCGCAGGAGGCGGCGGCCATGAAGCTGCCCTCGGGCACCGCCGGGGATCCGAAGCAGCCGAAGCCGGATGGCAAGCTGCAGATCGACAATCGTGACGTTCCCCCGCAGGTCGCGCGCCAGCAGGCGATCGAGGCGGCTCGCACCGCGGGCATCCTCGGTAGCACGATGCTGCGGGACAACATCACGGCGATGACGTCGGACCTCGACTTCTCGAGCGGCTTCGACCACATCAACCAGCTGGGGGCGCTCGACGGCAGCGCGGGTGCGGGGCGCGGCACGTTCGGTATGGGCGTGAGCGGTGATGGCCCTGGCGGCGGCTGCTTCATGCCTCCGTGCGGCATCATCGGCAGCGGCGGATTCAACACGGGCCGGATCGGCACGGGCAAGCACGCCGGCGAGGGCTACTGGACCGGCAAGAGCGGCCCCGACGGCCTGCGCGACCACGTCTCGACGGCGCCGCGCTACTCGTACCCGACGGCGATCTCCGGCACCGGCCTCGATAAGGCGATCATCAAGCGCTACATCAAGCGGAGCGAGGCGAGCATCTCGTACTGCTACGAGAAGGAGCTGCTCGCGCGCCCGGGTCTCTCCGGCAGCGTGACGATCCAGTTCCTGATCAGCAGCGCGGGTGACGTGCAGAGCTCGAACGGCCAGGGCTTCGACGGGGTGGTGGCGAGCTGCGTGGCCAACGTGATCAAGACGATCAACTTCCCGGCGCCGAAGGACGGCTCGAACGTGACGGTGAACTACCCGTTCACGTTCAAGACGGCCGGCTGAGTCGGAGTCGGGGAGGGCGGGTGGCGCGGATGGCGCGGATGGCGCGCGAGAGTTGGGCAGTGAGAGAGTGAGTGTGATGGGCGTGGAGCAGTGGCGGTGATGGTGGCAGGAGTCAGAGAGTCAGAGAATCAGAGAATCAGAATGATGGCCAATAAACGCCGCCCCGCCCCCCGCCGCGCAACGAGTGATGCGCGGCGGAGGGCGGGGCGGCGTGCTTTATGCGGGATAGGATGCGAGGCAGCGCGCGGAGCAGAGCCGCGCGCGCGGTGCGAGGCGTCAGCGGTTGTCGCCCTGGAGCTCGAGCGCCCACTTGCGCCACTTCGGCTCGAAGGTGTCGAGCTTCTCGCCGAGGACGTCCTCCATCGCGGCCTGGCCGGTCAGGTCCTTCTTGTCGGCCAGAAACTTCTGGTAGAAGTCGCGCAGCTTGCCCTTCTCCTGCAGGTACAGCATCAGGTAGCGGGCGTAGGCGTAGGAGTCGTATTCGGCGTTGTAGAAGCCGTCGCGCGTGGTCTGGAGCAGCGTCGGGATCGACGGCAGCGTCTTGGCGCGGAGCTGGCGCTTCAAGTTCGGCAGGCGCCAGTTCGGCAGGCCCCAGAGGTGGCCGGCCTTCTCGATCGGCCGCTCGTAGAGCGAGGCGACGCCCTCGTTGAACCACGACGGCACGTTCGGGAAGTTCGCCTCCATGTACGGGTGCACGAGCTCGTGCGAGAGCGTGCCCGCGCCCGGCCCGATGTTCATGATGAGCGCGTCGGCGGTCGGCGAGTAGTAGCCGTACGGCGTGTCGGGTTCGTCGTTGAAGTACTTCTTCGCGCCGGCGCGGTACGTCTTCTCGTTGCCGAACAGCCAGACCTCGATGATCTTGTCGGGCTGCTTCGTGAAGTAGTCCTTCTCGAGCAGCTTCACCGTCCAGCGCAGAAAGCCGGTCGCGCGGTTCTTGACGGCCGCGGCGCCTTCATTGCCGATGACGACGAACGGCGCCTCGACGACGACGGTGAAGCCCTGGCCCTTGAGCTTCTTGTCGAGCTCGGCCTTGCGCGCCTTCAGCTCGTCCTCGGTCGGTGCGGCGTCGGCGAGCGAGGGAGCGAGCGCGGGGACAAGCACGGCGAGACACAGGGCGATGGTGGAGAGTTTCCTCATGGAGGTGGCGACAGCATGACGCGAGCACGCGTTGCGTGCCGTAAGCATGCGCGGCCCTACGATTTTCGGCCCAAGGCGGCCCAAGGTGCGCGCGGGAGCCGGTGTCTCTTCGAGTAACGCTCGGCCCGTAACAGGTCCACCGGGGTCCACCGTAACCCGAGGGCCGCGCTAACGTACCTCTGCCGTGCCCAAGCCGCGCGAATCGCGCCACCTCGTGCCCTTCGAGGTGCTGGCGGTGCTCGCGATCGCCGTGGTGCCGCTGCCCGAGCCGGTGCCGGCCGCGCTGCCGCTCCTCGTCGTCGCGTCGCTGTCGCTGTGGCTGCGCGGGCGGAGCTGGGCCGACGTGATCGGCGGCCCGGTGCGCGGGTCCACGGCCGCGGCGGTCGGCGCGCTCGCCGGGGGGCTGGCGCTCGGGTTCGCGCTGCTCGCCGGGGCGCCGGCGATCGAGCTGCTCGGCCCGCGCGCCGTCGAGTGGTCGGCCCACCCGATCGTGCGCGGCAACCTCTCGCTGCTCGCGCTGGTCGCGGTCTACGTCGCCGCGACGGCGGTGGCCACCGAGCTCGCGCTGCGCGGCTGGATCGTCGAGCGCGTGCTCGAGCTGTCGCCGGGCCCGCCCGTCTTGCCGGTGCTCGTCGGCGCGTTCGCCGAGGCGCTGCTCGCGCCCGGCGATGGCCCGGCCCGGATCGGCGCCGCGCTGTTCGGCATCGGCCTCGGCTGGATGTACGCCGCTGGCGGGCGCAGCATCGTCGCCCCGCTGTGCGCGCGCCTCGCCTTCGAGGTGGGCGCGGTGCTCCTCGAGGGGCTGCGCGTGATCGGCTAGTATCAGCGGCGATGAGGTGCGCGCTCGCGCTCTGGCTCGTGCTGGTCGCCGCACCGGCGGGCGCGGCCGGCGAGCCGGGGGCGGCGGGCGCGAGCGGGGCAGCGGGCGCGAGCGGGGCAGCGGGCGCGAGCGGCGGCGGCCTCGAGGCGCTGGGGACGGCGGCGCCGCCGTGCGACGCGGCGCGCGCGCACTGCCTCGGGCTCAAGCTGCACGTCGCCGTGGGCGAGCAGGGGCCGGTCGCGGATCCGGACTGGGTCGTCCGGCAGCTCGCGCAGGCGAACCGGCACTTCGAGCCGATCGGCGTCGGGTTCCAGGTGGTGGGCGTCGAGGGGCTGCCGGAGGCGGCGGCGCGGATCGAGGACGCCAGGGAGCGGACAGCCCTGGGCCGGCACGTCGCGGGCACGGTGATCGACGTGTTCGTGACGGCGCAGCTCGACGACATCGACAAGAAGGACAGCGTCATCTACGGCGTGGCGTGGCCCAAGGGCAGCAAGAAGTACGTGATCGTGTCGACGATGGCGTGGGAGCGCACGCTCGCGCACGAGCTGGGCCACGTGTTCGGGCTGCCGCACTCGGCGTACTCGATCTCGATCATGAACAAGACCCAGCGCAAGGAGCCGCCGATCGAGCAGCGGACGTTCCACGCAAACGAGCTGGCCGTGATGCGCGCGCAGCTCGCGCGGATGCTGCGCGAGAAGGTGATCGCGCACGTGGCGCCAGCGGCGGCAGGGCCGAAGCCGCCGGCAGGCGAGAAGGCGCCGGCCGGGCAGACGGTGGCGCCGGCCGGGCAGACGGCGCCTGCGACAGGGGCCCCGGCGGCGCCTGCGGCGCCGGCCGAGCCGGTCAGAGCTCGTCCGTGAGCACGCGGCGGAGCGTCGGGGTGTCGATGTTGGAGCCAGACAGCACGATCGCGACGGTCTTGCCGGCGAGCTGAGCGCGGAGCTTGAGGAGGCCGGCGAGGCCGGCCGCGCCGGCACCCTCGGCGAGGTTGTGCGTGACGCGGATGAGGATCCGGATCGCGGCCGCGAACTCGGCCTCCGACGCGGTGACGAAGCCGGCGAGCCCCTCGCGCAGCGCGGGCCAGGTCAGGTCGTAGGTCGCGCGCGTCGCGAGCCCGTCGGCGAACGTGTCGGCGTGCTCGATCGTGATGCGCGTGCCGGTGTGCCACGAGTCGTGGATCGCGGAGGCGCGCTGGGCCTGGACGCCGTAGATCTCGACGCTGGGCCGGAGCTCTCGCATCACCGCGATCGCGCCGACCGCCTGCGAGCCGCCGCCGACCCCGACGACCATCGCGTCGAGCTGGGGCGCCTGCTCGCAGATCTCGAGCGACAGCGTGCCCGCGCCCGCGATCACGTTCGCGTCGTTCGTCGAGTGCGCCATCACGAGGTCGCGCTCGTGCATGAGCCGGCGCGCGATCTCGACGGCCTCGTCGTAGTCGCGGCCCGACTCGACGAGCTCGGCGCCGTGGCCGCGGATCGCCGCGTTCTTCTCGGGGTTGTTGCCGTGCGGGACGCAGATCACGACGGGCACGCCGAGCCGCTGGCCCGCCCACGCGATCCCCGCGCCGTGGTTGCCGCGCGTGGCCGCGATGACGCCTCGCGCGCGCTGCTCCGGCCGCAGCGCGGTCATGAACGCGAGCGCGTTGCGCGCCTTGAACGCGTTCGTCGGCTGGTGGTTCTCGTGCTTCACGAGCACGCGCGCGCCGGTGATCTCGTCGAGCTCGGGGTAGTGGCGCAGCGGCGTGATCGGCAGGTACGCCGCGATCCGCGCGCGCGCCCGCTCGACGTCATCGAGCGAGATGGGCCAGGGCTCCGTCACGCGGCGAGTCTAGCGGATCACGCGAGGCCCAGACGGGTTAAGCGCCGCGCAGCGTGGCATGGCATGTGTGTGGCGCACCGTGCGGCGCGCCACGTGGCAAGATGGCCGGGTGGAAGTGTTCTTCCTCATGATGGGCCTGTGGCTCGTCGTCGCGGTCGCGCTCGGCATGCGCCGGCCGCGCGGGCTCGGCGGCGCCGCGCTGCGCGCCCGGCTCGACGCGGTGTACGGCGAGCCGCACGAGCTCGTGCGGGTCTCCCCGGCCGCGTTCCCCGAGGCGGATCTCGACTTCTACGATCGCGCGCGCCAGGAGCTCGAAGGCCGGCGGTACCACTGGGTCGCCGACGTCGAGGATCTGACGATGACGCGGATCTACCCGCAGAACCGCACGTTCCTGCGGCTGTTCATCGACGCGGGCGGCATGGTGCGCGCGAGCGCGTACCACCTGCACCCGCGCGGCGTCGTGATCTCGCTCCTCCAGCTCGTCCAGCTGTTCCCGCGCCACCTGCGCGTGCTCGAGCTGGTCACCGAGATCCAGGGCACGTTCCTCGTCACGAGCAACACGCACGGCGTCGACCGGCTCGAGCCACCGCCCGAGGCGCGCGTCGAGCGGCTGCCGCTCGCGACGACGATCAGCGAGATCATCGCGCGCCACGAGGCGCGGATCACCGAGGCGCTCCGCAAGCACCCCGAGCGTGCGCCGGTCAGCTTCGAGGGGCTCGACGACATCCTGGCGTCGATGGCGCGCGCGCACGTCGCGATGGCGCGCCACCGCCAGAAGGTCGGCGGGCTGTCGCGCGATGAGCTCGAGCGGCTCAAGGGCCGCCCGCTGTCGGCGACCGAGGAGGCGTTCCTGCGCGAGGTGCAGGGCAAGACCGAGCCGACGAGCTGAGCGAGCTGCGAGGATCTACGAGCCGGCAGCCGGGAGCCGGTAGCCGGCGCGGGCCGGGCGCCGCGCTGGCGGAGGGCGGGCCGGGGCGGGCCGGGACGGTCAGACCGGTCCGGTAGCGTCGGCCCCCTGGCGATGCGGCTGATCCACACCTCCGACTGGCACCTCGGCCACATGCTGCGGGGCGAGGTCGGGCGCGAGCTCGAGCACGAGGCGTTCCTCGCCTGGCTCCTCGAGCAGTGCGCCGCGGAGGCGGCCGACGCGCTCGTGATCACCGGGGACGTGTTCGACACCGCGACGCCGCCGGCCAGCGCGGAGCGGATGTGGTTCGAGTTCCTCGCGGCGGCGCGGCGGGCGCGGCCGGCCATGGACATCATCGCGATCGCCGGCAACCACGACTCGCCAGCGCGGCTCGGCGCCTCGTCGGCGGTGCTGCGCGAGCTCGGCGTGCACGTCATCGGCGGGCTACCGCGCGCCGCGGATGGCGCGCTCGATCTGGATCGCATCCTGATCCCGGTCGCGGGCGGGCGCGGGCTCGTCGCGGCGGTGCCGTTCCTGCGGCCGGTCGACACGCCGGCCGACGTCGATGATCCGCTGGCGGCCGTGTACGGGGACGTCGTGGCGGCCGCGCGCGAGCGGCGCGCGCCGGATCAGGCGCTGATCGTCACGGGCCACCTCTATGTGGCGGGCGCGGACGCGCAGTTCCTGAGCGAGCGGCGGGTGTCGATCGGCGGCCAGGAGTCGGCGCCGCTGCGGCTGTTCCCCGACGAGATCTCGTACACGGCGCTCGGGCACATCCACCGCCCGCAGCGCGTGGGGCGCGACACGATCCGCTACGCGGGCGCGCCGATCGCGCTGTCGCTCGACGAGGTCGACTACAAGCACCAGGCGCTCGCGATCGACTTCGACGGCGCGCGGGTCGCGCAGATCCGCGCGCTGCCGGTGCCGCGCGTCATCGAGATCGTGCGCGTCCCGCGCCGCGGGGCCGCCCCGCTCGCCGAGGTGCTCGATGCGCTGCGGGCGCTGCCGCCCGCGACGGAGACTTCCGACGAGCGGAGCGCCGCGGAGCGGGGGCGCAGCCCTCGTGGGATCGACCCGATGCGGCCGTTCCTCGAGGTGGTGGTGGCGCTCGAGCGGCCGGAGCCGAAGCTGCGCGCGCTCGTCGAGGCGGCACTCGAGGGGCGGCGCGCGCGCCTCGTATACCTGCACGTCGAGCAGACGGGAGACCGCGCGACGCTCGGCGATCGGGTCGCGATGCAGCGGCTCGCCGAGCTCGATCCGCGGGACGTGTTCGTGCGGCTGTGGGCGCGCGGTCACGCCGAGCCGCCGGGGGAGGCGGTGCTGGCCGCGTTCGATCGGCTGCTGTCCGAGGTCTCCGGCGACGTGGAGGACCTGGCGTGAGGATCCTCGCGATCCGCGGCTGCAACCTCGCGAGCCTCGCCGGCGAGTTCGAGATCGACCTGGCGCGCCCGCCGTTCGGCGGCGCGGGCGTGTTCGCGATCGTCGGCAACACCGGGGCGGGCAAGAGCACGCTGCTCGACGCCCTGTGCGTCGCGCTGTTCGATCGCACGCCGCGGCTCACGAACCACAGCCGCGTCGTCGTCGGGCGCGGCGACGACGATCCAGGCGCGCTCGGCGCGCAGGACGTGCGCACGCTGCTCCGCCGCGGCGCCGCGCAGGGCTGGGCAGAGGTGGACTTCGAGGCGGGCGACGCGCGGCGGTACCGGGCGCGCTGGTCGGTGCGGCGCGCGCGGGGGCAGACCGACGGCACGCTCCAGGATCAGCAGGTCACGCTGACGGCGCTCGACGGGAGCGAGCGCCTCGGCGGCACGAAGACCGAGACGCTCCGGGCGATCGTCGCGCGGCTGGGGCTGTCGTTCGATCAGTTCCGGCGCTCGGCGCTGCTCGCGCAGGGCGAGTTCGCGGCGTTCCTGCGCGCCGACGGGCGTGACCGCAGCGAGCTGCTCGAGCGGATGACCGGCACCGAGATCTACTCGCGGCTGTCGGTCGCGGCGCACGTCAAGGCGTCGCTCGCCGAGCAGCGGCTGCGCGACGCGCAGCACGCCGCGTTCGCGATCCCCGTCTTGGACGACGCCGCGCGGCAGGCGGCGGAGGCGGACCTCGCGCTCGCCGAGGAGGCGCGGGTCGCGGCGCGGGCGCGCCACGCCGCAGCGGACGCGGCGGCGCGCTGGCTCGGGGAGGCGGCGCGCCGGGCCCGCGCGCTCGCCGACGCAGACTCCGATCACGGCCGCGCGCTCGCCGCGGCCGCGGGCGCGGAGGCCGCGCGCGCCGAGCTGGCGCTCGTGCGGCGCGCCGAGCAGCTCCGCGCGCCGTGGGAGGACGCGGCGCGGATCGAGCAGGAGCTGCGCGGGGCGCGCGCCGATGCCGATGCCGCCGCCGCGGCGCTCGCGGGCGCGGGCGCCGCGCTCGAGGCGATCTCCGCCCGGCGCGCGGCGCTCGTGGCGCTCCACGAGCCCGTCCGCGCGGCGCGGCTGGCCGCCGGCATCGTCGAGCGGGCCGCGGGGGCGGACGCCGGCGGTGGCGCCGACGAGCTGGTGCGCGCGGCGGGGGACGACGCGGCGTGGATCGCCGCGCGGGTGCGCCTCGCCGCCGAGATCGCCGGCTGGCACGAGCTCGACGCGCGCTTCGCGCAGCACGCCGCGCTCGGCGACGCGATCGCCGCGCTCGATCGCGCGCTCCGCGATCAGTCGGACGCGTCCGCGCGGCTGCGGCGCCAGCGCGCGAAGGACACGGCCGAGCACCGGGCGGCGGCCGGCAAGCTCGCCGACGCGCAGCGCAAGGCCGAGAGCTTCCACAAGCGGCGCGGGCTGTCGCTCGATGCCGCGCGCAAGCTCGAGGACCAGGCGCGCACGTACCAGGGCGAGATCGAGCGGCTCGTGGCGATCGCGGAGGACGCGCGGCACACGGCCGCGGCGCGCGAGGAGGTCGAGCGCCAGCTCGCCGCCATGACCGGCGCCGCGGCGACTGATCTTGCGGAGCGCGCGCGGATCATGGGCGCGCAGGGCGCGGCGCTCGCGCTGCGCGCCGAGCGCGGCCGCGTCGCCGAGGAGCTGCGGCGCGCGGCCGGCTACGAGCACGCGCGCGCCGAGCTGCGCGCCGGCGAGGAGTGCCCGCTGTGCGGGGCCACCGAGCATCCGTGGCAGGGCCGCGGCGCGTTCGACGGCGTGATCCGCGACGCCGAGGCGCGGCTCGCCGAGGTCGTCCGCGAGCTCGACGCGCACACGGCGGCGCTCGCGGAGCTCGCGGCGCGCGGGCACGCGCGCGAGCGCGAGGGCGACCGGCTCACCCGCGAGCGCGCAGCGCTGGCGGCGGCGGCGGTGGCGGCGGCGGCGACGTGGCGGGCGAAGCTGACGGAGCTCGGCGAGCTCTTGCTCGAGGCGGATCCGGCGCTCGCGGGCGCCGCGGCGCTGGCGGCCGAGCGCGCGGCGGCGGCTCGGCGGCGGCTCGAGGAGGCGCGCGACGTGCGCCACCAGGCGGAGGCCGCCACCAAGGCGGCGCAGGAGGCGCTCGCGGAGGTCCAGCTCTGGCAGTCGAACGTCGATCAGCTCGCGGCGCTGATCGCGGATCACGATCGGCGGCTCGCGGAGCTCGCGGCATCGATCGAGCGCCAGGAGGGCGAGCGCGCCAGCCGGCTCGAGCGGCGCGCCGAGCTCGCGGCGGACCTCGAGGCGTCGATCGCCCGCTGGCGCGCGGCCCTGCCGGAGCCCGAGCCGGCGCCCGCCCGCGGCCGGCGGCGGGCGGGCGTGCCGTCGATCCCCGACGAGCTGACGTCCGCGCGCGGCGCGATGGCCGAGCTAGCGGCCGCGTGGCGCGCGCGCGCCGGGCGCGTCGCGGATGCCGACGCGGCGGGGGCGGCCGCGCTCGCCGCGATCGAGCGCCAGGCCCGCGAGGCCGAGCGCGCCGTCGCCGAGCACACGGCGCGGCACCTCGAGCACGCGCGGCGCCGCGAGGCGCTGAGCGCCGCCGGGGCGGAGGCGGTGTCGCGCCTCGACGCGGCGCGGGTCGCGGCCGGCTTCGACGCCGAGGAGCTGCGCCGGCTCCTCTCGTCCGAGCCGGCGCGCGCCGAGGCGCTCGCGGAGCGGATCGCCGCGGTCGAGCGCGAGGTGGACCGCACGCGCGCCGTGGTCAGCGAGCGCCGGCGGCTGGTCGACGATCACGCGGCGGCGCGGCCGGAGGCGCCGGTGTGGAGCGAGGCTCCGGGCGCGGCACTTGGCGGCACCCCGGGCGCGGTCGCGCGCCTGGGCGCGGGCGGCGGTGACGTGGCCAGTCCGGGCGCGGCGCTCGGCGGCGCTCCGGGCGGCGCAGCTGCTGTCTCTGGCCTCGGCCCCGACGCCAGCGCCGAGGCGCTCGCCGCGGAGCTGCGGCGCGTCGCGGTGCGCACCGCCGAGCTCGCGGCCGCCGTCGAGATCGCCGACGCGCACGTCGCCCGCCTGGTCGCGGCGCTCGCCGCGGACGCCGACGCGCGCGCGCGCCGCGCTGGCGCGCTGGCGCAAGTACAGCGCCTCGAGGCCGGCGCCGAGGTCGATCGGATCCTCGGCGAGGTCATGGGCTCGCACGACGGCAAGCTGTTCCGCAGCTTCGCGCAGAGCCTCACGCTCGACGGCCTGCTCTCGGTCGCGAACGCGCACCTCGACGAGCTCGCGCCGCGCTACCAGCTCGAGCGCGTGCCGCGCCACGATCTCGAGCTGCAGGTGATCGACCGCGACCTCGGCGCCGAGGTGCGCTCGGTCCAGAGCCTGTCGGGCGGCGAGAGCTTCCTGGTCTCGCTCGCGCTCGCGCTCGGCCTGTCATCGATGTCCGCGCACGATGTCCGCGTGCGCACGCTGCTCATCGACGAGGGCTTCGGCACGCTCGATCCGTCGACGCTCGACAGCGCGCTCTCGGTGCTCGACGCGCTGCAGGCCACCGGCCGCCAGGTCGGCGTGATCTCGCACGTCCCGGCGCTCGTCGAGCGGGTCGGCGCGCACGTCCGCGTCATCCAGCGCGGCGGCGGCCGCAGCGAGGTCGTCGTCGCGTAGGCGCGGCCGTGAGCTTCGCGTGAACGGCCCCGCTGCCCGCTAGCCTAGCGAGCCCACAGGCCGGCGAGCTCGATCTCGATCGCCGCGAACGGCTCCGCGCGCACGCGCGCGTCGCCTTCGTAGATCCGGACGTCGCGCCAGCGCCGGTCGTCCCCGAGGGTATGGACCTCGAGCGTCTTCGCGATCGGATCGATCAGCCAGACGTGGCTGACGCTGTGCGCGGCGTAGATCGGGAGCTTCTTCATGCGATCTATCGCCTCGGTCGACTTCGAGAGGACCTCGCACACCCAGTCCGGCGCCAGCGTGAAGTACGCGATCTCCGGCAGTGCCGGCATGCGCTCCACGCGCCAGCCGGCGATATCCGGTGCCATCGGCTCCAGCGACACGAGGTGGAGCTCGGGCTCGAACAGGATCCACCACCCGCCGGGGCCGCCGCGGCCGCGCTGGAAGGCGCTGTTGAGCTCACTGCCGAGGCCAGTCTTCGCGTTCGCTTGGTGCGGCGCCAGCTTCGGCGAGACGTGGAGCGTGCCGTCGATGATCTCGGCTCGTTGATGCTCCGGTACTGCGCAGTACGCCTCGTAGAGCGCTCGGCGGCGAGCCTCCTCCACGCGCGTTGCCATCGGGCGAACAGCCTAGCACGGCCGATGGCTCGCCCCGGCTACGGCGCGGGGATCGGGGCGCGACCAGTACGCGGCGAGAGTGGCCAGCGGCGAGCTCAAGCTCCCAGGGCATCGATCTCGGCCATCGTGAGCGACCGGGTATCCTGCTCGACCCGGGTGTCTGCGGTCGTGCTCGGCCTGTATCAGCTGTTCGAGGATCTGGACGTGCCGGCTACCTACGTGGGCTGGCACGACCAGTCCGGGGCGCCGTACAACGATCGCTGGCGCAGCGAGGACGCGCGCGGGTGAGGGCGGCCGGTGTGGGCCGCGATCATCGAGAATCGGTGACCACCGCGTGCCAATGACAGGTGCTACTGATACTGTGGCGCGTCGCTGAAGATGAGGCGGCGTTCGAGACCGAGAACGTGAGCGTGAAGGGAGCTTGGTAGCGATGGGTTACAAGACTCGCGGATTCGAGTTTGCTGGAGCGTGGTATGCCGATGATGGGGCCAACGGGAGCTGGCTCCGGGACGACCTGGTCTTCACCGCGTTGCTCGATCCACTCGAGCGCGACGGCCAGCTCGCAGCTGTGGACCGGATCTCGGTCAACCTGAGAGACCACGAGCCGATCAACAGCGTCGACGAGCTTCGCGCGCGCGCGCGCGAATGGGGTTACGATATCGTCGACCTGAGTGCAGGCGATACTGACGATCCGGACCTGCGGATTCACATCGGCCTCGACCCCATCGGGCCGCGCGTATTTGTCGCATATGCGGCTGAGCGCGCCCCCTCGCACCTCCGCGACCTGGTGGCCGGCTGGGTGGCAGCGTGGAGCGCGAAGCTTGCGGTCGAGCACATTCACCTCACGACCGCCTCTTTCGAGCCGACCCAGGATGACTATCCGCGTCCGACGCCGCCGCGTGTAGGTCTGAGTTGGAGGCTCGGTTTGCTGGATCAGTACGCGGGGCTGTACTGGCATCGGCAGGATCCCGATCGCCTGGCTGAGCTCGAACGGGTCCAGCACGCACTGCTCCCGTCGGGAGCGCATCGTCGTGTCGATGGCGATGTCTTGCACATCGCGTTCGACGCCGATCTATTCAAATCGTCCTCGATCGCTGCTGCCAGGGTCGCGCACGAGCGTTGGCTCGCGCCGCTTGTCCCCACCGAGCCCGCGGACGGGTGGAACGAGGAGGGCGATCGCAGGGTCGATCCGAGCAGGCCTGAGGACCGAGATCCGTTCACGCTCTATGACCCGGAGGAGCAAATCGGCTACAAGGCGCTGGTCGTACAGCCGGGCACCTACGAGGTCGACGAAGGGGCGTGGGCGGAGGCGCGGGCGGTCGTCGCCGCCGGAGCGCTGCCGGACGGTACCCCGGTCCGGGGGGTACGCCTGATCTTCCCGCGACGCGAAGACGCGCTGTTGATGCATGAGCGCGTAATTGCGAGCGGTTTCGAGATGTCGCTGTATCCGTACGACGGCGTGTTCTGGCAGGTTCATCCAGAGTCATCACCGATGGGTGGAGGAACGGGCTGAAAATCAGGCCGGAGGAAAGACGTGCTGCGAGGAAGGACACGCCTGCGTCACCCGTAATAGATTGAACAGTCAGCTAGGGCTTGGCAGAGGGGAGGAGCGGGTTGCGAGAGCTTCTGGGGGCATCAGGTCGGGATCGCCGGGGAGGGGGCGAAGAGGAGCGCGACGTCGTGCTCGCCCCGCTCCGGACTCCGGGCAAAAGGACCGCCGATCGGGACGCCGAGGTCTCCGGGGAGCCCGGCAAGCGCTCGCGCATCGAGCTCGGGACCGCGCTGATGTCGCCTGCGGAGGCGCTGCGCTACTCGGACCGGATGTTGTCGGAGCGCGCGCTCCGCATCGATCGCCGGGCGGAGCCCGGCGACGCGGAGCCCGACGACAGCGCCCTGGCCGGCGCGTTCGAGTTCCTTGCAGAGGTCCGCGGGGGACAGCCGCTGCCCGAGGCGCTGGCCGCGCAGCTCGGCGCCGAGCTCGGCATCGATCTCGCCGGGGTCCGCGTCCACACCGATGACCGCGCGGCCCAGGCGGCCGTAGCCCTGCGGGCGCGCGCGTTCACGATCGGCGATGACATCTACTTCGCCGCCGGAGCCTACGATCCCACGAGCGAGGGCGGCATCGAGCTGATCGCCCACGAAATCGCCCACATCGGCCAGCAACGCCGCAGCGTGAGCCCGAACGATCACGCGGTGTCGCGTCCCGGTGACTCCCACGAGCACGATGCCGATCGGTTCGCCGCGGCCTTCGCGGCGCGCCGCTCGGCGAAGCTCACCGCTCGCCCCGGCGACGATCCAGCGACGTGGGTCGAGCACGCGCGTCGCGAGGGCCGCCGCCTCGCGCTGCCGTTCATGGACGAGATCGAGCAGCACTTCGGCACTTCATTCGACTTTGTCGAGGCGTACACCGGGCCGGCGGCCGAACTCGCGTGCCAGGCGTTGTCAGCGTCGGCGTTCGTCGTGCAGAACCTGATCGTGCTGGCCGACCCATCACCCCAGCGCGACCTCTTGTTGCACGAGCTGACCCACGTGGTCCAGCAGGGGCAGCGCCGCGCGCCTTCTCGGTTCGGGTTCGGCACACTCAAGGTCAGCCAGCCGAGCGATACCGCGGAAGTTGAGGCACGCGGTGGGAGCTCACACCGCGAGGTCGCCCCGCCCGACGTCATCCATCGCGCAGGCCCCGGCGACACATCGGCGACCACCGGTGACGATGACAAGGAGAGCCGGAAGCGCATCAAGTACTTCGTCGACCTGAAGCGCCAGGAGCTCAAGAAAGATACGTTTCCAGTCCCTCAGCCCGACGGCACGAAGCTCTGGGCCTATTCCAAGGGGGAGCAGGGACATAAGTACAAGCAAGCCAGCCCGCACCCATGGTCGCTGGATGCTTACACGGGGGTGCTCAATAACTCGCCGCCGGAGCTGAAGCTCAGGAAGTCGATCACCACGTACGGGCGCGACCTCGCCGAGATGCTGAAGCCGATGAATGCGGAGATGTACCGCGTCACCCGCGTTTCGGACCGCACGTACGCGTTCATCATGGACGGCCCATGGACCGAAAGGATCACGGACCTGCGGCCCGAGGCACGCAAGGCCACCAATCCAGAGGAGCAGTTCGAGGCGTATTTCGCCGCGGTGAAAGCGCTCATGAAGGCTGGGCGGCTGAAGGGCTTCAAGTACAAGGACTACGACCAGTCGACCTGCACGTACTCCGAGAAGGATGCAGAGGACTACCGGCACGCGATGACCGATGCCATCGCGGCCGAGTACGCAGCGGAGGGCAATCTTGGGTGGCACGCGTTCTACGACGAGGTGATGGTCAAGCGGCTGTTCCCCGCCAAGTACAACGGCGTCCAGGGCTCGATCTTCGAGAAGCTTGTGAAGCTGACCTGTGGGCTAACTCTGGAGCCGAATCGGCCGCTATTCGTCAATCCCAAGGGCCAGAAGCTCCTGACCAAGGAGCCGCGCATCGGGGACGCCGCCTTCTTCGGCAAGCGGGGGAACGTCATCCTCGATGACAAGGCGGCTGAGGCCGGCATCGATCATCAGCAGTGCCGCGAATATGCGTTCATTACGGATCCAAAAGATCCCATTCCCGGGTACTTCAAAGGTGAGGATCCCGAGAAGGCACAGCACAAATACCTGGCCGTTGTCTACACAGTGCCCAGCAAGGCCATCGCGAACAAGGTGAAGACCCAGATCGACAACCTATTTCCGAGCAAGGGAGAGCGGGAAAAAATCTGGAGGCGCTTCCATGTCACTCCCGATCCTGCGGGGCTGCGGCACTTCCTGCTGAAGTTCAACCCGACCATCCGCCTTCAGAGCGAAGACACCGGCCAGCCGACCTACACCTTCACGAATCCGCCCACGATGACCCCGGGTGTCACCATCAAGACCGCCACGATCACCACCGACAAAACATCGGGCGCGATCACGACGGGCACGGTCGAGATGGGCGTCAACATGGCCGGGGCGCTCCAGTCCGACGGCGTGAAGAAGCGGATCGAGCCGAGCCCCGGTCCCGAGGGGAGCGGGACCGTCGAGAACAAGTTCGGCAACTTCAAGAGCTCGCTCGACAAGATCCTCGGGGCGGTCACCGTCGACGCCAAGCTGATCGAAGGCGGCATCGAGGCGTCGATCGCGCTCCAGCCCGGCGCCGCGAAGATCCCGCAGTTCAACGTCGACGGTGCCACGCTCACCGCGAAGTACGTCGGCGGCGTGCTGACCGTCAACGGCCAGGTCGGGCTCACCCACCAGAGCAACAAGATCAGCGGCAAGGTGAAGGTGTCGTGGTCGGGCGGCCAGTGGGCGTTCGACGGCCAGGCCACGCTCGCGGCCGGCATGATCGAAGGCCTCGGCAAGACGACGCTGGGCGTAAAGTACGAGGAGGGCAAGACCAAGATCTACGCCCAGGAGGCCAGCTACAAGCGCCAGTTCGGCGCTGTCACCGTCAGCGGCTCGGTCTACAACCTCGTGTACGGCGTCGACGACGGCCAGTTCTCGGGATCGGCCAACCTCGATGCCGATCTCGGCATGTTCGGCAAAGCCAAGGCTGAGGCCACGCTCGAGGGCAGCAAGCTCAAGAGCGCGTCGTTCTCGTACGACTCGCCGGAGCTCAAGTACCCGCCTGAGAGCAAGGGCAATCCGGCATTCAAGGGCACCGTCAGCGGCACCCTCACGTACAACGAGGGCAAGTTCTCCGGCGCTATCACCGGCAAGGCCAACCTCAACATCCCCATGCTCAAGCAGGCGGCCGGGGAGGAGGGCGTCGGGCTCGACGTCGACGCGCACGTCAACGCCGATGGCTCGTACGGCGGCACGATCAAGACCTCGACCCCGCTTTCGTTCGGCAAGCACCTCCAGGTGCCGAGCGTGTCATGCACGATCAAGGACAACGGCTCGGTCGAGGGCGCGTTCGAGCTCAAGGTCGTCAAGATCAAGTACCTCAAGGAGGCCAGCCTCAAGTGCAAGGTCACGAAGGGCGGCATCGAGATCGATGACGCCAAGATCGAGGTGCCGTTCGGGGCTGAGGGCAAGGACAAGTTCTGGGGCATGGTCTCGGTCGGCTACAACACGAAGACGGGCCTCCAGATCGGCGGGAAGCTCAACTACGAGATCAAGAAGGGGATGGTCGCCACCGGCGAGCTCAAGTATTCGACCAAGACCCACGAGGTCTCGCTGAAGATGACGGTCAGCGAGATCACCCTGTTCGACAGCAAGGTCAAGAAGACGCTGTTCGAGGCCGAAAAGAAGATTCCGATCATCAGCGTCTACGCCCTCGGCATCTACATCGATATCGGCTTCAAGCTGGGCTTCGACTTCAACTTCAAGCTGGGCCTCAAGCCAACCGTCGACTTCGATGGGTTGTCGCTCGAGACGTTCGAGTTCAAGAAGATCGCGGCCCAGCTCGAGCTGCTCGGCGAGATCTCGGCGAAGCTGACCGGCGAGCCGAGGCTCGGGCTCGGCATCTTCGCGCTCCACCCCTCGATTCTGCGCGGCGGCGGCGGGATCAAGGTGCCGATCGTCGGCGAGGCCAAGATCAAGCCGACCGGCAAGCTTAGCGTGAGCTACTCGCCCGAGGGCAAGGTCGAGGGCGACGCGAAGGTCGGCATGAACATGACGTTCGGTATCACCGGCTCGGTGAAGCCGTACGCCGATTTCTCGGTGCTCGATGGGCTGTGGAACCGGAGCTGGGAGGGCGATGCCCTCACCCAGTTCGAGATCCTGAAGCCCAAGGAGCTGTTCAACTTCGTCCTCGACCTCGGCGGTGATCTGACGAAGAAGGAGGCCCCGGAGCTCCCGGCCCAAAACGCCGCGAAGGAGCCGACGAAGCCCGCGGCGGACAAGGTCTTGCCCGAGAAGAAGAGCGCGCCGCAAACGAAGAGCGGTCCGGCCTCGGCGCGTACCGCCGAGGGGCCGACCACCCCGCCGCAGGAGAGCGGCAACGAGGGTCCGTTCAGCCTGGCCGCGCTGGCGCCGCTCCTCGAGAAGCTACCGGGCGCGGCGACCGTGAAGAAGATCTTGAAAAAGGCCGGCGAGGTCTGGGACCGGATCAAGGGCTTCTTCGGGCGCATCGTGAAGGCGTTCAAGAGCTTGTTCGCGGGCCTGGTCAACCAGCTCGAGGAGATCCTCGACGGCTTCGCCAAGGAGGGGCTCGGCTACGTGCCGAAGCTCGTCAGGAAGCTCGTCGGCGATACGGTCTACGAGCTCATCGATCCGCTCGTGAAGCACCTGTCCAAGTCTGGCAACGCGCTGCTCGAGCTGTTCGAGACCGATCCGCCGTCGAGCGCCGGCGGCTACATGCCGTGGGTCTGGAGGGTCGCGCAGAAGGTGTTCGACCTCGGTGCGAGCACGCTCACTGGCTTCATCAGCGCGATCCACCAGATGTTCGAGAAAGCGTTGAGCGTCACCCAGAAGCTCATCACCAAGGCCGTCAAGGACGGCTGGATCGGCGTCAAGCGCCACCACTATTACGTTTGGCCGGGCGTGGTCAACTGCGTGGTCGCCTCCGAGTTCAAGCTGACCATCCCCGGCGTGATCAATCTCGGTCACCAACCTCCGTCCGTCGGAGGCGTCGCGGTCGCGTATGGCCTGTACACGTTCCTCGAGAACGCCGGTGTTTCGCCCACCTACCGCGGCTGGAACGAGAAGGCGAGGGAGCCGTACAACGACCGCTGGACGGGGGCCGGGGCGCGAGGATGACGGCGACCACGCTGTCGATCGATCCGGTGGCGGGTTGTCGCCGGAGGATCTCGATGTCGCGCACCGGGCGCTGGCTCCTGGTCGCGCGGGAGCCGCGGGTTCAGCTGATCGATCTGCTGGGCACGATGCCGGCGCGCGCGGTGCCGGCCATCGCCGGGCCGATCGAGCTCGTGGGTCGCGAGCTGTGGGGCCTGAGCGGCGGCGCTCTGGCGCGGGTCGCGCTAACCGACCTAGGCGCGCTGCCCGCGCCGCCGACGCTACCGGCGCTGCCGGCGGGGATCGTGTCGGGCGTGGGAGCGGCGTGCACCGACGCGCTGCTCACCGGCGCGCCGCCGCTGCGGATCAGCTTCCGCGGCGAGACGGCGGTGATCGAGGTGATCGACGATCTGCTCGACGGCGAGGCGCCTCTCGCGATCCACGGCGTGCGGATGTTCGTGACGAGCCCCGGCATGATCCGGGCGATCGATCGCGCGCGGGGCGAGGCGTGGCGGGTCGCACGCCTCGGCGGCGAAGTAGTGGCGATGTCGGTGCTGTTCGGGGGGCGCGCGCTGGCGCTGCTGGTCCGGCGCGCCGGCGACGACATGATCCTGGTGCTGAACGCCAATGGTGCCCGGATCCACCTGTTCGCAGTCGCCCGCGTAGCGCGCTGGGCGATCGCCGAGGAGCTGGGCCACGCCTTCCTGCTCTGCGGTGAGCGGTCGCTCACCCGCGTCGACCTGCGCTACGGCCGGATGGTCTCCGATGGACGCCCGCCGTTCGCGATCAGCGAGCTGGCGGTCGATCAAGACGGCCGCCACGCGGCCCTGGTCAGGGGTGACACCGGTGAGGTGCTGCAGATCCTGACCAGCGAGCTGGTGTTTCCGTCGGCGGTGGCGGGCGCGGGCGATGCTGGTGCCCCCAGGGACGAGCTCGATGAGGAGCCTGCGGTCGGCGACGCTGCGCCCGCGGTCGGTGATGCCGCGCCCGCGGTGACTGACGCGCCCGCGGTGACTGACGCGCCCGCGGCGACCGACGCGCCCGCGGCGACCGACGCGCCCGCGGCGTTCGATGACGCGTCAGTCGGCGTGGCGAGCGACGTCGCGGTCGCGCGGCCGGAGCCGGTCGACGCGCGCGCAGGGGAGCCGCCGCCTGTCGAGCCCCGCGCGCGACCACGGGCGGTGGAGGTGCCTCGCGATCTGCCGCTGGCGTTCGGTCCGCCGCCTCCGCTCGTGCCGGAGCAGGCGGTCGGGGTGTCGCCGTACCCGAGCGGGCGTGTGCACCTCGACGCTTTGCTCGACATCGTCGCTGCCCGCACCGCGGTCGCGATCGCCGACGCATGGAACAGCGGCCGCCTGAGCCCGACGCACGCGACGCGCCGTCCGCACGAGCTCGAGGTCGAGGCGCTGCTCGGCGGATCGGGCAGCTTCGCCGCCGACAAGCTCGCCGAGACCAAGGCCCGTCTCGTGCAACGGCAGGAGGAGGCGTCGAGCCGGGCCCACGCCAGCGCCGCGCAGGGCATCCGGTTGCCGTTCCCGTCGCTCGTGCGTGAGCTCGGGCTGTCGGGTGTGGCCGCGCAGATCCTCCTCGTGGTCTCGGCGCCAGCGCTGCGCGGCGAGATCGCGCGTCTGTACGGCGTGCTGTCGAACGACCCAGCGCGGCCGATGGTCGACCGCTTCCTGGTCGAGCAGGTCGTCGCCGGTGACCGCAGCACGCTGCGCGATCAGATCGCGCGCGAGCTGTCGGCGGACGCGGCGCTGGTGCGCCACGGCGTCGTGCAGGTCGAGCCCGGCCCGGTGTCGCTGTTCGCGCGGCTGTCGGTATCCGACGCGCTCCTCGATCGCCTGCGCGGCCTGCCGCCGGTGCGTGTCGACGACGCCACGGTGGTGCGCGGTGCCGACGTGAGCCTCGAGGCGCTGTTCATCCCGACCGCGATCAAGCGTGATCTGGTGCTGGCGCTCGCCGTGGCGCCGCCGGCTCACGCGCCGCTGCGGCTGGTCGTACGCGGTCGGCGTGGCAGCGGCCGGCACAGCGTGATCGCGGCGCTGGCGGCGCGGGTCGAGCGCGAGCTGATCGCGATCGACACGACACGGGTTCCGCACGGTCGCCGCGAGCTCGTCGTCGCGCTGCGCTCGGCGTTGTTCCGCGCGAGCATGCACGGACTGATCCCGGTGCTGAGCGGCCTCGAGCAGCTCGAGCCGACCGACACCGAGATCCGGGACGCCGTCCGCCAGGTCCTGCGCCAGCACCCCGGCCCCGTGGTGCTCCGCACAAGCCCCGAGGGCAACTTGCCGCTCGATCCGGGGTTCGTCGCGGTGATCTTGCCGCCGCTCCTCGAGACCGAGCGCGCCGCGGTGTGGGTGGCGATGCTCGCCGCCGCCGGACTACGCGCCGACAGCGACCGCCTGGCGGCGCGCTACCGCATCGGGCCCGGAGTGATCCGCAAGGTGGTCGGCGAGGTCGCCGCCCGCAGCTTTCAGGAGCGCGACGACGCCACCGCCACGCTCGACGAGCAGGTCCGCCAGCATGTCGCCGCGCGGCTCGATCACGTCGCCAAGCGGGTGGACCGCATGGCGCAGTGGGAGGAGGTCGCGCTCCCCGAAGAGATTCTCGACAGCCTGCGGGAGTTCATTGGCCGGGCCCGCCATCGCCGCACTGTCTACGAGCGCTGGGGCTATGACGCCAAGATGACGAGCTCGCGCGGCCTCACGGCGCTGTTCTACGGCCCGCCAGGCACCGGCAAGACGATGGTCGCCGGCGTCGTTGCGCAGGAGCTGGGCCTCGACATGTACCGCGTCGATCTGGCGCGCGTGGTGTCGAAGTGGGTCGGCGAGACCGAGAAGAACCTCGCCGAGGTGTTCGATGCCGCCGAGGACGGCCAGGTGTTGATCCTGTTCGACGAGGCCGACTCGCTGTTCGCCAAGCGCACTGACGTGCGGACGTCGAACGATCGCTACGCGAACCTCGAGGTCAACTACCTCTTGCAGCGGCTCGACACGTTCGAGGGGGTCGCGATCCTGACGTCGAACCTCGACGGCTCGATCGATCCGGCGTTCAAGCGGCGCCTGTCGCTGCGCCTCCAGTTCCCGTTCCCGGACGAGGAGACCCGGACCCGGCTGTGGGCCGGTCTGGTGACGCCGCAGACACCGACCGGGGGCAACTTCGACTTTCCCGAGCTCGCCCGCCGGTTCCCGCTGTCGGGCGGCTACATTCGCAACTGCGTCCTCCGTGCGGCCTTCCTGGCTGCGCACGAGGAGCGGCCGATGATGCAAGCGCACCTCCTACGCGCGGTGCAGCTCGAATATCGAGAGATGGGCAAGCTGTCGACGTCGAGTCGACTCGAGTGAAAGCGAACAATGCGGCGGCGAGGTGATCGCTCTGCAGCGATGTTCTGAAGGGGGTACCCATGAGTCAGGTACAGCAAGAGCGCCACGAACGATCCTCGGGAGAGACTTCGAGCAGCACGGCGACCGCGCCGAAGCCGGGCGGTCAGCCGGCGGACGCTGGCGGCGAGGGCGCGTCGCCGGCCGCGGGCGAGCAGGCACGCGCGGGAGAGACAGGCGGCGGTGGCGGCAAGGGCAGCGCCGGTGGCGCAGCCGGCAAGGGCAGCGCCGGTGGCGCAGCTGGCAAGGGCAGCGCCGGTGGCGCAGCCGGGGCATGGGAGGCCGATGACGGCCTGATGGACGCCATGGGGCTGGGTGACGAGGCAGATGCCTCGGCCGAGGACGGCGCCGATGGCGATGGCGGCGAGGACGGCGCGGGCGGCGAGCGCGGGCGCGAGGCGGGGGCTCAGGGGAAAGGCAAGCCGGGCGAGAAGAAGAAGAAACGAAAGGCGAAGCCTGCACCGGCGGTGGGCGAGGCCGCGACCGCGGGCGGCGGCGGCGCGGGCGGCGCGGGCGCCGCGGGCGCTGCGGGTGGCGCGGGCGGCGCGGGCGCTGCGGGCGGCGCGGGCGGCGCGGGCGCTGCGGGCGGCGCGGGCGCTGCGGGCGGCGCGGGCGCTGCGGGCGCCGCGAGCGCTGCGGGCGCCGCGAGCGGCGCGGGCGGTGGTGGCGTCGCCAATCCCGTTGGCGCCGTCCAGCCCCTTGGCGGTGACGTCGCTGGTGTCGTCCAGGGCAAGAGTGCCGAGGGGCTGCCCAACCAGACGGCGCCGGGCGGTGTGGGCGGCAGCGGCGGTGCGGCGCAGGCCAAGGTTGTGCAGTCCGGCATCAAGTCCGATCTGCGCGAGGCGATGAAGGGCTGGGGCACCGACGAGGCCGCCATCTTCAGGCGCTGCGAGCGCGCCACCCCCGCCGAGGCGCAGGCCGTCCTCACTGATACCGCGCTCATGTCCGAGCTTCGCGGTGAGCTCAATCGCGGCGGCATGAGCCGCGTGCTCGATGGCCTCCGCGCGCCGGTCGCCGACAAGCTGCGGCTCGCGATGAGCGGCTGGGGTGCCGACGAGGGCTACATCCATCGCACGCTGTTCCAGGCCACGCCCACCGAGCTCCAGGCGGTCGCCGCCGACGACACGCTGGTGCGCCAGCTCGAGACCGAGCTGACGGGCGACGACCTGAAGCAGGTGCTCGATCGCCTGAACGTCCCGCTCGCCCGCAAGCTGCGCTTCGCGGTCCGCGGCTGGGGCACCGACGAGGAGTACCTGTTTCGCGCGATCCAGGGCGCGACCATCGCGGACGTGGCCGCGGTCGCCGGAGACGCCGCGCTCATGTCCGAGGTCGACGCCGACCTCAGCGGCGAGGAGCTGCACCGCTTCCGCGGGAGCCTGGCGCGTCGTCTGTGGCTCGAGGCCGCCAACGGGACCGCAGCCTTCCGGGCGTGCATGGGCGATCGCGTCGCGCGCGCCGCGCGCCTGCGCTGGGTCGGCGACGTCACGGTCCACCGCGCGCTGCTCGACGCCGTGATCGTCAACGTCAATCCTGCCGATATGGTTATCCAAGCGTTCCAGTCCTACTGGGAGGTCGAGACGACGGTGGTCGACGGCGCGACCGCCTGGAACCCCGCGGTCATCGTACGGATCCATACCCAGATGAAGACGCTACCCAGCCAGGACACCCGCGCCGGGGTGTGGAACGAGCTCCAGCTCACCGGCGCCAAAGAGCTGATCGATCGCGCGGCGTGGAACGGCAGCGCGCTGCAGGTCGGCGCCAACCTCGGCCCAACTGGCTCCGTCAAGGTGATGGGTTATGGCTCGCCGCTGACCGCGGCCACAGCGGTCGGCGACACGAACCTGACCGTCGCCGAAGGGGCGCGGTTCAAGCAGGACGACGCCATCGCGGTCGACCGCGCCAATCCCGCCAAGAAGGACACCGGTAAGATCACAGCCATCGCGGGCAACACACTCACCATCGATACGGCGTTGACCAAGGTGCATGCCATCGCCGCGAAGGTCACGCCAGATGACGATACCGCGCTGCACGCAGTGCCGTATCTCGATGCGACCGTGCGCCACGAGATCGGCCATGCCGTCGAGACCGCGCTCGGAGGGGTCAAGGGCTTCACGAAAGACATCGGCGGCTGGTGGTCCGGGGACGATATCAATGCCTGGGCAGACGAGATGTCTAATCCGTGGGTGCCGAACGACGGAACTACGATCTCTGGGTCTGATTTACAGAAGATCAAAGACGTGATCAGCGATGCGGTAGCCGGTGCCAAGGGCTCGCTGATCACGATCGCCGCCGGCTTGCCGGCGGGGCACCCGTTGAAGGTCAATCTCTCGAAGCACGTTCCGGCGATCGACGCAGCCGAGGCGTGCCTGGCGCTCGGCGAGGATTTCTGGCGGAAGGCCGATGTCATCTACGCGAGCAACAACAAGCGGTTCAGCGTGAGCGGGTGGTACAAGAAATTCATGTATCACAATGAATCGGTCGTCAGCGATCGGCTCGCTGACTACCAGCTGTTCGCGCCGGCAGAGTTCTTCGCCGAGGCATACACGGTGTTCTACGAGGAAGCCGACAAGCTCGGTACAGCTGGCTTCACCGAAGCCAACCTCGGGCGCCTCGTGCGCAATAGCGCGCAACGCGAGTGGATCCGCACCCACATACACAACCGTGGCCACGCACCGGCGCCAGCGACGCCGACGCCCGGCGGCCCGACGGAGTCGCCCGGTGGCTCGACGGAGACGCCCACGCACACCGCCGAGTCGCCGGCCGGTACGGCGCGTCCGGGGGGCGCAAGTTATGGTCGCGCGGCCCAAAATCCGGGTCCATGATAGACGCCGTGATCATCAAGACGCTATGTACCTTCGCGCTGATTTGCGCCTGTGCCTCGGATAACCAGAACGCCGGCAAGGCGCAGAGCGCGCCAGCGGGGGGCAGCGGAAACAGCTCGAGCAGCGGCAGCGGCAGCGGCACAGCAGTTGACCCTGTCGCGAGCACCCCACCTGAGCGGAGCAACTCCATGACCGGAATCACGGCTGCCTACACCGCGTTTCGAGCGTACGCGGCCCAGAAGCTCGGCATCCCCGCCGACAAGGTCGAAGGCGGGCCCAACGACGAGGCGCTCGCCAAGATGATGAAGACGAGGGTCGGTACCGTGTGGGCGTTCATCATGAAGAAGCCCGGTGTCCACGATACAGATGTGCGCGGCTGGGCCGCTGGTGACGGCACGGTGATCACGCTCGAGCAGAACCTCGGCGTGCTGTTCGCCGAGGCTGGGGTGTGGGGTGGCGGGGTGGCGCCGCCGCTGACCGCACGCGAGATCGCCGACCGCCTCGCCTGGTCGCTCGGGACCAGATACATCGTTTACGCTGAGCCGGATCTCGGCGCGCCGGCGCCCGAGCTTGCGCTGAAGGGCGGCGCTGGCACGTTCACCTTCACTGTGGACTACCGCGAGTCCGGGCCCGGTGGTGCCGGCGGTGGGCCACCGCAGCTCACCCGCTTCGAGATCGCGCTGACCACCGACCACCGCGCGACCGCGACGCGGAAACGCGTCCCATCGCCGTGACGTCCAGGCCGTGATGAGCTCGCGAGGCTTCACCGCGACCCGCGCCGCGTTGCGCGCTCGGCTGGGCGACGATGCAGTGGGGGCGCTCACCGTCGCCGAGCTGTTCGCGGCGTCGCTCGATCGATACGCCGAGCTGATCGCTTCGGTCGGCGGCGAGCTCGCCGGGTTCATGACCCGCGGCGAGGATCGCGAGTTCGGGGCGCAGACCGCATCGGCGCTCGAGTCCCTCGGGATGAGCCGCGCGGCATGCGAGCACCACGCCGCGCTCGCGCGCTGGATGGAGCACCGCCGCGCGTTCACCAAGATCGAGTGGGTGCGCGACGGTGCCGGCGTGGCGCCGCTCGCGGCGATCTACTTCCGTCGCCGTCCCGCGGTGGGCGACGTCGTCGCGCGGATGGCCGACTGGGGCGTGCACGATGCCGGGCGCGAGCTGGTGGCCGAAGTGGCAGCGTTGCTCGGCAAGCAGTCCATCCACTTCGTCGCCGCGGCGTTCCGCCCCGGCTCTGCCGTGCACCACAAGCTCTACTTCTCGCAGCTCGTCGCCACCGACACGCACGCCGAGGTCGCGCGGCGCGTCGAGACGATGGTGCGCCGCTTCGGCGGCACGCTGGCGCAGATCGCGGCCTGGCAGCACAACCACGCCGCCACCGTCCACCACAACGAGTCGACGATCTTCGTGTCGGTCAGCATGACCGCGGACCAACCGTCGGCGTCATTCAAGATCGACTATCCCGAGGTCGAGCCGGCGCGCGCCGCGGCGTGGGTCGGCGGCGATGACGCCACCCTGCGCGCGGCGGAGGCCGCGTGCACGCAGGTCGGCTGCGCGCGCCTGAGCTTCCTCGGCGTCCGGTTCCTGCCCGACCGCGAGCTGCCGTCGGTAAAGCTCTACTGTGATGTGCCGGGGCTCGCCAGCTCCGTGGGACGGCCGTGAGCCGGGTCGGGCCGTGGCCCGTGACGTGTCCGGCGTGCCAGCACGAGTGGGTGGCGAGGCTCTTCGAGAGCGTCAACGGTGACCGCATCCTGGCCCAGGTCGAGGACATCCTCGCCGGGACCTTCGAGCAGCAGACGTGCCCGGCCTGCGGGACGTTGTTTCGCCCCGAGCACACGATGCTGTACGCGCAGTTCTCGGCGCGACTGTGGATCGTCATGCACCCGCCGGCGGACCGCGTCCGCTACGAGCTCATCGAGCATGGAGTCGAGCTGGTGATGGCGCGCAACTTCGCGGCGGCTGCGCCGCGGGTCACCGACGGCGTGCGTGGCGTGCAGCCGCGGCTCGTGTTCGGTCAGCTCCTGCTCACCGAGGCGCTACGGACGCACCAGGCCGGCTTATCGCCATCACTCCTCGAATGCGCCAAGTTGCTCGCGTGGCGCCGCAACCTCGGCGACCTCATGCGCCACGGCCCGAGCCAGCTCATGTTCGAGGAGCTCGAGCCCGATGGCCGGCTCCGCTGCGGCATCTTCTCGCTCGACGGCGGACATCGCGGCGGCGAGCTTCACCTGCCCGCAGATGCGATCGCTGAGGCGCGCGCGAGCCAGGACGCGTTTGCGAGGCTGTACCCGGCGCTGTTCACCCGACCCTACGTCTCGGCGTGCCGGTACTTGTACGCCGACGCCGCCTGAGCCGGCACATGGTCTACTCAGCTACGGCGCGGGGACCGGGCGCGACCAGTACGCGGCGAGGATTGCCAGCGGCGCGCCGACGAGCCGCTGCACCGTCCACTCGGACCGCGGGTGCGCGCCGAGCTGCTCGTAGAAGTCGAGCGCCGGCCGGTTCCAGTCGAGCACCGACCACTCGAAGCGGCCGTAGTCGCGCTCGATGGCGATGCGCGCGAGCGCCGACATGAGCGCCAGGCCGCAGCCGCGGCCGCGCGCGGACGGCAGCACGAACAGATCCTCGAGGTAGAGGCCGGGCCGGGCCAGGAACGTCGAGTAGTTCGGGAAGAACAGCGCGAACCCGACGGGCGCGCCGCCGAGCTCGGCGAGCAGGACCTCGGCGCCGGGGCGGGGCCAAACAGGCTCGCGCGGAGCTGCGCCTCGTCGGCGACTACCTCGTGCGCCAGGCGCTCGTACTCTGCGAGCGCGCGGCACGCTCGATCCGTCGACGCTCGACAGCGCGCTCACGTCGTCGGCGCCTTTGCGCGCATCCGCGCTAGACTCATCGGATGATGGGGGAACGTGGCTCGCGTGCGAGGGACCGGTAGGGCTGGCCATGCTCGATCGGCTCCGCAGACCGTTCTTCGTAGCCGCCTTGATCGCGTGGCTCCTGGTCGTGCTCGTCGAGCTCGGCGCCGGGCTCCTGCCGGTCCCCGACGTCTCGGCGACGGAGCTCCGCGCGGCGATCCTGCGCGATCGGCCGCCGGACGAGCCGCCTCCGAGTGATGCCGAGCTGCAGGGCATGGTCCGGGCCCGACGCGAGGAGCCGCCGCGCCCGGGCTACGCGATCACCGCCCTGGTCGCGTTCGACGGGCTGGTGTTCCTGGGCCTGTTCTGGATGGGCGCGGCGCTGGTGATCTCGCGGCGGCTGGTGGGGCGGGTCCAGGGCATCATCTCCCTGATCGTGGCACTGGTGACGATCGTGATCTCGATCGTCGCCGTCATCGTACTGATCACGCTCTTGCTGGTGATGGTGGGCCTGCTCCTGGCCCCGCCGTTCGGGACCCTGGCCTACCTCGCGATCTGGGGCTTCTTCGCGCGGGGGGCGGCCGCCGCCACGCTGGGGATCCTCCTGATGTTGAAGCTCGCCGCTGCCGTGCTGCTGGTGCTGGCGCAGCAGGCCTTCCTCAAGAACGTACGACTCCTGATCTTGCTCGGGCTGTCACTGGTCCTCACCGTGATCGTCAGCTTCCTGCACGGATTCCCTCCGGGGATCCTCGTCAGCATCACCGACGTCGTCGCCGCGCTGATCATCCTGGTGGTGGCCATCCTCTGGGCGATCGTCCTGCTGATCGGCTCGATCGTCGCGACGATCAAGGCCATCCCGCCGGAGAAGACCCGTGCATGACGACATCATTCCACGCCGGCGCGGCAGGTGGCGCCCGTCAGGCAGCGAAGCCCGAGGGTCTCTCCTTCCTTGCCGATGACGATCTCCGTGCGCTCGCCGGGCTCGAGCTCGGCCCGCATGGTGAGGAGCCGGCCATCGGCATTCGTGACGCGCCTGAGCTCCACCGCATCGACCGCCTCGACGATCAGCCGCCGGGACCGCGCCTCGGCCGCCGCGATCTTCAGCGCGCAAGCCCCGGTGATGGTGAATCGACCCGGCGCCGCGGTGCAGCCGGCGAGCTGCCCGGGCGCCACGGGCTCGGTCCGCAGCAGGCGCGCTCGCCAGGCCGCGCGCTGGCGGGACGAGCAGCCGGACCCGAGGCCGCGATCGTCGGGGCGATGCACCACGCTGATCACGAACAGCGCGAGCAACACCACCACGAAGGTCGCCAGGATGGTCAATGAACGCTTGGTAGAGCGATCCATGGAGCCACGAGGAACTTCGAGGGGAACCGGAGGTCTCGGACGCACATCGGCTGGCTCAGCGCATTGTTGCAGTGATAGCCCGCCTTGCAGGGCGTGAGACAGGGAGGAGGCTCACAGCGATTCTGGTTGCAGAAGTTGCTGTCACACTGCCCATCTCCCCCACAGACCTGTCCGTTCGGTTTCAGGCATTGCTCCTTGGCGGTGATGCACAGATAGGGTGAGGGGCAATCACTCTGACTCTTGCACTTGCCGTCGTCCCGGGAGCAGACACCTTGGTTGCACCACTTCGAGCTGCACTCGTCATTGGCGTTGACGTGGCAAGCGTGTCCCGGCTGCCACTTGCAGCGCTTGAGACCCGGCTGGAACTCGAGGCACTTCTGGTCCAGGCCGCAGATGCCATCCCGCGTGCAGTCCCGCAGGAGCCCCGGCGTGGCGCAGGCGTTCTCCTCGCACAACCCCGTGGCGCACTGGTTATTGTTGCTGCACGGTCGCCCGATCTCCTCGACGCAGCGCTTCGTGGTGGCGCTGCATTGCAGGGGCGCCGGACACGTGCTCTCGCAGGGATCTCCGGCGTTGACCGCCGGAGCCTTGACCGCGCAGCTTTGGCCGGTGCACGTGCCGGTCGTGCACTCCGCGTCGGCCTTGCACGCCGCGCCCACGTTCCCCAGGCACGTCTTCGTGACCGGATCGCAGGTGCTGCTCCTGGGACACGGCACGAGGTCCTTGTCTCCGGGCTGGCAGGCGCCGCCGAGCGGGATCGCGCAGACCCCGGCCTTGCTCTCGCACTCGCCGCTCGCGCACTGAGCCGCCTGCGCCGGCTTGCACTCGGCTCCGCCGACCAGCAAGCACTTCCCGACCCTGCCCGCGCACAGGAGCCCCTGGTCGCACGCGCGGGTGGTATCGCCGCCGCAGCGCTCGCCGAGGCTCAAAGGACCGCCGGGCTCCTTGCCCGCGAGCTTCCACACGAGCAGGACGCCCCCGCCCACGAGGAGGAGCCCGCCCGCGATGACCGCGATCAACCACCAGGGGAACTTCCTCGGCGGCTTCGTCACCGTGGCCGGGCCGAGCACTTCGCACGTCACGGGCGGCGAATCGGCGAACACGTCATTGGGCCGATCCTTGTCGGCGATGACGAGCTTGATCCTGTGCTCACCACGCGGGCTTGCGGCCGTCGGGCTGGCGGTGATGGCGACGGTCTCGGTCTTGCCCCCCGACATGCGCAGGGCTCCTTGCGGCTTCGCGACCAGCCAGTCGGCGTCCTGCTCCTTGCCGCCGTCGCCCACCAGCAGCGCCTGGAGCAGGACCTCGTGGACCTTGTCCGGGGCGGCCAGGCTCTCGACGGTGAACGAGAGCTTCCCCACCTGACCGGGCTCCAGCTTGATGGAGCTCGGCGGCGTGGGCGTGATCTTGAACAGGCTATCTGTCATTGTGACCTCTTCATTTCTCGAGCAGGCTATCGGTCATGTCCGTCCTCCGGCGAAGGCGTCGCTGAGACGAAGGTGAGCTCGCAGCGGACCTGCGCCGGTCGCTCTCGCTCGATCAGGCGCTCGATCATGACGGCGTGCGCGCGCGCCTCCGCGGGCGCACGCACCGTGACGAAGAACGGGCGCACCTGACCAGCGGCGTCGCGCACGGTCTCGTCGATCTCGAAGCCGCGGAGCCCGGTCGCCGCCTCGAGGAACGCGAGCAGCGCGCGCCGGGTCCCTCGCACCTGATGCAGACCGACCGCGACGGCGATCAGCTCGCGCAGCTGCCGCGAGCCAGTGGTCACGGGCATCGGGATGTCCATCCATGCCGCGAGGAGCGGCAGGAACCGCTCGGGGCAACGCCACGGGTCGAAGTACCCGTCGAGGTTGCCGGCGGCTCGGTCGGCGGGATCGAACAGGTCCGCCATCACGGCGGTGAGGGCGGCGAGCGGGCTTCCGGGACCGATGGCCCGGCGGACCACCGACGGTAGCAGCTGCTCGATCTGTTCGCGGCTCATGGCTCTCCTCGGCTCTCCTCGGCCCCTAGCCCTCGTCCTCGGTGCGAACTTCCAGCGCGTGAGGGGCGGCGCAGAACAGCCAGTTGGGGGGGAGCGTGACCTCGTCGATCGTCTCCCGTCCCGCGCGCGGCGCGTACGCCTCCGGAGTCTGGCCCGCGACCAGCCCGCCGGGGCCACCGGCCAGGATCAGCGGCTTTCCCGGGGAGACCGCGAGCCCGCGCACCTGCGCGAACAGGCGCGGCTTGTCGCGCAGTGGCAATCCGCACTTGAGATCCGGCCGGGTCCAGGCCAGCTCGTCCCCCTTTGTATCGGTCCACAGCACGCCGCCCTCGTAGCTGCCCGCCAGGGCGATGTTGTCCTGGAACGCGAGGCAGAGCGCGCTCGCCCCCTCCCAGCTCTTGATCGGCTGCCACGGCTCCGGCCTGCGCTCGGGGCCGAGCAGCTCGCAGCGGTAGAAGCCCTTTCCGATCTGGCTGCCAATAGACCAGCTCCCCGCCCAGAGGAAGACGCGCCCGTCGTCTCGCTGCTGGGTAACGAGGATCCGGATCTCTTCACCGACGAGTCCGACCCGCTCGAAGGTGCCGCCCTGGCCGCCTTGCCGCGAGATCGCGACTCCGGCCTTGTCCTGGGCCGCCACCGCCACGGTCACCTCACCGCGGGCGTGGCGCGCGACGGCGACGGCGAACAGCGGTGTGGGGACCTGGCCCATCCCGACCTCGAGCGGCGCCTTGCCCACGGTCCACTCGTGCAGCCCCTGCGCGCCGGCGAGGAGCAGGCCGGGCGGCCCGCCGCGCAACGTCCAGGCGATGTCCTCCACGCCGTCGAGCCTGGCCTCGTCGGGATCCCAGCTCTGGCCGCAGGTCCACGATCGCCGGATGATCGCCGGGCGGCTGTTCCCCGGCTGCTGTGTCAGCACCGCCAGGAGCCCGGGCTGGTCGGGGTGACAGATCACCTTCTCCACACTCTCGCCGGGGAACGTCCGGATCGGCTCCCAGCCGCGGCCATCGTTCATCGAGCGATAGAGTCGGTCTCCGCTGCACGCATAGAACGTGGCGGGCTGGAACGGATCGGCGGTCAGCTGCCCGACCTCCGCGAGGCCGTCGGGCAGGAGCAGCCTGACCGAGGTTGCATAGCTGACGGCGGGATCTGCCAGCAGCACGTCGTAGATCTGCGAGGCCCGCAGCGAGCGCTGGAATGGCCAGCCCGTGCCGCTCGTGTCGCTCGGCAGCGGCGAGAGGAGCTGGCTGATCCGGCGCAGCGCGCGCTGCTTGACCGCCGAGGCGTCGTCGCCGCGCCGGACGATCAGGCACGCCGCCACGCCCACCGGCTTGTACTGCGTCCATTCGACGGAGATCTTGGTGCCCAGCGGCCGCCGCTCGTCCAGGATCGCCACGACCTTCGCGCGCGCGCTTTCGGTCGAGAGCTGCGCGAGCGACGCGGCGGTGACCCGCTCGTCCGCCTCGCCGCGGTGCTGTGCGGGGATGGCCGGCACCAGGGACACCCCGACGGTGCCCGGGGCGGCGTGGGCCCAGAGATCCGCGAGCGTGTACGCCCGGGCGCGAGCGACGAGCCCGCTGCGGATGGCCAGGAGCTCGAAGTCCGATGCGGTGACCGCTCGCCGCAGCGAGTGCAGCTCGCGTGGGCCGCGCTGGAGCGCGTGGGCCAGGGGCTCGGCGGCGCGCCCTCCGGCGGCGGGCGCCAGGTTCGTGACGCTCGGCTTGATGCCGCCCGGGAGCGGGCTCTTCAGCTGATCGAGCGCGCCCGCCAGCACATTCCCCTCCTCGCCGCCGCCCCGCGAGTACCACGCGAGGATCATCCGGCCGGCGCCGGGCGCCGCCTGCGAGGTGCGGACCTGCGGGTCCGCGGCGGCCGCGGCGGCCGCGGCGGCCTCGCCGGCCTCGCCCTCGGGCTGGACGGCCGGCGCGAAGACGATCAGCCCGCTGGCGCGGTCCACCACGAACACCCGATCTCCAGGCTTTGTGTCGGCGAACGTCTCCCGCTCCTCCCAGAGCGCGAAGCGCTTGCCGTCGTGGACCCGCACGCGGTCGCGGCTCTCCTGCTCGCCGGGGCCCACCTCGACGCCCACCTCCAGATCGAACAGATCACGGGCGCGGGCGCGGCCCGGCTTCTGGATCACCGGCGCGAGGATCGGCGGGTGCTTGACCCGCACCGCCAGCCCCGGCTGCCCGGTGCCGTATCCGACCAGCTCGGCCCTGACCAGGTCGGCGTGGGAGGCGCGCACGGTCGCCTGGAGCTGGCCGGCCGGGATCGTCACGGCCTCGGCCGTGGTGAACACCAGCGGTGCGCTGCTCTGCGTCTGCCGCCCGGCCCCCACCTGTGTCCCGATCGGGATCTCCAGATCGGTCTCGGCGGTCTTGCTCAGCGTGAACGTGAGTGTCACTTCGGCCGCCGAAGGAGGGAGTAGCTTGACTCCGATCAGCTTGAGTAGCTCGATATAGACCCGCTCGGGTACGCGGTTCAGGCGCGCGATCAAGGTCTCGGTGAGGTGCGCCAGGGCCTCGACGAGGACCAGCCCGGGGTCGTGGACGGAGAGATCCGTCCAGGTGGGACAGTCCTTCTTGATGCGCCGCCTGGCTTCATCGACGAGATCGTCGAACGAGCGCTGATCGATGGGAGGGATGTGCAGGCTCATGGGACACCGTCGCCGGACAAGGACATGGACAAGGACATGGACCAGCGCAGGCGGTGCGTCTCCGCGAGGAATCGCACGCGGTACTCGAGGACGATCTCCAGGCGGCCCGGGTCTTCGGGATCGGGACCGGCGTCGAGGTCCAGGATCTCGACGCGCCGCTCCCAGCGCTCGATCGCCCGCCGGACGTGATGGATCACGACGCCTGCCGTGGTCTCGTCGTTTGGCTCGAACACCAGGCGATGGAGATCGCAGCCGTACTCCGGCCGCATGACGCGCTCCCCGGGGCGCGTGGACAGGAGCATGAGCAGCGCCTGGCGCACCGTCTGCTCCCCCTGCACCCGCTCGAGGCGCCCGGCGGGCGTGGTCACGATCCCCACTCCGCTCACCGAGGAGTCGAGATCGGGGTGGATGAAGCGGAGTCCGACTGGCTCCTTCACGTCTCGCTCCCGACCAGGGTCTGACCTGGATTCTTGACCGTGTACTTCACCGTGCCCGGTGGCGTGCCATCGGTGAGGCCGGTGACAGTGTCGAGGCACACCGGGTGCCCATCGATGCGCACGAACGAGGAGTAGCCGTGCGTCACCCGCAGCGTGGTGGTGCAGGGCTTGAGCCCCAGGGCGAAGTTCGTGTTCGGACAGCCCGAGATCGAGCAGCCCTCTGGATCGGTCGCGACGAGCACGCGGCGGTGGCCGATCGTGACCCACGACTGGCGTGCGTCGAGGTGCACCTGCCCGCCGTGGTCGCACAGGAGCAGCGCGTCTTCGGTCAGGGCACGCATGAGTCGGTCATCGCCTCTCGAAGTCGATGGTGGATGCGCGAAACACCAGCGAATTGCCGGGTGCTTCGATGGTGAGCGGTACCTTGGAGTGCAGGGACACGCGCTCGGGGCCGATCTCGAAGTGGCTGCCCTGCGCGTCCGAGATCCGCAGCGTGCGGCGCTGGTCGTCGAAGACCAGCCGCTGTCCGCCCGCGGTCTGCAACGAGAACCGGCGCACGTTGCCGTCCTCGACTCCCGGATCGGGGTTGGCATCGCCATAGAGCCCGCCGAGGACGATGGCCTGACTCAGGTCACCGCCGATGAGCGAGATCAGCACCTGGTCGTCGGTGTCTGGAAGGACGCTCAGCCCTTTCTGGGCGCCGGCGCCCACGCCGAGCACCTGGAGCCAGCCTGTCTCGATGCCGCCGAACGCGGGCAGCCGCACGCGCACGCGGCCGAACCCCTCGGGGTCGTTCACGGCGGACACCGTGCCGAGCGCCATCCCCATCGCGCCGGAGCGGGCCGGCGGAGGAGGCGGCCTCGTGGAGATCGCCGCCAGATAGCCTGTCTCGGGATCGATGGTATGGACGACCTCGGTGAGGACGTAGGTGCCGGCCAGGTGATCGGCGACGCCGGCCACCCGGGCGGCGGTCCCCGGCCGCAGGTCCGGATCTCCCTGCGCCGTCCCCCGCAGCGTCAGCTCGCTCGCGACGGCGCGATCCAGCTCGGCCTGCGCGATCAGCTGGGCGTGCGCTGTCCCTGCTCCGGCCAGGCCCCCGACCAGCCGCTCGTCGGCGCCGCCGACGTCGGCGAGCACCATGCGCGCCTCGGCCACGCGGCCGCTGCGCGGCGCCTCGGCCTGCGCCTCCAGCGGGAGCGCCCGCACGGGGTCCCATCCCCGTGCCACCACGCGGCGGCAGCTGGGAGCCGCGTTGAGCTCGAACGCGACCTCGAGCAAGCTCTCGCCGAGCAGGAGCTCCGGCGCCTCGCCGCCGCGCACGCCCTCGAGCGTGAGCAGGTGGAGCGTCCCTTGCCGCAGCACGAAGTAGAGCCCGGTGCGCTCGCACACTTCGCGCAGGAGCTCGAAGTCCGTCTGATCGTGCTGGAGCAGCGAGGGCCAGACCACCGAGGCGCCGCCTGGCTCGACGTGCGCGTCGATGCCGGCGCTCGCGACCACCACCTTCGCCACCGCGGCGGCATCGACACCGGTCATCGCGCGCGGCGTCTGCCGCTTCTGCAGCCGGTGCAGGGGATCGTACGCGCGAATGCGGACCTCCAGCCAGCGCGCGGCGGTATAGACATGCTCCACCGCCGTCACCTCTCCCACGAACAGCGCGGTCGCGTGATCCTCGAGCTCGATGCTGATCGCTGTGCCGGGCGCGAGTCCGGCCTCGGCCAGCTGCTCGTCTGGCACCTGGAACACCAGCTCACACTGCGCTGGTGCGGAGAGTGCCTGTACCACGCGCACCCGCCGCAGCGCCCTGGCCCGGCGGGCATCGAGCGGATCACTGCCGATCTTCACTCGCAGCCGCGGCAGGTCGTGGACCGCCTTCATGGCGCCACCAGCCTGCCGCGGGTCGGGACGCGCAGCACGGTCCCCGGTGGGACGAATACCGGATCGATATCCGGGTTCTCCTCGGCGAGGACGCTCCACCGGGACGCGTCCCCGAACAGGAAGAAGGCGGTCAAGAACATCGGATAGCCCGGCGAGACGTACGACTCGTAGGTCTCCGCGGGTAGCTGCTCGGCCAGCGGCAGCACGTCGAGGGGGGACGCGGGCGCCGGCTCGGGCGGTGCCGCCATGCCCGACAGCCCCGAGGCGGGCACCTCCTCGGGAGCCGTGTCGTCGTGAGCGCGCAGCAGGCGGAGCCGCAGGAACGATCGCTGCGGGACACCCGAGGGCGTGAAGCTCTCGAGCCGCTCCGCCACCGCGGCGACCATCGCCGAGAAGTCCCAGCGCTTGCCCCAGACGAAGCTCACTCTCGGCGGGCCGGCCACCGCGCCAGGGCGCTTGTGGTTCTCTGCCAGGTTCCAGAGCGGGCGCGTCAGGTCGCGGACATCCCGCTCGTCTTCCTCGGCCGCCTTGGGATCTTCCGGTTTTGCTCCGAGCCAGGTGCCGGGGATGTTGACGTCGAACAGGAGATCGAGGCGCAGCTCGGTGAAGCCGCCGCCCGTGTGCACCAGCGGATCGTCGCGCAGCCCCTCCTGCGTGACGGCGCCGGCCAGCGAGCGCCGGCGATGGAGCCCGGCGACGCGCCGGAAGACGAGCGTGTTCGGGTTGAGCAGGCAGCTGAGCCGCGTCGGCGCCGATCGCAGCTGCGGATCTTGGATCAGGAATGCCGCTCGCTCCATCGCGCTCCTTGCTGCTCGCCGCGCAGTCGTTCACTGCGGTCGTGCTCCTCTCCGTGCACCGGAGCTTCGAGGTCCACCGGGTCATCGCTCGGCAACACCGGCCAGGTCGCATCGGGCGGCCAGGCTTGCAGCGGCGCGTCGCTCTCGTCGAGGAGGCGCGGCCACAGGCCCGAGCGCGCCGGCAGCAGCACGCGCCATGGGTTCGATCGCTCCAGCGGTGGTCTCCTGTCGTCCTGCGGGAGCTCGTCGGGGGCGTGATCGAACAGGCGCGGCGGGGGCTCGGCGAGGGGGGCGGCGTTGCTCGTCGGTACGTTCGGGACGGGCGTGTCGAGCGAGCGCGAGCCGGCCGGAGCGCTGGTGCGGACCGGTGCGGCCGGGGGCGCTGCTTCGGGGACGTTCGTGCGCGGCGATGTTGGCGCCGCGGGTGTGGGAGGGACCGGGCCGCAGGCTGCGGGCCGGCGCGAGGCGGCGCGGAGCGGCTGCATCGGGGCCGGCCGCTCCGGGGGCATTTCATGCCGTGCCAGAAGGGAGGCGTTGCCGCGCGTCGGAGAAGGCTCGCTGCCGGGCTCGATCCGCCACCGCCCGGGCACCGGCTCCGCTGGCGGCGTTCGGGCGTCGGGGCTCCGGGCGCGCTCGGCGGCGCGCTCGGCGGCGCGAGCTCCGTCGGGAGATGGCGACAGAGACGGCGGCGAGGGCGAGCTCGTCGCTCGCGGCGAGCTCCAGGCCGACGCAGGAGGCTCGGAGCGCGGCGGTGGCGGGGCAAGCTCGGCCGGCATGTCAGCCGGTTGCCGCGCGATCTGGTGTGAGGCGGAGGGACGCGTCAGCGCCGGAGCCCTCGCGTCACGCACCTGTTGCATCGGCTCGGCCGCCGGGGCCTCCACCGTCTTCGAGCGCGTCATCGGGGACCGCGCTGGGGACGGGGACCGCGCCGGGGTCGGGGACCGCGCCGGGGACGGGGACCGCGCCGGGACCGCGTCCGCTTCATCGACGCGCTCCGACGCGCGCGTTAGGGACCGCGCCGGGGACGGGGATCGCGCCGGGGTCGGCGGAGCGACCGGCCGAGGCGCTCGTTCCTTCATCGAGAGCAATTGCGGGGCGCGGGCACGTACCATCTCCAGCCAGTGCGCGGGCGGACCCTCGTCCTCCT
This sequence comes from Kofleriaceae bacterium, assembly GCA_035558535.1. Lineage (GTDB taxonomy): Bacteria > Myxococcota_A > Polyangia > Haliangiales > Haliangiaceae > JABFXX01. The sequence continues at coordinate 113,390 of DATMCI010000218.1, forward strand.
GCGGGTCGGCCTCCTGCGGGTCGGCCTCCTGCGGGTCGGCCTCGTCGCGTCGGAGTGGGAGCGGGGCTGTCTGCAGAACGGCGTTGCGTTCCGCGAGGATCCGGCTCGCCCAGCGCTGGACGCGGCTGGCGATCGACACCAGGAGACCGTCCACCAGCCGACGCGCCGTCATGATCGTCAAGCCTTTCCACGACTGACCGCGTCGTAGGCGATCGCGATCCGCTCCACCGCGTACTCGCGGCCCAAACCGTCCATCTCGCCGCCCTTCCAGCCGCAGATCCAGGCTTCCTCGAGGACGTAGCCGGAGACGTCATTCGGCTCGGGTCCCAGGTAGTCGAGCATCACGCTGCGCTTGTCGCGCTGGAACCTCCGGGTCTTCTCCATCCAGCTCCACAGGCCCAGTGAGTGGTTGCTGATGACTCCGTAGTGCAGGGTCACCGGGAGGTAGTGCGTCGGGCCCACCAGCTGGTAGACGCGGCCCTCCTGCCCTCCCTCGGCATAGCTCAGGCGATCGGTGACCAGCTCGATCCCCTCGCATCGAGTGAAGTGTCCGATGATCCCGCCCTGAGCGATCGTGATCCGGTAATTGTACTTACGATAGGGATTGAGCTCCGATCCGGCGGAGGCTGTGCCGGACTTGGGTTGCGATTGAGGGGGTTTGGGGTCAGCCATTGCCAGCTCCTCCTTGCTCTGCGCCTGCGGCGTAGTGTCCGATGCGGAAGATGACGAACTCGGCGGGCTTGACCACCGCCATGCCCACCATGATCACGAGTTGTCCTGCCTCGATGACCTCTGGCGGATTGGTCTCTTCGTCACACTTGACGAAGTACGCCTCTTCGGGAGCGCGCCCCATCAAGGCGCCGCTCTTGTACATCCGCTTGAGGAACATGCCGACGCTGACCCGGATCCGGCTCCAGAGCAGCTGGTCGTTCGGTTCGAACACGGCCCAGCGGGTGCCGCGCTTGATCGATCCTTCGACCATGTTGAAGAAGCGCCGCACGTTGATGTAGCGAAACTCCGGCTTGGAGCCCAGCGTGCGAGCCCCCCAGACGCGGAGGCCGTCACCGCTGAAGAGACGGATGACGTTCACGCCGTTCTGATTGAGGCCACCCTGCTCCGGGTCGGTCACGCTGTACACGACGTTGAGCGCACCGCGTACAACCTCGTTGGCCGGTGCCTTGAAGACGCCGCGGGATGCGTCCACGCGCGCGTAGATCCCGGCGATGTGCCCGCTGGGAGGCGAGTTCACGAGCTCGGGCGCCGCCGGATTCACCGCGTTGACGCACGTGAGCCAGGGGTAGTAGTAGGTCGCGTTGCCGGACTCCGATGACATCGCACGGAGCCCGCCTGTCTCCCGGGGGCCGCTGGTGGGCGGCGTCTCCCGGGTGCCGCCCGGCGGCGTCTCCCGAGTGCCGCCGGTGGGCGGCGTCTCCCGGGTGCCGCCCGGCGGCGGTCCGGTTCTGGGCTCAGGGCTCCTGGGTGGCAATGCCACTTCCTTGAGCAGATCGGAGTTGTCGACGTCCTCGGGCGCGTCGCAGATCGCCATGCGATTGGTCCGGTCGCAGAAGCTGATCAGGGCCTGGTACGAGCGGGCATCGTGGAAGCCCGGCGTACAGACCATGGAGACCTCGTCGATCTCCTCCACGAGATCGATGCCTTGCCGCCGCCCGCCGCCGCTCCCCTGCAGGGCACCGGTCGGACCCAGGTTGATGACGTAGCAGCGGCTCCCGCCGTTGTCGAAGAAGCCCCGGACCGCCTGGGCGAGCGGCGTGGTGGTGACGTCGGGCGGAGCCCCGCTCGCCACGGCGGCTGCGAACCTGTCCTCGCCGAAGACGTAGTACTTCTGGAACTGCGACCACGAGTCGATGGCGATCGCTTCGTTCACGCGCGCGGTCGCCAGAGGAGCCACGCCGAGGAGCGCGGGTGTCGAGGTCCCGATCGCCTCGATGGGCGGGTTCCCGCTGGGGATCTCCTGGATGTAGATGCCTGGAGTCAGATAGCTAACGTTCACGTCATCCCTCCTCTTCGAAGCTCATCCGCAGGGTCCAATCGCCACCATCGCCTTCGGCGGGCAGACGGAAGGTTCGTTCGACGCCACGCGCGCGGACCCGGATCGTCTGGTCTGCAAGACTCGCCGGTACTCCGGTGAGGCAAAACTGTCCCGCTACATCGGTCTCCGTGACGCGTCCGAACGCTGGAAGCTCCACCTGTGCCGCCATGATCGGCAACTCATCAGGACCGAGCACGGTCCCCCGGAGAGTCACGGATGGCTCCACCCGGACGATGGGCGGATGCGCCACCCTCCGCGCAGGTTCCGTGACCTCGATATGAACCAGAGGGAGCCTCAGCATCAGCGCGGGCCGCGGCGGCAGGCCGAGCGCGGCCAGGACCTCGAAGGGCGGTGGCGTCGCCTCGACGATGATCTCGGTCCGCCCGTCGGGGCCGCTCGCTCCGCGCCCGAGCAGGTGAAAGGCCAGCATGCACAGCAACGCCTCGGCGGCATCCTGTTGCTCCGCCCAGCTGGTGACCAGGTAGCGCAGGACGAGCTGCGATTCGATCCGATGTTCCACCCGCGCGGTCGCCTGCGCGTGCGGAGCGATGCTCAGGAGGTGGAGGTTGATCCCCTGCTTCGCACGTCCGGCCTGCGAGGCAGGTCCTCCGTCGGGACCGGGCGGACCCGACGTGACGGAGATGTCGCCTGGTAGCGCTGTGGTCCCCTCGCCCAGTAACAACGAGAGCCATCCTCCGAGACGAGAGTTGATCCAGTTATCGGACATCGACCACTGCATAGGCCTGGTCCATTTGTGAGAGTCGCTGGAGCCGAGGCATGCAGGAGGAGTCCATGCTTCTTCGACAACGGACGGGATCCAGGGGAACCACGCGGCCAGCTGAAGCTGGGACAACGTGCTCGGGGCGCCGCCCACATGCCTATTCAATCAGGCTTACCTCGGCTCCATCGCTGCGGCAACCACAAATGCCAGCGCGTGATACTGCGGCAACTTGCGTTTTGACACAGTGGCTGCTGCCCGCCCGTGGATACGTGTAACTACGTACACCGGGGCTCGAATGCGCAGCCCTGCGCGCTCGAGATGAACCGTGCGCTCGCGCATACGTGTAATTACGTACGATGGCGTCGAAGGAGGAGTGCTGCGTACTCGAGACGATCCATGCCATGCGCTCGTGCATAGGTGTAGTCACGTACGATGGCTCCTGGATATCATTACTGAAGTAAGGCTGGCCTCTTTGGGGCTGCCTGTTATATTGAATGGCGGAAAGGTGGAAATATGACTGCAATCGGAGTTGGAATGATCGCGCGCGGCCGGCTCGCCTGGATCCTGGCGCTCGTGTTCGGGGGGCTCCTGGGCATCATCGGAGTCGCGATCGGTGCCACGAAGGGATGGAGTTGGAATGCAGGTATGGGAGGCTGGCTGGTCGGGGTAGGTGCTGCGTTCGCCCTCTTCGGCGGGATCTTTCTGGGGCTGTCGTACGCCAGCGGGGGACGAACTGACTGACCTGGCGTAACCGGCGCTTCCCAAGGAACGCCCATGAGCGCCAGTCCGTTCACCATCACACCGATTCCCCCGGGCGGGCGGGCGGTGTTCACGGTGCAACTCGGCGTGCGCTGGCTGGGCGGCTACGTGGGCGAGGTGTACCTCGCGCCGAAGGGGAGCTACTTCGAGCCGATGTGCCAGACCTGAGCGCGCGGGCAGCTCAGCGCGTCCGGTGCGGCCTTCGCTGCCCGGTGCCCTAGCGAGCCCACAGGCCAGCGAGCTCGATCTCGATCGCCGCGAACGGCTCCGCGCGCACGCGCGCGTCACCTTCGTAGATCCGGACGTCGCGCCAGCGCCGGTCGTCCCCGAGGGTATGGACCTCGAGCGTCTTCGCGATCGGATCGATCAGCCAGACGTGGCTGACGCCGTGCGCGGCGTAGATCGGGAGCTTCTTCATGCGATCTATCGCCTCGGTCGACTTCGACAGGACCTCGCAGATCCAGTCCGGCGCCAGCGTGAAGTACGCGATCTCCGGCAGCACCGGCATGCGCTCCACGCGCCAGCCGGCGATATCCGGTGCCATCGGCTCCAGATCGACCAGGTGGATCTCGGGCTCGAACAGGATCCACCACCCACCGGGACCGCCGCGGCCGCGCTGGAAGGGGCCACGGAGCTCGGCGCCGAGACCGGTGGCCGCGTTCGCGTGCCGCGGCGCCGGCCTCGGTGAGACATACAGCGTGCCGTCGATGATCTCGGCTCGTTCATGCTCCGGTACCGCGCAGTACGCGTCGTAGAGCGCCTGGCGGCGATCGTGGGGCGCTGGCGTGGCCATCGACGATCAGGCTAGCACGGCCGATGGCTCGCCCCGGCTACGGCGCGGGGACCGGGCGCGACCAGTACGCGGCGAGGGTGGCCAGCGGCGCGCCGACGAGCCGCTGCACCGTCCACTCGGACTGCGGGCGCGCGCCGAGCTGCTCGTAGAAGTCGAGCGCCGGCCGGTTCCAATCGAGCACCGACCACTCGAAGCGGCCGTAGTCGCGCTCGATGGCGATTCGCGCGAGCGCCGACATGAGCGCCAGGCCGCAGCCGCGGCCGCGCGCGGACGGCAGCACGAACAGATCCTCGAGGTAGAGGCCGGGCCGCGCCAGGAACGTCGAGTAGTTCGGGAAGAACAGCGCGAACCCGACGGGCGCGCCGCCCAGCTCGACGAGCAGGACCTCGGCGCCGGGGCGGGGGCCGAACAGGGTCGCGCGGAGCTGCGCCTCGTCGGCGACCACCTCGTGCTCGAGGCGCTCGTACTCGGCGAGCGCGCGGATGAAGCCGAGGATCACGGCGCAGTCGCCGGGGCCCGCGAAGCGGATCGTGAGGTCGTCCGGAAAGCTCATGCGCGCGCGCGACTCTAGCGCAGCCGGCCCACGACCGCCTCGAAGTCGGGCGGCGGCGGCGACGTGAGCGCGACGCGCTCGCCGGTCACCGGGTGCACGAAGCCCAAGGTCGCCGCGTGCAGCATGAGGCGCGGCGACGCGATCACGCGCCGTCCGGCATTCTCGTAGTCGCGGATGTAGACCTCTTCGCCGACGAGCGGGTGGCCCGCCTCGGCGAGGTGGATCCGGATCTGGTGCGTCTTGCCGGTCTCGAGCCGGACCTCGCACAGGGTGGCGCCGCGCAGCGCCTCGCGCGGCGCTATGTGCGTGACGGCGCGCTTGCCCTGGCCGGCGCGCGTCGTCGAGCCGCGCAGGCCGTCGCCGCGATCCGGCACGAGGCTCGACTCGATCCGCCGGGCCGTGACCGCGCCGTGCGCGACGCACAGGTACATGCGCTCCATCTCGTGCGCGCGGAGCTGCGCCGCGAGCCCCAGCTCGGCGCGCTTGGTCTTGGCGAACATGAGGAGGCCCGACGTCGCGCGATCGATCCGGTGCACGACGTGGAGCGGCACCTCCGTCGCCGGCTTGCCCATTCGGCGCCACGCGCCGCGGACGAGGTCCATTGCCGTGCCGGTCTCGCGCTCCTCGTACGGCACGCTCGACACGCCGGCCGGCTTGTCGATCACGACGACGTGCGCGTCGTCGTACGCGAGCACGCCCTCGCGCGCCGGGTCGCGCGGCCGCGGCGCGTTCGCGCGGATGGCGACGCGCTGGCCGGCGGCGAGCCGGTGATCGATCGCGGTGACGCGCGCGTCATCGACGAAGACCTTGCCGGAGGTGATCTGCCGCTTGGCGACCGACCACGGGACGCCGGCCCGGGCCTTCACGAACGCGGCGAGCGTGACGCCCGCCGCGGCGCCCGCCGGATCCACGGTCCACGCCGTCTCGTCGGCCACGGCGCGGATGCATAGCACGCGCGCCCTCTGCTATGAACGCCGGATGGACCGCACCCTGTCGTTCAACGAGGACCACGAGGCGTTCCGCCAGGCGTTCCGCCAGTTCGCCGAGCGCGAGATCAAGCCGCACCAGCAGCGCTGGCGCGAGCAAGGCCAGGTGGATCGCGAGGTGTGGCGCAAGGCCGGCGCCCAGGGCTTCCTGTGCCCGTGGCTCGAGGAGAAATGGGGCGGCCCCGGCGCGGACTTTTTGTGCTCGGTCGTCATCATGGAGGAGCTGGCGCGCGCGTACGAGAGCGGCTTCGCGCTGGGCCTCCACTCCGACATCGTCGTGCCGTACCTCCACACGTTCGGCACCGACGAGCAGCGCGCGCGCTGGCTGCCCGGCTGCGCCTCCGGCGAGATCGTCACGGCGCTCGGCATGACCGAGCCGGGCACCGGCTCCGATCTCGCGGCGATCACGACGACCGCCGTCCGGGACGGCGACGAGTACGTCATCAACGGCGCCAAGACGTTCATCTCGAACGGCCAGCTCTGCGACATCATCATCCTGGCGGCGAAGACCGATCCGAACCCCGAGAACGCGCACCGCGGCATCTCGCTGTTCGTGGTCGAGGGCAACCGCAAGGGCTTCAACCGCGGCAAGCGGCTCCACAAGATGGGCATGGCCTCGCAGGACACGTCCGAGATGTTCTTCGAGGACTGCCGCGTGCCCGCGGCGAACCTGCTCGGCGCCGAGGGCGCGGGCTTCATGATGATGATGCAGAAGCTGCAGCAGGAGCGGCTCTCGGTCGCGATCGGCGCGCAGGGGATCAGCGAGCAGGTGCTCGCCGACACGATCGCCTACACGAAGGAGCGCCACGCGTTCGGCAAGCCGATCAGCAAGTTCCAGAACACGCAGTTCAAGCTCGTCGAGTGCCTCGCGAAGGTCGAGGTCGGCCGCGCCTACGTCGACAAGGTCATCGCCGGGCACGTCGCCGGCCAGTACCTCGTCAAGGAGTGCTCGATCGCGAAGTTCTGGATCACCGACACCTGCCAGGAGGTCGTCGACACGTGCCTCCAGTTCTTCGGCGGCTACGGCTACATGCTCGAGTACCCGGTGACGCGCGCCTTCATGGACGCCCGCGTCCAGCGCATCTTCGCCGGCACGAACGAGATCATGAAGGTGATCGTCGCCAAGCAGCTCGGCCTGTGAGCTGACCGCGCTCCCCTTCGTCCACTCGAGCTCAGTCGATGGGCTCGCGGTTGATCGAGGCCCACATCGAGAGCTCGCTCATCAGCGCGTGGTGCCCCCAGTGGTAGAGGTCCGCGCGGAGATCGAGCGCGATCGGGCGCGATGTGCCGTGGGCGCGCAGCGTGCCGCGGACGACCTGCTTGCCGGCGGGCAGCGCCGCGGGCAAGGTCATCGCCCAGTCGAGCAGGCGGACGCGATCTTCGAGGGTGTTGTGCGTCGCCTGGTCGAAGTCGCGGAGGTCGAGGCGGTACGGCTCGTACTCCGAGCGGCCCAGGTCGTCGCGCCCGGTGCGGCGCACCCCGGCGAGCTCGAGCGAGAGCCCGTGCACATCGGCCGCGCGGCCGGCGACGTAGCGCGCGCGGATCTGGTCGAACAGCGCGCCGAGGCGGAGCGCGACGAACGAGTTCGTCCGGAAGCGCGCCACGGCGGTGCCGTCCTCGCCGAGCGCGACGGTGAAGTAGCGCCCGACGAACCCGGGCCTGGGCTGCTCGGGATCGACGCGGCAGTCGAGCGCGAACGCGGCCCAGAGCGCGCGCCGCTCGTCGTCAGCGAGCGACAGGCTCTGCGGCAGCCAGCCATCGCGCCACGTGCCGGCCGCGGCGTCGAGCACGATCGACGCGCGCCGCGGATCGGGCTCGTCGTCCACGACGTCGTCCCACTCGAGGTCGTCGATGCGGATCGACCAGCGCGGGTGCCGGCGCAGCTCGTCGAGCATCGGCGCGAAGCAGCCGGGGCCGGTCTCCGCCGCCAGCTCGAGGAGCTCGCCGCCGAGCGCGAGGAAGCGCGGCCGCGGCGCTGGCTCCGGGAGCTCGATCGGCTGGGCGCCGCCGATCGCCGCGAGGGTCGCGCACAGCGTGCCCACGCCCAGGCCCAGGACCGTTGCTCGGAGCATGTCAGGAAGACACCCAGCACCGCCGGTTCATTGCATCGCCCGGAGCGCGGGCGATCTCGCGGAGATCCGCGGCCTGGCCGCCGCTATCCGTGCGCGGGAGGAGCGAGCGCGTCGACGTTCTCGACGTGGTGCTCGCGCATGCCGACGACGTCCGCGGCGCGCGGCAGCGGCACCGCGAGCGCCGCCTCGCGGTCCGCGGCACCGAGCAGGCGCTCGATGTACGCGAGATCCGCGCGCGCGATCGCGACGGCCTCGGCCGCGGCGAGGCGCGGCCCGTGGCCGGGGATCACCTCGCGGACCTCGCCGGCGACCTCGATCAGGCGCTGCAGCGTCGCGCGGTACGCGGCGGCGTCGTCGATGAACGGGATCTCGCACGGCGAGAGGTAGTCCCCGACGAGGAGCAGCCCGAGCGCGTCGATCCGCAGCCCGAGGCCGTCCGGGCTGTGCCCGGGCAGGTGCAGCGCATGAATCGCGAGCCCCGCGAGCTCGATGGCCTCGCCGTCGCCCACGCCGCGCAGCCGCGCGGGCCAGCGGTGCCCGTGCGGCCGCGGCACGTACCAGCGCGAGTCGAACTGGCGCGCGTCCTCGAGGTAACGCGCGGCGCGCGCGTCCCCGCTCGCGATCGATCGCTCGAGCGTGCCGCTGACCCACACGGGCGCGTCGGGCAGCGCGGTGTGGCCCATCACGTGGTCCCAGTGGCCGTGCGTGAACACGACCGCCTCGGCGCGGCCGAGCTCGGCGACGCGCGCCGCGATCGCGTCGAGCTCGCGCGGGAAGTACGCCGGATCGATCACGGCGCAGGCGCCGCGGTTCGAGACGATGGTCGTCGTGGTCTGCCAGATCCCGCTCGTGAGGACGTCGACGTGCACGCCGCGAGTATCGCGGATCTCCGGGCTCAGCCGTGGAGCACGGGCGCCAGGTGATAGAGCATGGCGTAGACGAGCACGCCGGTCACGGAGACGTACATCCAGATCGGCCAGCCCCACTTCACGATCCGCAGGTGCCTGGCGAAGTCGCCGCGGAGCGCGAGCTGCAGCGCGCGGATCACGAGCGGCACGAGCGCGACCGCCAGGATCATGTGGCTGAACAGGATGAAGAGGTACGCGAGCTTGTCCCAGCCCTCGCCGGGGTAGCGGTGCGCGCCGGTCGTGGCGAACCGGATCAGGTACGAGATCAGAAACACCGTCGCGGTGCCGAACGCGCCGAGCATGTAGCGGCGGTGCGCGTCCCGATCGCCGCGCGCGATCGCGACGCGGCCGGCGATCAGCAGCACCGCGCACGTGCCGTTGAGCGCCGCGTTGAGCGCCGGGTGGATGTGCTCCCAGGTCATGGCATGCCCTGCTGCTCTCAGGCCCGGCCGTCCAGCACCATGACGGTGAACAGGAGCGGCAGGTACACGATCGAGGCGAGGAACACGCCGCGCGCCCACCGCACGTCGCCGCGGCGCAGGCCGCCGAGGCCCTGCACGAGCACGCCGACGCCGAGCACGGCGGCCGTCACGAGGTACAGCGGGCCGGTCACGCCGAGCGGCACGAGCGCGAGGCTGACCGCGACCTGGACGACGAGGTAGAGCGCGATCTCGCGCCGCGCGGCGCCGGGGCCGTGCGTGCCGGGCAGGGTCTTCAGGCCGGCCGCGTTGTAGTCGCGCAGGCGGTACATCGCGATCGCGTGGAAGTGAGGGATCTGCCAGAAGAACAGCACGCCGAACACGGCGAGCCCGGCCAGCTCGATGCGGCCGGTGGCGGCCGTCCAGCCCATGAGCGCGGGCATCGCGCCGGGCACCGCGCCGACCCACGTCGCCCAGTGGCTGCGCTGCTTCATCGGCGTGTAGACGCCGACATAGAGGAGGAGCGCGAGCAGGCCGAGCGCGGCGGTGACGACGTTGACCATCGCGAGCGCCGGCAAGGCGATCGCGCCCTGGATGCCGCCGAACCACAGCGCGGTCGCCGCGTCGAGCCGGCCCCGGGGCAGCGGCCGGTTGCGCGTCCGCACCATGAGGCAGTCGATGTCGCGCTCGAGCCACATGTTGAGCGTGTTCGCCGCGCCGACGATGATCGCGGTGCCCGCGAGCAGCCACAGCGCGCGCGACACAGGCATCGTGCCGGGCGCGAGGCTCATCGCGCCAGCGGCGGTGAGCAGCGCCATCAGCATGATGCGCGGCTTGACGAGCACGATCAGATCGATCGCCTTGGCGCGCGCGCTCGCCTTCACGGGCTCACCGCCATGCGAAGGGACGGCACCGTGGCCGCGTCGCGCGTCGCGGCGCCGCGCGAGGCGAGGCGAGCGCCGGTGACGAGCCACGCCGAGATCCAGAGGCCCCACAGCGCCGTCGCGCCGGCGAAGTGGCCGACCGCGACCGGGACATGGCGCAGCGTCAGGACCGTGTAGATGCCGAGCACGATCTGCAGGGCGACGAGCAGCGGCGCGGCGAGCGCGAGCAGCCGCAGCGACGGCCACGACCGCGCGCGCCGGAGCACGGCAGCGGCGGCGATCGTCGTCACGACGGCGGTCACGACCCCGAAGCCGCGGTGGATCATGTGCAGCCGCTGCACCGCGTCGGCCGGCCACCAGTCGCCGTCCGGCGTGCACGCCGGGATGCCGACGCAGACGAGCGTGGCGCCGTGGTGGCGGACCAGCGCCCCGAGCAGGAGCTGCACGATCACGGTGGCGCACGCGATGCCGATCCAGCGGCGGCCGTCGCCGAGCTCGCCGCGCAGCCGATCGTGGCGCTCGAGCTCGACCACGCTCGGCGCGTGCCGCGTGCGGAACGCGGTGTAGATGAGCGAGGCGAAGTAGCTCATGCCGAGCAGGAGGTGCCCCGTCGACACGAACCACGGCAGCTTGTACTTGACGGTGATCGCGCCGAGCAGGCCCTGCACGAGGACCATGGCGAGCAGGAGGATCGCGAGGCGGCGCATCTCCGGACGGCGCCGGAACAGGAGCACCGTGAGCGCGATCTGGAGGAGGCCCACGGTCATCGCGGCGAGCCGGTGGCCGTGCTCGTAGAAGACGCCGCCGACCATCTTGGGGAACAGCTGCCCCTCACACAGGATCGTGGGCTCGGGGCACGCGAGGCTGGAGCCGGTCGGGTTCACGGTCCCGCCGATCACCAGGAGAATGAACGTGGCGATCGCCGCTAGCTTGGCGAAGCGGTGCTCGAGCATGAGAGGACGCGGAGGCTGGGTACCACATTTGGCCGACGACAGACAGCGCGGGCACGCGATGCGACAACTGACCGCTCGAACGGCGATCGAACGGCGATCGGCGGAGCTCGGGCGGCGGTCGGGCGGCGCTCGGGCAGCGATCGGCGGCACTCGGGCAGCGATCGGCGGCGATCGGCGGAGCTCGCACGCCCGCGCGCGCCGAGACGCCCGGGCAGGCCGCCGCGTCGACTCGAGCGATATCAAAGATTTAGGTGTGCGCCTGTGGTTGCCCCCGGAGCGCGGGTCAGCGTACAGTTTCGTCCCCGAGGCGATGACCAGGCGATGACCAGGCGATGACCGACTCCTGGGTCGAAACGACACCGATCGGCACGCTCCGATCGGCAGACCTCGCGCGCAAGGATCTGCTCTTTCGGTACAACCGCTACGTCTACCGGACGAGCGGCCAGCACCTGTCCAACGGCGGCATGGGCTCGGTCTACGAGCTCGATCGCCGCGACGACCTGACGGGCGACCAGGAGCGCGTCGTCGGCAAGGTGTTCCACGAGAGCTACCTGCACCAGCTGCGCACCGACGAGGTGACGCGCCGCGATCACCACAACAACCTCGCCGCGATGGCGCGGATCGCGGCGATCGAGCACCCGAACATCCTGCCGACGTACGTGTCGGCGCCGATCGCCGACAACTACCTGTTCGTCACGCCGCGCATGGGCATGACGCTGCTCGAGGCGATCTCGAAGCACAACCTGTCGCCGCGCGCGCGCACCAAGCTCCTCGTGCAGGCGCTCGAGGGCCTGTCCACGCTCCACGCGGCGCGCCTCATCCACCGCGACTTCACGCTGCGCAACATCCTCGTCGACGAGGGCGCGAACGTCGCCTACCTGTTCGACTTCGATCTGGCGATGTCGCTCGACGACCTCGGCAACCAGACGTACCGCAGCTACTACAAGGGCCGGATCTTCGGCTCGCCGGGCTGGTCGGTCGCGCCCGAGACGATCGATCAGGGCCTCATGGACTCGCCGCTCCACACATCGCTCGACGTCTACGCGATCGGCGGCGCACTGCACGGGCTGTTCACCGAGCAGCTCCTCTACGGCCAGGCCGACGATATGTGGGCGCTCCTGATCCGGATCGCCGAGGGCGTGGTCGTCGGCGGGCGCAGCAAGGTGGTCTACCCGGAGGAGTTCCCGATGCCGCTGCGCGGCGTGATCGAGGGCTGCCTCGAGCGCGATCCGACGCAGCGCTACCCGTCGGTGGCGGCCGTGATCCAGGATCTGCGCGGGCTCCTCCGCGAGCTCCCCGACGACGTCGGCCGCGAGGCGAAGCGGCGCTCGAGCGTGCCGGTCTTCGAGCGGACCGACACGCACCTGACCCCGGAGGACGGCGAGCCGACGGCCGATCCCACCGTCGCGTCCCCGCCGGTGGTCGAGGCGGCCGAGCGCGCGATCTACGACTGGGGCTACCAGGTCGAGCGGAGCCTCGGCCGCGTGAAGGGCCACCCGATCTTCCTCGCGGCGCCGCGCCCCGACATGGTGGCGGCCGGCTCGTTCCCCGACGCGAACATCTTCCCCAAGCTCGTCACGGTGATCGATCTGACGAAGATCGCCGACCCGCGCCGCTTCGTCGAGAACTGGCAGCAGTACTTCTGGCCGATCCTGAAGCGCGTGCGCACGGGGCTCATGACGTCGCTGCACAAGGTCATCTACGACGCGAACACGTCGTCGTTGCTCCTGTTCACCGAGTACGTCGACGAGCCGCGGTTCGGCGACCGGATCGCCGAGTCCGATCTCCACATCGACGGCGCGCTCGCGCTCGGCTTCCTCGTAGTGCGCCAGGTGGCCGCGCTGCACGAGCACGGCATGGCGCACCACAACATCTCGCCCGGCGCGCTCCTGTTCAAGGGCGCCGCGGCGACGCGCATGGTGATGCCCGCGATGCTCGGCCTCGTCGAGCCGGCGATGGGGGCCGAGGCGATGGCCGAGGACTGCCGCGCGCTGTCGGGGATGATCCTCACGTGGATGCGGCCGAACCGCATCGCGTCCTTGCACCTGCGCGTGAAGCCAGTGTTCGAGGCGATGCGCGCCAAGCTGAACGCGTGGGCGTTCGACCGCCAGGCGCGCCCGCCGATGATCGAGGAGCTCTCGGCGCTGATCAGCGACGCGATCGCGCTCGTCGACTTCAACTTCTCGGTGCTGCGCGACTCGGGCGGCGATCTGCAGGAGTACGCGTTGCTCCTCATCAGCCTGCGCCTCTATCACATCCTGTGGCCGGGCCTGGCGGCGCCGAGCCCGGTGATGTCGCAACCAGCGATCCGGATCCGCTGATGGCGGGCGGCTCTTCGCCAGAAGGTGGCGGCGGCGGTGGCGGCGGCTTCCCGCCAGAGGGCGGTGGCGGCGGCTTTCCGCCGGAGGCGGACGTCGTCGCGCTGTTCAACGCGCACCTCGGCGGGTTCGAGCGCGCGATGGGCCTTCGGTTCACGCGGGTCTCGGCGGACGAGGTCGCGGCCGAAATCCCAGTGACGCCGACGCTCCTGCAGCCGTACGGCATCGTGCACGGCGGCGTCTACTGCTCGATCGTCGAGACGCTCGCGAGCGCGGGCGCGGCGGTGTACGCGATGCAAGGCGGCAAGACGAGCGTCGGCCTCGAGAACACGACGTCGTTCGTGCGCGCCGTGCGCGCCGGCACGCTCGTCGCCGTGGCGACGCCGGTGCACCGCGGCCGAACCTCGCAGGTCTGGGAGGTCCGGATCTCGGACGAGGCAGGCAAGCTCGCGGCAACGGGCCGCGTGCGCACGATGTCGCTCGATCCGGGGGCCGCCGTGGCCGGCGAGATCGTGCGGGTGAAGACGTAGCTCAGTCGCCGGGGCGCGCGGCGGAGCGCCGCGTCAGTCGCTCGCCGGCAGCGCGCCAGCGGGCGGCGGCCCGGCGGCCCACGTGCGGCCGGGGAGGTCTGGGTTCCACAGCTTCGCGGCGTAGGCCGCGAGCGAGGCGACCTCGGCGTCGCTGAGGGGCGTGCCGAACTTGCGCATCTTCTCGATCGCCTTCTTCCACGCCGGCTCGCTCAGCCGCTGCTGCGTCAGGTACTCCGTCGTGTGGCAGATCTGGCAGCGGCTGTTGATGAGCTCGATCTCGGCCCCTGCCGTGGGGAGCTTGCCGGCGAGCAGCGCCTCGCGATCGAGTGGCGGCGCGGGGACCGCGGGCGGGGCGGGCGCGGGCGGCGCGGCCGGCGGGGCCGGGGCGGGCGGCGGCTTGGCCTCCTCGCGCGAGCCGCACGCGACGACGCCGATGCCGACGCCGATGCCGAGGCCGATGCCGATGCCCAGCAGCGCGGCGCGCTTCACGGCCGGGCCTCGACGGCGATGTACTCGATCGCGTTGTACAGGTAGCCGGACGGGTTCCACGCCGGCTCGGCGGGCTGGGTCGCGCCGGCCGTGTCGGTCGCCCGCGACGCCACGCGGTGCGCGCCAGCGGCGGGGGTCCACGCATAGCGGAATACGCGGAAGCCGTAGGCGCTGTCGGCCTCGAGCTTCGCCGGCTTCCAGGTCGCGCCGCCGTCGACGGTGATCTCGACCTTGGCGATCCGCGCCTCGCCGGAGAACGCGACGCCGACGATCTCGCGCGGCGCGCCGGCGGTGAGCTGCTCGCCGCCTCCGAGCGAGCCGATGAGCGACTTCACGACGAGCTTCTCCATCGGCTTCATCTGCTCGGGCGGCACCGGCTGCCCTGCGGGGCCGGGCGTCGTGGGGAAGCGATACCCGGTCTCGTAGAAGAAGCCCTTGGGCTCGTCGGCTCGCAGCTCGATGTGCGAGAGCCACTTGACCCAGTCGTCGCCGACCCAGCCCGGCACGACGAGCCGCGCCGGCGCGCCGTGCAGCGGCGACAGCGGCCGGTCGTTCATGCGCAGCGCGACGATCGTGTCGCGGTGGCTGGCCTTCTCGATCGGGATGCCGCGGATGAACGCGGGCGTCTTGTCGACGGTGGGCTTGTCGAGGCCCTGGAGCTGGACGTGCCGCGCGTCCTTCTTGACGCCCGCGGCCGCGAGCACGTCGCCGAGCCGCGGCCCGGTCCACGTCGCGTTGCCCATCGCGCCCCACCGCCACTGCACGCCGGCGACGCGCGGCAGAAACAGGCCGCGTCCGTTGCCCGCGCACTGGAGCACCGCCTCGACGGTGACCTGCGGGAGCTTCGCGAGGTCTGCGAGCGTGAACGCCCGCGGCTTGTCGACGAGCCCGCTCACGTCGAGCTTCCACGCCGTGAGGTTGGCCGGCGCGTCGAAGTGGTTGCGGATGTAGAACCGCTCGAGCGGCGTGAGCCGCGTCGTGAAGGTCTCGCGCACCGCTTCGTAGTTCGCGGGCCGCGAGGTCAGCTCGAGCAGCGTCCCTCCCTCGGCGCGCGCGAGGCGCGGCACGCGGAGCATCGCGAGGGCGGCGGCAGCGCCACCCAGGAAGGTCCTGCGCTCCATTCGCGCCAGCGTAGCACTTTGCGGCGGACAGGCTCTGTCGCGAATCTGATTTTGCGGGAGCAATTTTTGCGCGAGCAAATCGCGACTGGTCGTGACTCGTGCAGACCGCCCTCGTGCGGGCGCGTCATTCGTCGCCAGTGATGAGCTGTGTCGGCCTTTCGTCGTCGCCAGTGATGAGCTGTGTCAGGACTCAGTCGTCGCCAGTGATGAGCTGTGTCGGATCCTCGGGCCAGGCGTGCTTGGGGTAGCGGCGCATGAGCTGCTTGCGGAGCGCGGGGTAGTGCTTGACCCAGAAGCCGGGCAGATCGGTGGTCACCTGCACGGGGCGCTGGTTGGGGGCGAGCAGGTGCAGGACGAGCGGGATACGGCCGTCGCCGACGGTGGGGGCGCGCGCGAGGCCGAAGAAGTCCTGCATGCGCGAGGCGAGGTACGGGGGCTGATCGGGCTCGTAGCGGATCGGGACGCGGCGGCGCCGCGGCAGCGCGAGGTGCGTGGGCGCGAGGCGGTCGACGAGCGCCTTGTGCTCGCCGAGGCTGCCATCGAGCAGATCGAGGAGGCTGGCCTTGCGGAGCTCGTCGAACGAGATCGCGCCCTCGCACGCGGCGGCGAGGATCTGCGCGAGCGCGGCGTCGTCGCTGGCGCTCCCGGCGGCGAGGCCGATGGACGGCGCGAGCCGGGCGGCGAGCGCGACGCGCGCGCGCCACTGGCCGAGGGCGTCGGCGTCGACGAACCGCTCGATGCCGGCGGCGATGGCCTGCTTCGCGAGGAGCTCCGCGGCGGCCCGGCCTGCCCGGCGGGCGCCGTCGACGTCGCGCTGCTCGTCGATGGGCAGGCCGTCGTAGGTGAGCTGGACGACGCGCTCGACGCGCTCGCGGGCGGCGTTCCAGACGAGGTCGTCGCGCTCGTCGATCCGATCGAGGTAGAGGTCGAGGAGCCAGCTGGCCTCGATCGCGCTGGCGCGGCGGATCTGGACGCGGCTCTGCTGGCCGCGCGCGCCGGTCTCGGCGACGTCGACGGCGACGAGCAGCTCGGCGTCGATCACGGCAGACGTCGGCGCGAGCGTGCCGCTGCCGCCGCCGGCGAAGACCACGTCGGCGGAGCGGGGCGCGCGGCGCTTGCCGACGCGGTCGGGGAAGCCGGTCAGGATCGCGAGCTGGAGGGCGTGGTCGGCGGCCGCGTCGTCGGCCGGGGCGGGGGCGCCGCGGAGATCGGCGATCCGCTCGAGCTGGCGCGCGGCGCGGTCGGCGGCGAGCGCGGTGGTGACGTCGAGGTTGTCGCGGCGCAGGCGGTCGGGGCGCAGGCCGTGGCGGCGTGCGTCGAGGAGCGCGTCGAGATCGTCGATCAGGTCCGAGGGCGACGAGATGCGGGCGGTGCTGTCGCGCCCGCGCCGCTCGAGGCGCAGCTCGCGCGCGCCGAGCAGCGCGGCGATCGCGCAGGCCTCGGCGGCGACGCCGCGCGGCTCGGCCTCGCAGATGATCCGCGCGAGCCGCGGGTGGACGGGGAAGCGGAGCATGCGGCGGCCGAGCGGGGTGATCGCGGCGCCGGCGGCGACAGCACCGAGCCGCACGAGCAGCTCCTCGGCGGCGCGCGCGGCGGGCTCGGGCGGCGGCTCGTACCAGCGCAGCGCGCCGAGGCCGGCGAGGCCGGCGCCATGCAGCTCGAGCGCCGCGCCGGCCAGATCTGCGCGCGCGATCTCCGGCACCTCGAACGCGCGGCGCGTGTCGTGATCGTGCCTGGTGTACAGCCGCACGACGCGGCCGGGCCGGGTGCGGCCGGCGCGGCCGGCGCGCTGCGCGCAGCTGGCGCGGCTCACGGGCTCGATCTGCAGCGATGGCAGGCCGCTCCACGGCGAGTGCCGCGCGATGCGCGCGAGGCCGCTGTCGATCACGCACACGACGCCGTCGATCGTCACCGATGTCTCGGCGACGTTGGTCGCGAGGATCACCTTGCGCTGGCGCGCGGGGGCGACGGCGCGATCCTGCTCCTCGGCGGTGAGGTCGCCGTGCAGCGGCAGGACGGCGAGATCGAACAGCGCGGCGACGTCGGCGAGATCCTCGGCGCAGCGCCGGATCTCGCCGGAGCCGGGCAGGAACACGAGCACGTCGCCGTCGAGCTTGTCCTGCGCGAGCCGGCGCACGGCGGCGGCGACCTGCTTGCCGAGCGGCCGATCGTCGGGCTGCTCCATGTGCTCGATCGCGAGCGGGAATACCCGGCCCTCCGAGCGCACGACGGGCGCGCCGCCGAGGAACGCGGCGACGGGCTCGGCGTCGAGCGTCGCGGACATGACGACGAGCGCGAGCTCGGCGCGCCGGCCGCGCAGCCGCTCGACGAGCGCGAGCGCGAGGTCGCCGTCCTGGTGCCGCTCGTGGAACTCGTCGATGATCACGCAGCCGACGCCGCGCAGCTCGGGATCGGAGAGCAGCCGGCGCGTCAGGACGCCCTCGGTCACGAACCGGATCCGGGTCTTGTCCGAGACGCGGCGATCGAAGCGGACCTCGTAGCCGACCTCGCGCCCGAGCTCGCCGCCGCGCTCGTGCGCGACGCGCGCGGCGGCCATGCGCGCGGCGAGCCGGCGGGGCTGCAGCACGACGACGTCGCCGGTGACGGCGCCCGCGTCGAGGAGCGCGCCGGGCACGCGCGTCGTCTTGCCGGCGCCGGGCGGCGCGACGAGCACGGCGGCCCGGTGGGCGCGCACGGCCGCGACGAGCGCGGGCAGGACGTCGTCGATCGGCAGCGCGGCGGGCACGCGCGCAGCATAGGACAGGTGTACGGTGGGCGCGCCGTGTCGTCCCCGCTACCGCCGTCGCTGTTCCCGGCCCCGCCGCGCCCCGTGTTCCCGGCGGGGCAGTCGAGCACCGCGGAGGTGCTGCTCCGCTACGAGGACATCGCGCAGGACGGCCGGCTCATCCCGGTGGCGCTGCCGACGGCCATGAGCGCGTTGTGGCAGAACGTCCTGCGCTCCCACCCGGGCCAGCGCGCCGCGATCGCGAGCGGCGTCCTGCCGATCCTGACGCGCCTCACGCTGACGTCGCTCGAGGCGCCGATCCGCGTCGACGTGCCGGTGGAGACGCGCGCCGGCTTCTTGCTGACGCACGACCGCGACCCGGACGGCGAGGCGCGGATCTTCATGAACGTGTGGGCCGAGCTCCACGGCGCCGCGGGCCGCATCGGGACGCGGCCGCCGGGCCCGCCGGTGCTCGCGGGCCACCTGTTCGCGGAGCACACGTTCACGCGCCTGTTCGCGCCGCCGGGCCGCCGCCGGGTGTCGCGCCTCGAGGCGGAGGGCTATCCGGCGATCCCCGAGGCGCGCTACGAGGCGCCGGTGCCGACCTCGGCCGGCGAGCCCCCGGCGGGCGCGAGCTGGCTCGACGCGCTGGCTCCGGATCCGGCCGAGGTCGCGTTCACGCTCGATCAGACGGACTCGAACCAGCACGTGAACTCGCTGGTCTATATCCGGATCTTCCTCGACGCCGTGCAGCGCCGGCTCGCGGCGGGCGCCCGCCCGCTGGCCGTGCTCTCGCGCGCGGTGGACATCGCGTATCGCAAGCCGTGCTTCGCGGGCGACCGCGTGCGCGCGCACGTCCGCCTGTTCGAGGCAGACGGCGCCCTGGGCGCCGCGGGCGTGATCGCCGGACCTGGCGAGGAGGAGCGGCCGCGCTGCTATATCCGCGTCCTGCTCGGCGCGTGACGGCCAGGATGAACCAAGGCATGGTGGCGGCACTCTCCAGCCACAGGGCTACTCTTGGCTGCGTATTTCAGCCATCGTGATCGCCGAAACCGTCGCATGGTGATCACCGAAACCGGGGATGGTGATCGCGATGGTGGCGGTGATTGGTTGGACCTATTTTTCGGATGCCTCCCTGGGGTCGCGGCGGGAGGGCCCCTTTAGCACGAGCTTGTGGGCGGTGTGGATGAGGCGGTCGCAGATCGCGTCGGCGTGGGTCGGCTCGGCGATGTAAGCGTGGAAGCGCTGGGGCGGCACCTGGCTGCTGATGATGGTGGAGCGGTTGCCGTGGCGGTCGTCGAGGATCTCGAAGAGATCGCGACGCTCGGCATCGGTGATCGGCGTCATCGCGAAGTCGTCGATCACGAGGACGTCGGCGCGAGCGATCTTGGCGAGCACCCGCGCGTAGCTGCCGTCGGCGCGTGCGAGTGTGAGCTCGGAGAAGAGACGCGCTGCTCGACGGTAGAGCGCGCGGTGGCCCTTGCGACACGCTTGCTGCGCGAGTGCGCACGCGACGTAGGTCTTCCCCGTTCCCGTCGCGCCGGTGATGAGGATGTTCTGGTGCTCGACCACCCAGCGACACGTCGCGAGCTGGCGGATCTGCGCCTTGTCGAGCTCGCGCTTCGGCGGGTAGTCGATGTCCTCGACGCATGCGCTTGCGAGTCGGAGCTTGGCGTCGCGCAGCGCCTTCGCGAGTCGCTTATTTTCGCGATGCAGCCACTCCGCGTCGACGAGCATGCCGAAGCGTTCGTCGAAGGCGAGCTCGTGCACGTCGGGCTTGCCCCTCTGCTCGTGCCACGTGGTGGCCATCGCATCGAGTCGCATGGCCTTGAGTTTCTCGGTCGTCGGTTCTGTCAGCATTTGATTCCTGGATTCGTCTCCGGTCTTGATGACTGTCCGAAGTTCGGACTATTCCGGCTTGATGGATGTCCGAAGTTCGGACTAATGGGCGAGGGGCGAGGGGCGAGGGGGGAGGGCGATGGGCAATGGGGTGAGGGGTGAGGGGTGAGGG
>DATMCI010000219.1:0-55466 GCA_035558535.1 Kofleriaceae bacterium
CGGCCGACGTCGATGGGAATGATCGCCCCGGGGAACAGCACCGAGTTGCGGAGCGGGAGGATGGGCAGCGTGTCGGGAATCTCGACCGGCTGCTCCCCTCCGGCCTTGGCCTTCGTCATGGGTCGAAGCTAGCGACACGGATCCGTAGGCGTCAAGCCGACCTGCCTGTAATGACGGGCAGTTTTCCCCGTCGACGCAAGGCGCGTGCGAGGTGCGCGAATCCGCGCACTCCCGCACGTGGCTATACTGCGGCCGGGAACCGCCGTGGCCACGGTCCAGGAATCGCTGGAAGCAGCACTCCAGGAACGCTGGGATCGCGCGACCGTCGAAGTGTACGGCGACCACCTCTTGGACGTCGGTGACCCGCGCGGCGAGCTGATCGCCCTGGACCGGCAGATCCGATCGTCGGGCCTGACCGGGGAGTTCGTCGCCCGCAAGCGCGATCTCCTGCGCGCGTGGCTCGGCGAGGCGCTCCAGGACGCGTGGGACCCCGCCTGGTTCCGCGACGGCTTCATCGAGCTGCACCTCGATGGGCAAGCCCCCTGGATGCAGGTGCTCCTGCGCGACCTCCTGGCGAGCCCCGCGGGGCCGTACCTCCGGACCCTCCACATCTCGGCGCCCGGTGTCGACGCCGGGCGCGCGCTGGACCTCCTGTGCCGCGGGCAACATCCCTGGCTCCAGCGCCTGGAGCTCCGGCCGCGCGATCACGGCACGGTCATACTCTCGAGCCTGGACGCGTTCGCGCGCGCGACCCCGCGGCTCCTGACGCTGTGCCTGCCATCTGGCAGCATCGGGTTCTTCGCGCCGCAGAGCTCGCTGCAGCGGCTCGAGCTCTACCGGCCTCACCCGCCGCGCCTCGAGCCCGAGCTCGAGCAGTCGAGCGTCGTCGAGCTGGGCGTCCAGCTCGCCGCCGGCGACGACCTGGACGTGCTGCAGCGGCTGCTCCGGCCGGAGCGCTTCCCGGCGCTGCGCCGGCTGGACCTGTCGATCGACGCGGGGGGCGATCGGTCGCCCGTCGGCGTCGCGTGCAGCCTCGCCGGGTGGCTCCACAGCACCGGCCGGCTCACGCACCTCTGCCTGCCGCCGCTGCGCACGCGGGACGACGCCGCCCGTATCGGCAAGCTGCTCGACTCGCTGCCCGAGCTCGCCCAGCTCTCGTTCGGACGCCGCTACCTCGGCGCCGACGCCCACCACGCCCAGCTCGCTCACCCGGCCCTGGCGCCGCTGCCGCCGGAGCGGCCGTGGCCCATCGACGACGCGAGGCTGCGCTGGGCATCCTTCTCGATCTCGTTCGACAATCACTTCTGCCAGCAGCTCGAGCTCTCGTGGAGCGAGTGCCTCGGCATCCTCGAGCCGCGCTTCGAGGATCTCGCGGAGCCGGTCCGCGAGGCGTGGCGCGGGCTGGCACCGGCGCTCGCCGCGCTGGCGGCCGGCGCGAACCGCGCGCGCGCCATCCGGTGCTCGGCGAAGCTGTTCGCGCGGGCGGTGCAGGCGCTGCTCGACGAGCGCCGGCAGGGGCCGTTCTGGACGGTGATGGCCGGGCTCGAGCGATCGCTCTTCCCCGTCGAGATCCGCTGGAACGGGCCGCCTGGAGAGGTGCCGCGCGCAGCCATCCTCGAGCTCCCGGAAGCCCCGGACGGGATCTATCCCATCGGGTTCGATTGGGTCCTGCGGGACAAGGCCCTGGGCCAGGCCTAGGCCTGGGCCGGATCCATCACCACACCGCACACCGCCGGCTGCGGCCGGCACACCGCCGGCAGCTCGTGGCGTACGGCCGGTTCTCGCTCGTCGCGTGCCGGCCAGCCCAGCCTCCAAGAAAAGTCGTTGACGCCGGGGTTGCTGTGGTCTTACCAATTGGTCTTACCACCGATGGCCACCGAAGTGCCCGCGCCTTCCGAAGCCAAGAGCGACGCCGCCGACGCGGAGAATGGCGCCGCGGCCGAAACCGAGATCACCGCGATCGACGCGGTGTTCGAGAAGCTGCTCGCCGACATCGTCAAGGGCGTGCACCCGAGCGGGACGCGGCTGCCCGCCGAGCGCGAGCTGGCGCGCCAGCTCGGCGCGTCGCGGCCCACGCTGCGCGAGGCGCTGCGCCGCCTCGGCGAGTGGAAGCTGGTCGAGCCGCGGCGCGGCTCGGGGATCGTCGTGCGGCCGTACCGCGACTGGTCGATCGAGGTGATCGCGGCGTACCTGCGCCACGGCAAGCCCGAGGCCAGCCAGCCGTCGCTCGGGCAGCTCCTGATCGACATGTTCGCGATGCGGCGCGCCGTGGTGACCGAGGTGATCCGGCTGACCGCGTCGCGGATCCCCAAGGGCGGCACCAAGGGCGCGCGGCTCGCGATGGCGCGCGCGTGGGCCCTGCGCGATCAGCCGGCGTACGTCGCCGAGGACTTCGAGGTCATGCGGCAGATCGCCGAGGCCGCGAAGTTCACGCCGGGGCTGTGGCTCCTGAACCGCGTCGCCGACATCTGGCTCGACGCCGCGTCGGCGCTGCGCCTCGCCGTCCGGACGCCGGACGACTACGTCGCCGTGCACACGCGGTTCTTCGAGCTGCTCGAGGACGGCCAGGGCGAGGCGGCGTGCACGCTGATGGACGAGTACCTCGAGCGCCACGACAGCCGGATCGTCGACATGCTGAAGGTCATCGCGTGACCGACTACCAGCACTCGCCCACGACCGCGGCCGTGCTGCGCTCGCTCGTGCCCGTGATCTGCCCGCCCGAGGCGCACGCGCTCGCCGACGCGATCGTCGCGCACGTGGCGCTCACGCTCGGCGCGTCGCCGCCGCTGGTCCGCGCCGGCCTCGCCGCCGGGCTCGCCACCTACGATCTCGGCGCGCTGCCGCGCTACCGCCGGCGCGCGCGCCACCTCGGCCCCGAGGCGGCGGAGCGCTACTTCGCCTCGTGGGAGCGCGGCCCAACGCCGCTCCACGTCCAGCTCGCGCACGCGATCAACCAGCTCGTGAGCCTGGCCTGCTACGAGCAGCCGGAGATGATGGAGCGCGTCGGCTACCGCCCCGGCCCGTGGATCGAGGAGGTGCGGCGCACGCGGCTCACCGTCCACGGCGACGCCGCGCGGCGCCAGGAGGCGCAGATCCTCGCGCCCGATCCGCTGCGGCCCGGCGCGCGGGTGCGCCCGGAGCGCGCCGCGCGCGGCAAGGAGCCGGCGTGACCGCCGCCGCCCGGGCGGCGGCCCGCCCCGCGCTGCACGAGGGCGCCCGCCCGCCCGGCGTGCACACGCGCCACGACGTCCACGGCGACGCCGTGCTCGACGCCGACGTGGTCGTCGTCGGCTCCGGCGCGGGCGGCGCCACGCTCGCGGCCGAGCTCGCCGAGGCCGGGTTCGACGTCGTGCTCCTCGAGGAGGGCCCGTACTACCAGACGCGCGACTTCACCGCCGACACCTCGGCGATGGTGCGCCAGCTCTACCGCGACGGCGGCGCCACGCTCGCGCTCGGCAGCCCGCCCGTCATGTACCAGGAGGGGCGCGCCGTCGGCGGCTCGACGGTGATCAACGGCGGCATGTCGTGGCGCACGCCCGACAAGGTGCTCGCGCGGTGGGAGCGCGAGGCCGGGCTCGCCGGCATCGCGCGCGCGCTCGAGCCGTGCTTCGAACGCGTCGAGCGGCGGATCCACGTCGCGCCGATGGACGACGCCGCGATCGGCACGGACAACCGGCTGCTCAAGCGAGGCGCGGACGCGCTCGGCTGGAGCGTGATCGGCAACCTGCGCAACCAGAGCCACTGCGTCGGCTCGAACCGGTGCGCGTTCGGCTGCCCCACCGGCGCCAAGCAGAGCGCGCTCGTCAGCTACGTGCCGCGGGCGCTCGCGTTCGGCGCGCGCATCTATGCCGACGTGCGCGTCGACCGGATCATGCGCCACGGCAAGCGCGCGACCGGCGTCATCGGCACCGTCGCCGGCAGCGGCCACCGGATCGCCGTGCGCGCCAAGCTCGTCGCCCTGGCGTGCGGCGCGATCCACACGCCCGCCCTGCTCGCGCGCTCGGGATTCCGCTCGCCATCGGGGCGGATCGGCCACAACCTGTCGATGCACCCGAACGTCAAGGTCGTGGCGATCTTCGACGAGTCGGTCGCGAACTGGCGCGGCGCCCACCAGGCGTTCCAGGTCCGGCAGTTCCAGGAGCAGGGCCTCGTGTTCGCCGCGATCGGCATGCCGCCGTCGGTCCTCGCCATGTCGTTCCCGCACCGCGGCGCCGCGCTCGGCCGCCTCATGGATCAGTACGATCACATGCTGCTCGCCGGCATGCTGTGCGAGGACACGACCACCGGCCGCGTCCGCACGATCGACGGCCGGCCGCAGGCGTTCTACCAGCTCGCGCCCGCCGACGCGGCGAACCTGCAGCGCGGCGTGTCGCTGCTGTCCGAGCTCCTGTTCGCCGCCGGCGCGCGGCGCATCCTCTTGCCGTTCCACGGCGCCGCGGACCTTTCGTCCGCCGACGACGCCCGCCGCCTGCTCGATCGGCCGATCGAGCCGCGCGGCTGGGAGGTCGTCACCGTCCACATGATGGGCACCGCGGCGATGGGCAAGGATCGCAGCCGCGCCGTCACCGACGGATTCGGCTTCGTCCACGACGCCGATCGGCTGATGGTGGCCGACGCGTCGCTGTTCCCGACGCCGATCGGCGTCAACCCGATGGAGACGATCATGGCGCTCGCGACCCGCAACGCCGGCCACGTCATCGATCACGCCCGGAGGTTCTTGTCATGACCCAAGCCGCCTATGCCACTCCTGCCGCTCCTGCTTCGTCCGCCGCCCCCACGCCGCGCCCGCTGCCGCCGTTCCCGACCGCCGCCGCGCTCGCGCTCGAGCAAGCGACGCGCGCGGAGCTCGAGCTCGTCATGCTGCGCGGCGCGACCCCGGACCTCGGCGACCTCGTCGGCTGGGAGTTCCGCGGCATCAACCACCCCGCGTGGGCGCGCCTGGCCGGGATCAAGAAGTTCGTGAAGGGGTTCTTCCGCGCCGAGGACGGCCGCGTGATGGGCTACAACGCGCCCGTCGTCCAGAACGTGCTCGATGGCCGCTGGCGCACCAAACCATCGGATACCGCACCGAAACGCTTCGGCTTTTACGAGGTCGCGCCGGTGGATCCCACCCGCCGCGACAACGCCTACCTCCACTCCGTGCTGCTCGACTACGGGCGCGGCGGCAACCGGCGATGGGACCCGACGAGCGGGCTCCGCGACTACCTCGTCCAGGTCGATCCGGCCAACCCGGACCTCTTTTTGGGCAAGGCGTACTACGCGCTCGGGCCGCTGCGCGTGCACTCGAACTACTTCATCCTCGAGCGGTTCCGCCGCGGCCTCACCGACTACGCGCGGTACTAGTTGCCCGGCGCGCCACCCCGTCTGAGCTGCTGCGCCAGGTGACTTCGACCGGACCCACCCGTGGAGGCGGCCGTGGAGGTGGCCGTGGAGGCGGGTTGCCGGACCCATCCCGGTCTGGCAGCATGAGCCGTCCGATGTCGATCGACGGGGCGGATCCGCTCCGCGCGTTGCGCGAGCGCATCGTCGAGCTGGTCGCGTGGTTCGGCGAGGACGGCCGACGTCTGCCCGACGCCCAGGACGCGTGGCGCCGCGACGAGCTGTGGGATCGCCGCCTGCTCGACGAGGAGACGCGCTGGATGGAGCTGCTCGGGACCGAGCAGCCGCTCGCGTTCGCGCCGCTCGCGAGCTCGCCACCGGCGCGGCTCCTGCTCGAGCTCGAGAGCCTCGACCACGTGGCGTGGATGTACGCCGGCAGCGCGCGCTACGCGCCGGCCGAGCTGCTCCGCCGCGGCAGCCGCGAGCTCTACCTGGTCCGGCTGGCGCGCGAGCGCACGCCGCACGCCGCGCGGCAGGCCGGGCTCATCTACACGCACCTGCGGTACCACGCGCTGATCCCGTCGCGCGTCGAGTGCGATCCCGTGCGCTCGTACCGCGTCCGCGTCGAGACGATGCGCCACGGCGCCGCGCGCTGCGAGGAGGCGCGCGCGCGGGGCTCCGTCACGGTGGCGACGACCAGCTTCGGCGACGAGGCGCCGATCGACTTCGAGGCGCTCTCCGTGCCGACCGAGGACGAGCGCGCGCGCAAGCTGACGAAGGCGATCGCGGACGCCGCGACGCGCGGCGTGGACCTGTTCGTCGCGCCCGAGCTCACGGTGCCGCCGAGCGCGCGCGGCGCGGTGCTGCGCGCGCTGCGCTGGGCGACCGGCCCGGAGCTCGCGCTGCTCGTGCCTGGCAGCTTCCACGAGCGCGAGGACGACGCCGTCTTCAACCGCGCGATCCTCGTCGACGGCAAGGGCAACGAGCTCGCCACGCACCGCAAGCTGACGCGGTTTGGCCGGCTCGAGGAGGGCTGGCTCGAGTCGATCGCGCTCGGCGACGAGATCACGGTAATCGTCACGCCGATCGGCACGGTCGCCATCGCCATCTGCAAAGATTTCTGTGACGACCACGTGGGACGTGTATGGGAACAGCTCCAACCCGAGTGGCTCCTGGTCCCCGCGTACGGCAGAGGAGCGAGCGCCCACGAGACAGCGGCGCGCCGGATCGCACGCATGGCCGGGACGGTCACCATCCTTGCGCATGAGGGCGATCGGTTGCTTCAGGCGGACCAAAATAGCTTCATTCACGTCACCGAACTATTGAAGGGGAACTCCCAAGCCCCCGACTTCTTTGAACATAAAATCCCAATGCAAGATGATCTTCAAAGCAGTTGACCAAGGAACGTTTCGGTGACTAAACTTACTTAAAGAAACTACTTTGGAGAGTTCACATGCTGCTGGAGAAGTCTCCAGAGTACTGGGCGCGCGAGGCCACGATCGAGGAGTTGCAGACGCAGGTTCGCAACCTCGCCACGTGGACGGAGCAGGTAGCGGAGGTGCTGGACTTCGCGTACGTCGAGCGCAGCATGCGCGTGCTCTCCCGAACGCAACTCGACTCGCGGGACGACGCGCTCGCGCTCGCCGATCACCTCGAGCGCGTAGCGCACGACAGCGTACGTCCCGAGCTCGCGAAGCTGCGCCGGCCGTATCACGCGCGGTGGCGGATGCTGTCGGAGATCATGCACCGCTGCGCGACGCGCCTCGAAGTTCCGCACAAGGTCCTCGCGCGCAAGCACGTGCGCGAGATCCTGCTGCACCTCTACCAGGCCGGCGGCAGCGTCGCACAAAGTGACCTGACGCTGATCCCGAACGAGGGGCAGCGCTCGGCGACGCTCAAGCTCATGGAGCAGTGGGACTTGATCGAGCGCCGCGCGGAAGGCACCGCGCGCATCGTCTCGATCACGGACCTCGGCCGCCTCGCGATCGCCGAGGAGATCGCTTCGCGCCAGACGCGCGAGGCGCGGGAGCCGCGCGCACGCACGGCCTCGACGCTCGAGCGTGGCTGCACATATATGTACGCCGTGTCGTGACAGCGTACGTCACCACGTTTTACAGCTTCAAGGGCGGAGTCGGTCGCACCACGTTGCTCGTCAACGTCGCGAACGTCCTCGCTGCGAGAGGCGAGCGCGTGCTGCTCTGGGACCTCGATCTCGAGGCCCCGGGCGTGCACCACTTCCCGGGGCTCGAGCCGCCGGAGCAGGTCTGGCAGAGCGGCTTCCTCGAGTGGCTCGGGCAGACGCCGCCCTGCCCCACGATCGAGCCGACGGCGGCGTGGCCGCCGGAGGTGTGGATGCGGACGCTCGGCGACCGCGTCTACGAGACGCGCGGCCCGCGCGGCCGGATCTTCGTGCTGCCGGCGCACGGCACGAACGCGAACCTCGGCCGCGCGTACGGCTCGATCGACTGGCACGGCCTGTTCGTCGATCTGCCGGCGCACGGGCTGCACCTGTTCTCGCGCGTCCGCGACATGCTGATCGATCGCTTCGAGCCGACGTTCCTCTTCATCGACTCGCGCACCGGCATCTCGGACCTGGGCGGCTTCCTCACCGGCTTTTTGCCCGACTGCACGATCCTCGTCGGAAACTACAGCCGGCAGAGCACCGAGGGGCTGCGCGGCGTGTACCTCGCGCTCGACCGGTTCGCCACCGAGCGCGTGAAGGCCGAGACGCACCGGACGCGCAAGCTCGAGCGCGTGCTCGTGGCCTCGCCGGTGCCGCTGTCCTTGCCGGCGCGCGAGCGCGGGCGCAAGCGCTGGCTCGACGGCTTCTCCGGCGAGGCGCCGCGCTCCCTGATCGAGGTGCCGCTCGTCGAGAACCTCCTGTACGCCGAGGACGTCCTCGTGCGCTCGGCGCCGTCCTCCGACGCGGCCCGCGCCTACCAGGCGGTCGGCGAGATCCTCGCCGGGCTGCGCCAGGTCCGCGAGCGCACCGAGCAGACGTCACGCTTCTCGACGGCGACCCTGCGCGGCGCCTCGCGCCTCGAGCGGCTGCTCACGCTGCTCGGCTACGAGACCGGCAAAGGGGCCGGCAGCGGCCTCGTCGTCCGCCAGCGCACGCTCGCCGGCGCGGTGACGCACCGGATCGAGTACATCGACGGCACCGCGCGCGCCGACGCGGCGTTCCGCGAGCGGCTCGAGCGCCTGCGCGCGACGGCCTCGCCCGGCATCTCGACGCTCGTCATCGCCGACGCGGCCCGCGACGACGCCCGCGACGCGGCGCGCGCCGCCGGGCTCGCGCTGCGCACGATCGCGGAGCTCGAGGACGAGCTCGTCGACCTGCGCGCGTGCGCGGCCGCGGTCCGGCGGACGTTCGAGGACAGCGAGCTGTCGCGCGTCTACGTCGCGCCGCACGCCGTCACCTCCGAGGGCAAGACGGTCGACGGGCTCGAGTACGCGCTGCGCTGGGTGGCTGGCACGGGCCCGCGGCTCATGCTCGTGCGCGGCGATCCGGGCAGCGGCAAGACCGGCTTTTTGCGCCGGCTGGCGTACGAGTTCGCGCTGCGCGCCGAGGCGGAGCCGACCGCGCCGACACCGATCCTGATCGAGCTGCGCGGGGCGGCGGCCGGCGCGACGCTCGAGACCTTGCTGCAGCAGCAGCTGCGATCCGCGATCGGCTGGCACGGCAACCCCGAGGCGATCCTCTACCTGCTCCACGCGGGCCGCGTGATCCTCCTGATCGACGGCTTCGACGAGACGGCGGTGTCATCGCGCGAAGGCGCCGAGGAGCAGCTCCGGCTGCTCACCCACCCGACGGAGCACGCCGGCATGACAGCGCCCGCCAACCGGATGATCGTGGCCAGCCGGGCGGACACGCAGATCGACGCGGTGGCGCTCGATCTGTCGCCGTTCAACCACGAGCAGGTCGAGCGCTTCTTCCGCAACCGGCTCGGGCGCGAGCGCGCGCAGCTCGCCTACGACAAGGTCATGGCCGATCCGCCGAGCTCGGCGAAGTCGATCCCGATGTTCCTCGAGCTGCTCGCGAGCGACACCGCCGCGTCGGCGCGCGAGGGCGGCGCGTGGGCGGCCGAGGCGGGCATCAAGCCCGCCGCGCTGTTCGAGCGCCACGTCGAGCACTGGATCGCGGGCGAGGCGAGCGACGCGCTCCTGCCGATCCAGCGCGCGCGCCTCGTCGAGCGGCTCGCCGCGGAGCTGTGGAAGATGTCGGCCGGCGAGCTGCCGCAGGCGCAGCTCGTCGCGGCGGTGCGGGCGAACGAGCCGCAGCTCGCCGAGTTCGACGCCGAGCAGCTCGATATGGTCCTCCGCAGCGCCCCGTTCGTGACGCGCTCGGAGCACGGCGCGTACGGGTTCTCGCACCGCAGCATCCTCGAGTACGTGCTCGCGCGCCACCTCCTGCGCCGCGCGCAGCTCGGCGTCGACGCGCTGCGCGCCGCGCTCGCCACCGAGCGGCTCGACCCCAGCTGCACGGCGCTGTTCGTCGATCTCGCCGCCCAGCAGGCGACGGTGCGCGACGCGATCCGCCAGATCGTCGACGGGCCGTACACCCCCGACGCCACCGAAAATGCGGTTCGCCTCGCCGCAGCATTCGAGGCGCGGCACTCCCCGTCCGGAGGTGGACGGCGATGAACTTCAACGACAGCATGTTCTACGCGCTGCTCGCCGCGCTCGGTGGCCTGTCGGCCACGGCGGGCTACCTGCTCGGCCTGCGCCGGTTCGCGTCGCGCACGCACGCCGAGCTGCAAACGACCAAGGACGCGCTGGCCGAGGCGCGGCTCGCCAAGGAGGCGAGCGAGCGCGAGCTCCTGCAGGCCAAGACCGCCAGCGAGCGCGCGCTCCTGGAGGCCAAGACGGCCGCCGAGCGCACGCTCGCCGACGCGCAGAGCGCGTCGACCCGGCTCGCCGACGCCAAGACAGCGGCCGAGCGCGCGCTCCAGGAGGCCAAGGACGCCGCGACGAAGCAGACCGGGCGCGGCGCGCCGACGGTGACGCACACCGTGCTGCTCGACGGCGTCAGCAACAGCGGCAAGAGCACGCTGGTCCACCGGCTCGCGTTCCCATGCACCGAGCCGGACAGCCTGCGCAAGATCACCGCCACGCAGCTCGCCTACCGGACGCGGCTCCTGCCGATCTGCTTCGTGCCTCCAGCGGACGCGTCCCGCGAGAGCGCCGAGGCCGGCGACGAGCCGGTGCTGCACGCGCAGGTGCTGCGCGACATCGCCGGCGAGAAGCCGTACGAGATCATCAACATCCTCAAGCAGCTCTCGGCGGAGCGCGAGCAGACCACCGAGCGCGAGCGCCACGGCACCGCGATCGTCGTCCTCGTCTGGGACATGGCCGACACGGCCGGCAGCCGGGCGCGGATCACGAAGGAGCGGCTCCAGCTCGCGTACCACAACGACTACGGGCGGCAGCTGATCAAGCACTTCGTGATCTTTTTCAACAAGCTCGATCTGCTGAACGTTTCTGCGGAGCGGGTGCAGCAGCTCGTCGACGACGAGCGCGCGCACCTCGGCAGCATCACCGACTTCCTCGGGACCGACGTGGTCCGGACGTACCTCGCGGGCTCGGCGCTGCGCGGCGACGGTGTGATCGAGTGCCAGGGGGCGATCTACACGGCGCTCGGGCTCGCGCCCCATTTCCGTGACATCGACAAGGACGGCAGGCTCCCATGACGGTGTCCAACCACTTCGACGTGCGGTGGGTCGACGGATACAGCGCCGTCTCGGACGTCCCGAGCTCGCTGGCGGCGACGATCGAGAAGCTGGCGGCCGAGCTGCCGAGCTCGCACGATCGGATCGAGGTGGCGGTGCGGGATGTCCGGCGTTCGGACGGCGTGCACGTGGCGGTCGGGCTGCTCCGGTTCGTCGTGAACGTGTCCTCGGTGCCGCGGCCGCTCGGGTTCTTGCACGCCGCCGTGCTGCCGGCGGGCTACCGCGCCGATCTGGACGGCTGGCGCGCGCTGGTCGCCCGGCGCTACGGGACGCACCCCGAGGAGCGCATCCGCACGCTCTACGAGGAGCTGGCGGAGTCGACCAAGGAGGGCGGGCGCGATCGCCTGCTCTCGCTGGCGATCCGGTTCGAGGACGTGTGCGAGCTGCTCGAGCCGCTCAAGGACGACGAGTCGCCGATCGGCGGCCCGCGGCTGTACGTGCGGCCGCCCTCACGGCCGCCGAAAGGTAGCTACCCGCGGGCGGCCTCGTCGCCCGGGGTGGGCGGGATCTCCTCCGCGCCCGCGGCGTCTCCGAAGGCACGGCCCTCGCAACCGCTGCTCCCGCTCTCGCCGATGATGCAGGTCGTCAACCTGCCAGACCCGCTCGAGTCGCGCGAGCTGGACGCGCTGCGCGCAGACCAGACGCTGGCGAACGACATCACGCAGCCGATGGACGCCCCGCCGGGGACGGCGGCGCCGCTCTCCGGCGAGCACTCGCAGCACCGCCTCCCGGTCGCGCGCGGCCAGCGAGGGTGGTGGGTGGCGGGCACGGTGCTCGGGGCGGCGGTGCTCCTCCTGGGCGCCATGGGATGGCTGATGCATCGCCACCGCGTGCTCGTCGTCGAGCGCGACCGCCTCGCGGATCAGGTGAAGAAGCTTCCGGATCGCGATGCGTGGGAGCGCGAGCGCAAGCGGCTCGAGGAGGCGCTCGCAGACGCGCTAAATCACACTCCGGAGGCGTGCAAGAAGCAGGTCACGCTGGCGACGGAGAGCTGCGAGGTGTCGCTCAACAAGGCCCGCATCGACGCGCGCACCAAGATCGACGACGCCGAGAAGTCAGTCGACAACCTTCGCAACCAGCTCATGGACCTGTCCACCCGGCTGGCGCTCACCACGAAGGCCAAGGACGAAGCCGAGAAGCAGTACCACGTGACGAACGACGCGCAGCGGCAGCTGACGACCACCCGGGACGCGCTCGAAGCGGAGAACCAAACGCTCCGCGCCACCGCGGAACAGCGATACAAACAGTTGAAGGCGCTCTGCGACGGTCTACAATCGGCGCGCACCAGGCCTCCGACTCCGAAGGAGTGCCAAGGGATACAGTGAAGTGATCGACGCGGATCCGGCCCCGACGAGCGTAGAGGTAGCAATCGCCGCTTCCGCCCGCCGGGCCCGGATGCTCGCCGGCATGCAGTCGATCGCGCTGGTCGCGATCGTGATCGCCGGCTCCCGCGCGGGGTGCGGCGAGTCGGCCGCGCACACCGACGCCGGGATCGACGCCACGAGCGCGGCCGACGCCCTGGTCGCGTACGCGGCCGACGCCGCCGGCGACGCCGCGGCGGTCCGCGCATGCACGAGCGCGGCCGACTGCAGCGCCGCGTGCGAGGGCGGCTACGGGCCGCGCGCCGACGCCTGCGTCCGGTGGGCGGACATGCTGCGGACCGGCTCCGGCGGCGCCAAGCGCGATCGGCTCGCGGCCCGCGATCGGTACCGCAGCACCTGCCGCGACCTGACGGACGCCCTGGCCTGCACGCGGCTCGCCCTCGAGGCGGGCCTCCTCCGCGATCTCGATCTGGCGCCGGACTGGCTCGAGCCGGCGCAGGCGCCGCTCGGCCTGCTCGGCGCGGCCTGCGCGGGGGATCCCGAGCGCGGCAAGCTCGCGTGCGCCGCGCTCGAGCTCCTGGCGCCGATGTCCGCGACCGCGCGCGAGCGGCGCGTCGAGCTGTGCGGCGGCGAGGACGTGGACCGCGCCGGGTGCGCGGCGGCGATCGCGCTCGCGGCGTGCCGCGCCGATGACGCCGCGGCGTGCTACCTCGCCGCGCGCGATCAGCAGCCCACGCGCGCCGAGGCGGCCGAGCAGCTGCGCAAGCTGTGCGACGAGAAGCAGGACCGGCCGGCGTGCCTGTACCGCTACGATCTGTCGCCGCCGGGGCAGCGCGATCAGCGCTCGCTGCTCGCCGCGTGCTCGACGTTCGAGGACGAGGGCAACGCGCCGATCGCGCGGGCGTGCCTCGAGTACGCGCTGATGGAGCCGTTCCGCGCCACGCCCGCCGAGCGCGCGTGCGAGCTCGGCTCGTGCCAGCACCCGCAGCTCCGGCGCGCGCCCACCCTCGCGGTGCTGAAGAAGTCGTGTGACGGCGGGCACGTCAACGGCTGCGCCAACTTGATCTTCGCCCAGCGCGGGAACCCGGCCGCCTGGCGGCCGCTCATCGAGGACATCGAGCGCCGGATGCCGGCCTTCGCGTCGAAGGCGTCGCTCGCGATGCCGGTGGAGGTCGTGGCCTGCCACCTGGGCTCGCTCGATGGCTGCAGCGCCGCGATCAAGCGGATCGGGGCGATCGATCGCGCGCACGCGGCGCGGCTCGCCGAGTTCAGCCAGCGGCTGCTCGATCCGCTCGCGGTGAACTGAGCCCCGAGGCTCCGAGGGGCGAAGCGCGGGGTCACCGCGGCTTCGTTCAGACTCCTGGACAGGCGTCGCGCTCGGGCCGGTTACGGCGCGACGTCGACGCCGACGCCGATCGGGATCTTGACGCTCTTGATCTCCTCCCGCGCCATCGGATCCGGCGCGACGCCGGGCGTCGTGCCGAGCTGGACGACCACGATCTCGTCGGCGCGGCGCACGGCGTGCAGCTCGGTGCCGCCGCCGCCGGTCACGCACGCGACGCCGGTCAGCGCGTTCATCTCCTTCGCTGGGGTGATCCTGCTGCACGTGCCCTTGTACCGACCGAGCGGGTGGCTCACCTGTTTGCCCGTCTCGTCAGTCGTGGCGAGGTAGATGTCGGCCAGCTCACCCTCCTGCGTGATGCCCCAGGAGAGCAGCAGCTTCCGCGGCAGCACCACGGCGCCCGTGTTCGAGGTGCCGGAGGTGCCGGAGGTGCCCGCGGTGCCCTGCGGCTTGCCGCCGGGGCACGCGGCGGTCAGGGCGCAGGCGGCGAGCGCGATCATCAGGCGGGTCATGCGCCTCAAGCTACTATCATCCAGGCGCAGAAGCGCTGACGAGCGGCGATCCGCGCCACGCGCGGCGGGCAGCGCTCGGGTCCGCCGGTCAGAGCGCTGCGCCGAGGAACTAGGGGTAAGATGCCGGGCATGTCCCTGGCCCGGCTGGTCGTCATCGAGGGCCCCGACGTCGGCCGCGAGTTCGAGCTCCCGATGCGCGGCGGCGGCGTGGGCCGCGGCGACGGCAACCTGGTCCAGCTCACGGATCCGATGGTGTCGCGGCAGCACGGGACGATCGAGCTGCGGGACGGCGCGCTGTGCTGGATCGACGACAGCGGCAAGGATCGGACGCGCATCAACGGCGCGCCGGTGACGCACCACCGGCTCGAGGCGGGCGACGAGATCATCCTGGGCACCACGAAGCTCGCGTTCCTGCCGATCGACGGCGTGGCGCTGACGCGCGCGTCGTCGCACGTGACGATGGAGGTGAACAGCCGCCAGCTGCTCGCGCTGACCGGCGGCGACGATCGCGCGCGCCGCCACCTGGCCGCGCTCGCGCAGCTGGGCGATCGCCTGCGCGCGGAGGCGGCGGCGGGGCGCGAGGCGGTGGCGCGCGCCGTGTGCGACGCGGCGCTGACGATGCTCGGCGCGCACCGCGCGTTCGTGCTGTCGTCGTCGCGCCGGCTCGCGCCGCTCGCGGCCGCGGTCGGCACGAACGAGCCGACGCAGCTCCAGGCGCCGGGCGATCTGATCGACAAGGTCGTCCACAACCGCCAGATCGTCACGGCCGAGACGGGCGGGCGCGCGCTGATCGCGGCGCCGGTGAACGGCGCGGGCGACGAGGCGCTCGGCATCTTGTGGGTGGATCGCCGCGGCCCGGCGTGGGACCAGACGGACACGCTGGCGATCGGCTGCCTCGCGCACCTGACGGCGCCGGCGTGGATGGGCGTCGACACGCGCGAGCAGCTGATGAAGCGGGCCGACGCGCTCGAGGACCGGCTCACCGACGGCGACTTCATCGGCCGCTCGGCGGCGTCGCAGCGCGTCCTCGACTTCGTGACGCGCGTCGGCCCGAGCGACGCGGTGGTCTTGCTCGGCGGCGAGTCGGGCTCGGGCAAGGAGATGGTCTCGCGCGCGATCCACCGCGCGTCGCGCCGCGCGAAGGGGCCGTGCGTCGCGGTCAACTGCGCCGCGCTCACCGAGAGCCTGATCGAGAGCGAGCTGTTCGGCCACGAGAAGGGCGCGTTCACCGGCGCGACCGAGCGCAAGGCGGGCCGCTTCGAGATGGCGGATCGCGGCACGCTGTTCCTCGACGAGGTCGGCGAGCTGCCGCTCGGCCTGCAGACGAAGTTCCTCCGCGTGCTGCAGGAGCTGCGCTTCGAGCGCGTCGGCGGCCAGAAGGCGATCGAGGTCGACGTCCGCGTGGTGGCAGCGACGAACCGCGATCTGGCCGAGATGGTCCGCCGCGGCACGTTCCGCGAAGATCTCTATTACAGACTCGCCGTCATCCAGATCGACGTGCCGCCGCTGCGCGAGCGCCTCGACGACGTGCCGCTGCTCGCCGAGCACTTCCTGGCCCGGCTCCGCGGCCAGGCGGCGCGCCGCATCCACGGCTTCTCGCCCGAGGCGCTCGCGGCGATGACGCGCTACGGCTGGCCGGGCAACGTGCGCGAGCTGCGCAACGCCGTCGAGCGGGCGATCGTCCTCGGTGACCGCGAGCTGATCATGCCGGCCGACCTGCCGCCGCAGGTCCTCGCCGCGGCGGCGCCGCCGCGCACGCGGACCTCGTCGCCGACGCCGCCGCTCGGCTCGTCGATCTCGGCGCCGATCGCCGCGGTGCCCGCGGGGCCGGCCCCGCTGCCGCCGCCGGCCGCGCCCGCCCCGCGCAGCGGCGCGGTGACGGGGGCCCCGCCGGTGGGGCGCGCCGGGTCGTCGTCCGCGGTCACGCTGCCGCCGGTCTCGATCGACGCGCCGGCGGCCGGGGCGTCCGCGGCGGGCCCAGGCACGCCGGCCCGCCCCGCTGCGCCAGCGGCGCGCTCGCTGCGCGAGCTCGAGCGTGAGGGCATCCTCGCCGCGCTCACCGCGACGAACGGCAACAAGGCGCAGGCGGCGGCGATCCTCGAGATCGATCGCTCGACGCTCTACAAGAAGCTCAAGGACTACGGCATTGACGCGTAGCGCCAACCAGGCTCGGCACCGGCGCTCGCGGATCCAGGCTGGTGAAAGCCGGTCACTCCGATGCGGCAGCCGGCAACACGCCGCTGTGGCAGCCCTGACACTGCCAAGGTAGGCGTGAGACCAAGCCACCGAAGTTCCTGATGTTTTTGGGCGCGCCTGCGAGGGGCCGCCTTGGCCCGCCGTGTGTAATGCCGTAGTGGTCATGAAGCTCGCGATCGTCATCAGCTCGCTCCTCCTGGCGCACGCCGGGCGCGCGCAGCCGGGGGCGGGCGCCGGGCCGAACGCGCCCCGCTCATCCGCAGGGTGGAGCGGAGCGATGTAGACCGGTTCCGGCTACCAAGCGTTCTATTCCAGCACGCGAACACTGACCAAAGGCCGAGTTTCGAAGGCGATCTTCGAGGGGAGAGCCGGCCTAAAGGCGAGTCGATTTATCGACATGTCGTGAGTGTCCTGAAATATCAGGCGCACCTTATACGTTCTAATTGACAGAGAGGGGGAATCCGGCACCCGCCGGCCCGCCCTCGTCACGCGGGGAGCACGAGCAAGTATCGACGGTCGCGGGGGCGACCGAGGATGCGCGCGCTGCGCACGAGACAAGCGCGCGGCGCACGAGACTCGAATACAACTCTCGACTGCTGAGTCTGCCGGGGTGCACCCGGCATTTGAAACTGCCAGTGTAAGTTCACGCGCCGGACCCCGATTGATAGGAAATCGGCGATGCCTCGCGAGGCCCGGTGGGGGCGCAGGAGGCAGCGGTTCTCGTCGAGCCCGGCGTCGCCTGCATGCACGACCCCCGCGGCGTTCCCTGCGGACATTACAAAACGTATCAATACAGATCGCAATTTAAACACTTAGTTTGAATAACAAAAACACTAGACAATCAACAACCAAGACCTACGGTAAAACCCATGAAGAAGATCAAGACGCGCCTCTCGCTCACCACGACCACCGTTCGCGTGCTCCGTGACGCCGAGCTCTCGGCGGTCCAGGGCGGCGGCGGTGCGCGCACCTCGAGCAACGACCCCCTCGCCTGCTTCGTGGGCGGGAACCTCGTCGCCGACGCCGACAAGCGCTGAGCGCTCGCGGCGCCGGCCTGAGTCGCCGTGCGCCGCGGTTGTGCAGCCGTGCAGTGAGCCCCGCTCACCGGTTGCCTCAACGCGCTGGGAAGCCGGGCCGATAGATATCCGCGGCCCACGCGCCGGGCACAGCTGGCCAGTGCTCATCCCCAGCGCCGAACTGTACCGAGTAGACTGACCTCGGTACCTGCGGGCAGAGCGCGCTGCCCGGCTGCCAGCAGGCAAAATAGCGAGCCGTCTCGCACATATATGCGATTGCGCGTGCATCCGTGCGACTCCCTCCGAAGAGCGCCCGTCCGGACCAGCATGCAAGACGCCAGGGTCTCCACGACCCGACCGAGTCGTTGGATCCGGGCGCGCGGACATCCTGGTTCGCTCGAGCCTCGAGGGGAGTCTCGAGCGGCCCGGAATTTCGCGGCAGCAGGACATGTTTCGCTCAGCACGCGGTGGAAACGATGGCAGGGGAGCATGGGCGAGATGCGACGGGCCGTGAGGGCGACCCGTGAGGGGCGACCCGTGAGGGCGACCTCGGGTGTCGCACGCGACGCGTGAGACGGGGGAGCGGTCGCACTGCGCGACTGCGACTCGCAGTTGCGTAGTCAGGTCGCGGGCAAATCGCAATTCGTGACCGAGAGTGTAAGCGCTCGCGCCAAGCGTCGATGATGAGTGCGCAGCGCGCGCGCAGAGCGGCCGCGGGGAACACGCGCGAGGCGAGCGAAAGGCGCGCAGGGCGCGCGCGCGCCTCGGCAGCTCACGTCGTTCATCGGCAACCTATGATCTTTGCTCGATAAAAACCGCCTGCCCAGCGCGGCATCCACGCCACCGCTGAACGCGACCCATCACGCACATGTGCCACCACGCGTGCGCCGACGGATCGAGCATTACAAAACGAATCACTGCAGATCTGAATTAAAACCGCCAGTTGAATTAAGAAAAACACTAGACAACAAGGAAGCGCGACACACCATGAAACCCATGAAGAAGATCAAGACGCGGCTCTCGCTCACCACGACCACCGTTCGCGTGCTCCGTGACGCCGAGCTGGCGGCGGTCCAGGGCGGTGGCGGCGCGCGCACCTCGAGCAATGACCCCCTCGCCTGCTTCGTGGGCGGGAACCTCGTCGCCGACGCCGACAAGCGCTAGCGATCGCAGCGCCAGGCCTGGGTCGCAGATTGACCCGAGGCCAGGAGCCGATCCCGATCGAACGCCAGCTGCTTCACGGCCTCGCCCATCGGGATCCTGGCGACCTGCAGCAGCGACGCCACGTCCCAGATCTTGACGAGCCCGTCGCTGCCAGCGCTCGCGATCAGCGCGTCACCGCCGTCGATCGCCAGCGCGCTGATCAAGGTTGCGTGCGCCTCGATCGCCTTGCGCGCCCGCCAGCCGGAGCGATCCCAGATCGTCAAGGTGCCGGCGTACGTGCCAGTCACGAGCCAGCTCCCGTCGGAGCTCCACGCCACGTTCGCCACGGGTCCGACGTGGGGGAGCGTGGCCTCGAGCGCGCCGTCACGGCTCCAGACGCGCGCGCTGCCGTCGAAGCTCAGCGTCACGAGCCGGGCGCCGTCGGGCGAGAACCGCGCGACGCTCATGCCCCCCTCGTGATCGAGCCGGATCGCGCGCGAGAGATCGTCGGCGAGGAGCCACCCGGCGGACTTGCCCTCCTGCCGCCGGTCGCTCTCGTAGGCGAACACGGCGCCGCCGTCGCGCGCCACGCTGATCGAGTTCACGGCCCCGAGGCGGCGCTCCGCGGTCTTCTTCCCGGTCGCGACGTCCCAGACGGAGACGGTGTCCCCGGGGCCGCAGATCGCCACGCGCCTGCCGTCGGGGTACGCGGCGAGGCAGCCCACGCGCTCTCCGGCCACGCGCAGCGGACGCTGCACGGCGCCGGTCCCGTCGAGCACGTGGAGGACACCCTGCTTGTCGGCGGCGAGCGCGAGCTTGCCGTCGGGTGACAGCGCGCCCTCGACGATGTCCGGCGCGCGCCACGCCCACTGCCGCGCAGACCCAAGCTCCCAGATCGCGAGCCCCTGCGTCCCGATGCGCGCCAGCCGGCCGGCCTCGATGACCGAGTCGATGTACTCCGCGCCGTCCGCCCCGGTGTCCGCGACGGGCGCGGCGTACGTCCGGAGCCGCGACTGGCGGCTCAGATCCCAGATCTTCGCGGTCCCCGACCAGCTCGCCGTCGCCACCCGCCGGGTGCCGGGCTCGACGGCGACGTTCCGCAGCGACCCGCCGTGGTGAAACGCGGCGGTCTGGATGCCGCGAGCCACGTCCCACACGCGGGCGGTGCCGTCGCTCGAGGCGCTGACGAGCTGATCGTCGGGCGCGAAGACCACGGCGTTCACCTGCGCGGTGTGACCGCGCAGCGTGGTGACGAGCTCGCCGGTCGGGAGGCTCCAGATCCGCACGGTCGTGTCGGCGCTCGCGGTCGCGATCCACCGCCCGCGCGCGTCGACGGCGACGCTCCGCACCCGGTCCTCGTGTCCGACGAGCCGGTGGATCGTCGCGCCGCTCTGCGCGTCCCACACGCGCGCGGTCCGATCGAGGCTGACGGTGATGACCCGCTCCCCCGTCGCGTCGAACACGGCTTGCCAGATCGACGCGGTGTGCCCCTCGAGCTTGGCGAGCTCGCGCCCCTCGAGCGACCACACGGCCGCCGTGCCGGACGCGGTGGCGGTGACCACGCGTGTCCCCGACGGATCGAAGGCGAGGCCGTAGACGGCCTCGGGATCGGCCTTCCACGTGGCGCGCAGCTGGCCGGTGCGGGCGTCCCCGATCACGACGCTCCCGTCGGAGCCGGGGACGGCGACGTGCGCGCCGTCGCCCGCGAACGCGATCCCGCTGGCCGCGCCGCGCCCGCCGGTGCTGGCGATCGAGGCGCGCAGCCGACCGTCCGCGGTCCAGAGTCGGATCGTCCCGGCGGCGTCGGCGGTCGCGACCTCGCCGCTGGGGCTCCACGCGGCGAGGACGGGCGGCACGTGGCCACGCAGGGCGTGCAGCTCGCGCCCGGACGCGGCGCCCCAGACGTGGACGGAGGCGTCCTGGCCGCCGGTCAGGACGCGCGTGCCGTCGGGGCTGAACGCGGCGTACCAGACCTGGCCGGCGTGCCCGCCGAGCGTCGCGAGCTCGGCATCGATCGACTCGCGCGCGCGCGCCCGCATGAACCGGACAGCGGGCGTGTCGGCGCCCATCCGGTACGCGGCCTCGAGCGACTCCCGCGCCGCCTCGGTGTTCCCGACGAGCAGGGCCTGCTGGCCGCGCTCGATGTAGCTGCTCACGAGCTGCTCCTGCACGAGGGCGCGCTGGTGCCGGGCCTCCTCGCGCAGCCAGAACATGACGGCGAGCGCAACCGCGAGCGCCACGAAGCCGGAGACGAGCACGAGCCGGCGGATGCGGCGACCACGGGCGGCGGCCGCGCGGCTGGCGTCCGCGAACGCGCGCTCGATCGCGGTCAGGCCGTGCACCTCGTGCTGGCGCCGCCACCGCTCGAGCTCGGCGAGCGGCTCATCGCGCCACAGGAGGCCGCGCGCGCGCCCGCGCTCGTCCCACTGCCGCGCGGCGGAGCGCACCTGATCGCGCATGCGCACGCTGTCGGCGTCCTCGCGGATCCACTCCTGCGCGCGCGGCCACGCGGCGAGCAGCGCCTCGTGGACGATCTCGACGCGCGCGCCGTCCTCGTGCTCGGCGATCACGAGGAGCCGCGCGGCAACGAGCTTGTCGATCACGGCGGCCGCGTTGGGGCTCGCGAGCGCCTGGCCGAGGTCGGCGACGGAGAGCTGCGCGCGCGTGCCCTCGGCGGTAACGAGGTGGCGGAACGCCTCGCGCACGAGGCGGCGATCCTCGGCGCCGAGCGCGGCGAGCGTCTCCTCGGCGTGCTGGCCGAGCGCGCCGCCGACCCCGCCCA
Organism: Kofleriaceae bacterium; assembly: GCA_035558535.1. Lineage (GTDB taxonomy): Bacteria > Myxococcota_A > Polyangia > Haliangiales > Haliangiaceae > JABFXX01. Next base: position 21,362 of record DATMCI010000219.1, read on the forward strand.
TGGCCTCGTAGGCGGCCCGGGTCAGCCGGAGGAAGCGGCGATCGCGCAGCTCCCACAGCCGCGCGGCGGTGAACGAGAGCAGCGCGAGCGCGCCGGGGCGCCCGGCGACGGCCTGCGCCATCTCGGGCGCGAGCTCGGCATCGGACAGCTCGTAGCCGAGGCGGCGCGCGGGCTCGACGATGGTGCGGATCAGGTCCTCGCGCGACGGGTTCCCGAGGAGGAAGACGGAGGCGGCCACGCGCGGGCCGAGCACGGGCAGCGCCGCGGCGCGCATCAGGAAGTCGTCGCGCAGGGTGCCGATCACGCGGATCCGGCCGTGCGAGGACGACGTGAGCGCGTCGAGGATCGCGCTGAACCGCTCGCGCGCGGCCTGATCGTGGCACAGCGTGAACAGCTCCTCGAGCTGATCGACGATGAGGACCAGGAGGCCGTCGTCGGTCGCGTCCGCGAGCCACGCGTCGGTGGCGCCGAACGCGGCGGCGGCGCCGAGCGTGGTGCTGGTGCCCGAGACGGCATTGAACAGCTCGCGGATCTCGCGCTCGGGGACGCCGGCGGCGCCGAGCTTGGCGGCGAGCGTCGCGACGGGCCGGTTCCCGGGGCGCATCGCGACGACCCGCGATCCGGGCGGCAGCGCCGGGACGACGCCGGCGTGGACGAACGAGCTCTTGCCGGCCCCCGAGGCGCCGACGACGATCTGGAGCGCCGCGGTGCGCAGGCGGTTCGACAGCGCGTCGACCTCGCGCTCGCGGCCGACGAACAGATCGGCGTCGGCGGCCGAGAACGGCTCGAGCCCGAGGTACGGCGCGTCGGCCTCGGAGCTCGCCCGCGCGTCCTCGGCCGACCACGCGAACGCGTGCTTGCCGAGCCAGTCCCACAGCGCGGGATCGTGGAGCTCGAAGCCGCGCGGCGTCGCGACGAGGCGGGCCCCGCGGCGATCGGGGCCGTCGAACAGGAACAGCTCGTCCTCGGCGCCGGGCGTGGGCGGCGCGACCTGCGCGAGCGGCCACAGCGCGAGGGTGCTCCGCCCCTCGAGATCGAGCAGCACGGGCTGCCGCTCGGGCGGCGCGGCCCCGCGCGGCGTCACGAGGCGGCGGTGCTCGCGCCGGAGGCCCATCCAGCTCTCGCAGGCGCCGGACCGCGCGATGACGAGCCGGTAGTCGAGCAGGAACGACGCGGCGCGCAGGAGCCGCCCGAGCGCCCCGACGAGCTGCACGAGCTGGGACCGGACCAGATCGTCCCCGCCGCGCGGATCGGCCGCGCGCTCGATCCGCAGCACGGGCTCGAGCGTGTCACCGCCCTCGCCTTCGCCTTCGCCCTCGCCGGCCTCGGTCCGCGGGACGAGCAGATCCACGAGCGGCGGGATCGGGTGCGCCCCGCGCTGCGCCGCGAACCCCTGCACGAGCCGGCGCATCAGGCGGACGCGCTCGGCGTCGTCGAGGCCCCGGCGCCCCAGATCGCGGAGCAGGGCGTCGGCGACCGGATCGTCCGACGCCTCGCGCACCTGCGCGCGCGACGCGAGCACGAGCGCGAGCAGGTACCGCACGAGCGTGCGGAACAGATCCCGCGCGACGTCGCGGGCCTGGTGCGGGTTGCGCGCGCCCTCGAGCGCCGCGATCGCCTCCGCGAGCGGCTGCGGCGCCTCGGCGACCCAGATGTCGCGGATGCCGCGCTCGAGGCGCGGGAGCTCGAGGGGATCCTCCGCGAGCCCCGACGCCACCCGCAGCGCGGCGGCGAGCTCGAGCGCGCTGGCGGGGCGATCGAGTGGGCGCTTGGCGAGCGCGCGCGCGAAGAAGCGATCGAGCGTCTCGGGGAGCTCGCCGCCGACCGGCGGCACGGGCGCGTGCATGTGGAGCGTGGCGAGCTCCGCCACCGAGCTCGTGTGGAACGGCCGCCGCCCGGTGAGCGCCTCGTAGGCGAGCACGCCGAGCGCGTACAGATCGGCGCGCGGGCCGACCTCCTCGCCGACCCATTGCTCGGGCGCCATGTACGAGGGCGTGCCCATCATCGTGCCGACGTCGGTGAGCTCGGACTGGAGCATGAAGCTCGGATCCGTGACCTGCGCGGTGTCGGTGAGCGTCGTCCCGTGCGACAGCGCAGGCGGCGCGGTGTCGGCCACGGAGTCCACCACGGAGGCCGCGCCGTCGGGCTCCTCGATCGGCCCGAGCAGCATCTGCCCGGACCCGACGGGCTCCTCGCCGGACAGCATCTTGGCGACCCCGAAATCGAGGAGCTTGGGCAAGAGCCGCCCCGCCCGCTCGATGACCATCACGTTCGACGGCTTGAGATCGCGGTGCACGATGCCGTGCTCGTGGCCGGTCTGCACCACCTCGGCGATGCGCTCGAAGAACGGCACGAGCTGGGCGAGCGGCAAGGGACCCCGCTGGGCGAGCCAGCGATCGAGCGGGGTGCCGTGCACCATCTCCATCGCGATCCAGAGGAGGCGATCTTCCTTCTCGACGCCGAACGCGTAGACGTGCGCGGCGTAGGGGTGATCGAGGCGCGACGCGAGCCGGGCCTCGCGCAGGAACCGCTGGACCATCACCTGCTTCGTGCGGAACCTGCCGTGGAGCACCTTGATGACGGCCTCGCGGCCGAGCAGCGGCTGCTCGCAGCGGTAGACGGCCCCGTAGGCGCCCTCGCCGATGCGCTCGCGCAGGACGAACTCGCCGACGGTGCGTCCGCAGAGCTCATCACGCACCCCCATGGAGCGGGATGCTATCAGGGTCCTGGCGCGGGCGTCGCCCGCGGCACGAGCTGACGCAGCTGCCACGTCTGGATCTGGAGCGCGCGCCGCACGTCGCGCCGATTGTCTTCCTGCAGCCGCCCGAGGAGCGCGGCGAGCTGCGCGAACCCGACGATATAGAACACGAGCCCGACGATGGTCCCCGTGCCATCGAGCTGGCCCGCCGCGGTGCGCAGCACGAGATCGCCCCCCGACACCCAGACCTGCGGACCGATCACACCGGCGAACGAGAGGATCCACGGGCTGAGCGTGGCGAGCGAGGTGACCGCCGCGGCGAGCCAGGCGGGCATCATCCGGCGATGCGCGGCGAGGATGGTCACCAAAAGGACCGGCGGCCCAGGGCCGAACACGACCGGGCTCACCAGGTAGCTGAACAGCGCGAACAGCGCCAGGTGGCCCACGATCGCGACGTACCGCGGCCACACCGGATACCGCGGCGCGAGCACCTCCAAGGCGAAGATGATGAGCGCCGCGATCGCCGGGCCCACGATCAGGGGCCAGAGGTCGCGCACCCCGCCCCAGTAGAGGAACGGAAAGAACACGAGGGCGGCGAGCGCGCCCACGGTCCCGAAGCGCGTGCTCGTCTCCCACGCGTACAGATCGAGCTGCGCGAGCTCCTCCTCGACCTCGGGCGGGGTCTCCTTCGGCGGCGCGAGCATCAGGCGGCCGACCAGATCCGCGGCCTCGCGGTTCGTCGGATCGAGGGCCAGCGCCCGCGCCGCCGCGCGCATCGCGGTCTGCTGCGCCGGCGTGGTCCCGGCGGCCATGGCCTCGCGCGCGGCCAAAAGCTCGCCGCGCGAGAGCTCCCGGCGCAGGGAGAGATCGCGGTTCCCCTCGAGGAAGCGCTGCACCGCGTTGCCGAGCTGGCGCGCGGTCGGGAAGCGCTGCTCGCGCTCCAGCGCGGTCGCGCAGACGCAGATGGCGTCGAGCTCCGGCGGGATCTGGCGCTCCGGGGCACGCAGCGACGCGCGCGCATCGACGCCGTGGAGCGCGGACGCGATCGCGGGCTGACCGCGCGGGTGCAGCGGCTGGAGCGTGAGGATCTCGAACAGGATGCAGCCGAGCGCGTAGACATCGGCGCGACCGTCGAGGTCGGCGTCGCCGCGGATCTGCTCGGGCGCGATGTAGCCGGGCGTCCCGAGGATCGCGCCGTCCACCGTCTCGGCCACGCCGAGCGTCTCGATGTCCTCGACGCTCGAGCGGTGCTCGCTCTCGCTCACGACGTGCGCGATGCCCCAGTCGAGCACGTAGACCTCGCCGAAATCGCCGAGCACCACGTTGGCGGGCTTGAGATCGCGGTGCACCACGCCGTGCGTGTGCGCGAACTCGATCGCCAGGCACACGTCCACGAACGCGCGCAAGAGCTGGTGCAAGCTGAACTGCTCCTCGACGGCACGCTCGCCGGCGCCCAGGCGCGGGAGCAGATCCGCGAGCGTCGTGCCGGCGAGCTGCTTCATGACGAAGAACGGCTGGCCCAGGTCGCGGTTGCACAGCTCGTAGACGGGCACGATCGCCGGGTGCTCGAGCCGGCCCTGGATCCGGACCTCGCGCAAGAATCGGGCGAGCACCTCGGGGCTCGGGCTCTCGATGCGCAGCCGCTTGATCGCGACGGAGCGGCCGATCTGCTCGTCGCGCGCCGACAGCACCTCGCCCATGCCGCCGCGCCCGAGCACGCCCTCGATCCGGTAGCGAACCAGCACCTCGCCCACGTCCGGTCCAGCGGCCGTGGGCATGGCCGCCGCATCCGAGAGCGTGGGCGGATAATGCTCCGGCAGATCGATGGCCCCATACAGCTTCGTTCGCCGGGACGCACCCGCATCGGCGTCATCGCCATTCACCATGCGCGTATCGTAGCGTCAACGCGATGCTGTCAGGGTGCCGGCGCGCTCGGTGCCCGCGGCACGAGCTGGCGCAGCTGCCACGCCTGGATCTGGATCGCGCGCCGCGCGGCGCGGCGATCGTTGTCCTGGAGCCGCCCGACGAGCGCGGCGAGCTGCGAGATCACGAACGTATAGAACATCAGGCTGACGATGGCCCCCGTGGTGTCGAGCTGGGCGGCCGCGGTGTGCAGCACGAGATCGCTCCCCGACACCCAGACCCGCGGACCGACCACACCGGCGAACGCGAGGAACCACGGAGACAGGGTCGCGAGCGCGGTGGCGGTGGCGACGAGCCAGAGCGGCATCAGCTGGCGATGCGCGGCGAGGATGGTGATCAGGATGATCGGTGGTCCGGGACCGAACACGACGGGGCTCACCATCCAGCCAAGCAGCGCGAACATGGCCAGGTTGCCGGCGATCGCGAGGTACCGCGGCCACACGACCGAGCGCGGCGCGAGCACCTGCAGGGCGAAGATGATGAACGCCGAGATGGCCGGGCCGGCGATCAGGTACACGGGATCGCGCAGCCCGGCCCAGTAGAGGATGGGGAAGAACGCGATGTAGCCGAGCGCGCCCAGCGTCCCGAACCGCGTGCTCGCCCTCCACGAGCGCAGGTCCAGCTGCGCGATCTCGGCGAGGACCTCGGGCGGGGTCTCCTTGGGCGGCTCGATCATCATGTGCCCGACCAGATCCGCCGCCTCGCGGCTCGTGGGATCGAGGGCCAGCGCCCGCGCCGCCGAGCGCATCGCGGCCTGCCGCGACAGCGGGCTCCCGTCCGCCAGGGCCTCGCGCGCGGCGGCGAGCTCGCTCCGCGCGAGCTCCTGGCGGAGGGCGAGATCGCGGTTGCCGTCGAGGAAGCGCTGCACGGCGCTGCCGAGCTGGCGCGCGGTGGGAAAGCGCGGCTCGCGCTCGAGCGCGGTCGCGCGGACGCAGATGGCGTCGAGCTCCGGCGGGATCTGGCGCCCCGGCGCGCGCAGCGACGCGCGCGCGTCCACGCCTTCGAGCGCGGAGGCGATCGCGGGCTGGCCGCGCGGGTGCAGCGGCTCGAGCGTGAGGATCTCGAACAGGATGCAGCCGAGCGCGTAGACGTCGGCGCGGCCGTCGAGATCCGCGGCGCCGAGGATCTGCTCGGGCGCGATGTAGCCGGGCGTCCCGAGGATCGCGCCGTCCACGGTGTCGGTGGCGCCGAGCGACTCGATGTCGTCGAGGTTCGCGCGGTGCTCGCCCTCGCTCGCCACGTGCGCGATGCCCCAGTCGAGCACGTAGACCTCGCCGAAATCGCCGAGCACGATGTTGGCGGGCTTGAGATCGCGGTGCACCACGCCGCGCGTGTGCGCGAGCTCGATCGCCAGGCACACGTCCACGAACGCGCGCAGGAGCTGGTGCAGGCTGAACGGCTCCTCCGCAGCGCGCTCGCCGGTGCGCTCGCTGGCGCGCTCGCCGGTGCGCTCGCTGGTGCGCTCGTCGGCGCCGAGGCGCAGGATCACGTCCGCGAGCGTCGTGCCGGCGAGCTGCTTCATGACGAAGAACGGCTGGCTCGTGTCGTGGCTGCACAGCTCGTAGACGGGCACGATCGCCGGGTGCTCGAGCCGGCCCTGGATCCGGACCTCGCGCAAGAACCGGGCGAGCAGCTCGGGGCTCGGGCGCTCGATGCGCAGCCGCTTGATCGCGACCGAGCGGCCGATCTGCTCGTCGCGCGCCGACAGCACCTCGCCCATGCCGCCGCGCCCGAGCACGCCCTCGATGCGGTAGTGGACGAGCACCTCGCCCACGCCCGGCCCGGTGTCCGTGGGCTCGGCCGCCTCGTCTGCCAGGGTCGGCGGGTAGTGCTCCGGCAGGTCGATGGCCCCGTACAGCTTCGTTCGCCGGGGCGCACCCGTATCAGCGCCGTCGCGATCCGTCATGTCCGCGCAGCGTACAATGGAAGCGATGCGCGTCCGGATGAACGAAGCCATCACGGAGGAGTCGGTCTTGCTCTACGGCGACGACGGCACGCTCGCGGGGATCTCGCGGGCCGACGCGCTGGCGCTCGCGCGGTCCCGGGCGATGGACCTCGTCGAAGAGTGGGAGCGCCCGCAGCCTCGGCGCGCGGGCGCGGTCGTGTGCCGCCTGCTCCGCGTCCAGCACCCGCTGGTCTGGGAGAGCTCCGCCGAGGCGAGCGTAGATCGAGGCGGCGGGCCGGAGCTGGATCCGGATCTCTGGTTTGTCACCGCGCACTGCGAAGGACGGCACTACGTGCTGGGCAACGGGCACACGTTTCGCGGGCGCATCCATGCCTGGTGCCCCGCGAAGCAGCTCGGCTTCCGGGTCTCGAAGTCAGACATCACGGAGTGCTCGCGGGAGACCGCGTATTACGTGCGAGGCCTCCTGGCCGGCCAGGAGCCGGCCGCGCCCGTCGACGATGAGGGCGATCTCCTGCCGCCGGACGATCCCGAGTATCGGGCCTGGGTGCACGCCACGAAGCTGTTCGGCCAGACGGGGAGCTGGAACGAGCGCGTGCGGCTCTGCGAGGTCTGCGGGGCGCGGCTTTGGCCCTCGAACCCGAAGCCCACGTGCTGGGACGCGCACCAGGCGCGGTGAGCGAGCGCGGCCGACGGACGATCGGCCTGCCCTGCCAGCTGCCCTGCCACCTGCCCTGCTACCTGCCCTGCCACCACCACGCCGTGCTCGTCCAGGCCCGCCCCGCCTGCTCGTGGCAGATGCGCGCGAGCGCGTCGACGAGCCGCGGATCGAGGGCGAGGTCGGCGACCTTGCCGCGCGCGATCGCGGCGGCCTTGCCGTCGTAGGCCGGCCACGGCGTGCCGCGCGCCCGCGGCCGGCGCCGCGCGACGGCCCCGGCCCACGTGTCACCGCGGCACGCGGCCACCCCGCGGTGCTGCGTGATCATCGCGCCGAGGCATGAGTCGCAGAGCGCGTCACGCGCGCAGGCGCAGAGGGCCATCGGTCCAGTCTAAGCGAACGCGGCCAGCCCGCGCGCCGACGAATGCCGACCGACGTGTGCCATCGCGATCGGCTACGACGGATCAGTCGCCGCGCGCGAGTCGATCGAGATCGAACGAGACCGCGCTGCCCCTCCCCCGTGTGGCAGCCGAGCGCATCGGATACATCCGCGTCTGATCGTCGTAATCCAGCGAGAACGTCTGCACTTGATTGACGTGGTTGGGCGGCGTCGTGACCTACTCGGGGTTGCCGAATTCATCGTAGGCGAGCTGGGTCACCGCAGTCTCACCGCTTGGCCCGTTTGAGGCGACGCAGGATGACCTGGATTTCCTTGTTGAGGTCCGGATCAGTGCCGAGGTCCATGAGCGCCTTGCGAGCTCGCGGATCTGTCGAGCGCTCAAGCGCACTTAGCAAAAGTAGGCGGCTTGAGCCATGCCGAGTGTCCCGCGCCAGGGAAATAACATCGCTAATCACTTCATCATCCGCGGCTGCGGCAATGGCCACGGCCAACCCATCCTTCGCTCGCTGCTCCTGCTCTTCGCGGTACATCCGTGTCAGGTCGTACCAGCCAGCTGCCTTCGCCTCCGGGACGGCCAGTGCCCGAGCAATGCCCTCCCGTATCGGTGCCGGGTATGGACGACGGAGGTGTGCCAAGAGGATTGGCACCGCATTTGGGTAAGAGCCCGGCGTGTTGACCAAATCCCATGCCGACTGCACCTGGAAGCCCGCTGCTCGCAACTCATCAACCAGTGGCTTTTCGGCGCGTCGGTATTCTGCTTCTCGTTTTTGCCGCTCCTCTTCCTCTCGTGCACGCTTCGCGACGAACTCTGGGTCAGCATTGAGCTTGGCCATCAGCTCAGCCGCGGTGACCTTTTTTTTAGTTGTCATGGGATGTACCGTAAGTTGATGGTGCCGCTCGAAATTTCTCGGGCGAGCGGAGCAGAGAGCTGTGTCGTCGGTCTGACCCAGAGGTCAAAGCGTAACCCATTCTGTCTCGCATATGTTGCGAAATCGCGTAATTGCTGAGTGTAGCTGAGCGAACTCACATTCTTGACCTCGCTGAGCACGGAGCTCGTGAGCCCGTCAGGAATCCTTGTACGACCGGCTACTCGAATCGACACCTTCGGACCAATGTTCGCCACACTGCGGACCGCCGCTTCGCCCGCCTGACCTGCTCGTACGACGCTGGCTCCACTGTGAGCGACACTTCTGGTCGTGGTTGCTTGAATGCTACTTCCTGTAGTCCCATTCCCACTCTCGGAGAGAGCGCGACTGGTCCCCCTGGTGGACAGGGCCCTCACCGTGCCTACAATACCGGCGGCGCCGACGATGCCTTCTTCGATCGCTTGTGCGGTAGGGCCGCCGAGCTGGCCAGCCACCGTTGCGTGTGGGCTGCCGTCGATCACCTGGCTGACGCCGGAGGCGCCGACGTCCGCGGACATCGCCATCAGCGGTCCGCCAGCCACACAGCCGAGGCCGGTATCGCACAGGGCAGCGCCGGCGACGAATCCAGCGGTACCGGCCCAGATCTTCACGGCGCCTGCGGCGCGCGGGGCGACCTCGTCGCGTACGAATCGGCCGACGGCTCTGCCCCCCCGCTTGAGCCACGAGACCCAATCCCGGCCATCTGGATCGATGAAGCCCAGCGGGTTGTGCGCGGCGTACGCGCCAGGGGCGAGCAGCAGCGGCTGGCCGATCGCCCGGTCCGGTGCGTCGTCGAGCAGGATCGGATCGGTCCCCAGCCAGAGGCTCAGCCTGGGGTCATAGAAGCGCTGGCCGAAGTCGTAGAACCCGGTCTCGACGTCGAGCTGCTTGCCGCTGAACAGATAGCCATTGATCGGCTGCTTGGGACCGGCGTCGATCCAGAGCTCGCCGTCCGGGAAGTAGGCGTGCGCGTCGTTGACGGTGCCGTCCTGTGCGGTCACCACGCCGGTCGAGCCGAGGTGATCGGCGTGAAAGTAGAAGGCCGTACCGGAGCTCGGCGGTAGCGGCGGATCGGAACCGCTCGAGTACGCGCGCAGCACGCTCGCGACGCGCAGCGCGCCAGCGAACACGTGCTTGGTGCCTGTGTTGTCGTTCGCGACGTCGAAGTACGGGCTCGCGAACACGGTGTCGCCGTCCTGACCGCTCCGGATCACGCGCAGCCCCGACGCGTCGTACACGTTGCGCTGGTTCGCACCCATCCCGGACACCTGGACGAGCCGGCCATCGTCGTCCCACGTCAGTTGCTGGATCGATCCGGTGGCGGCGCTCCGCCGCGTGATCGGGTTCCCCGAGGGATCATAGGCGAGGTCGAGGTCGCCGACGCGGCTCGGCAGGTGCGGCCGGGCCGCGCCGTAGGTGTAGGCCGCCGCGAAGTTCGTGGCGGTGGGAGACTGCGCGTTGCCGCCGTTGTTGATGAGCAGGTGGACGCGCTGCTTGCTCAGGAGGTTGTGGCTCGCGCTGTACGCGAAGGTCTGGTCGTAGGTCGTCGAGCTCCCCTGCGCGAGCGGCGCCTTGCCGACGGCGCGCGTGAGGCGATCGACCCCGTCGTAGGTGAACGCCACGCTCGAGCCGCCCGGGAGCTTGCCGCTCGCGGGCGGCGGCGGCAGCGCGTCCTCGATCTGGGTCGGGTTATCGGCCGGATCGTAGCTGTACCGCAGATCCTGGACCTTGGTCGCCGCTGGCGCCGGCAGCGTGGTGACGAGCGACGCAAGGCGAACGCGCAGCGGGTCGAAGCTCCACGTGGTGACCACGCCGTTGCCGAACCGCGCCCGCGTGCGGTTGCCGAACACGTCGTAGCGGAGCTCGTCGGCGTAGGTCACCGCATAGCCGGCGCCATGGCCGGTGACCTTGGCGAGCGAGCCGCCGGCGTCGTACGTATGCGTGACCTGCTCGCCGTCGGGATAGCCGATGCGGAGCATCCGGCCGAGCGAATCGCTGGTGAACCGCGTGTCGAAGACCTTCGGCGCGTGGCTCGGGTGCGCCGGATCTCGAACCGTGCGCAGCGTGCGCCGTGACTCGCCGAGCGCGCCGTAGAAGTGCTCCTGCGAGCCGGTCTCGTCGTGGACTTCGGCGAGCCGGCCGGCCCGGAACGCACCAGCGCCCGGGGCGCCGTACACGAAGGTGACGTCGGGCTTCGACGGGTAGTCGATGCGCGACAGGCGGTCTCGATCATAGAGATATCGGACCTCGGCGCCGAGCGCGCGGTGGTTGGGCTCGATCAGCGCGATGCGATTGCCCATCAGGTCATGGCGCTCCTCGATCAGGCCGTAGTCCGGGTTGTCGAACGAGGTCCGGAGCCCCCGCAGATCGTAACCAAGGCGAGTCTGGGCGCCCTCGGCATCGACGATGCGCGACAGCTCCCCGGTAGGGAGATAGTCATATCGATTGATCGAGGACGTCGTAGCGGTCGGGTGCTCGACGAAGGTCCGGACGCGCTCGAGATGATCGGCGAAGGTCTCGCGCACGTGCCCGTTGGCATCGACCGCGGTGATCGCGAACAGCACGGTCCCTGGGCTGTCAGGCGGCGCCGCGAGGTCATAGCGCGCGGTCTCGGTCGCGCCGTCGGGCTGCCGCGTCGACACCGTGCGATCGAGCGCGTCGTATGCCACGCGCGTGGCAGGCGTGACGACCGGCGCGACGAAGCCCGTGCTCGCGCCGGGCGTGAAGAATGGATGATAGGTCGCGGTGACGCGACCGATCGCATCGTACGAGGCGCCGCCGCTGGTGGTCATGCCCGTGATGCCATCGACGACCGCCGTCTTGCGGAGCTGGAGCGCCCGCGCGAGCCCGTCGGTCACGGTGACGGTCGTGATCGGCGCAGGGACGGGTCCGCTGTAGTCCGCGGGGGCCGATGCGCGCGTGATCGTGACCGCGCGCGGCGGGCTGGCCTCGGAGAGGTACTCGAACGAGAGCGCGGGCACGATCGCGTCATAGGGGCCGTGCACCGCCAGCAGGCGCCCGAACGGATCGAGCGTGCGCCGAACCTGCGCGCCATTGACATCGATCTCGGAGGTGGCGACGCCGAAGCGCGGATCGTAGGCCGCGTGCGACGTGTACCCGAAGCCATCGGTAGCGCGCGTCGGATATGTCCGCGTCGGATCGTCGTAGTCCAGCGAGAACGTCTGGACTTGATTGACGTGGTTGGGAGGCGTCGTGACGTGCGCGAGGTTGCCGAAGTCATCGTAGGCGAGCTGGGTCACCGCAGTTCCCGCGCCGGTCGCGACTGCGATCGCGAGTGGAGCACCTTGCGCGTTGTACGTCCCCGAGCGCGAGCGCAACAGCGCGCCACTCGCCGAGCCCGCACGCGCCGTCAGGCTCGTCGGGCGGCCCAGGATCCACCGCGTCGTGTCGTTCGAATAGGCCGCGCTCGTGTACAGGTCGTCATTCGTGATCGCGTCGTCGGCGTAGTCGATCGACTCCAGCACGTGGCCAAAGCGATCGTGCGCGAGATCCTTCATGCGACGCGTCTTGGTGACGCTGCCGCCCTCGGCCCGGAGGTCGTCCTCCTGAGTAACCACCGCGAACCGCGGCGTGCATGCGTCGGCGTCCAGCGATGGATGGAGATGACCGAGACAGCCGGCATCAGGGCCGACTGGCTGGCCATCCGCGTCCAGCACGGGGCGCAGCTCTCGCTGGATCACGCGCCGGCGCAGCAGGCGGCCGAGGCTGTCGCGCCGCGTCTCGGACCTCTGCAGCCCCTTGAGCGCGTAGCCGCCGTTCTCGTACTCGAGCTCTGTAGTAACCCCGTCGGCCCGGCGCGCGGTGATCTTGCCGAAGCCGAAGAATTCCTTCTCGCGCCGGTGATAGAAGCCATTCTCGTACTGGATCGTCGTGACCAGATTCGGACTGGGGAACGCGGAGCCGAGGTCCACGCCGTCATCGACCTCGACCCGCGTCAGCACTTGACGGCTTTGCGGTAACGCCACGGTGTTCCCGACACGGTTGTACGAGAGCGTGATCCTGCCGCCGAGCGGACGATGAATGGCGCGGAGCAGGTTCGTCTTCCCGGTGACCCGGTTGCGCTTGACGTAGATCCGGCCGGTGCCGCTCGAGCTCCCGACACGCAGCACGTGATCGGCCGCGCCATCACCGTCGATATCGAGGAGCGAGAGCTCGTACGTATCCTTGCTCGTGCTCCGGGAGCCGCCGAGCCCGAGCGTCACGTACGGGAGCGGGATCGCCGCCGACGCGCTCTTCGAGCTGCCATCCTGCGAGCCTGTTCCGGCGAGCACGTCAGGGCCAGTCACGAGGAGCTTGTCGAGCCAGCTCGCGACCTTGCTGGGCAACGAGCTCGCGCTGGCAAACACGCCGCCAGGCGATTCGGGCCAGCCAGCGGGAATCGTCCAATCGGTGGCAGGACCGAGATCGCCGCCGCGGTTGAGCTGAACCCGGATCCGGGGCTCGCCGTGCTTCTTGAACAGGAGATCGGGGAGGCCGTCGCCGTTGATGTCGGCGAGCTGGCGCGTGATGCGGGTCGTGCTGGCACGGACCGAGCTGGAGAGATCGAGGAAGCTCCCCAGCTTGAAGCCGCCGCTCGCGTGGACGTTCAGCGTGGTCTCGTGCTGGAGCGCGTGGCGCGTGCTGTCGAGATCGAACCCCAGCGCGAGCCCCTCGACGAGCTCCTCGAAGCCATCGAGCGGATCGAGCAGCGGAGCGGCGACCGTGCCGAACGGCTCGGGACGGCCATAGCGGTCGCCGAGGTTGTACTGGACTTCGATGCCCGTCGCGTCACGCGACACGAGATCCGGCAGGCCGTCGCCGTTCACGTCCACGAGATCGCGGGTGAGCTGCGTGCGCCCGATACCGAGGCCCAGACCGGCGCTCAATCCTAGAAAGCCTCGATCCGGCCCCTTGTCATTATCGACGCTCACCGGCAGCCCGCTGGCGCGGGTCTTCTTGATCACGGCGCGACCGCCGAAATCGATCGCGTACTCGTGACCGTCCCGGCGGCGCAGAGGTAGCCCGGCGGCGTCGAACGCCGCCACACCGCCACCCGCCGTGGCGGCGGTGAATGCCCCCAGCGTGACCCCCGCCGGGGTGAGCACATCGGCGATGCCGTCTCCGTTCATGTCCACGATGTCGGTCGTGGTATCGGTCCGGCTCGCGGAGCCCTGGAGCCCGACGCTCGCGACATGGAGGCGCTCGAGCTCGGCCTTCGCCGTCAGGAAGAAGGAGCGGGTCCCCGAGATCCGGAGGTAGTCCGCCGCGAACAAGCCGCCACGTTGCCCGGTCTGCTCGACGATCCCGATCGGCGCGGCATGCAGCAGCGTCGCGCTCACCAGCGCGTGCGAGCTCGGCGCGATCCAGGCCGGCACGCCTCCGGTGACCTCCGCGCCGCGCAGGAACGCCTCGGGCGCGACCATCGAGCGCGCGATCTGCTTCCGGCGATCTTCAGCCAGGATCGCGAGCTGCCCGAGGTCATCGAGCAGCTGCGCCGGCGCGAATGCTTCCCGATCGTTCCAGACTCCGACCGACAGACCGCGATACCCGCCGTGAAACGGGGATCCGGCCGTCGCGCTGGCCCCGAGCTCGCGTGCCTGTAGCGGAATCGAGCTCGCGTCGCCATCGAGCGTGGCAGTCAGCCAACCACCATCGTCACCGCTGGGCGTCGCGAGCTCGAATGTGATGGACTCGCCCGCCTCGACCGCCAGCGACGGTACGTCGACCATCGCGGCGCAGCTCGCGTGCGTACAATCCTGAGCCCACAAGATCCCGCGCCGATTCGAGCGAGCCGCGACCAGGAATGGCTCGTCGAGGCCGAGGACGGTGACAGGCGCCGGAAAGCTGTCGACCTCCAGCGTCCCGGTGTCCGCGGCGACGTACGGTATCGCCGGCTGCACATTCGCGATCGGCGTGAACATCCCGAATCGCCGCGTGTCCAGCGGCACGGACGCGAACACGCGAGCATCGCTCGAGCACTCGAATCCCGTGCCCTCCAGGTTTGGCAAACACACCTCGGAGTAGGCGGCCAGGGGCGTCTCCGGCGCCCGGCTCTCGATGAACACGTCGGCGGGATCGAACGAGAGGTCCGACTCGGCGCGGATCATGAAGACCTGACCGGGTTCGACCTGGAGCGCGGTCAGATCGATCGGCGTGGTGGTGCTCGCGGCTGCCGCCAGGACCACGGTGCCCGAGACATTCGCGACCTCGGCGTCGCTCGCGTGACACGGCCGGTCGAGCGAGAGTTGCATGGTGCCGCCCGGGGCAGCGAACCGCTGGACGCACAGCCGGACGTCGGCGACCGAGGGGCGCTTCACCGCGTTCAGGTGAAGATCGAGCGTGCCGCGGGCGGGCACCACGAGCGGTGCGGGCGCCCCCGCCACGCGAAGGTCTGTGTCTGTGGCGAACGCGAACACGGGGCGATCGGTCGGATCGCGCGCCGCGTCGGGATCCGCGATGTCGTCGCAACCGAGCGGCGTGCATGCGCGTGAATAGGCAATCTCGAGTCGCGCATCGACCGCATCGACCAGGGTGCCATCCGGCGCGACCGCATCGTCCTCGTTCGTCTGGACGCGCAGGTAGAGCGCATCCCCTGCCACGACGTGAATCGACCGCGGCGAGGGGAACGTGAACATCGCGGTGGCGGCGGGTGCGATCGTCACGCCCTCGACGAGCGCGTCCTGGTGGTAGACCTCGACGCCCACGCCGTCCGCGCCACCTGCATGCGCCTTCTGCACCGTCCCGCGCACCGTGATCGTCCCGGTGAACGGAGCGACCCACCGCACGACCGGATCGCCCGTGAACGTGCGCGCCGCGATGTCGGCGGCGAGCGCAGCCAGCATCGGATCTTTGCGCGGGTCGATGCTGCCGGCGGCACCGAACTGTGCTGGCACGAAGCACGTCCCGGTGCCTGCCGCGCACGGCTGGCCCCGCAGCGCCTGCCCGCCGGCATGGACCACGTCGGTGTAGCCGTCGCCATCGAGGTCCGTGAGGAGCTGGCGTGACCTCGCCGTCGAGCTCGAGAACCCCGCCCCTGCAGAGGCGGCAAAGCCACCCAGGGATGCCTCCAGTCCGAGGCTGACACCCCAGTCGCTATTGCGCTCGATGCCGAGGTCTGCGAGGTCGGTGGTCTCGTCCGTCGCCGCTGCGAACAGCGGCTCGCTCGTCGGGACACCAGCCGGCCGCGACCGGTTGTAGAGCACCACCGTCTGGCCATCGACCTCGAAGACCTGATCCGGCAATCCGTCGCTGTTCATGTCGTACATACCGACGCTCTCGTGGCGGGTGCTGCCGCCCACGTTCGCTCCGGCGGTCGCGCTCACGCCGCCAGGCAGCTCGGCGGACAGCGAGATGTTGAAGCCACCACCGCTCGTCGCCCCCTTGGCCAGCGTGGCCCTGGCGGGCTCCGGATCATCGGCAATGCTCCACTGCTCGATGGCCGAGAACGCCTGTTCTTCGAAATGGTAGTCGAACCGGTGCTCGTGGAACAGCGACGACGGGGCGCAGCTCGGCGTCGTGAACGCATCGCCGCCCGCGGCGCAACCGTGCGTGCCGTACACCCGGATGCTCGACAGGACGGTCTTGTCGAACTCCCCGTGTCCATACGTCAGCACGTACTGCCGGACGAGACCGCCTTGAAAGGTCACGCGGATCGAGCGCAGGAGCTTGCGCGTGACCGTCTTGAACCCGGCCCGGCCGGACACGATGCGATCGGGACGCCCACCGTCGTCGAGATCGAAGTGAACGGCATACGCAGCAGGCAGGCTCGCGTGAGACGTGTACTCGATCCGCGACGGATACAGCTCCCGGAACGGCTCGCCAGGTCCGGACTCTGCATCGGTGGTGTAGAAGAACCGGGTCGTGTTCCCGTGCGTGTCGACGACCTCGCGGAGCGCGAACCGGAACACGCCGCCGTTTGTGTAGCTCGCGAGGGTGGCACCGGCTCCTCCGTACCTGAACAACGTGCCTTCTCGATCGCGAAGCTCGAAGTGGTAGCTCGCCGGATCCGATCCGCAGCGGAGGACGTGGGCGAAGCTCCCCTCGACGCGGAGGCGGAAGCGCTGCCCCGGGCCTCCTGCCGTACAGCCCGGCCCATCGTGCTCGGTGGTCGGAACAAGCTCTGCGCCATCGAGCAAGTACCGCACATGCTCCGCGGCGGTATACGTCGGGACGCCCCAGCGCGTGTCGATTTCGATCCGGGACAGCGGAAGCTCCCATCCGACGCCCAGCCAGCCGTTGCCGCCCGCGCTGGAGTACGAGATCTCGAGCGAGGGCGAATATGCGCCACGCCCTTGGGGCAGCCGGACCGGAAGCGAAACGTGCGCGTCGCCGGTCGGGCTCGGCGCGGGTGGCTCGATGAAGTCGATGTTCGAAGCCGGTGAGGCGGCGCCGATCGAGGTGAGCGCCGTGGGATCGTGGGCCAGCGGCGTCGGGTTCCTGGGAACCGCGAGCACCGCGTTGATCATGATCGTGAAGTGATCGGCTGAGCTCCGCGTGATGCGCTCGCCGAGATCGATGGATCGCCGAGGTAGCTTGCCCCAGCGCTGCGCCTTGAGATCGAAGGAGTATATGTAGACGTCGTCGGGCGTCATGCCCTCGGGGAGCAGCGCAGGGTCGTACGGGAGCACGACCTCGACGGGGCGAGCGAACCGCTGGCCATGAGGCAGGAGCTCGTAGGCGTGGTCCTCGGGGCCTGTCACGTTGATCATGCCGGGATCGAGCGCAGGCACGGCTGCTCTCCCGAGGTGGCGCACTGTGATGTCCGTCGGCTCATCGACGGCGCCGGCGGGGATGTCGACGCCGACTCGCGTGCCCAGTCGGAGCTGTGTCGCGACAAGTCGTGAAGCGCGCGCGACTGCGACGGCGCCGGGCTGACCGAGTTGCTGGAGCCGTGTATTGGCGCTGACGTCGCTCGGCTCAGCCGTCGAAGCGCGGGCCGAGACGAGATCCTGGCGGCGATCGCGCTCGAGGAGCACCTCGAGCGTCTCGCTGGTCCCGTCGGGGAACGCCGCGGTGACAGGCACGCGCCAGCTCGCCGGCGCGTCACTGCCGCGCTTCACCATCCGGCCGAAGTCCCCGGTCCTCGTCCCAACGTCCTCGTCAGCGAACCGGACTCGGATCGCAGTCGTCATCGCGCGAGGACGCGCCACGAAGCCGCCGACCCACGCGACGTCGCCGAAGTGTTCGCGCGCACTGGTCACGACGAGCCGCGGCCAGTCGACACGCTCGGCTGCCCCTGAGCCGATGACGTCCAGCTCGGCGAGCGTCGACGCCTGATCGACGCTGATCGCGAGCTGTGCGCATCGCCGGGCACCGCCGTCGAGCATGAACGCCCCACCGTCCTGCCGGACGTCGAGCGGAGCCGCCGCGCCACTCCGCTCGATGCATGTGACGGAGACCGTGCCACGGATCTGTCCGGACAGGAGCAGGGCATCCGGGGCAATCAGGCGGTCCAGGGTGACCAGGACGCGCGCTCCTGCGGCCAGTTCGAGCGAGGTCGCGAGATCTGCGTCATGCAGCACGGCGCCATCTCTCAGGTCACTGCCGATCGAGATCGTCCTCGCCAGAGCGTTGCCCATGTCGAGCTCGCCGATGATACGCAGTCGCTCGATCGTCGTGCGCCGCGCAGCATCGTCTGGGACGCACAGCGAAACTTCGTTGGCCTCTGGGCGCAGCGACTGCGGATCGATCTCGTCGATGACCTCGGTCGTCCCGGCGCCGGGTAGCCAGCTGCCTCCGTGCTCACCCAGCCCGTTGAGGCTGCGTTTGATCCCGAACCCACGCAGCACGTCCGATGCCTGGTAGGTGATGAAGGCGCGTCGAAACAGCTCGGGTCGCCGCGTCAACGTGACGGAGAACGCCGCGCAGGAGCCGGGTTCGATCTCGACGCGCGCCAGCACTTTCGTCGCGACGAGCGGCTCCGGCAAGTCTTCTGCCGAGAGCTTCGGGATGCGCGGGCGCGGCGCGTCTGCAACTCCCCAGAGCTCGATCTCGGGAACCGCTCCGCTACCTCCGGTCGGCTCGAAGTGCAGCTCGACGACGTCGACCCGCGATGGCATGGATGCAGGGAACGCATGCCAGCCGCGCGATAGCGGGGACAGATCGATCGGGCCCACGCCGAGCGATGTCCCCGCAGCGCCTGTGACCCGTAGCCTGTACGGCGCCGGGCCATACACCTTGATTGCGGCAAGCTCTGTCACCTCGTCGAGCTTTACGGTCACCGATGCGGTGGGCGACGAGAATCCGCTCTCGATGCTTCGATCGAACAGCGACCACGCAGCATCGGAGGAGACGCTGAGTGGCATCCGCTTGACGAGTGGCGCTCGATCGTCAGTGGCAGACTCGGGCAGACAGGTGATTGACGCTGTTGACGCGATTGCGATCAGGCAGCGGACGGTCGCCTTCATCGGGCCTCCAGATGTTCTGGCCGACGACGACGCTATCAGCTCTGCTGGGGCCTGAGGGTGATGCAATTGCCACTCATTCTTTCGCATGACCTTTGGGGCACACTTGAGATGACAGGTGGCTGAGTGTAGACCTGATCCTGCGCTATTCTGATGGTGCGAACCTGATGCTGCTCGTCGAAAACTGGGCGTCCGCGCGCTCCGCACGTAGCACGCGTTCCGCAGCCTTGACAGCGCCGCGGGCCGGGTGCCACGCTCGCCGCTCATGGCCCAGGGAGCAGACTCTGACTACCGGTGCGTGGCGACGATGGAGGTCCCCGCGGACCAGGTCGAGCGCTACGATCAATTGATCTGTCAGGCGGCCTCCGTCTTCAAGGCACACGATTGGCGCCTCCTGGTGCCGGCCCAGAAGACGGATGTCTTCGACACCACCGGGCAGCCGCCCGGGCTCGTGCGGAAGCTGCTCCACGTCTGGTCGATCCCGAGCTTCAACACGCTGCCCGAGGTCATGGCCTACGCCGCTGACAACGAGAGCTACGTCGAGGCCCAGGCGCTGACCATGGGCGAGGCGCAGAACCTCTATACCGTGCTGCGCTGGGACTCACCGATCGGACTGCCTAGCACGCCAGTCAATTCCTATATGCTAGAAACGCTGCACATGATCAATCGTGTGCAGGCGCGCGAAGACTTCGCGACCTACATGGACAACGCCGTCTACAAGATGAATTCGAGCTACGGCTGGAAGATCTTGTTCGCCGGCAACGCGACGACCGGCACCATCAACGAGTACGTCAACGTCTGGGGCATGGCCGAGACGAGCACCCTCGAGGCGGCGATCGCCGAGTACCGCGGCGGCGCGGCCTGGGCGGCGGCGGTGAGCCGGGTCTCGACCTCGCTGTGGTCGCAGCGCCCGCTGCCCTGCTTCGACACGCTGAACGCGCCGGCCGCGGAGTCGGCGGCCGCGGACAAGACGAAGTGAGCCGATCGGCGCGACGCAGATGAAGACGGGAGCATGACCGGAGGACCCGAGCACCCCGACCGCGACCGCGATCCCGCTCCTGCTCCCGATCCAGATCCCGATCTCGTCGCGAAGATCGGCCCGTTCCAGGTCTCCCGGGTGCTCGGCCGCGGCGGCATGGGCATCGTCTTCGCGGGCAAGCACGAGCTCACCGGCGCCCTGGCCGCGATCAAGACGGTCAGCCGGGGCAGCGAGACGCTCCTGTCCTTCGTCCGCCACGAGGCGTCGACGTTGTCGCGCATCCGCCACCCGGGCGTCGTGCAGGTCGTCGGCGTCGGCGTCGAGGCGGGCCGGCCCTGGTACGCGATGGAGCTGCTCTCCGGCCGGACGCTCTCGGATCTGATCGATCTGGGCGCGGCCGCGCTGGGGGGCCCGTACGGCCCGATCTCGACCGACGCGCCGACCGCCGACGCGGCCCCGGAGGGGCTCGGGCTCCGGATCTCGCAGCAGCGGCTCGCGACGTTGCCGGTGAGCCTGCAGGGCAAGGCCGCGACGCTGCTCCACGCGCTGCGCGGCGCGGTGGCGAAGCCCGCCGCGCAGCCGGCAGGACCGGGCGCCCGGCGGGCCGACGCGACGCTGCCCGCGAGCCGCACGGACGCGGCGAGGGCCGCACCGGCGGCGCGGCCGCCGAGCGCGCCGGCAGGACCAGGGCCGGTCGCCTGCGACCTGCCGCGGATGCTCCCGATCCTGCGGGGCGTCTGCGACGCGCTCGCGTTCGTCCACGGCGAGGGCGTGGTCCACCGCGATCTCAAGCCGGACAACATCTTCATCAAAACGGGCGAGCTGCCGGTCCTGGTCGACTTCGGGCTCGCGACGCACGTGGGCGCCGACGGCCGCGACGTGCTCGAGCACATCGGCGGCGTGGCCGGATCGATCGGCTACATGGCGCCGGAGCAGCTCCTGGGCGAGCTGCTCGACGCGCGCTGCGATCTCTACGCGCTGGGGTGCATCCTCTACCGGCTGGTGACGGGGCGCCTGCCGTTCGAGGGCGCGCCGTGGCAGGTCATGGCGGCGCACCTCATGGACGCGCCAGCGCCAGCGGGGCGGCTGGTGAAGCTGCCGCCGGCGCTCGACGAGCTGATCTTCGGGCTCCTGGTCAAAGATCGCGATCAGCGCGTGGGCTCGGCGGAGGCGGTCGACTCGGTGCTCGCGGCGATCGGCGGCGCGCGGTGCCCCTGGCCGGTGCCGCTGCCGGAGCCGCAGCCGTTCCTCTACCGGCCGCCGTTCGTCGGTCGCAGCGAGGTGCTCGGCCAGCTGGCGGCGCGGGTGCGGCGCTTCGGGGGCCTCACGGACGATCCGGAGGCCGCGAACGACGAAGCGCCGGGAGGCGGCCTCGTGCTGATCGCGGGCGAGAGCGGCGCGGGCAAGACGCGGCTCGCGCTCGAGGCGGCCAAGCTCAGCACCGAGGCGAGCGCGGCCACCGTCACCTGCGGGTGCGTGCCCAATGGCAGTCCGTTCCAGGCGCTGCGCGAGCTGTTCCAGGCGCTCGTCGAGCACTGCCTGGCGGGCGGCCCGAGCGAGGTCGCGCGGATGTTCGGTGCGGGCGCGGCAGTGCTGGCGCTCTACAGCGCGGAGATCGCCGAGCTGCCGGGCGTGGCCGCGCTGCCGGAGCCCGAGCCGCTGCCGTCCGCGGCGGCGCGCGCGCGGGTGTTCCGCTGCCTGTGGGACGCGCTACACGCGTACACGTTCGGCCGCCCGCTGCTCCTCATCGTCGACGACATCCACCTGGCCGACAGCCTCACGCTCGGGTTCCTCGCCTACTTCCAGGAGCAGATCGATCGCGGCGCGCGGCCGCGGACCCTGGTGCTCGGCTGCTACCGCACCGAGGAGCGGAGCCCGGCGCTCGAGGCGCTCGCGGCGCACCGGGGCACGCTCCACCTCGCGGTCGAGCGCATGAGCGAGCTCGAGGTCGGGCAGATGGTGCGCGGCATGCTCGCGCTCGCGGATCCGCCGGCGGCGTTCGTCGCGTTCCTCGCGCGGCAGAGCGGCGGCAATCCGTTCTTCGTGGCGGAGTACCTGCGGACGGCGGTCGGCGAGCGCGTGCTGGTCCGCGACAGCCGGGGGCGCTGGAAGATCGCCGACACGAGCGTGCTGACGGAGGCGGTCTGCGAGGCGCTGCCGCTGCCGCGCTCGCTGCGGCAGGTCGTCGAGCTGCGGCTGGGCAAGCTGGCGGCGCGGACCCGCGAGATTCTCGACGCGGCGGCGGTGATCGGCCGGCGGTTCTCGCGGCCGCTCCTCGGCGCGGTGGTCGAGCTCGCGGACGACGCGATCCTCGAGGCGCTCGACGAGATGGTGGCGGCGCAGGTGATCGAGCCGATCGACGGCGAGGGCTACCGCTTCGTCCACGACAAGCTGCACGAGCTGCCGGTCGCCGCGCTCCCGCCGGCCCGGCGCCGGGCGCTGCACGCGCGGGTGGCCGAGGCGATCGAGGCGATCGAGGCGATCCACGCCGACGCGGCGGGCGAGCACGAGGCCACGATCGGCCGGCACTGGGCGGAGGCGGGCCACCCGGAGCGCGCGGCCCCGCGGCTGCACGCGGCGGGCGACGCGGCCCGCCGGGTCCACTCGGTCGACACGGCGATCGAGCTGTATCGCGCGGCGCGCGGGCAGCTCGAGCTCGTGCTGGCCGGGGCGGCGGGCGCCGCGAGCGCCGCGGGCGCCGCGGACGCGGCCGGGCGCGATCAGGCGCGCGAGCTCGACGAGAAGCTGGGCGACGCGCTCGCGTTCAGCAGCCAGCACACGCCGGCGCGCGCGGCCTTCGAGCAGGCGCTCGTCGATCTCGGCGGCGGCACCGCCGCGCCGGGCTCCGAGGCGGAGCTGGTCATCCGCGCGCGGCTCCTCCGCAAGATCGCCAAGACCTGGGAGAGCGTGCACACCTACCCCGAGGCGCTCGCGGGCTACGCCGCGCTCGAGGCGCTGCTCGCGGCCGCGCCGGAGCTCGCGGCCGCGCTCGAGCCGGAGTGGATCCAGCTGATGGTGGGGCGCGCGTGGATCTACTACTGGACGAACCGCGTCGACGAGATGAACGCGATCATCGAGCCGCTCCGGCCGGTGATCGAGGCGCGCGGCACGGCGCTCGATCGCTACCGCTTCTACCTGGCGCTCGTGACGCGCGACTACCGGCGCGATCGCTACCGGATCTCGGCGGAGACGCTCGCGCACGCGCGCGAGTGCGTGGCGGCGGCCCGCGAGGCGAGCGCGCCGAGCGAGATCGCGTTCGCGCGGTTCGTCCTCGGGTTCGGGCTGATCTTCGCCCGGCAGCTCGACGAAGCGGAGGCCGAGCTCGAGGCGGCGCTGCAGGCGACCCGCAAGATCAGCGACGCGGTGGCGGAGACCCGGGCGATCGCCTACCTCGCGCTCGTGCACGCGCTCGCGGGGCACTGGGGCGACGCCGATGCGACAGCGACGGCCACGCTGGCGATGGCGCGCGCGCGCAAGATGGGCGACTACGAGGGCATGGGCCTGGCGCTGCAGGGCCGCGTCGCGCTGGCCCGCGGCGAGCGGACCCGCGCGGGCGAGCTGTGCCGGCAGGCGATCGCGACCTGGAACGCGATCCCGTTCCCGTTCCCGTTCCGCTGGATCGGCGCCCTGCCCTTGCTCGAGCTGGGGCTCGGGCCGGCCCCGTCGAGCGAGCTGGCCCAGCTCGCGCGCGAGCTGACGGCGGCGACGCAGCACCACCTGCCGGATCCGCTCGACGCGGAGCTGCGCGAGGCGAGCGCCGCGGGCGAGCGCGGCGACCCCGGGACGGTGAAGCAGCACACCCGACGGGCGATCGAGCTGGCGCAGCAACTCGGCTATAGTGCGCGGCCATGAGCAAGGTCCTCGTCGTCGGTGCCACCGGAGTCCTGGGCACGCAGATCGCCCTGGGGCTTCTGGCGGCGGGGCGCGGCGTGCGGGCGCTGGTCCGCGAGAGCTCGGATCCGGCGAAGGTCGCGGCGCTGCGCGACGCGGGGGCCGAGCTGGTGATGGGCGATCTCAAGCAGCCGGAGTCGCTCGCGCGCGCCTGCGCCGGGGTCAGCCACCTGATCCTGACGGCGTCTTCGACGCTGTCGCGCGTCGAGGGGGACTCGATCGAGTCGGTCGATCGGCTGGGCAACCTCGCGCTGATCGACGCGGCCAAGGCGGCGGGCATCGAGCGCTTCGTGTTCGTCTCGTTCCCGCGGCACGAGCTTTCGTTCCCGCTGCAGGACGCCAAGCTGGCGGTCGAGGCGGCGCTGGTGGGAAGCGGCCTTGGGTACACGATCCTGCAGCCGCCGCACTTCTGGGAGATCTGGGCGAGCCCGGCGCTGGGCTTCGACATCGCGGGCGGCAAGGCGCGGATCTTCGGCACGGGCGAGGGGCAGAACAGCTGGATCTCGCTCTTCGACGTGGCGAAGGCGGCGATCGCCGCGCTCGATCGGCCGGCGGCGCAGAACCGGGCCTTTGCGTTCGGCGGCCCCGAGCCGCTCTCGCAGCTGGAGATCGTCCGGCGCGTCACGGCGCTGCGCGGCCAGGACCTCGAGCTCGAGCGGATCCCGGCCGAGGCGCTGCGGGCCCAGCTCGCCGGCGCGGACGGCGACCTCCCGCGCTCGTTCGCGGCCCTGATGCTGATCACGGGCGAGGGCCGCTGGGTATTCGATCCGAGCGAGGCACGCGAGGCGCTCGGGATCGAGCTCGCTTCGATCGACGCGTACCTCGCGCAGGCCGCGCAGGCCGCGCAGGCCGCGCAGTGACGTGATGACGGCGAAGGTCGCGCTCGTCTACCCGCCGCTGTGGGACTCCGTCGACAGCCCGCCGCTGGGGCCGGCGGTGCTCGCGGGCGCGCTGCGCGCGGCGGGCATCGAGGCGGGCTTCGTCGATCTGAACCTGGACTTCCACGAGTGGCTGTTCTCGAATGAGGCGCTGGCGTGGCTCCTGTCGCGCGCGCGGGAGGGCGACCACCGCGAGGAGGTGGCGGGGATCGAGCATCTGCTCGGGCTCCCGGCCGCGCAGCGCGTGGCGCGGCCGGAGCGGACGGCCCCGCTCATGGCGCTGTCCTACGCGCTCGGCATGCGGGCGCGCCCGGTGCTCGGCCCGCAGCGCTTCCTGGTCGGCGTCGACTCGTCGAAGGTGCGGCTCGGCGATCTGCTCGCGCCGCGCGGCGAGCCGGAGCCGCGGATGGAGTTCTGGCGCGCGTGGATCGCGGCCCACGTGCGGCCGATCGTCGAGCGCGGGCCGGCGCTGGTGGCGATGACGATCTCGTACGTCGGCCAGCTCCTGCCAGCGATCCTGATCGCGCAGGAGCTCGGGCGCTGCATGACGCCAGCGCCGAAAGTGATCGTCGGCGGGCCGTGGTGCACGCACCAGGCGGTGTCAGGCGTCGACGTGACGCCGCTGTTCTCGGTGTTCGACGGGATCGGCGTCGGGCCGGGCGATCAGGTGATCGTGCGCGCCGCGGCAAGCGCGCCGGAGCTGCCGCGCGACATCCCGGGCCTGTGGTGCCGAGGGCAGCGCCGGCCGGAGCGCGGGCCGGAGCGCGGGCCGGAACTAGATCGACCGGCGCCGACGAGCCCGGACTTCTCGGCGATGCCGCTCGATCGCTACTTCGCCGCGGGCCCGCCGCGCTACCCGCTCGAGAGCTCGCGCGGCTGCTGGGCGGCGTGCCGCTACTGCAACTACCCGGCGCTGAACCGCGGCTACCGGGTCAAAGGGATCGAGCAGATCGTCGCCGAGGTCACCGCGATCCACGATCGCCACCCGGGCGCCGAGATCACGTTCGTCGACGACACGATCCTGCCCAAGCGCGCGCTCGTGATGGCCGAAGCGCTCGGCGGGCTGGCGTCCGCGCGCGGCCACGCGGTGCGGTGGTCGGGGTGCCTGCGGCCCGACGCGGGCCTCACGGCGGAGCAGTGCCGCGCGCTCGCGGCGGGCGGCATGTGGCGGGTGTTCATCGGCCTCGACGCGGCCACGCAGGACCTGCTCGACGGCATCGACAAGCGGGTGACGGTGGCCGAGATCCGCGAGCTGGTCGGCAACTACAAGGCGGCGGGGATCATCGTCGCGGGCAACTTCATCCTCGGGCTGCCGGGCGAGACGCTCGCCGCGCGCGAGGCGGTCCCGGCGCTCATGGACGAGCTGGGGCTCGATCGCGAGCACGTGACGACGTCGCTGTTCGCGCTGGTCCGGGGGTCCTGGTACTACGACCACATCGAGGAGCTGGGCTGGCCGGAGGAGTGGGTGCGGCAGGTCCGGTCCAACGACGTCCTCACGGACTTCTTGCCGGCCTACTCGCTGCGCGTGCTGCAGTAGGCCCCGGCGCCCCTTGTCCCGAGGCGGCGTTCTCGATAACGTGCCTCGGGGTCTCATGGCGGAAAACACGAAGACCGACGAGCCGGCCCAGACCACGACCGAGAGCGCAGGCGCGAGCGGGTCTGCGGGCGGGTCCACGAGCGAGCCGATCACCGCGACTGCCGGCCACCACGACGCGGTCGTGGAAGCCCCGTTCGTCGACGACATCGTCATCTGGGCCGAGAAGCTCGACGTGCCGCGCGTCTTGACGCGCTCGGCGCTCGAAGGCCTGCCGAAGCTGGGCACGTCCCTCTTGCCGGTGGTCAACAGCCTGATCAAGCAGGGCGTGACGCTCGCGGCGATCCCGACGACGTCCGGCATCGGCGCGTCCTGCTACCTGGTCAACCTGGCGACGCTCAAGAAGCCCGACGACAACGGCTAGTCCTGATCCGCAAGCAGCACACGGCCGGCACGCACCGGCTGATCGCGCCGCGCGAGACGGTAGAGCGCGTGCGGCCGCTAGCCGCGAGCATGGGCGTCACGCGGGTCGCCAACGTGACCGGGCTCGACACGCTGGGCATCCCGGTGGTGGCCGTGTACCGGCCCAACGCGCGCTCGCTCGTCGTCAGCCAGGGCAAGGGCCTCGATCTGTGGGCGGCCAAGGCGTCGGGTCTGATGGAGGCGATCGAGGGCTTCCACGCCGAGCACGCCGAGCTGCCGCTGCGCCTCGCGAGCGCGCGCGAGCTGGCCCGCGCGCACGAGCTGGTGGATCTGGCGGGGCTCCCGCGCGTGTCGACGGGCAGCTTCCACGTCGATCGGCAGATCCTGTGGTGCGAGGGCCGAGACTTTGGGTCGGATCGGCCGCTGTGGGTCCCCTACGAGCTGGTCCACACGAGCTTCGTGCTGCCCCTGCCGGCGGGCAGCGGCTACTTCACGATGAGCAGCAATGGCCTGGCCTCGGGCAACCACGTGCTCGAGGCGGTGAGCCACGGCCTGTGCGAGGTGATCGAGCGCGACGCGCTGGCGCTGTGGGACGCGGCGGGCGGCAGCGGCGCGACGCGCGGGCGGATCGATCCAGGCAGCGTCGACGATCCGGACTGCGCGCGCGTGCTCGCGGCGATGCAGGGGGCGGATCTCGAGATCGGCATCTGGGACATCACGAGCGACGTCGGCGTGGCGACGTTCGCGTGCGTGCTCGTCGATCGCGGCCCGGGCGACACCGGGCAGGTCTACACGAGCCACGGCTCGGGCTGCCATCCGAGCCGCGCGATCGCGCTCTTGCGGGCGCTGACCGAGGCGGCGCAGACGCGGCTCACGTTCATCGCGGGGACGCGCGACGACGCCGACCGCGAGTTCTTCGAGCGCGCCCGCGATCCGGCGCGGATCGCGCGGCTGCGCGCCGAGCTCGACGCGCCCGGCGAGGGCCGGAGCTTTGGCGCGGTGCCGAGCCGCGAGGCGCCAGACTTCGAGGACGACGTGCGCTGGCTGCGCGAGCGGCTGGCGGCGGCGGGGCTGGCGCAGATCGCGGTGGTGGATCTGACGCAGCCGCGGTTCGGGATCCCGGTGGTGCGGGTGATCGTGCCGGGGCTCGAGTCGCTGCACGGGATCCCGGGGTATGTCCCCGGCGCGCGGGCGCGCGCGCTGCGCGAGCGGCTGCGGGCGGGCGACGCGCCGTCCGGGGCGCCCGCGTGACGTCGTCGCCGCGTGTGGTCGTGTTCCTCGGGCCCACGCTCGGGCTCGATGACGCGCGGCGCGAGCTCGATGCGGTCTACGTGGGCCCGGCCGCGCAAGGCGATGTGCTGCGGGTGGTCGAGAGCGCGCAGCCAGCGGCGATCGCGATCATCGACGGTTACTTCGCGAGCGTGCCGACCGTCTGGCACAAGGAGATCCTGTGGGCGCTCGCGCAGGGCGTGCGGGTCTACGGCGCGTCGAGCATGGGCGCGCTGCGGGCAGCCGAGCTCGAGCCGTTCGGCATGGTCGGCGTCGGGCGGATCTTCGAGCGCTTCCGCTCGGGCGAGTACGAGGACGACGACGAGGTCACGGTCGTCCACGGCCCCGCGGACGCCGGCTACCGCCCGCTCTCGGACGCGATGGTCGATCTCCGCGCGACGTTCGAGCAGGCGGTCGCCGAGCAGGTGATCGACGCGGCGCTCGGCGCCGAGCTGATCGCGAGGGCCAAGGCCACGCACTACGTGCGGCGCAGCTTCGCGGCGGTGCTGGCCGCCGCCGAGCGTGCGGCCGCCGAGCGCGCGGCTGCAGGCGCGAGCCAGCCAGCCGCCGCCGAGCGCGCGGCTGCAGGCGCGAGCCAGCCAGCCGCGCAGCTCGCCCAGCTGCGCGCGTGGCTGCCCGCGCATCGGGTCGCGCAGAAGCAGCTGGACGCGCTCGCGCTCCTGCGGACTTTGCGCAAGCTGCTCGAAGCTGACGAGCTGACGCCATTCGAGCCGAGCTTCCGCTTCGAGCACACCGACGCCTGGGAGCAGCTCGCGCGGCGGAGCGGCCACCGGCAGACGACGAGCAGCCTCGATCCGCGGATCACCGGGCCGCTCCTCGACGAGCTGCGCCTCGCGGCACGGGGTACGTACGCGGCGGCCATCGATGGCGCGCTCGCTCGCGCGCTGGCGACCACCGAGGCGCGGCGCGACGAGCTGGTCGTCGACGAGGTCTTGCTCGGCGAGGCGGCCAACAGCTTCTTCCTCCACCGGGGCACGCTGAGCCCCGAGGCGATCGCCGCGTGGATGGCCGCCGAGCAGCTCGACGCCGAGTCGCTCGCGCGCTTCCTCGAGCGCGAGGCTCGCCTGCACTGGGCGCGGACGCAGCACGCGGCCGAGCTCCTCGTGCACTTGCCGGATCAGCTGCGCGCGACGGGCGCGCTCCTGCCGCTCCTGCGCCGCGCGCGAGAGAAGCAGCGGCTGCTCGCGCAGCTCGGCGGGGCGCAGATGCTCACCGTCGACGAGGCCGAGGGCGCGGCGCTGCTCGACTGGTTCTTCCGCCAGCGCTGGGGGCAGCCGCCGCCGGGCAACGCCGACGCGTGCGCGCAGGTGCTCGGCTTCGAGAGCGGCGAGCGCCTCTTGCGCGCACTCATGCTCGAGCGCCGGCTCGCCGACTCCGTCGCCGGACGCGGCTGACCTAGCCGAGCGAGCCTCGGCCCATGCGCACGAGCGCAAGCTGTCGCGGTGACAAGCCCGCCTCCGAGGACAGCGCGGACGCGCTAGGCTGGTCCGCGATGGCCGCCATCCGCGAGCTGCTCGCCGCATCGCCGGTATGGCTCGCGCCGATGGAGGACGTGTCCGACGCGCCGTACCGGAGGATCTGCCGATCCGTCGGGGCGCACGTGTGTGTCACCGAATTCGTCAATGCCGTGGAGCTCCTCGGGCGCTCGAAGCTCGCCCACCGCAAGATGAGCCTCGACGCCGAGGACGGCCCAACCGCGATCCAGATCTTCGGCGCGGATGCGGAGCGCCTGCTCGGCGCGGCGCGGATCGCGGCGGCGGCCGCGCCTGCCTTCATCGATGTCAATTGCGGCTGCTGGGTGCCGCGCGCCCTCGGCAGCGGCGCGGGCGCAGCGTGGCTCCGGGATCCGGACGCGATGGTCGCGATGGCGCGCCGGATCGTCGCGACGACCCAGCTGCCGGTGACGGTGAAGACACGAATCGGCTGGGGCCCGGAGTCACATATGCCAATTGTCGATCTCGCACGGCGGCTCGAGGATGCGGGAATCGCGGCGCTGACCATTCACTGCCGAACAGTACAGATGGGGCATCAGGGCGCGGCGGACTGGAGCTGGGCGCGCCGCGCGCGCGAGGCCGTGCGCATCCCGGTGATCGTCAATGGCGATATCCGCACTGCCGCCGACGTCGCGCGCGCGCTCGCCGAGACGGGTTGTGCCGGCGTGATGATCGGGCGCGGCGCGATCGATCACCCGTGGATCTTTCGCGAGGCGCGGGCGCTGCTCGCCGGCCAGGCGGTGGCCGCGCCCACGGACGACGAGCGCGTCGCGGTGTATCGCGCGATCGTGACCGCCAACGTGGCCCAGCGCGGCGAGCGGCTCGGCGTCGCGGTGTCCCGGCGCCACCTCGGCGTGCTCGGGCCGCTCGCGCCGCCGGTGCGCGCGCCGCTGTTCGCCGCAGCCACGCTCGCGGGCACGCTCGCCGTCCTCGAGCGCGCCGCGGCCCTCGCCCGCGCGGCGTGACGCGAGCGACGCGGCCTGCGAAGATGCAGCCATGGCCGACCGCGACAACCCCGACGAGTCACGCCGGCAGATCGCGCGGCGCGAGCGACGCGACGCTGGCGAGCAGTCGGCGCGCGTCGCGAACAAGCTGATGAAGCTGCCCGACGGCGTGGTGAGCAAGCTCGCCGTGGACGAGGACCTGCGCGACGCGATCGCGCGCGCACGCGCAGTGACCTCCCCGGGCGCGCGTCGACGCGCCGAGCGGGCGCTCGCCGGCGACCTCCGCGGCGCCAACCTCGATGAGCTCGAGGCAGGCATCGCGAACGTGCAAGCGACGGGCGCCGCCGACCCGCGGCTGTTTCACCAGGCCGAGCAGTGGCGCGCGCGGTTGATCGAAGAAGGCAGCGCTGCCGCAGCCGAGTTTCCGGGGGGCGCGACGGATTCATTGCTGGCGCTGATCCAGCAGGCGCGACGCGAGCGCGACACGGGCAAGCCGCCCGGAGCGGCGCGCGCGCTGTTTCGTCACGTGCTCGCCATCCTGAAAGGCGCAGCGTAGAGCGACACCCTCCCCTTCAGGTCCGCGGCGACCTCGACGAGCCCCGCCGAAATGCAGAAGAGGCGCCGGACCTCGGGTCCGACGCCTCCTGGAGGCGGCCCGCGGCGCGGGCTCACCGATCAAGCAGCGTTAACCGACTAGCGGTACAGGTTCCACTGCGAGTTGATGCGCGTGGACTGGCCCGCGGAGAACGTGTTCATGCAGCTGTCGTCCGTGTAGTCCATGAAGTTGCGGATCGGGTCGGTGCCGGCCACGCTGGTGCACGTGTCGCGGCCCGTCGGGCAGCCGAAGGCCGGGCTGGACTCCGCCGGGGTGTCGGAGACGGAGTCGCCGGAGCCGGTACAGCCGCCCTGGAACGTGTGATAGAGGCCGAACCAGTGGCCCGCCTCGTGGGTCAGCGTGTCGCCCAGGTTGTACGGGGACGCGCTGCCACCCGGGACGCTGCCCTCGAGGATGACGACGCCGTCCATCTTCGGGTTGCCGGCGTAGCTCGACGGGAAGGTCGCCCAGCCGAGCAGGCCGCCGCCCATGTTGTTCGAGTAGACGTTGAGCGCGTTCGACCCGCCCTTGCGGAGCGCGTTCTTCATCTGCGACTCGCACGAGCCGCCGCTGCAGGTGTACCAGGTGCCGTTGTTCGTCGTGTCGGTGCTGACGAGCGAGAACGAGAAGCTGGTGCCCGCGTACGCGGCGTTCAGCACGGAGATCTGGGAGCTGATCTGCGACGCGGTCACGCCACCCGTGCCGCTGCCCGACTTGATGATGTGCCAGTACACCGGCACGACGTGGGACGCGGTGCCAAAGGCAGTCTCGTCGAGGGCCGCCATCCGGGCCTCATCGATGGCGCGCTCGGAATCGGAGAGGTCAGCCGTCGCGCAGCCGCGATGCGCGATCGCGCTGCCCGGCTCCTGAACGCCCGGGTTCTCGGGGCCGCCCGGGGCGATCGTGTCTTCGTCTTCGCCGCTACAGGCGATCAGACTGGTCGTGGCGAGCGCGGCGAGCCAGAGCGTGTGCTGCTTCATTTCGAGTCGGTGCCTCCTGGCGCGGTACATTCATGGACGTAAGAGAATCCGTCAAGCTTATTTATCTGCATCGGTATAACGACATCGACACTCACAGCTGTACACGCACCACCTCGAACGGCAGCCCCGGCGCCGTCATGTCGAAGAGATGGCTGAGCTGGCCCTCGGAGACCCACGCCGTGCCATCAATCAGATCCAGCGAGGTAGGATCGCGCAATCCATCCTTGAGGATGTCAATCGCGCCAGTGGTCAGATCAATTCGCGAGACCGCGCCCGCGCCCTGCTCCACCACGATGGCGCGCCCCGCGCGCTCGATCCGGAGGCCGTCCGGCCCCACGAGCGGCCGCGTCCTCGGCGATCTCGTTGCAGAGGCCGCCGGTGCGCCCGTCGCGCTGCGCCGGGAAGTGATGGCGGACGCGCTCCGCGCCTGTGTCCGGATCGATGCCGATGACGGACGGCGGCAGGTCGGTGCCGTACGTGCCGTCGCAGATCCAGAGCAGATCGTCCGATCGCGAGACCTGCATGCCGACGGCGCTCTGGCCGAGCGTGCCCGCCGCGACGAGCTCGACCGGCGTGGTGGCGCCGTCGTCGACGCGGACGATCTGGCCGGTGGGGATGCTCGCCACGAACATCCGACCGGCGCGGTCGAACGCGATGCCCTCCGGGTAGAACGTCTCGCCTCGAAGGTGCGCTCGCCGGGCTCTCCGCGGAAGCCGCACGCATGCACACACTCCGTGCATCCGTGCACGCGAGCAGCATCCCGGCGCGTGTGCACCGGCACTCGCGCGCTTCCTCCCGACGAAGGTATCGTGTGCATCCGTGCACGCAGCTCGTGCACCGCTGCCTGTACCCGCCGCACCGGCGTCCGCTCTACGCGTCGCCCGAGTACCTGCGGCGGCGCGGCATGCCCGCGGCGGGCGCGGCCGATCCGCTCGCTGCGCTCGCGGGCCACGACCTGCTCGTCCCCGGCGGCGAGCTCGCGAAGCTGCCCGAGGCGCGCCTGCTCGCGCGCGTCCCCGGCGCCCGGATCGTCCTGTGCTCGAACAACTTCCCGGCCCTCGTCGAGGCCACCGTGCTCGGCCACGGCATCGCCCCCATCTCCGACTCTGGGCCGACCGCGTTCACACCGGCAGAGTGGCCATCGAGGGTCGCCAGAGCATTGCTCCGTCGCCAGGTCCCACACTTTGAGTGTTCCGTCATCCGACGCCGAGACACGCGCTTGCCGTCCGGCGCGCGGCACCAACCCGGGTTGGGGCCCAAAAAGACGCTCTACCGGCTACAGCCGCGGATCGTGGAGGACCGGATCGCCTTCCTTCGGCGCGCCCCAGACCGCGATGATGTAGACGACCGAGTGCTCCTCGTCGTGGATGTAATAGACGAGGTGCCGCGTCTTCTTCATGACGAGACGACGGACACCAGGAACCGCGGTTCGATGGAACCGCACACCGATGTCGGGCGATGACTCGAGCAGGCTCACGCACCGGGCGAGCTCGTCGATGACGAGCGTCGGAGCCGCCCGGCGATTTCGCCTCCACCACTCGTTGATCTCCGCGAGTTGCTCCTCGGCGGAGTCCACCATGACGACGGTGGTCATCCCCGGCGCAGGTCGGCCAGGACGTCGGCCGCTGGGCGGAACCGGCCGGCCTTGATCGACTCGAACCCCCTCGCCAGCGCCTCGTTCAGGCGAGCCTGCTCGGCATCGCTCATGTGATCTTCCGGCTCAGCCAGGCAGAGATCGATTTCACCGTCCGGCAGCCCCGGAGGCGCTTCCCCGCTGATGCGGCCATTCTCGACGCGAACCCGGATCGCCTTCATCGAGACAGCGTAACCGCGCGCCGCGGAAGACGCTACCCCGGCGACCGGCCGCCCTGCTCCAGCGGCGTCTACAGGCCGAGTTTCGACGCCGCGCGGTACCAAACCGGCGCGGCACCAACCGGGTAAGGCACCCACGAGCCGGCGCTCAACGGCCCGCAGCGGCGCGGGCCGCGGCTTCTCGACCGGCATCCACCATCCACCCATCCACCGCTCGCCAGCGGTCGCGTACGTCGCTACCATCTCGTCAATGGACAAGAGGCAGAGCCCGTTCTATCCGGGGCATCTCGTGCCCGTGGAGCTGTTCGTCGGGCGCCAGAAGGAGATCGAGCGGATTCTTCAGAGAGGAGTCGGACAGGTCGAGGGAGGCAAGCCCATCTCGATCTTCGTGCAAGG
>DATMCI010000220.1:0-53778 GCA_035558535.1 Kofleriaceae bacterium
CGCCGACCCAGCCGACCCAGCCGCCGCCACCCCGCCGACCGCCGACCCAGCCGACTCGCCGGATCCGCCGGATCCGCCGGATCCGCCCGCGGCGCCCTGCTCGCCCGTGGGCTGGCCGCGGCCGAACCACGCGACGGCGAACGCCCCGGCGCCGAGCCCGAGCAAGAGCCCGAACACGAGGACGATCGGCCACATCTTGCGCGGCGGCCGCGACGAGTAGCCGAGCGGCGTCGCGATCCGCATCGTGTTGTTGACCGGCTCCACCGGCGGCGCGAGCCCAGGGAGCACGACCGAGACGGCTCCCGTCGGGAGCCGCTGCGGCCCGATCCCGCCCGCCGCGACGATCGTCGCCTGCGCGCCCGACCGCGGCCCGGGCGGGACCGGTCCCCCACCGAGCACCGGCCGCTGCGGCGCGCCCACCGGATCAGCCGTCCGCGCCCGCTGCGCCGTCCCCGGGCGCATCTGCACCGTCCGCACGTCGATCTTCGCCTCGCTCGGCCGGACCGAGCGCGCCGGCGCGATCGGCGGCGAGGCGCGCAGGTACGCCTCCGGATCGAGCAGCGCCTCGCGGAGCGCCATCATCGTCTGGAACCGCGAGTCAGGCACCTTCGCGAGGCAGCGCAGGAGCACCTGCTCGACGCTCGGCGGGATGTGCGGGTTGAGGCCGCGCGGCGCCGGGGGCAGCTGGGTCACCTGCTTCACCAGCACCTCGCCCATCGACTCGCCGTCGAACGGCAGGACGCCGGTCATCATCTGGAACAGGAGGATGCCGAGCGCGTAGATGTCGGTCCGGTGATCGATGTCGCGCTTGCTCTCGCACGCCTCGGGCGACATGTACTGCGGCGTCCCGAGGAGCACGCCGTACGCCGTCTTCACCGACGACGCGCCCTCCGCGAGCATCTTCGCGAGCCCGAAGTCGAGCACCTTCACGAAGTCCGGATCGCCGAGCCGCGACATCAGCATGACGTTGTCGGGCTTGAGATCGCGGTGGATCACGCCGGCCGCGTGCGCCGCGGCGAGCGCCTTGGCGATCTGCGCGCCGACGTGCAGCGCGCGCATCACGTCGACGACCGTCTCCTTCGAGAGCACCGACGCCAGCGTGCGGCCGTCGAGGTACTCCATGATGTAGAAGTGATCGCCCTCGGGCGTCACGCCGAAGTCGTGGATCTCGACGATGTGCTCGTTGCCGATCGTGTTGACGGCCCGCGCCTCCTGGAAGAAGCGGCTCACCACCTCGCGGTTCCCCGCCAGCTCGCGGTGGATCACCTTGAGCGCGACCCGCTTGCCGATCAGCGGGTGCTCCGCGAGGTAAACGGCGCCCATCCCACCGGTCCCGATCTTGGACAGGATGCGGTAGTTGCCGATCGTTTGTCCGGCGGTGATCACGGACGGGCCGGCGATTGTATCAGCGCGCCCTCGCCCGCGCCCTCGCGCCCGCCTCGGCGTCACCCGGCGTCGCCCGGACCGGCGGCCCCCAGCCGCTCGGTGGAGACGCTCCGGCGGGCCGGTATCCTCCCTGCGTGACAGCTTCCCCTTCGACCGCAGGGCGGCCCGAGACGCGCACCGAGTCGGTCGAAGATCTCGTGGCGACGGCGACATCCCTCGCGCGCTGGCTCGTCGCGTTGAGCTGCTCCGACAACCCGTCGTTCATCCGCATCGGCGTGACGACCGATGAGGCGCTCCGAGCGCGCTAGCCGAGGATCTGGGGCTCGATCAGGCGCGGACGGAGCGGCGTGGCCGGGTCTGGCGGCTCGCCGCTCATCTGCGGTACCTGCGGTGGCATGACCGGGAGGGGTACGACGCGATGGTGGCGATGCTCAGGCGCGCGGTTGGGCGGCATGCTCGAATGTCAAGGGGATCTTTATTTAAAAAACGAGGTCCATGGATCATGTTAATCACAAAATAATTAACACTTTTGAGCACTTGGCTATTTAGCCTTATTTGGGGGAGCGCGTCCGACCGCCCCTACGAAGCCATCGCACCCTATGCCCAGATGGGGAGGTATCGGGCGTGCTTCCTTGAAGCCCCGACGGACTCATCACGTTTCACCAGGCCTGCCTCGACTGTCGCCGCAATCACGTCTGAGACCTGAGGGGCCTTGTCCTCCGGCAGCCGGAACCGCTCTCGGAGCGACTGGTTCGTCATGTAGCCGTTGCTGACGCGCTTGAGCGCGCAATGCTGGAAGCACGCGCGGATGCGCTCCTCCGGCGTCATGTGGCTGAAGTCGCGCGGCCCGAAGACGATGACGGTGGTGCGGTTGGGGCCGACCTGAATGTCCGGAGGAGGCAAGGATGCCTCCTCCGCCGCGGTAAACACCCGATCGATGCCGCTCCCCTTTTCTTCGCAGACACGGAAGTGCCGCATCATCTCCGCCATGCGTTCATTCCGCGATTCAACCCCGTCAATGAATCGGATCGCGGGCACGATAGGTGTGCCGGGATTCGAGATTTCAATCCTGTCATCGTAGATCTCGATCATCGGCGAGGTCCCCGTGACGGTCAGGTCTTGGTGGATGAGTGCATTTGCGACCAGCTCGCGGATCATGATCTCGGGCACCAGAGTCTCTTCTCGTCGGAGGGAGTCATCCATGATCTCGCGGCGAGGCATCATCAGCATGATGAACCTGACGAGCCCCTGGAAGCCTACGGCGTAGCCAAGGTTGCCGCCCTGATCGAGCCTGGTCTCGAGCTTCGTCGTGCCCTTGTAGACGATGACACGCGGTGCACGTCTTGCGATCTCCGGGAAGTCGTCCGCTAGTTTCTTGGCAAGCAGCAACGCGCCGAGCCGCGAGATGTCATAGCCGGTACCGCGTGAGGTCACGAGCCGCTTCTGCTGCAAGCGCTCGATGACGCCCGCCTGGGATGTCGGGTATGGCTGTTCCAGCAGCTCGAAGAACCGCTGCGTATCAAGCAGCGCAACTACCTCCTGCGCCGACGCCTCTTCGCGGACCGTCTCTTCGCCCCAGTGCAACGCGACCTCCGCGAAGATCTGCTTCAAGTGGTCCTGCGTCATCGGTACCAGCGACTCGCCCACCCGCATCCAGTATCGGCCGGCGGCTGAGAGCGGAACTCCCCTGGGCCGTCCAGGAACTGAAAGAACAAGGACGCGCCCGTCGGGGTGATCTACCTTGCTGACGTTCACGCGGAAGCCGCACTCGTCCAGAAGATAGCGCTCAAGATCGTTCACGCTTTGAAACGCCTGCGTTCCAACCACCGGACGAACGCCGCCGACCGCTTTGTCGGTGACTCCGAGGACGAGGAACCCTCCGCCCTCGTTTGCGAGGGCGACGCAGTAGTCGCGCGCCTTCTCTTTGTCGAAGTGGGTTCCCGCCGTCTTGAACTCGAGGTGATGCGTTTCGGTTGGGGCTGCCCTGACCCTGTCAACAAACGCTGGGTCGATGCTGTCGGTCGAAGACATCGAAGAAGGCGCAGTCTCGGCGGGCACGGGGAATTCTTCAAGATGCGACGGCATGCGTGCGTTGCCGGGCCCGCCTTGCGCCTAATACCTATGCCTGCTAAACGCAGGCGCCCAGAGTCCGCTACTCGATACCGCGGCGCTCCTGAGCTGCACGCAGGTCGACGCTCAAAGCCATGTGGACCGGCTGGCGCCTGCTGGCACCGCTCCTGGCGCCATCGATTGCTTGGAGGAGCTGCATATGACGCAGGACCGGTCGACGAGTGGAACGACGACTGCGCAGGCGGCTTGATTGCTTCGGCTTCGGTCGAGTCGGCGATCGCGCCGGCATAGGATGACGATCGCGGCGGCAGCCTCCAGCTTGATTTCGCCGTTAGCGCTAGCGGCGTCGCTAGCGATCGATGAAGTACCGCGGCAGCGGGTCCTTGCCGGGGCCCTGGCGCCAGCGCGCGTCGGGCTCCCAGGCGCCGTTCACCTCGCGGCGGCAGCGCGTCTCGACGGTGATCCGGTCCGGCCCCACGCACAGCAGGTTGTACTGCAGCGGATAGCCGGGGACCCACTCGCGCGTGCTCGCGCCGAACGTGCCGGCGGCGACGATGTCGAGCCGGCGGCCCCCCTCCGTGCGGTCGTAGCGGTACAGCTCGGAGTCGGCCTTGTGGACGTGGCCGTGCAGCGCGAGCCCAAAGCCGTGCACCGCGAGCTGCTGGAGGAACGCCGCGTCGCGCAGGCGCGCGTCCTCGCCGCCGTGGATCGGGTGGTGGAACACGGCGATCCGCAGCTGATCGGCGGGCGCAGGCCCGAGCCGGAGGAGCGCGCCCGCGAGCGCCTCGGGGTGGATGCTCGCCCGATCGCGGAAGTACGGATCGGTCTCCCACGCCGAGTTGAGGCCGAGGAGGCAGAGCCCCAGATCGGCCAGATCGTCGATGGTCGCCTGCGCCTCGAACGGCAGCGGGTACGCGACGCCCTTGATGGCGCGGTAGAGGTCGGCGAACGGCGCGAGCCGCTCGCGGTACGCGACCTCGTCGCGCACCTCGACGATGCCGCCGTCACGCTCGACGTACCGGCCGGGCACGAGCGGGCCGGTGTACTGCTTGCGGCGGTGGAGCCGGTACGCCTGCTCGGCGAGCGGCCAGCTCACATCGTGGTTGCCGGGCACGAGCACCACCTGCCGCGGCGCGAGCCCGAAGCCGACCATGAGCTGCTCGAGGAACCGCCGCGCGGCCTCGTACTCGGCGGGCGCGGCGCGCTCGGTGAGATCGCCGGACACGACGAGCGCGTCGAGGCGATCGACGCCCTGATCGCGCAGATCGGCCGCGAGCTGGCTGTACCAGATCGTCGCCTGATCGAGCGTCGCGCAGTGCAGATCCGAGAGGTGCAGGATGCGGCGCGTCGCGTCGCGACGGACGGACGCCTCCACCGCGCCCGGCCACGAGGCGAGCCGCTGCGCCAGCGCGGCGCGGTGCTGGTGGAGCGCCGCGTCGCCGAGGATCCTCGCGATGTACTCGCGGATCGACTCGTGGTGCAGCCGGAACTCGCGCCGGCCATCGGGGCGCCAGCTCTCGACGAGCAGCTCGCGCGCGCTCCACAGGAACGCGCGGCGCTGCGCCTCCTCGGTCCAGCCCGCCACCGTGGCGAGCTCCTCGAGCGTGAGCGCCTCGCGCGCGGCGCACAGGATGCCGAAGCCCCGGACGGCGAGCGGATCGGCCGCGACGCGCGCCCACGTCTTCTCGAGCAACGCCTCGAGCCCGCCGGGGACGCTCATCACCTTGCGCTGCGCGGCCGGCAGGCCCGTGAGGTACTTGCGCAGCATCGTCGCGTGCTGGAGGTTGCCGCCCGCGCGCGCCACGGCCTCGTTGATGAAGACCGCGCCGAGCCCGAGCGGCCGCGCCGCCTCCTGCCAGAACGCGCGGACGGTCACGTCGTTGCCCACCGCCTCCTCGGGCGCGTCGAGATCGATCCGCACGAGCTCGCCGCTGCGCGCCTCGACCTGCGAGACGTACGGGTGCCGCGGCCGGCTCGCGCACAGAAAGCTCACGCCGTGCGGCAGCGCGTGCGGCAGGAACGCCGCGAGCGGATCGGCCGGGTGCGCGCCCCCTGGCGGGTCGTACTCGTCGAGGCCGTCGATCAGGACAACAAGGCGCTGGCCAGGGCGCTGACCAGGGCGCTGACCAGTGGGCACAAGCTCGTGCGCCGAGACGCGCGCGAGGATCGCGGCCAGCCGCGCCGCCGGGTGCATGCGCGCGTCTTCCTCTGGCTCGCGCTGCGCGGGGAACCGCTGCTCGATCTGCCACACGAGCGAGCCGACGAGCTTGCTCGGATCGTCCCAGTCGTACTCGCCGCGCCGGATGAAGTGGTGCGGGATCTGGTCGCCGGCGCGCTCGCGCCGCGACAGCCACCACGCGAGCAGCGCGCTCTTGCCCATGCCGGGGCCGCCGGTGACGAGGACCCAGCGATCCCCAGCCTCGGTGACGAGCAGCCGATCGAGCCGATCGAGCATCTCCTCGCGGCCGGCGAAGCTCTCGTGGCGCTGCCGCTCGATGCTGTAGTCGACGCGCGAGCCGGCCATCGCGTCCGCATCGTAACCGACGCCGGCTCAGTGCCGGGCGGGACCGGCGCAGAACTGCTCGTAGTCGATGAGCGGGATCGCGGCGCGGTCCACGCCGTCGCCGCACGTCGGGCACCTCGGATCGCGGCGCAGCTTCAGCTCGCGGAACCGCGTCTTCAGCGCGTCGTAGACGAGCAGGCGGCCGGCGAGCGAGTCGCCCAGGCCGAGCACGAGCTTGATGGCCTCGGTCGCCTGCAGGACGCCGATGATGCCGGGCAGGACGCCGAGCACGCCGGCCTCGGCGCACGACGGCGCCTCCTCGGGCGGCGGCGGCTCGGGGTAGAGGCAGCGGTAGCAGGGCGAGCCCTGCGCCGGGAACACGGTGATCTGGCCCTCGAACCGGAAGATCGACGCGTGCACGACGGGGATGCCGAGCCGGAGCGCCGCGTCGTTCACGAGGTAGCGCGTCGCGAAGTTGTCCGCGCCGTCGACGATCACGTCGTACCCGGCGAGGAGCTCGAGCGCGTTGCCTGACACGAGCCGCGTCCGGTGCTTCTGCACGGCGACGTCGGGGTTGAGCCCGCGCAACGTCGCCTCCGCGCTGTCGACCTTCGGCGTGCCGAGCCGCTCCGTCGAGTGCAGGAGCTGGCGCTGCAGGTTCGACGCGTCGACCACGTCGTCGTCGACGATGCCGATCGTCCCGACGCCGGCCGCGGCGAGGTACATGCTCGACGGCGAGCCGAGCCCGCCGGCCCCGATGCACAGGACCTTCGCGCCGAGGAGCCGGAGCTGCCCGGCGACGCCGATCTCGGGGATCAAGACGTGCCGCGAGTAGCGCGTCTCCTGATCGGGACGCAGCACGCGCGGCTGCTCCCACGGCAGGCCAGCGGCCTTCCAGCCGGTGAAGCCGCCGGCCAGGGAGCGCACGCGCGTGTAGCCGAGCTCGGCGAGCGAGCGCGCCGCCAAGACCGAGCGGGTCCCGCTCGCGCAGTAGACG
Organism: Kofleriaceae bacterium; assembly: GCA_035558535.1. Lineage (GTDB taxonomy): Bacteria > Myxococcota_A > Polyangia > Haliangiales > Haliangiaceae > JABFXX01. Next base: position 6,957 of record DATMCI010000220.1, read on the forward strand.
ATCACGGGCGCCAAGAGGTCGGGCACCGCGCGCTCGATCCGCAGCTCGAGGAACCCGCGCGGGATGTGCACCGCTCCCGGGATCGCGCCCTGGGCGTGCTCGTCCGCTTCGCGGACGTCGATCAGCGCGGGCCGCCCCCCACCCCGCTGCTCCTCCGCCAGGGTGGCCACGTCGACCTCGGCCGTGGTACCCCGGAGCTCGCGAAGCAGCGCGTCAAAGGTCGGCACGCGGGCAGATTGCCATGACCCTCACGTGAGGGTAAGGTGTGCCGGCTTCAGGAGTACGCACATGAACGAGCTCGTTTCTGCGACTACCCCGACGACCGTCCCCGCGAGCCCGGCCCCCGGCCTGGATCCTTCCGGGCCCGAGTCGCTGGTCCATATCACGCCTGTCGCCGCCGCGAAGGTCAACGAGATCCGCGACGCGGAAGGGATCGAGCCGCACATGGCGCTCCGCCTCCGCGTCGTCGGCGGCGGCTGCGCGGGCTTCTCCTACGACCTCTACTTCGACGAGGTGTCCGAGGTCGATCGCCAGTGCGAGATCGGCGGCGTGAAGGTCGTCGTCGACGAGATGAGCCTCATGTACCTCGTCGGCACCGAGATCGACTACGTCGAGGGGCTCCAGGGCGCAGGCTTCAAGTTCAACAACCCCAACGTGAAGTCCACGTGCGGTTGTGGGTCATCCTTCTCCGTCTGAAGCCCCGGTCGACACGCTGCCCGAGCCCGCGCCCGCGGCCCCGGCGCGCAGCCGCGGCGTGACCGACATCGTCGTCATCCTCGAGCGCGAGCTCGGCGCGGAGCGGGTCATCGGCCCGGGCCACGAGCGCATCGACGACTACGGCCGCGACGAGAGCCCGCTGCCGGAGTTCCACCCGCCGGCGTGCGCGGTGCTCGTCGAGTCCACCGAGCAGGCGGCCGCGGTCCTGCGGATCTGCCTCGAGCGGCGCGTCCCGGTGACGCCGCGCGGCGCGGGCAGCGGCATGTGCGGCGGCGCGCTCCCGCTCGAAGGCGGCGTCGTCCTGTCGACGGAGCGCATGACCCGGATCAAGGAGATCGATCCGGACGATCTGGTCGCGGTCGTCGAGCCGGGCGTCGTCACCGGCACGCTGCAGGCCGAGGTCGAGGCGCAGGGGCTGTTCTACCCGCCAGATCCGGCGTCGCTCGAGTTCTGCTCGATCGGCGGCAACGCAGCGACGAACGCGGGCGGCCCGCGCGCGTTCAAGTACGGCGTCACCCGCGAGTACATCCTCGGCCTCGAGGTCGCGCTGATGGGCGGCGAGGTCCTGCGCTGCGGCCGCCGCACGTCGAAGGGCGTCACGGGCTACGACCTGGTCGCGGGGTTCGTCGGCACCGAGGGCACGTTCGGCGTGATCACCGAGCTGGTCGTGAAGCTCCTGCCGAACCCGCAGGCCGCCGCGACGGTGCTCGGCGTGTTCCGCGACGTGCCGACGGCGGGCGCCGCGATCACGGCGCTGCTCCGCGACGGCCTCCGGCCGCGCGTGCTCGAGCTGGCGGATCGCCACTCGATCGATCACGTGCGGCCGCGCAGCCGCTACCGCTTCCCGGACGCGGCCGGCGCGATCGTCCTGCTCGAGGTCGACGGCGAGGCCGACGCGATGCCGGCGATGATGGAGAAGATCGGCCTGCGCTGCGACGATCTCGGCGCGATCGATGTGCTCGGCGCCACCGAGCCGGCGGAGCGCCGTGCCGTGTGGGAGGCGCGCCGTTTGATCTCGCCGTCGCTCAAGCAGGCGTTCCGGATCAAGGTCAACGAGGACGTGTGCGTCCCGCGCGGCAAGATCGTCGAGATGCTCGCGCGCGTCGATCGCGTGTCCGCCGAGACGGGCATCGCGTGCGCCGTGTTCGGCCACGCGGGCGACGGCAACCTGCACGTGAACTTGCTCTCGAACGACGATCCGGCCGATCCGGCGGTCCGCGCGCGGATGTGGGCGGCTGCCGAGCAAGTGTTCGTCCACACGATCGCGCTCGGCGGCACGCTGTCGGGCGAGCACGGCATCGGGCTCACCAAGCGTGACTATATGCACCTCGAGCAGCCGGAGCCGCTCATCGAATGGCAGCGCCGCTGGAAGCTCATGTGGGACCCGGCGAATCTACTGAACCCCGGGAAGAAGCTCCCGGCGCGCCGCCCGGCCTGCAGCGAGTGATCGCGCGCGGGACCGGGTCGCGGGTCCTGTACAGTGGATCGCTATGAGCGAACGTGACGGACGGGGTGGGGGCCCCGTGGTGGCGAGCCGTGCGCCCGCGCGCGGGGCCGTGGGTGCGGCACCGGCGGCGACGCCGAGCGAGCAGCTCCTGCGCGTGCTGACGGCGGCGTCCGCCGAGGATCTGGCGGCGTGGCGGCGGCTGGTCGAGCGCGTCGGGCCAGCGGCGCTCGCGACGTGGCTGTCGCCGCCGGCCCTCGTCGCGGCGGCGCTCGCGGACACGGCGTTCGCGGCGGCGCTGCTCGAGGCGCTGCGCGACGGCGGGCCCGCAGCGGCGGCGGCCGCGGCGGCGTTCCCCGAGGCGGCGGCGCTCGCGGCGCCGATGCCGGCGCAGGTCGAGCACGACGCGGGCTCGGATCGGCCGCTGCTCGATCACGTCGCGGCGCGGCTCCTCGGGCGCAAGCTGCGCGGCCTCGAGACCCGCGACCTCGCGCTGTTCCAGGACCGCGGGCTCTCCGCGGCGGCGTTCGAGCGGCTGGCCGCCGCGTGCGAGCGCGTGCTGAAGGCGGGGCTCGGGCCGCCCCTGCGCGCGGCGATCCTCCACCTCGACATCGCCAAGACGGCGAGCGCGCAGCACCGCGAGGCGTGGGGCGCGCAGGGGATCTCGCTCGAGGTGCACAACGAGGCGGCGGCGGCGATCCTGCGCCGCGCCGACCGCACGGCGCAGTGGCCGCTCTCGGCGGTGCTGGGCCGCCTCGCGATCGCGTGGATCGAGGCGCACGGGCTCGCCGGCCAGCACGTGCGCGGCGAGGGGCCGCTCGCGATGTACGCGCCGTTCGTCGGCACGCTGCGCGATCTGGCGCCGGGGCTCGCGCGGCTCACGAGCGTCCCGCCGGGCGACGCGGTGCGGCTCGCGCTCGACGCCCTGCACGTGCTCGACGCGTGCGACACGGCCGCCGTGCGCGAGGGGCTGCTCGACGACGCGCTCCTCGAGCAGCTCGCGGGCGTCCGCGAGCGGCTCGCCTCCGTGTGCGCGCCGCCGGCGTGGGCGCAGCCCGATCGCGCGCTCGCCCAGCTCGCGCCGCCGTCGCGCCTGCGCGGCGCGCCGGGCGAGCCGGTGGCCGAGGGCGCGCGCGCAGCCGTCGTCCGCGCGCTGGCCGATCGGCTGCGGGCGCTGCGCGCGGGGCGCCAGCGCGCGGGCGAGCCGGCGGCGGCGGTCGACGCCGCGGTCGACGCGCTCGGCGACACCGAGCTCGAGGCGCTCGCGCCCGCGCTCGCCACCTGCCAGCTCTGGTACTGCGAGACGGCGACGAGCGGGCTGTCGCCGGCGGCGCAGCTCGCGGTGCTCGCGGCGGCCGTGGGCGCGGCGCGCCGCATCGGCGTCGACGTCTCGCGGCCGTGGCACGCGCAGCTCCGGCCGCTCATCGCGCGGCTCCACGGCGGAGGGCCCGGCGGAGCCGGGGAGCAGAGCCCCCCCGATGTCCGCTACCGCACGCGCCTCGTCGAGGCGGCGCTCGGCGCGGTGCCGATCCGCGCGCTCGTCACCGGCACCGCGAGCACCGGCCCGCTCGGCACGCTCTCGGCGCGGCTCGCGCACCCGACGGATCCCGACGCGATCGTGATCGACTACGTCGACACCGCCGAGAGCGCCGCGCTCGTCACGCTGCTCGGCCTGTACGAGACGCGCTCGCAGGCCGCGTTCCACGCGATGCTGAAGTCGCTGTGCGACCTCTACGGCCTGCGCAAGGACGAGTTCGACCGCGTCGCGAACGAGGCGAGCTACCTCGCCTCGATGAACGCCGCGCGCTCGGACAAGGCGCGCATGCTCGACTTCGTGCGGCCGGGCCGGATCGTCGAGATCGGTCCGGGCGGTGGCGTGGTGCTCGATCTGCTCGAGGAGCGGTTCCCGGACAGCGAGGTGATCGGCGTCGATCTCTCGCGCGAGGTGGTCACGGCGCTCGAGCAGCGGGCGAAAGTCAGCCAGCGGCGCTGGCGCGTCGTGCTCGGCGCCGCCGAGGAGCTGGCGCGCCACGTGGAGACGCCCGTCGACACGGTCGTGTTCTGCTCGATCCTCCACGAGGTGTACAGCTACACCGAGCCGCGCTTCTCGCTCGAGTCGGTGCGAGAGGTCGTCGCCGCCGCGTTCGCCGCGCTCCCGCCCGGCGGCCGGATCGTCATCCGCGACGGCGTGATGCCGCCGTCCGGCACGCGCCGCATCCGCATGCTCGCGCCCGACCTGCGGCCGACGCTGGAGCTGTACGTCGCGCAGTTCGAGGGCCGGCCGATCCGCTTCACCGAGCTTGCGCCCGATCGCGTCGAGATGACGGCCGCCGACGCGATGGAGTTCCTCTACACGTACACGTGGGGCCCGGCGAGCTTCCCGTACGAGGTGCGCGAGCTGTACGGCATCTTGCCGTACGACGAGTACGCCGCGAAGCTCGTCGAGTGGTGCGGCGGCGAGGCGGCCGCGCGCATCGTGCCGAACCCGCTGCGCTCGTACCTCCAGGACGGCTACCGCGCCGCGCTCGACGGCAAGCTCGAGCTGACCGACGAGCACGATGTGCCGGTGCCGCTGCCGGACTCGAACTGCCTGCTCGTGGTCGAGCGCCGCTAGTGCGCCGCTAGCGCGCGCCCGGCGCCGTCACTGCAGCATGACGTCCTTGACGACGCCCATGTGCTGCATGTTGGTGGCGGCGCTGTCGCTCATCAGGACGGGCGCGACGGCGGAGAGCGGCGTGTAGACCCGGCTGTCGAACACGAGCCCGTTCGTGAAGCTCGCGGTGCCGATCGTCACCGGCACCTGACGGGCGAGCAGATCGGCGTCGATCATCACCCAGTCGTAGGGGCTGTTGCGGTTGGCGTTCGTGTCGCCGTCGCCGGCCTGATCGACGGGGAACGGCGCGGCGACGCCGACCACCTGGCCCAGCGTGTTGACCGCGGTCTCGGTCCGGCTGCTGGTGTTGAAGTCGCCGCCGATGGCGAGGTAGTCGCCCGCCGGGACGTTCGCGTTGATGTAGCCGACGAGCTCGGTCGCCTCGGCCGGGCGCCGGCTGCCGTCGGTCAAGAGGTGCACGCTGATCGCCCACAGGTCCTTCGTGCCCGGCACGTCGATGCGCGCGTACGCGAACTCGCGGTTGGGCGACTGCGCGTCTTGCCAGATGCCCGACGCGAGGATCGGGTACCGGCTGACGATGCCGTTGGGGATCTGCGCGCCCGACTCGCGGAAGTAAAAGAACGACGCGCCGAACGCCATGTCGACCCACGCGCGGACCGTCGCGGTCGCGTTGTCGCCGACGTTGAACTCCTGGATCATCGCGATGTCGGGCTTGAGCCCCTGGAAGATGCGGGTGCCGGGGGCCTCGTAGGCCTGCAGGTTGCCGCTCGTCAGGTTGCCGGCCATGAGGCGCACGCGCGTGCCGCCGCCGCCCCCGATGCCGTTGTACGTCCGCGACGCCGGCGTCGGATCGTAGTCGGCGTCGGCGTCGACGGCGCGCACCTCGAGCGTGTGCATGCCCGCCAGCGCGGTGATGGAGAACGGCGAGCTGCACCGGGAGAACACGGCGCCATCGACGCGGCACTCGAACCGCACGCCGGTGTCGGTCGTGAACTCGTACGTCAGCTGCATCCCGATGGTCACCTCGCCCATCGCGCCGCTGGTGATCGTCGTCTCGGGCGCGGTGTCGGGCGCGTCGATCGACGCGTCGGCCATCCGGATCTCGTCGGGCCCGGTGCCGCCACCGTTGTCGCCGCAGCCGGCGGCGGCCAGCGTGAGAGCGCCCAGGGTCGCAAACAGCGCGGTACGACCGATCATCGGGGCATCGTAGTCGGAACGCCGTTGGATCAGGAGGGCGGCTGCAGCAATCTGCGGCGCGGGTCACGGCTCGCCCGAAAACTCCCGCGGGGCTTCGTCCCGTCGGGGGATCTCGTCGGCGCGGCGCGGTGCGGCGCTAGCGCCCCGGCACGACCGCGATGATGCGCAGGGGGCCGCCCGAGCCGCCGGCGATCTTCATCGGCAGCGCGACGACGAGCGCGCCGCGCGCCGGCACGTCGGCGAGCGCGGCGAGGTTCTCGAACGCCGGGATGTCCGCCCCGAGCAGGATCTGGTGGGCGATGAAGTCCTTCGACGGCCCGTGATCGATGCTCGCGGTGTCGATGCCGACGGCGCCGACCCGCCGCTCGACGAGCTTCTGCGCGGCCGCGGCGCCGATGCCGGGGAAGTGCAGCCGGGACGCGTCGCCGGGCGTGTCGTCGCCGAGGTAGCGCTTGCGATCCGGCCAGCGCTCCGACCAGCCGGTGCGCACGAGCACGATCGTGCCGGGCTCGATCGCGCCGTGCGCGGCCTCGAACGCGGCGACGTCCTCCGGTCCCAGGAGCGCGTCGGCGTCCGCGCCGGCCTTGCGCGTGATGTCGATGACGACGGCGGGCGCCACGAGCCGCGACAGCGGGATGGCCTCGGCGGTGGACTTGCCCTCCGCGAAGTGGATCGGCGAGTCGAGGTGCGTCCCGCCGTGCTCGGGGGCGCACAGCTTGTTGGCCGCGTAGAAGAAGCCGCCCGGCGTCTTGCCGAAGCTCAGGCGCTCGAGCGCGAACCCCGAGGGCGACGTCGGCCAGTACAGCGTCCGCTCGTCGAACGAATGGGTCAGGTCGAGCATGCGCGCGCCCTCGGGCAAGCGAACGCCGCGGGCCGGTGCGGATGCCTGCGCCGCGCACCCGGCGCCAGCGGCCGCGAGCGCGGCCCAAACGATCTGCGTCCTCGTCATGCCCTTCGTCTACACCAGCGTCAGCTCGTGGTCTCGGCGAACGGCGCGCGATCGACCGGACGGATGCCGTAGGCGGCGCGCACGCGCTCGAGCGGCTGCTCCCACAGGTCCTCCCAGATCACAGGCATGAGCAGCGCCGCGGCCTGGCCGATGCGGTACGCCTCGAGCGGCGAGCGGCGCAGCGCGGCCCAGCGCTGCTCGAGAACGAAGTGCTTGATCGATCCGAAGAAGATGATCATGGCCGAGACGGGCAAGCGGAGCTGGCCGTACGTGAAGCAGTGGACGAGCACCTCCTCGTGGCCGGTGATCCCGAGCCCGAGCAGCACGTGCCAGACATCGTGCACCTGGCGGCCGCGCCGCATCAGGTACGCGACGTCGGGATCCTCGACGAGGATCGTGGCCGTGTCCTCGACGTTGGCGGTGAGGCCGTAGCCATCGAGGTGCCCCACGTACGCGGCGCCGAGCGAGCCCCGGGGCAGCCGGCGCAGCCGCGCGAAGTCGACGCGCGCCGCGGTCAGCTCCGGCCGCTCCGCGAGCAGCCGCCGCCCCTCGGCGGTGCCCGCGACCTGGGTGAGGAGCTGCCGGAAGCGCCGCTGGCCGGTGAGCTCCCCGACGCGGTGGATCTCGCGCGTCTTGCCGGAGTCCCGGAGCACCCGCACGGTGGACTGTCCGATGGCAAAGCCGTCTCTGAGCAGGGCGGCGACGCTCATGCCGGCAGCGTGACGCCCCGGCACGCCGCGGTCAATCCAGGAGTGCGCCGCGGTCACAGCGACCCGCGCGGCGCCGAGGCAGCACGTCAAGCTCGGGCCACCTCAACTGGTCAAAGCTGCTGCGGCTGGTATCTGGCTCGCGCGCCGCGGTCGCCTGAAGACATCGGCGGAGCCGCGCCTTCCTCGTCGCGCGCGCGTGGGCTACAACGCGCGCATGCTCGCATCGGTTGGTGGGGCCCTGCTCGGCTTGCTCGTCGGACTGCGCCACGCGTTCGAGCCGGATCACCTGACCGCCGTCTCGACGCTCGTCGCCGACGCGGCGGGCGCCCGACGCGGCGCGCTCCTCGGCGTGATCTGGGGCCTGGGCCACACCGCGTCGCTCGTGCTCGTCGGTGCGCTCCTGCTCGCGACCGGCGCGGCGCTCCCCGCGCGCGCCGCGGCGGCGTTCGAGCTCGCGGTCGCGCTGATGCTCGTCGTGCTCGGCGCGCGCGCGCTGTGGCTCGCCGCGCGCGCCGGCCGGCACGGCACGCCGAGCCGCCACCGCCACGGCGCCGCCTGGCACGCCCACGCCGGCCCCGATGAGCACCTGCACGTCGCTGGCCGGATCTTCGCGCTGCGCCCGCTGATCGTCGGGCTCGTCCACGGCCTCGCGGGGAGCGGCGCGCTCACGGCGCTCGCCTTCGCCGAGCTGCCGGATCTGCCGAGCCGGATCGTTTACATCGTGCTGTTCGGGCTCGGCTCGGTCCTCGGCATGGCCGTCGCCTCCGGCGCCGTGGGCGCCTCGCTGCGACGCGCCGCGCCCACGACGCACCGGCGGCGCGCGTTCGCCGTGGCGAGCGGCGCGCTCTCGATCGCGCTCGGGATCGCGTGGGCGATCCCGGAGCTCGGCGCGCTCGCCTGACGCCGCGCGGGCGCGCCGCCGCGACGCCACGACGCCGCACGCGCCGCGGGGCGATCCGTGTGATCGTCCGCGCCATGCGCAGCTGGTGGATCTGGTGCCTCGTCGCGTGCTCCGCTCCCTCCGCGCCGCCACAGGCCCCGGGCCCGGCGGCACCGCTGGCACCGCCGCCAGCGCCGGCCGCGCCGGCCGCGCCGGCCGCACCGGCGCCTCGGCCCGCACAGGCTAAGTCCCCCTACCCGGCGACGACGCGCGGCGACGTCGTCGAGACCCGGCACGGCGTAGCGGTCGCCGATCCGTACCGCTGGCTCGAGGACATGGGCGGCGAGTCGACGCGCGCGTGGGTCGCCGCGCAGAACCAGCTCACCGACCTGCACATCGCGCGGCTCCCGGCGCGCGATCGGCTGCGGGCGCGGATCGAGGAGCTCACGAGCAACGAGCGGTTCGGGACGCCGATCCGCCGCGGCAAGCGCTACTTCTTCACGCACTCGGACGGCCGCCGCGGGCAGCCGGTCCTCTTGACCGCGCCGTCGCTCGAGGGCGCCGCGACGGCCGTGCTCGACGCCAACCAGCTCTCGAGCGACGGCAGCCTCGCGCTCGCCGGCTTCGTCATCGGCGAGCAGCGCCTCCTCGCGTACGGCGTCGCGAAGGGCGGCGGCGACTGGCAGACGTGGCGGCTCCGCGACCTCGCGAGCGGGCGCGATCTGCCCGACGAGCTCTCGCACATGAAGTACTACCCGCCGGTCCTCACGCGCGACGAGACCGGCATCTACTACAGCCGCTTCCCTGCGCCGCAGCCGGGCACCGAGCTGTCCGCGACCGATCGCGATCACAAGGTCTGGTTCCACAAGATCGGGACGCCCGCCGACCGCGACGTCGTCGTGTACGAGCGGCCCGATCAGCCGACCTGGCAGTACCAGCTCGCGGGCACGCGCGACGGCCGCTACCTCGTCATCGCGATCGGCGACGGGCAGGTCGGCGATCGCCGCTTGGAGCAGATCGCGTACCAGGAGCTCGGCAGGCCCGGCGCCAAGGTCATGCCGCTGATCGACAAGTTCGAGGCGGAGTACGTGTTCGCCGGCAACGACGGCCCGGTCTTCTTCTTCAAGACCACGCTCGACGCGCCGAAGAAGCGCGTGATCGCGATCGACGTCCGCGCGCCCGCGCGCGAGAAGTGGAAGACGATCATTCCCGAGGGCTCGCTGCCGATCGACGACGTGCGGCTCGTCGGGCGCCAGCTGTTCGTGAGCTCGCTCGAGGACGCGCACACGGCGATCGCCGCCTACGACCTGCGCGGCAAGAAGCTGCGCGACGTCGCGCTCCCCGGCGTCGGGCGCGCGTGGTGGTCCGGCGGCGCGCCCGACGACCAGCACAGCTTCTACACGTTCATGAGCTTCAACGCCCCGGCGACCGTCTACCGCTACGACCTGGCGACCGGCGCGAGCGCGCCGTGGCGCGCGCCCAAGGTGGCGTTCGATCCGGCGCTGTTTCAGACCAAGCAGATCTTCTTCGCGAGCAAGGACGGCACCAAGGTGCCGATGTTCGTCACGGCCCGGAAGGACGTCGCGCTCGACGGCAAGCGCCCGACGGTGATGACCGCGTACGGGTTCGGCGGCATCCCGTCCCTGCCGTACTTCGACGCGCCCGGGATCGCGTGGCTCGAGCGCGGCGGCGTCTCGGTGCTGGTCAACATCCGCGGCGGCGGCGAGTACGGCGAGGCGTGGCACGCGGCCGCGAAGCGCACCCGCCGCCAGGCCGGGATCGACGACTTCATCGCCGCCGGCGAGTGGCTGATCGCCAATCGCTACACGTCGCCGGCGCACCTCGGCATCACCGGCGCGTCGGGCGGCGGCATGCTCGTCGCCATGGCGGCGGTGCAGCGCCCCGAGCTGTTCGGCGCGCACGTCCCGCTCGCGGGCGTCCTCGATCTGCTCCGGTTCCACCTGTTCGGCCAGGGCGCGGGCTGGCAGGGCGACATGGGCTCGCCCGACGATCCGGCGGAGTTCGCGACGCTCTACAAGCTCTCGCCGCTCCACAACGCGCGCCCGGGGACGCGCTACCCGGCGACGCTCATCGTCACCGCGGACACCGACGTCCGCGTGGCGCCGCTGCACTCGTACAAGTACGCCGCGGCGCTGCAGCACGCGCAGGCCGGCCCGGCGCCGATCCTCCTGCGCGTCGAGACAAAGTCCGGGCACGGCGGCGGCGTGACGCTCGCGCAGAAGATCGCGCAGCGCGCCGAGGTCATGGCGTTCCTCGCGCACCACCTCGGGCTCGTCGGGCTCGAGTGACCTGCCGCCGTCGCGTCGCGCCATCGCCGGGCGCGCTCGATTGCCCTCTTGACTCGTCACGAGCGCGCCTATAAGGTGCTTTCCCTGCGCGGGGACCATTAGAGTAGTCACCTCCGCGCGACAAACAGGCAGGGGGGATAGAGCGCATGTGGCGACGGAGAGCGGTGAAGAGGGACTTTGGATCGCGCGGCGCGCGCCTGGGACTGGCGCTAGCGCTGTGCCTGCTGGCGTGGCTCCACGCCCGGACCGCCAGCGCGCAGGCCGAGAAGCCGCGCCTCGCCATCAATCCGCCGCTCCTGGAGCTGAAGCGCAAGGGGCCGCCCGGCGCGCTCGACAAGGCCGCCTCGCTGCGGCCCTCCCCCGCCGCCGCGGCGCCCTCGCATGAAGCGTCCCTCGATCTCAACATCGTCTACACCGACGGCCAGATCTGGAATCCAGCGGTGGGGCGCTACGATCGAGTCCGGCTGCGCAGCTATCAGGGCACACGCGTGGATCCGGACAACCCCTTCATCTCGCCCTGGGCATGATCACGGTGACGGCCGGCGCGCCCGTGCCCGCGGACATCACGGGCTACCTGACGACCGAGCTCGCCGCCGCCGCCGCCGCGAACATGCCCGCCAGCGTGCGAGACAAGGTGGTGGCCGATCTGCGCACTGGCCTCAAGCTCTCCAGCTTCGTCCCCCACCCGGACATCGGCGACGGTGAGCTCACCGGCACGCAGACGGTCGTATTCAACATCGATGTGGCCGCCAAGCCGGCAAAGTTCCAGGTGAACGGCAAGTCCTTCGAGGCCGGCCGCGTCGACCGCACGCTGAGGCTCGGCGGCGTGGACGAGTGGACGCTCACATCGGCGTTCGCGAGCCACCCCTTCCATATCCACGTCAATCCATTCCAGGTGGTGAAGATCCTGGATCCGAGCGGCAAGGACGTCAGCGCGCCCGGCTCCGTGGACAAGAACGACGACCTCGTGGATCCGCAGTACGCGGGTCTGAAGGGGGTGTGGAAGGACACGCTCTGGGTGAAGAACACCGGCAAGACGCCCGGCGCGCCGAAGAGCAGGTACACCGTCGTCGTGCGCACTCGCTACGAGCGATATATCGGCGACTACGTCCTGCACTGCCACATTCTCGATCACGAGGATCAGGGCATGATGCAGATCGTCCGCGTGGCGCTCCCCGACGGCGCGGGCGGCACCGCCGCCGGCCACCAGCACTGACGCGCGATCGCCTCCGGTGCCGGGCGGGCTTGACGGCGAGCGCGGCGGCGCGATCTGATGGTGCGAATGGGGACAAGCGGCAGCATGGGCAGCATGGGCAGCATGGGCAGCATGGCAGACGGAACGCGGACGAACGCGGCGGCGAGCGTGGTGCTGGCGGCCCTGCTCTGCGGCGCGCTCGGTCTGACGACCCCGGCGACGCTCGCGGCCCCTGCGGGCGAGCTCACCGCCGCGCAGCGGTGCCTGGTCGAGCAGCTCACCGCCAGCAAGGCGATCGCGGCCGCGCGCGAGCGCCAGCTCGCCGACAGCGATCAGGAGGCGCGCCACCGGGAGCTGGACACCAAGGATCGCGCGCTGCGCGCCGCCGAGGCGCGGGCCGCCGGCAACGCGGCCGAGCTCGCGCGGCTCCGCGCCGAGCGCGACCAGATCGCCAAGCAGCGCGGCGATCTCGTCGCGGCCCTGGCCGCGCAGGATCGGGTCCTCGCGGCGGAGGTGCAGGCGTACCGCGAGGCGGTGACGGGGCTCGCGGCGTCGACCGATCCCAGGAAGCAGCGGGCGCTGCAGCGCTTCGCCGACGGCGAGCAGCGCGAGGCGCTCGCCCAGCTCGACGAGATCGCGGCCGCGGATCGCGCCGCGCGCGCCAAGGCGGCTGGCGTCGCGAAGGCCGAGGATCGGCGGCCGATCGCGTGGCTGGCCCTCGAGGCGTCCGACCGCGGCACCGTGAAGCTGGACCAGGTCGTCCGCGAGTTCGAGCAGCTCACGCGGCTGGATGCGGGGGTGACCTGGGACTGGCTCATCCTGGCCCGGCTCTACGATGAGCAGGGCCGGCTCGGCGCGGCCCGGGGAGCGGCGCAGTCGGCGTACACGAGCCTGAAGAGCGGCGGCGACGAGCGCGCGCGGGCAGCCGTGCTGACCCAGCTCGGTGCCATCGCGATGCAGGCGGGCGCCCTCGCGGACGCCCGGGCCCGCTTCGAGGAGTCCCTCGGCATCGCCAGAAAGCTCGCCAAGGACACCCCCACCTCTGCGGAGGCCCAGCGCGATCTCCTGGTCGGCCTCAACAACCTCGGCTCCGTCGCGATGCAGGCGATGAGCTTCGAGGAGGCCAAGGCCCGGTTCGAGGAGGGCCTGGCCATCGCGCGCAAGGTCGCCAAGGACCACCCCTCGATCCAGGCGCAGCGCGATCTCGGCACCAGCCTGGGCGATCTCGGCCAGCTCGCGATGCAGGCGAGCCAGCTCACGGTCGCCAAGGCGCGGTTCGAGGAGAGCCTCGGGATCGCCAGCAGGCTCGCCATCGCGAACCCCGGCTCCGCCTTGAGCCGCCGCCACTACAGCATCAGCCTGAGCCACCTCGGCACGGTCGCCGCGAAGGCGGGCGATCTGGACGGCGCGCGGGGCCGGTTCGAGGAGAGCCTGGGCATTGCCAGGAAGCTCGCCCAGGACAACCCCACCTCTGCCGAGGCGCAGCGCGAGGTCGGGCTCGGCCTCCACCGGCTCGGCGGGGTCGCGACGGAGGCGGGCAAGCTCGAGGAGGCCAGGCGCTGGTTCGAGAGCGCCCTCACCATCTTCCGCAAGCTCGCCAGCGACAACCCCTCCTCGGCGCAGGCGCAGCGCGATCTCGGCATCAGCCTCCACAAAGGCGGTGACCTCGCAGCAGAGATAGAAGATCTCAAGACCGCCCGGGCGCGGTTCGAGGAGGCCCTGGGCCTCTCGCGCAAGCTCGTCCAGAACAACTCCACCTCCGCCGAGGCCCAGCGCGATCTCAGCGTCAGTCTCCACAAGCTCGGCGAGCTCTCGATGAAGGCCGGCGATCTCAAGGACGCCCGGGCCCGGTTCGAGGAGGGCGTGGCGATCCGGCGGAAGCTCGCCGCCGATGCCCCTGGCTCGACGGAGGTCCAGCGCGATCTCGGCCTCGGCCTCGTCCTGCTCGGGTCCGTCGCGCTGGCGGCCGACAAGCTCGACGACGCCAGGGCGCGGCTCGACGAGGCGGTGGGCATCTTCCGCAAGCTCGCCAAGGACAGCCCCGCGTCCGTCCGGGCCCAGCGCGATCTCGGCTTCGGCCTCCACCGGCTCGGCGAGCTCGCGCTCCGGGCCGGCGACCGGAAGGAGGCCAGGGCGCGGTTCGAGGAGGCGCTGGCCCTCGATCGCAAGCTCGCCAAGGATGCGTCCGCCTCCGCCGACGCCCAGCGCAGCCTCGCCATCAACCTCATCAAGCTCGGCGAGCTCGCGATCCAGGCCGGCGATCTCAAGGACGCCAGGGCGCGGCTCGAGGAGAGCCTGGGCCTCCGCCGCAAGCTCGCCAAGGACACCCCCGCCTCGGCCGAGGCCCAGCGCAGCCTCAGCCTCGGCCTCATCAAGCTCGGCGAGCTCGCGCTGCAGATCGGCGATCTCAAGGACGCCAGGGCGCGGCTCGACGAGGCGGTGGGCATCGCCAGAAAGCTCGCCAAGGACAGCCCCGCCTCGATCCAGGCGCAGGGCGATCTCAGCATCGTCCTCCACAGGCTCGGCAGGGTCGCGATACGGACCGGTGACCTCGGCGAGGCCAAGGCCCGGTTCGAGGAGGCCCTGAGCCTCGATCGCAAGCTCGCCCGGGACAACGCCGCGTCCGCGGAGGTGCAGCGCAATCTCAGCATCAGCATCCAGGAGCTCGGCAAGATCGCGGCGCAGGCTGGCGACCTCAAGGACGCCCGGGCCCGGTTCGAGGAGACCCTGGGCATCGCGCGCAAGCTCGCCAAGGACCACCCCTCGCCCGAGCACCAGCGCGATCTCAGCGTCAGCCTCAACGATGTCGGCAGGGTCGCGGCGCAGGCTGGCGACCTCAAGGACGCCCGGGCCCGGTTCGAGGAGGCCCTGGGCATCGCGCGCAAGCTCGCCAAGGATGCTGGCTCCGCCGAGGCCCAGCGCGATCTCGTCATCAGCTTGCTCGAGCTTGGCAGGACCGTGGCGCGGGCCGGTGACACGAAGGACGCCCGGGCTCCGCTCGAGGAGGCTGTGGGGATCGCGCGCAAGCTCGCCCGGGCCAACCCCGCGTCCGCGGAGGCCCAGCGCGATCTGGGCTTCGGCCTCCGCGAGCTCGGCTCGGTCGCGGTGCGCGCGGGCGACGCCTCGGACGCCAAGGCCCGGTTCGAAGAGAGCCTGGGGATCTCGCGCAAGCTCGCCAAGGAGAGCCCCGCCTCCGCGGAGCGGCAGCGCGAGCTCAGCTATAGCCTCGTGAGCCTCGGTGACATCGCGATGAAGGCGGGCGATGTCGCGGGGGCCAAGGCCCGCTACCAGGAGAGCCTGGGCATCGATCGCAAGCTCGCCAAGGACGAGCCCGCCTCGGCGCAGGCGCAGCGCAACCTGCTCGTCTCGCTGGCCAAGCTCGGCTTCGCCGCCAGGGACCGCAAGCTCCTGCGCGAGGCCCTCGACCTCACGCGCGAGCTCGAGCGGACCGGGCGCCTCGCGCCCGAGGATCGCCGCTTCCTGGAGCTGCTCCCCAAGATGATCGACGAGATGCGCTGACCGGGCGCGCTAGCTCGGCTGCGGGACGAGAGCATCGGCGATCGCGTCGCGGCTTTTGCGCGGCATGAGCTTCAGCGCGACGATGAAGCCGGTGATCAGGAAGCAGAGGACGTTCGGCACGATGATCGGCCACTCGCCGAGCAAGACGCCGTAGACGGTCCACACCGAGAACGCGAGCGCCGAGAGCAGCCACGTCGGCAAGACGACCGTCGACGTGTCGCGCGTCCGCAGGATCTTCCAGACCTGGGCGACGAAGCCGGTGAGGGTCACCGCCGCCGCGAAGAAGCCGATCACCTGCGTGCTCACGCCCGCCTCCGCTGCGCCGCGGGATCGAGGTAGCGCGCCACCACCGGCTCGATCGCGCGGAGCGCGTCGACCTCGAACCGCTGGACCAGCCGCTCGAGCGCGGCCTCGGGCGGGCCACCGCCGCACGCGCGCAGCCGGCGGCGGATGTGGCGCGCGAGCGCCGGACCGAGCCGGTCGGCAGTGAAGTCGTCGAGGATCCGCGGGTGGACGTACGACTTCTTGCAGATCGCCGGCGTGTGGCCGAGGCGCTCCGCGACGGCGCACAGCACCTCCTTCACGCAGCGCTTGCAGGCACGCGCGGTCGCCGGCCGCTCGAGCGCGCACAGGAGCAGCGCCGCGCCGAGCGTCGCGGCCCACGTGCGGTAGTCCTTCGCGGTGAACGGCCCGCTGGTGATCTCGCGGATGTAGTCGTTGACGTCGCTCGACGTGATCGGCCGGATCGCGCCGCCCTCGACGTACTGGAACAGCCGCTGCCCGGGCAGGTCGCGGCAGCGGCGCACGATGCGCGCCAGCCGGCGATCGGTCATGCGGATGCGGCGCTCGATGCCGCCCTTGCCGCGGTACGAGAGCTCGAGCGTGTCGCCGTGGATCTTCGCGTGGCGATCGCGCAAGGTGGTCGCGCCGTACGAGCGGTTCTGCCGCGCGTACTCGTCGTTGCCGACGCGGAGCTGCGCGCGCTCCATGAGCGCCACGATCGTGGCGACGACCTTGCGCTTGCACAGGCACGCGCAGGCGAGGTCGCGCTCGACGGCCTGCCGCAAGGACGGCAGCGCGCGGCAGAACCCGACGAGGCGGTGGTACTTCGCCTCGTCGCGCACCTCGCGCCACTTGGCGTGGTAGCGGTACTGCTTGCGGCCGCGCGCGTCGCGCCCGGTCGCCTGGATGTGCCCGTCGGGATCCGGCGAGATCCAGACGTCCGTCCACGCGGGCGGGATGACCAGCGCGCGGACGCGCGCGAGGGTCGCGCGATCGCGCACGGCGCGGCCTCGGGCATCGACGTAGGAGAACGACTTGCCGCGCCGGACGCGCCGGAAGCCGGCCTCCTCGTCGGAGACGTGCCGCAGCGCGGCGGCGCTGGCCGCGGCGAGGGGATCGCCCTGAACGACAGCGGAGTCGAGCAGCATCGGCAACGGGTGGAGCAAGTCCCGCGCCGGCTGCTCCCGGCCGCGGCGGCGCCGCGGGCCTCGGAGATGTGCCGAGCTACTCGGCCTTCACGAACGAGGCAACCTTCCACTCCGTGCCGCGCGGCTCGAGCACGAGCTGCCACGCCCCGGCGGTGGGCTCGCCGCCGGGGCAGGTCACGCGCTTCGGCTCGGGCGCGGCGCAGCTCTCGATCGTGCGCACGAGCGCATCGAGCGCCTCCGGATCGGCCTGCCACATCGCCATCGCGGTGTCGGCGCCGGGCGCGCCGCCGAGGCTCCACACGACGTCGTCGGCGAGCTGCGCGCGCAGCGCCTTGTAGTCGCGGAGCACGATCGCGTCCTTGAGCTGGGCGAGCCGCGCGGCGGCGGGCGGCGGCAGGGACTTCCACTGCTTCGGATCGGTCTTGGGCAGCGCGCCCTCGGCCTTGTCCTCGGCGACCTCTTCCTTGGCCGGGATCGCGTAGGGCCTGATGCGCTTGTGGATCGCGACGGTGAGCGCGTCGGTGCGGCCCTCGAGCCAGGGCGGGCGCGCCGGGCCGTGCAGCTCGTTGGGCAGCGCATTGCCGGGCTCCCACTCGGAGGCGTGGCCAACGACCTTGACGCGCCACGGCCGCCCGCCGACGACGGAGACGTCGAACCGGATGAAGTACCGCTTGTAAGCGAGGCGCGTCGGCATGCTCGTGCCGGCGAGCGCCGGTGACATGCCCCGGCCCATGCCCTGGCCCTGCGCGATCGTCCGCTGGTTCGCGAGATCGTCCTGGCTGTTGGCGTACTGCACCTGGTGCCACGCCGTCTTGATCATGCCGGCGCCGGGGCTGTCGTCGAGGCTCGGGTACAGCTCGCGCGTCGCCTCGAGCGCCGCGGCGAACACGACCGCGAAGTCGGCGTTGTAGACCGATTGCTTCGCGGCCTTGACCTCGCGCTTGCTGCTGCCGCCGCAGCCGGCGGCGAGGAGCGCGCAGCCGAGGCAGAGGCCGAGGAAGAGGCGGGGGACGAGGCCGGGGACGACGCAGACCGCGCGCGGTCCACAAATGATACGGTGCCGCTCGGTCATGGGAGGACGCATTCGAAATAGCACACCGCAGCGGCCAGGTGCCCGGCGCTTCGTCCCCAAGACGCCGGAGGAGACGGCGGCGCTGGGGGCGCGGCTGGCCGCGCTGTGGCCCGACGCCGTGGTCGAGCTCGATCATCGCAGCGCGTACGAGCTGCTCGTGGCGACGATCCTGGCGGCGCAGTCGACCGACAAGATGATCAACACGGTGACCCCCGCCCTGTTCGCGAAGTACCCCGACGCGGCCGCCCTCGCGCAGGCGGATCCGGCCGAGCTCGAGCCGATGATCCGCTCCACCGGCTATTTTCGGATGAAGGCGAAGTACCTGATCGAGATGGCGCGCGCGGTCGTCGAGCGCCACGGCGGCCAGGTCCCGGAGACGATGGACGAGCTGTGCGCGCTGCCGGGCGTCGCGCGGAAGACGGCGAACGTCGTGCTGGGCTGCGCGTTCGGCAAGAACGAGGGCTTCATCGTCGACACGCACGTGACGCGGCTCGCGGCGCGCCTGGGGCTGACGCAGGAGACGGATCCGGTGAAGATCGAGCCGGACCTGATGGGGTTGGTGCCGCGGGATCAGTGGACGCACTTCGCGAACCGGCTGATCTGGCACGGGCGCCGCGTCTGCGAGGCGAAGCAGCCGAATTGCGAGCAGTGCACGCTCGCGCCGCTGTGCCCGAGCTTCGGGACGTTCGCAGCGGAGGCGGAGCCGGCGCCGGCGCCGGCGAAGGGCGCGGCGAAGGGCGCGGCGAAGCCAGCCAAGGACGCGAAGCCCGCCAAGGCTCCGGCCAAGGCCGCCAAGACCACGGCCAAGCCGGCCAAGCCGGCCAAAGGCGAGAGGCCCGCGGCGCCCGCCCGCGGCCGCGCCCGCGCCGGAGCGCGCGCGTGACGCCCGTCGTCGGCGTCGGCGCGATCGTCTTCGACGCGGAGGGCCGCGTCCTGCTCGTCGAGCGCGGGCGCCCGCCCGGCGTGGGCCTGTGGTCGGTCCCCGGCGGCAAGCTCGAGGGCGCCGAGACGCTCGCGCAGGCGGTGGCGCGCGAGGTCCGCGAGGAGACGGGCCTCCTCGTCGAGATCGGCGCGCTCGCGTGCGTGGTCGAGCGGATCGGCGACGACTTCCACTTCGTCATCCTCGACTACCTGGCGCGCGTCATCGGCGGCACGCTGGCCGCCGCGAGCGACGTGCGCGCCGCCCGCTTCGTCACGCCCGACGAGCTCCCCGCCCTGCCGCTCACCGAGGGGCTCGTCGATGTTCTCACCAGGGCCCGTGCTACACACGCGGCGTGGTCCGCCTCCCGTTGATCCCGTCCGCGGCGCCCGTGATCGCCGCCCGCGCGGCAGAAGCAGCCGCGCGCGCCGTCCGACGCGCGGACGTCCCCGACGCACAGTGGCGCGACTGGCGCTGGCAGCTCTCGCACATGCTGACCACCGCCGGCGAGCTCGCCGCCGTGATCGAGCTGTCGCCCGAGGAGCGCGCCGGCCTCGCCGCATCTGCCGCGCTGTTCCGCACCGGCCTCACGCCGTACTACGCGAGCCTCATGGATCCGAAGCACCCGGCGTGCCCGATCCGTATGCAGGCGATCCCGCGCGCCGCCGAGGCGGACGTCCGCGCCGAGGAGCTGCGCGATCCGCTCGGCGAGGACACGCACAACCCCGCGCCATCGATCGTCCACAAGTACCCCGACCGCGTGCTCTTCCTCGTCGTCGATCGCTGCGGCATCTATTGCCGCCACTGCAACCGCCGCCGCCTGGTCGGCGGTGACGAGCCGCCGACGACCGCGGACCTCGAGGCGGGCCTCGAGTACATCGCGCGCACCCGGCGCGTCCGCGACGTTTTGCTCTCCGGCGGCGATCCGCTCCTGCTCTCGACGCGCCGACTCGGCTACCTGCTCGGCCGGCTGCGCGCGATCCCGCACGTCGAGACGATCCGGATCGGCACCCGGCTGCCCGTCGTGTGCCCGATGCGGATCGACGACGAGCTGTGCGCGACGCTCCGCCAGAGCCACCCGCTGTTCGTCAACACGCACTTCAACCACGCCGTCGAGCTGACGCCCGAGGCGCGCGCCGCGTGCGAGCGGCTCGTCGACGCCGGCGTCCCGGTCGGCAACCAGACGGTGCTGCTCCGCGGCGTCAACTCGTCGGTGCGCGCGCTGCGCGCGCTGATGCGCGGCCTGCTCCGCGCGCGCGTCCGGCCGTACTACCTGTTCCAGGGCGACACGGTGATTGGCACCGATCACCTGCGCACCCCCGTCGAGGAGGCGATGCGGCTCTACGAGGGCCTGCGCGGCTGGATCAACGGGATGGCCGTGCCGCAGCTCGTCCTCGACGCGCCCGGCGGCGGCGGCAAGGTGCCGATCATCCCGTCGTACGTCGAGGAGCTCGGCCCGGACACTGTCTGGGTGCGCACCTACCGCGGCGAGCGGATCGCGTACCCGCAGCCGCGCGAGCGCGACTGCACCGTTCCGTACGACGCGATCTACTTCGCGGGCGAGCCGCCCGACGACGATCGCGAAGGCGCGCGGGAGAGCGGGCCGGAGCGCGGACCAGAGCGCGGACCGGAGCGCAAACCGGAGCGCGCGAGAGAGAGCGGCCGCGAATGACCGCGGGCCTCCCGGACCCCTCGGGAGGCGCCGCCGCCGTCGCGGCGCTCGCGCGCGAGCTGGGCTTCGCGCGCGCCGCGATCGTCCCGATCGAGCCGCCGCGCCGCGGCGCGCTCTACGAGAGCTGGCTCGCAGCCGGCCGCGCCGGCGAGATGACGTACCTCGCGGCGCCCGAGCACACGGCGGCGCGCGCCGACCTGCGCGCGCTCCTGCCGGCCGCCCGCGCGCTGATCGTCGTCGCGCTCGCCCACGATCGCCGCGATCCGGTGCCGCCCGATCGGCTGCTGCGCGGCAAGATCGCGCGCTACGCCCGCGGCGAGGACTACCACATGGTCCTGCGCGACAAGCTCGTCGCCCTCGCCGACCGCCTCGCGCGCGCGCTCGGCCGGCCGGTCGCGAGCCGGCCGTGCGTCGACTCGGCGCCGGTCCTCGAGCGCGAGTGGGCCGAGCGCGGGGGCCTCGGCTTCATCGCGAAGAACACGATGCTGATCGCGCCGGGGGCCGGCAGCTACGTCCTGCTCGGCGAGCTGCTCGTCGACGTACCGCTCGCGCCGACGGCTCCCGAGGCGCCGCCCCCCCCGCGCTGCGGCACCTGCCGCTCGTGCCTCGACGCGTGCCCGACTGGCGCGTTCGTCGATGCCTACGTGCTCGACGCGCGCCGCTGCATCTCGTACCTGACGATCGAGCACCACGGGCCGATCCCGCGCGAGCTGCGCCCGGCGATCGGCACCTGGGTGTTCGGCTGCGACGTGTGCCAGGAGGTCTGCCCGTGGAACGCCGGCAAGGGGGCGCGGCCCGCGCCGCTGCTCGGGCCGCGCACGCTCGATCACGCGCTGCCGGATCTCGTCGCGCTCGCCGGCAAGGGCGCGAACCAGCTCCGCCGGTTCGTGCGGCGCACCGCGCTGCGCCGGATCCCGCACGACGTCCTGCTCCGCAACACGGCCGTCGCGCTCGGCAACACCGGCGCGCCCGAGGCGCTCCCCGCGCTCGCGGCGCTGCTCGATCACGCCGCGCCGCTGGTGCGCGGCCACGCCGCGTGGGCGCTCGGCCGCCTCGGCGGCCCCGCGGCCCGCGCCGCGCTCGACGCCCGCGCCGCGCGCGAGGCCGATCCCTATGTGCGCGAGGAGCTCTTGCTGGCGCTCGCGCTCCTCGAAGCCGCGGGCGTCACGGCTTCCGCAGGAACGCCGGGCTCGCCACGTACTCCGCCAGCGCCTTGATCTGCGCCTCGCTGGCGATGCCCACGAACGAGGGCATGAGCTTGTTCTCGGACCCGCGGCGCAGCTGCTGCTCGACGAGCGCGGGCGTGATCCGCGCGCGCAGCTCCGGCGCGGTCAGATCGCGGACGCCGAGCCGGAGCGCCATCGCCTCCGGCGGCCTACCGTCCGGCCCGTGGCACGCGCTGCACAGCTTGGCGAACAGCTCCGGCCCCTCGATCGAGCCGCCCGTCACGTCCCCCCGGCACGCCGGAGCGGCGGCGGCCAGCGCGGCCAGCGCGGCCAGCGCGGCGGAACCGATGCGGACCGTCACCTCGGCGATGTGCCACCCGCGGCGAATCCCCGCAACCCCGTGCTAGTGTTCCCCGCATGCGGTGGATTGTCCTGGTTCCTGCGGCCTTCGCGGCGGCGGCGCTGGCGGCGTGCGGTGGGCCCAAGGTCCCGATGCACTCTGGCTACAAGACGGACACGGCCAAGCCGTGGAAGAAGCCCAAGGTCCTCGCCTTCGACGAGAAAGGCGAGGCGAAGTCCGACGGCGATCTCTCGTACCGCGACTACCGGCGCGCGCGCTGGTTCGCGGTCGATCTGCCGGCGAACGGCGAGCTCTCGGTGAAGCTCGACATCACGCCGCCCGGCGACGCCGTGAACGAGGACTTCGATCTCGCGATGGAGGTGCTCGATCCCGGCTTCCGCGTGATCAGCAAGTCAGACCTCGAGGAGCAGGACGCCGGCGAGCTCGCCAAGGCCAAGACGCTGGTCGATCTGCGCCCCGGCCGGTACCTGATCCACCTCTACCTGCAGGGCCGCATGGACCTCGCCGAGTACGAGCTGCGGCTCGCGTGGAAGCGCACCGCGCCGGCGGAGATCAAGACCTCGTTCCCGTCGGAGGTCGAGTTCGTCAAGCCGCTCGCGATGGTGCCGCCCAAGGACGACACGCCGGTGACGTACCGGCCGCCCCAGCCGATCGTCTCGCGCATCACGGTGCGCAAGCAGCCCAAGCCCGAGCCCGACAAGCCGAAGGTCCAGACGCTCAGCGCCCGGATCACGGCGATCGTGATCATCGACAACAAGACGCAGCTCACGATCGGCCGCGGCACCGCCAACGGCGCGGCCGACGGCATGAAGGGCGCGATCAAGAACATCGGCTTCACCCTGACGGGGTGCACCGAGACGCGGTGCAAGGCGATCCTTTCGGCCACGCCCGATCAGGTCCGCGCGGCCGGCGACAGCGTCGTGATCATGCCCTGATCGCCGCCCTCGTCCGGGTCGCAGCGGCCCAGCTCCGGTCAATTCCGAGCTTGGGGCTTGAATCGCCCGAGAGCCTGGGGAACACTTCAAACATGCTGGGGAAATCGGAGGGGTCCCGAGGCCGTGCTGCCGGGCCCTCGTTCGTTGGTGTGATCGCCCGCTGGGTCGTGCCCGTGGCCGTGCTCGCGTCGTGCGCGAACAACGTGCCGCAAGACAAGAGCACAGGGCCGGACGGGAAGATCAAGGGGGCGAAGGAGATGGTCCTAGACAATGGCGAGGTCAAGGCGGCGGGCATCGTCACCTATCCAGGCGGCGATCGCGTCGACTGGAAGGTGATCCAGCTGCCCGAGAAGAAGCGCGGCACGCTCGACGTGAAGCTCTCGTGGACGCCGCCCCGCCCGGGCCTGCAGCTCGCGTTCGACATCTTCGACGAGTGGAACGAGCTGCTCGCGTCCTCGTCGAAGAAGACGGGCAAGAAGAAGTCCAAGGGGCGCACGCGCAGCGCGACGCTCGACAACGCCAAGGGCAAGTACTTCATCCGCGTCTACGCGGTCGGGCGCGGTGACGCCGGCAAGTACAAGCTCGCCGTCGAGTTCAAGGAGCTGCTCACCGGCCCCGCGTTCGATCCGCTCAAGCTCGAGATCCCCGATCCGCCGAAGCTCGCCGCGGTGCCCGACTACGTCGAGCCGTGCAGCGACGACAACTTCGACCAGAAGAAGCCCGAGTGCAAGAACTTCTGCCCAGCGAGCGGCGCGCCGCCGAACTGGGCGCCGTGCAAGGGCAAGTGCCCCGATCCGCCGAGCATCGAGATCGAGGCGTGCTGGAGGACGATGCCGTGCCCGCGCCCGCCTGACTCGCGCGTCAAGGCGTGCACGCCGGACAAGTTCCCGCCGTGCATCAAGGCGGCCCCGGATCCGAACAACCCGAACTGCTCGGCCCCGGCCGATCCGATCGTCGGTCGCATCGTCGGCCGCGAGGCGGACGGCAGCGATCTGCTCCTCCGCATCGGCGCCGGCTCGGACCAGGGCATCACGAAGGCCTGGCGGGCGATGGTCATCAGCGGCCCCGACCCCAAGGACAAGGCGGTGTCCGGCGGCGAGGTGCAGATCATCAGCATCGACAAGACGCGCATCCGCGGCAAGACCAAGCTGACCGCGGGCCAGATCGACGCCAACCCCTACGTCAAGTTCGTCCCGGCGCCCAAATGACGGATCCCTTCGTCGGAAAGGTCATCGACGGCCGGTACGAGATCCAGGCACGCATCGGTGAAGGTGGAATGGGCGTGGTCTACAAGGCGCGTCAGATCTCGATCGACCGCATCATCGCGCTGAAGATGCTGAATCAGCAGATGGCCGGCGATCCGACGTGGGTGCAGCGCTTCTACAACGAGGCGAAGGCGTGCTCGCGCCTGCAGCACCCGAACACGATCCGGATGTTCGACTTCGGTCAGACGTCCGATCAGCGGCTGTTCATGACGATGGAGTTCCTCGACGGCATCTCGCTCCGTCAGGCGCTCCAGACCGGCCCACTCGCGCCGCAGCGCGTGATCAAGGTCCTGATCCAGTGCTGCGCCTCGCTCGCCGAGGCGCACTCGATCGGCATCATTCACCGCGACATCAAGCCGGACAACGTGTTCCTGCTCAACATGGCGGGCTCGCCCGACTTCGTGAAGCTGCTCGACTTCTCGGTCGCCAAGCTCCTCGAGGGCGATCGCATGAAGACGCAGGCCGGCGTCGTGTTCGGAACGCCGCAGTACATGTCGCCCGAGCAGGGCCGCGGCCTGCCGCTCGACGCGCGCAGCGATCTCTACGCGCTCGGCATCCTCGCGTTCGAGATGCTGACCGGCATGGTGCCGTACCACGACGAGAACCCGATGACGGTGATCCAGATGCACCTGCACCAGCCGGTGCCGCCGATGCCGGACACCGTGCCGTACTCGGTGCAGCAGGTCGTGCGCCGCGCGCTCGAGAAGGATCCGGGGCGCCGCTACCAGTCGTCCGGCGAGATGATGCAGCACTCCCAGCAGGTGTTCGCCGAGCTCACGCAGGGCGCGATGGCGATCGGCGCCGGCGGCGTGCCGCGCACTGTCGTCGCGCAGGGCGGCGCCGGGATGGGCATGCAGCCGGGCATGCAGCCGGGTATGCAGCCGGGTATGCAGCAGGGCATGCAGCAGGGCGGACCGCAGCAGGGCGGCTACCAGCAGGCGTCGCCGCAGCAGAAGACGATGATCGCGCAGGCGAGCCCGTTCGGTCCCGGCGGCCCCGGCGGCCCCGGCGGCCCCGGCGGCCCCGGCGGCATGCAGCCGGGCGGGCTCGCGGCAGGGCCCGGCGGCTATCAGCAGTCATCGCCGCAGCAGAAGACGATCGTCGCGGGCATGGCGCCGCCGATCGGGATGCCCGGCGGGATGCCCGGCGGGATGCCCGGCGGGATGCCCGGGATGCCCGGCATGCCGGGTGGGCCCGGTGCCGCCGGCGCGGCGGGTGGCGGCAAGACGATGATGCTGCAGCCGAGCGAGGGCATCGTCTCGGTCGCGCGCACCGGCCAGGCCGTCCAGCCCGTGGGCACCAGCATGATCCAGCAAGGCGCGACGCCGCTGTTCTGGGCGGTCTCGCTGCTGGTGGGCGTCGCGGTCGGCGCGCTCGCGTACGTGATCGTGGCCGCGACGTAACGAGAGCTCCCCGAGATCCGCCGATGACGCCCGAGGACAACGCCGACCCCAACGCCGACCCCAACGCCGCTGCCGCCGCGCCCGCGCCGGAGGGAGCGAGCGAGCGCGCGGCCGCCACGCCCGAGCCCGAGCAGACGGTCAAGCAGATCCTCGACGCCAAGACGCTCGCCGATCTCGAGCGCTGGTTCGGGCTGCCCTCGTTCCAGGAGGTCGCCGAGCGCGGCGAGCCGCCTCCGGCGCTGGATCCGGAGATCGAAGCCGTGCGCGAGCAGCGCGCGAAGGCGATCGCCGCCGTCGATCCGGCGCTCGTCGAGGCGCACCGGCGGCGCGTCGAGAGCGGCGAGTCGCTGCTCCGCTTCGAGGCCGTGCTCGAGGTGCGGGTCGATCCGTCGGTGGCGCAGATCGACTACGCGCACATCGAGAACAAGCAGGCGATCGCCGAGCCGCGCGAGGTCGACATCCCCGAGCAGCTGCGCGACGACCTCCGCGAGTGCACGCCGCAGGCGATCCTGCGCGACCTGCACCGCCCGGAGCTGTACTTCGACAAGCAGTTCGAGGTCGTCGACATGGCCGCCGAGCAGCGGCTCGACATCGTCGCCGCCGTCGCCGAGGCGATGCGCACGAGCTGGAAGCTGCCGCCCCTGCCACCGTCGCTCGCCACCGAGGGGCGCGCGCTGATCGCCGAGCTCAAGGAGGACCGCATGCGCTCGATCGCACATCTCCTCCACACCTTCCCGAACCGGCGGGTGACCGAGCCATGATGACGGAGCCGCGCACCGTACCGGTCGAGCGGTTCCTGCTGCGCGCGGTGGGACGCACCGACGTGGGCGCCCAGCGCACGCAGAACGAAGACGCGATGTACTACGACGACTTCCTCGGCGTGTACATCGTCTGCGACGGCATGGGCGGCCACGCGTCCGGCCAGGTCGCGTCGGACATCGCGATCCGCACGATCGTCCACTCGATCAAGACCGGCGATCCGCTGCCGGCCCCCGGCCAGGATCCGCTCGTCGCGGCGATGCGCGCGGCCAACGCCGCCGTCTACCAGCGCGCGCAGATGGATCCGTCGTGCCACGGCATGGGCACGACCGGCGTCGCGCTGCGGTTCGAGGAGGGCCTCGTCCACATCGCGCACTGCGGCGACTCGCGCTGCTATCTCCTGCGCCACGGCCAGCTCCAGCAGCTCACGCGCGATCACTCGCTGCGCAACCTCTACCAGGACCGGCCGGACCTGATCGGCACGCTCGGGCCGGCGACGTCGAACGTCATCATCCGCGCGATCGGCCTCGACGCCAACGTCGAGATCGAGCACAACGCGATGCCGCCGGAGCACAACGACGTCTACCTCCTGTGCTGCGACGGCCTGAACGATCTCGTCGACGACTGGATGATCCGCGAGATCATGACGTCGGGCGAGTCGCTCGAGATCGTGGCCGAGAACCTGATCCGCGCCGCGAACAACAACGGCGGCACCGACAACATCACGGTCGTCCTCGTGCAGACGTTCATCGATCCGCTCTGGGTCCCCTCGCACGCGTACCCGCCGCAGGTCCACTACTGAGCGGCGCGTGACCGTGACCACGCCCACGCCGGGCGGGCGATGCTATCGTCGCGCGGTGAGGGTCGGCTCCACCTGCGCCTGCGCGATGCTCGCGGCCGTCCCGGCCGCGGCCGGGTGCAGCTCGCTGCTCGGGATCGACGATCTGCGGCTCGCCGACGCGGCGATGAGCCCGCCCGACGGCCCGGCCGCCGACGCGAACGAGAGCTGCATCGGCGGCGGCCTCGTGCAGGTGTGCCCGGAGCCGGCGCCCAGCTCGGACTTCATCGTCGTCGGTCCGCAGCAGATCGACACCGACACAGAGCCGGCGTGCCTGACGGTGATGAGCGGGACGGTCGAGGCATGCGCGCTCGTGCACGCGTCGATCGAGATCGCGGCCGCGGCCACGCTGCGCGTGGTCGGCAAGCGGCCGCTCGTGCTCGCGGCGGCGCGGTCGATCTCCGTCCTCGGGACGATCGACGCCGCGAGCGCCCTCGGCAAGCCGGCCGGCGCGGGCGCCGAGCCGAAGAGCTGCACGAGCCCGATGGTCCCGGGCAACGGCGCGGGTGGCGCGGGCGGCTCGTTCGGCGGCGCGGGCGGCGCAGGCGGCAACGGGGGCGGCAACGCCGGCGCGCCCCCGCCCCCGCCGGTCGGCACCGTCACCGAGCTCCGCGGCGGCTGCGCCGGGGGCCGCGGCGGCGCGTCCTCCATGCAGCCGCTGCCCGGCGCGGGCGGCGGCGCCGTCTACCTGGCGGCGCGAGAGCAGATCATCGTCGACGGGCGCATCAACGCCTCGGGCGCAGGCGGCGCGGGCGGCATGACCAGCGGCTTCGGCGCGGTCGGCGGCGCAGGCGGCGGCGCAGGCGGCCTGATCGGCCTCGACGCGCCGTCGATCACCGGGGGCGGGACGATGTTCGCGAACGGCGGTGGCGGTGGCGGCGGCGCGGGCGCGCTCATGCCGGGGACAGCCGGCGGCGAGTCTCCCGACGCGAAGACGGCGGCCCTCGGCGGCACCGGCAGCGCGCGCGGCGGCGACGGCAGCATCGGCACGGGCCTGGGCGGCACGCGCGGCAGCGACGCTGGGGGCGCCGGTGGTGGCGGCGGCGGCGGCGGCGGCGCAGGCGTGATCTACGTCCGCGGCACGCTCTCGGTCAGCGGCGCGCTCTCTCCGCCGCCGCGGCAGCCGTAGGTCGCTATCTGGCGCCGCGCGAGCCGCCGGCCGCGGATGCGGCCGCTGCGCGCTTCAGCTGCTCGGCCATGTCCCGGAAGCGGCCGAGGCGCGAGTAGACGCGCGCCAGCCCGGACGCGACGCGCGCCTCGAAGCCGGGCGTCTTGGCCGCCTCCTGGAACGCCTCCTCGGCGCCGAAGAAGTCGCCGCCCATCGTCAGCACGTCGCCGAGCGTCGCGTACATCGCGGCCGCCGAGACCGGCGACGACGCGCGCGGCAGCCCGGCGCGCAGCACCGCCGCGCCGCGCGGGGCGTCGTTCGCCTTCGCCAGCGCCACCGCGTACGCCACACGCGCGTTGCCGAACGCCGGCTGGAGCTCGAGCGCGGCGCGCAGCGCCTCCTGCGCCGACTCGAGATCGCCCACGTCGAGCGCCTGGCGGCCGCGCTCGTAGTAGCGGCGCGCGACCGACGACATCAGTCGAGCTCCAGCAGGCTGAAGCGCGCGGACGCGTCATCGCCCGAGCTCTCCGGCTTGTCGCTCTGCGGCGCACCAGACGCAGCCGGGGCCGGCGCGCCGCCGGGCGCAGCCGGAGCGGGCGCGCCGCCCGGCGCAACCGCAGCCGGGGCCGGCGCAGGCGCAGGCGCCGCGTCGCCCGACGGGCGGCCGCGCAGCGAGAGCCCGCGTACGGGCGGCGGCGCCGCGGCCGGTTGCGCCGGTGCCGCGGGCGCCGCGGGCTGCGCCGGCGCCTGGGCCTGTGGCTGCGGGCGCTGCGCGAGCGTGGTCTCGACGACGCGCACCCCCGCCGCGGGGCGCGGCAGATCCGCGGCCGGCGCCAGCGGCTGGCGTCCCGCGGCGAGCGGCTGGACGACGCCGCCGACCCGGACGCCGACCTGCTCGCCGTCGACGACGAACAGCGCCAGCTCGGGGTGATCGAAGCGCGTCTGCAGCGCCGTCACGATCTGCGCGAACGACGCGCCCTGCAGATCCGCCAGGGTCTCCGCCTGGTGGATCAGCATCGGCGGCGGGCCCTCGACGACGTACTCCTTCAGCACGAACGTCAGGACCTCGAGCAAGGTCTCGCGATCGGCGTCGGCGAACGCGTCGTGGAGGTTAGAGGCGAGCTCGCGGATATCGGGGCGGGAGGGCATGCTTCTCTCCTAGAACGTGGCGCCGTCCAGATCGACGCCCGTGGTGTCGCACCCGACGAGGCGGGCCCCCGTCAGATCAGCGTTGCACAGGTTCACGCCGCGCAGATCGCAGCGGATCAGGGCCGCGCCGCGCAGCACGGCGCCGTAGAGGTTCGCGCGCTGGAAGTCGACATCGAACAGCGACGCGCCGGAGAAGTCGGTGCGCGAGAGCGAGACCGTGGCGTGCGAGTAGCCGTCGAAGACGACCTTGAGCAGCACCGCCTTCGAGAAGTCGGCGCTGTAGAGCTCGGACTCCTTGAACGTCGTGCCCTGGATGCGCGCGCCGTGCAGCTTGATCCGCGCCATGCGCACCGGGCCGAGCTCGCAGCGCAGGAGCTGGGCGCCCGTGAGATCGAGCTCGGTCAGATCGCAGTCCTTCGCGCGGACGCGGTGCCAGAGCGCGCCGCGCCACTGCGAGGTGCGCAGGTCGCTCTGCTTGAGCTCGGCCCGCTCGAGGCGGCTCTCGTCGGCGTCGGCGCCGCGCAGATCGAGCCGCTCGATCGTGACGCCGTCCAGATCGACGCCGCGCATCCCGACCGACGGCGCCGCGAACCCGCTGATCGTGCGGCCGGCGAGCTCGTCCTCGGCGATCAGCCGCTCGAGCTGGACGCGCGACTGGATCACGCCCGCGTCCGCGGAAGCGGGATCGGCCCCGGTGGTCATCGCACCTGCTCGGTCATTGGGCCCTCATGGGCCCTCGAAGATACCAAGATCAGGCGGCCGCGTCGCGCCGCTACGGCCGGCGCTGGATGCCGTTCCGGGTCATCTGCGTGCGGGCCGCGTCGGCGGCCATCTCGAGCACCCGGTTCCGGATCTCCTCGAGCTTCGCCTCGTGATCTTCCTGAGCCTTGAGCTTCGCGGTGCCGGCATCGGCCGCGGCGCGCGCCGCCCCCTGCCCTTCCTCGGCCTCGACCGCCTCGGCCTCGGCCTCGTGCTCCTCGGTGAACGGCAGGTCCTGCGTCGCCTTGCGGTGCAGACCGCCGCCCGCGTGGCGCGACTGCTGCGCGACGTGGGTCAGCTCGTGGGCGAGCAGCGCCTGCCCCGACGAGCTGCCCATCGACTTCTCGGGCGAGCCGCCCATGAGGATCATGCCCGTCGAGCCGACGGTCACGGCGTACGCGTCGCGCCGACGGTTGAACTCCTCGGCGAACTCGCCCGTGTAGATCCGCACGTGGCCGAGATCGACGCCGAACCGCTTCTCGTACTTCTGGCGGACGCTGTGATCGAGCGACTCGCCGCGGCCGGCGCGCTTGGCGATCATCCTGAGGAGTCGCTCGGGATCGTACTTGCGCGCGATCTCGTCCGAGATCTCCTCGGGGCGGT
Source organism: Kofleriaceae bacterium (assembly GCA_035558535.1). Taxonomy (GTDB): domain Bacteria; phylum Myxococcota_A; class Polyangia; order Haliangiales; family Haliangiaceae; genus JABFXX01. Next base: position 37,930 of record DATMCI010000220.1, read on the forward strand.
CCTGATCGGGGTTCTGCTCGTTCGACACGATGTGAATCGTTTTACGAGGTTACTCGTCCTGGCCTTCCCCGGCCCAGGTCGAAACGTAGCCCTCGGACTGTTCGTAGAATTCGCTGGTTTTCTGCTGATCTACGACGGCACCGGGGCCGCCCAAGGCTTGCTCGAGGAACTTCGTCTCGTCGAGGCAGCTCCCGCCCTTCACGCCCTTCACCTCGAAGGTCACCTCGCCCTTGGGGTTGATCACGATCTCGATGTCTTGTTTGCGCATGGCTTACTCGCTCACCCACTTGCGGACGACCAGACGGATCGAGCCGTCCTCCTCGTTGAGCTCCTCCTCGACGGAGTAGCCCTTCTCTTCGCAGGCCTGCTTCACGTTGTGATACTGGTACTTCTGGCTGAGCTGGTGCTTGAACTCCTCCTCGGAGACGCCCTTCGTCGTCTCGACGCCCCACCAGTCGGCCGTGATGTCGTACGTGCCATCGAGGTTGTCGATGACGCCGATGTCGTAGCGGCCCATGTCGACCGAGATCGCGGCCTGGAGCTTGTCGCCCCGGTAGCCGCGGACCATCACGGACTGCCCCTGCTCGGCCTCGGTGAACTTGAGCTGCATATCGGCGAGCGCCTTCTTGATCGCCGCCAGGTTCGTCATCTTCAGCGCGCACTTCGTGAAATGCGACATGAGCGAACAGTGTACCGCAGTTACCGGGCGTAGCTTCCCCGGGCGCGCGATCTAGCGCGCCGGCGCCCCCGCTACAGCTCCAGCTTGCGCTCGCCGTCGTCCGGCTCGGGGCCCTTGTCGCCGAGGTTGGCCGTCGGGGCGCCGTAGCGCGCCATCCACCCCTCCTTCTTCGGAGGGGTGCGGCCGCGCGTGGCGGCCATGCGGGCGCGGGTCCGGGCCCACTCGCGCATCGACTCGATCTGCTCGCGCATCGTGATCGCGAGCGGGACGATGTCGCGCAGCGTGTTCAGGAGGCCATCGGTCGTGAGGTCGTTGCCCGTGTCGAACGCGTCGTAGAGCGACGCGACCACCGCCTGCTCGAGCTCGGCGCCCGAGTAGTCCGTCGTGGCCTCGACGAGCTTGTCCATGTCGAACTGGCCCGGATCGCGCCGCTTCTTGCGCAGGTGGATGTCGAGGATCGAGCGCCGATCCTCGCGATCGGGCAGATCGCAGAAGAAGATCTCGTCGAAGCGGCCCTTGCGCAGGAGCTCGGGCGGCAGCTGCTGGACGTTGTTCGCCGTGGCGATCACGAACACCGGCGTCGTCTTCTCCTGGAGCCACGTAATGAACGACGCGAACACGCGCGACGTGGTGCCGCCGTCGGTCTGCCCCGACGACGCGGTGCCCGAGAAGCCCTTCTCGAGCTCGTCGATCCAGAGGATCGCCGGCGCGATCGCCTCCGACGTCTTGATCACCGAGCGGATGTTCTCCTCCGACGAGCCGACGAGCCCGCCGAAGATCTTGCCGACGTCGAGGCGGAGCAGCGGCATCTGCCACAGCGCGCCGACCGCCTTGGCGGTCAGCGACTTGCCGGTGCCCGGCACGCCGATGAGCAGGATGCCCTTGGGCAGCGGCAGGCCGAAGTCGCGCGCGCGCGAGCTGAACGCGTTGCGCCGCTTGACCAGCCAGTCCTTCAGGATCTCCATCCCGCCGACGTCGCTGAACTCCTCGCGGTGCTCGTAGTACTCGAGCAGGCCGCTCTTCCTGATGATCTGCTTCTTCTCCTCGAGGATCGTCTCGAGATCGAACGTGTGCGTGCGCACCGCGCTCTTGGCGAACACGTTCTCCGCCTCGATCAGCGTCAGGCCGAGCGCGCCCTCGACGACGCGCTCCATGAACGTCGGATCGCTCTCGATCACCTGCTGCGTCGCCTGCGGCAGCGCCGGCAGGACCTTGCGCGCGGCCTGCTCGATCTCGGTGCGGTTCGGCAGCTCCCAGTCGACGACGGCGGAGATGCTCTTCTCGAGCTCGGGCGCGATCTTCGTGACCGGGGAGAGGACGAGCAGGCTCTTCTTCGTCTTGCGGAGCTCGGTGGCCGCGTCGCGGAGCCGCCGCACGACCGCGGGCTCCTTGAGGAACGGGTGGAAGTCGCGCAGCACGAACAGCGCGCGCCCCTCGGCGCGGATGACGTGATCGATCGCCTTCATCGGGTCCTTGACGTCGCGCGTGCCCTGCCCGTTCGCGATCGTCTTGAAGCCCTCGGTGATCGACCACACCTCGAGCCGCATCTCGCGCTCGACGCACAGCTTGCGCAGCGCCTCCTCGACGCGCGTCTCCTCGGGAGAGGTGATCCAGATCAGCGAGTACCGAGCCTTGATCAGGTCCTCGATCTCGCCCTTGCTCGAGCGCTTGTGCTCTATCGTCATGCTTGGCTCCTCGCGCGGCTACTCACGCGGCTACTCACGCTCACTGCTGCGCGTCGGCCAGATCGCGCAGGCCGCGCAGCGCGCCCTTCGCGGTCTCGGCGTTGTCGACGAGGGCCTCGACCGCGTCGGCGACCGCCTGCATCGTCGCCGCGTCGGACTTGAGGTTTGGCAGCTCGCCCTTCACGAGCACCATGTTGTTGCGCATCTCGGACAGGATGTCGTTGATGGACTCGTAGACCTCGCGCGCGGCGGCCGCGATCGCGCCGCCGCCGCCCGCGCCGCCCGCGGCTGGCGCGACGACGGCCTCGGCCTGCGAGTCGGCGGCCGCGCGGGCCCGCGCGGCCTCGGCGCGCGCCTTGGCGGCGTCGGTCTTGGCGGCGTCGACCTCGGCCTGCAGCGCCTTGAGCGAGCGCTCGGCCGCGGCGGCCTTGTCGACGGCCTCCTTGAGCTTGCGCTCGCCCGTCTCGCGCTCGAGCTGGAGCTCCTTTGGATTGACGGCGGGCGCGGCCTGCGCCTTGGCCTCGAGCTCGGCGTTCCGCTTGCGCAGCCGATCGAGCTCGCGGCGCGCGTCGTCGCCGCCCGTGGAGGCCTGGTCGCGGGCGCGCGACGCGGCGAGCGCCTCCTCGGCGGCCTTGTGCCGCGCGACCTCGGCCTTGGCGAGCGCGTCCTGCGCGACGTTGCGCGCGCTCTCGGCGGCCAGCCGGCCGTGCTGCGACTCCTGGAGCTCGACCTCGATCTGCGCGAGGCGCCCCTCGAGCTTCTCGCGGTCGCGGTCGGCGCGGTCGTACTGCTCGCCCAGCCGCTCGCGATCCGCCTCGACCTTCTTCAGCTCGACTCGCAGCTCCTTGAGCTCGTTCTGGAGCCGCAGCATGTGATCGCCGCTCGCGGCGTTGCCGCCGCGGCTCGCGTCGGTCTGCACCTCGACGAGCAGGCGCCCGAGCCGCCGGTTCTCCTCCTCGAGCGCGATGATCTGCGCGGCCGTGCGGCTCGCCTGCGTCGCCGCCTCGTCGCGCTCGGCGCGCAGCTGCGCGACCGTCTTGATGCTGCGCTCCTTCTCGGCGCGCAGCTCCTTGATGACCTCCTCCTGCGAGATCAGGCCGACGCGCCGCTCCTCGAGCATGCGCTCCTGCTCGTTGATCACCTCGCGGAGGTGCTCGATCTCGGTGAGCTGCTCGTTCAGCTTCTTCCAGCCGTCGTCCTTGGTCCGCGACAGCTCCATGAGCTGGCGGTTCAGATCCTCCATGTCCTCGCGGATCTTGGCGGTGTCCTCGACGGCGCGCGCGGCCTGGCGCTCGCGCTGGGCCATGTTCTCCGCGAGCTCGGCCATCTCGTTGCGCTGGCGCGCGAGCTCGTTGCGCGTCTGCTGCAGCTCGTCGCGGAGCTCCTCGGCGACGCGGTCGTGCGCGGTGACCTGGTCCTCGCGATCCTTGACCTGGGAGCGCAGCTCCTCGAGGCGGTCGCGCAAGGTCGCGGACTCGGCGCGCACGCGCTTGCCGTCGGCCACCTCGCGCTCGTAGTTGGCCGTGGCCTTCTCGAGCTCGGCGCGCAGGTTCTTGAGCTCGCCCTCCGCCTTCTGCGGATCGAACTCGAGCCCGAGATCGACGAGCACCTTGTTCTCGGCGTCCTGCGCGGCGTTGCGCGGCGCCCCCGGCGCGCCCGCGCCCATCGGGCCGCCCCGCGCGAACACGCTCGGATTCGCGCCGGCGCCGCCCGCGCCCGGCATCGCCGGTGGGCCGCCGTACGGCGCGCCCGCGCCGCCCGCGCCCGGCATCGCCGGTGGACCGCCGTAAGGCGCGCCGGCACCGCCCGCGCCGCCCGCGCCCGGCATCGCCGGTGGGCCGCCATAGGGCGCGCCGGCACCGCCCGCGCCACCGGCGCCGGGCATCGAAGGCGGGCCGCCGTAGGGTGTACCGCTGTTCGTGTTGCCGCCGAACGCCGACGCGCCGCCGGCCGAGCCGCCGAAGCCGCCGCGCGCAGGCGCGCCACCGAACCCACCCGGCGGCACGCCCGGGATCGAGGCTGGCCCCTTGCCGGGGCCGCCGCCGCCGGGCATCGAAGGCGGGCCGCCGTACGGCAGGTTCCCGCCGCCGGGCGGGGCGCCGAAGCTCCCGCCCGCGCCACCGGCCGCGCCGCCGAATCCGCCGCCGGGCGCGCCGCCGGGCGCGCCGCCGTAGCTACCCGGGCCGCCGGCCGCGCCGCCGAATCCGCCACCCGGTGCGCCGCCGTAGCCGCCGCCGCCTGGCATGCCCGGTGGGCCGCCCGCGCCCGCGCCTGGCATGCCCGGCGGGCCGCCGCCGAAGCCGCCGCCCGTGCCTGGGCCCGCGCCCGCGCCGCCGAAGCCGCCGCCCGCGAGCGGCGGCGCCGCGTCGCCGCGGTCGAGCACCATCGTGCCGCCCTTCTTGGGCGGCGGGGCCGCGCCGCCGCCCTGCTGCTGCATGCCGCCCTGCGGGACGACGTTGACCGCGCCCTCGTCGATGAAGCGGATGATCAGCGAGCCGCACTGGAGGACGTCGTTGTGGCCGAGCGCCTGCTTCTGGATGCGCGTGTTGTTGACGTGCGATCCATTCGAGCTCCCCAGGTCTTCGATCACGTAGCGACCGAACTCCTGTTTGATCTGCGCGTGCCTGCGCGAGACCATGCCGTCGTCGGTGCGGATCGCGCATTCGAGGCCGCGGCCGACGTACACGGTCTCGGTCGGCGACAGCTCGACCGTTCCCTCGCGGCCCTGGCTGTCCCGGAACAGGAGGCGTGCCATGGGGTGGGTGCGATGGTACCGGGCAGGCGCCCGCAGCGCCAGTGCCGTGCTCTGTTCCTCGTCGGCCGCTACTCGCGGCGGAACACGGCCTCGGTGTTCCCGACCCGGATGATGTCGCCCGGCTCGAGGTTCTTCTTGGGCACCTTGTGGCCGTTGACGTAGACCCCGTTGGTCGAGCCCAGATCGGCGAGCTCGTAGTTGCTGTCGACCTTACGGATTCCCGCGTGCTTGCGCGAGACCGCCGGATCCGCCAGCACGACCGTGTTCCCGGCGACCGAGCCGATCGTCGTGACCTCCTCGCTGAGGTTCAGCACCTGGCTGGCCATCGGCCCGAGGATGAACTCGAGCCGCGCCATCGGCGCCCAGCCGCAGAACAGGCACTTCGTCCAGACCGGCAGCATCACGCGGCGGCAGCCGCCGCAGACCTTCTGCTCCTTCGGTTTGTTCGTGACCTTCGCCACGCCCACGATGACGAGGAGCATGACGATGGCGATGCCGATGATCAGGCCGACGAGCGCGCCGGTGGACACGATGCCTCAGACGATAGACTTGAATTTGAAGTTCGTCTTCCCCAACGTGACCACGTCGTTGTCGACCAGCTCGTGCTTCTGCACCTTCCGGTCGTTGACGTAGCAGCCGTTCGTCGAGCCTGGATCGATGAGCGTGTAGCCCGTCGGCGAACAGTGGATGTCGCAGTGGTGCGTGCTCATGAAGCCGTCGTTGACGACGATGTCCGCCGGCGGCGCCGTCCCGATCTTGGTGCCGCCGCCGCGGAGCCGGAACGTCTGGTACGCGTGCTGGCCGTTGAGCGGCACGAGCCAGCCGACCACCGGGAAGCCGCCCTCGTCGCCGCCCTGCCCGATCATCACGGTCTTCATCGGCCCGAGCGGCTTGGGCGCCTCGGGTGCTGGCGCCGCCACGACCGGCATCGGCATCGGCATCGGCACCTCCTTCTTCGAGAACACCTTCACCGCGACGATGATGATGACCAGGAGGAGGACCAGGGACAGGATGACGACCAGCCACGGGAAGCCGCCGCCCTCGTCGAGCTTCCAGATCGGCGCCAGCGGGACCGGCACCGGCTCGGTCTCGTCCTTGTCGATCTTGATGACGAGGTCGTGCGGCTTGCCATCCCACTTGAAGCCTTGCTTCGTTTCCTTGTTGAAGCCGGGGTACGTCAGGTACTGGCGGTTCGCCATGCGCTGCAGGATCGCGTTGACGGACACCGCGATGTTGTCGACGGTGCTCACCGTCGACGTCGGGAACACGCCGAGGACGACGTTGTTGGGGCCCGACTCCGCCGCGCGGTAGACGATCGCCTCGACCTGCACCTTGTCGCCGTTCGCCTGCTTCTTCAGCGTCTGCAGCGTGGCCTTCGCGGCCTCGGGGCTGCTGCTGTCGTTGCCGTCGGTGATGACGATCAGCACCTTGCGCGGGTTCGTCACCTTGCGCAGCTCGGCGAGCGCGAGCTCGATGCCCTTCACGAGCTCGAAGCCCGTGGTGCCCATGTAGTCTTTCTCGGTCCCGAGCGCGCTGCCGGAGAGCCGCTCGAGCGGCCCCATCGGCAGCTTGATCCCGGCGGTGGTCGCGTACGTGATCACCATGCCGACGCTGCCCGCCGGGCCCGCGTCCTTGAAGTTGAGCTTGTCGAGCGCTGCCTGGAGCGGGGCGAGGACGCCCGGCACGCGGGTCAGGTCGTTCTCGTCGCGGTAGCTCTGGTTGCCGACCCACATCTCCCAGCCGAGCATGACGATCGCCACCGCGAGCGTCTCGCTGCCCTGCAGGAAGCCGCGCTTGGAGGACGCCTTCATCTCGAACGGCGGCTTGACCGACTTGTCGACGAGGATGAACTTGTCGGCCGTCAGGTTCGGCGCGCCGATCACGGTCGCCAGGATCTCCGGCGCGTCTCCCCGCTTCTTGGCATCGGCCGGATCCGGCGGCTTGATCGAGTACTGGACCTCGATGTCACTGGAGCCTTCGGCGTGGACCTTCTGCGCGGACATGAGCCCGACACAGCAGATCGCCGCCACGATCATCCACCAACGCGTGTTCGACATGGTCATAGGCTCTTGAACTTCAGCATCGCGCTGCCGAATTTGATGAAGTCGTTGTCCACCAGCTCGTGCCGATCGACGCGGCGGTTGTTGACGTAGGTGCCGTTCGTCGAGCCCGAGTCGCGCAGGACCCAGATCCCGTTCTCGGCTTTGATCTCGGCGTGCTTCTGCGACATGAACTTGTCGTTCAGCACGATCGTGCACTTGGGATCGGTGCCGATCGTCGTCGTCGGCGAGAGCGTGAACAGCTCGCCGCGCTGCGGCCCCTGCAGCGGCACGATCCAGCCCAGGAGCTGCGTGCTGCCCGGACCGCCGGCCGCGTCCAGCACGAACGCCTGGGTCTTCATCGCCTGGCGCTGCGCGGGCGGGATGGCGTTTTGGACCGCGATCTGGGCGCAGAACGGGCACGCGTCCCAGCTCTTGTCGAGCTGCTGCTGGCACTGCGTGCAGAACTTCTTCTTGAAGATCCACCAGCCCTGCGTGCGGATCGGCGGGTTCGAGCTCGGCCCGCCGGGCGCGCCGGGGGCGCCGGGCATCCCCGGCGGCATCCCGGGCGCGCCGGGCATTCCGGGCATCCCGGGCGCGCCGGGCATCCCGGGCGCGCCGGGCATTCCGGGAGGCATGCCTTGTCCTTGCTGCATCTGTTGAGCCCCTTGGGGGTATTGCCCACCTGCCTGATTCAGCTGCTGATTGTACTGGCCCGCCTGGCCGACGAAGTTCTGCCCTCGCCTGCCCAGCGCCTTCGCACGGTTGACATCGACCTGGATGTTGCCCTTGATGCTCTTTACGCCGATGATCTTGTTATGGATGGCGCGGAACGGGGCAAAAATGAAGTCGATGTGCCTTAGGAACACGGTGTTATCCCCTGACCTGCGCCGGCCCCCGGCGCAGCCGCCACTCTAACACGCGCGCCCAGATCACACGCGCCTCTTCGACCGCGGCAGGCCCCCGCGCGCGCCTCCGAAAGCCTCGAAGATCCGGCCGATCCAGCGCTCTGAGAACCTTCCCTCCCCACGTCATCCCTCCACCTCTCCGTCTTCCTCGTCGGGTCGCGCGGCGGCCAGTGCCATGGCGGCACGCGCGACCGCGGCGCCGCGATCACTTCGGCTGGTAGACCCAGAGGTGGAACATGTTGATGTCGCGGCCGGCGGTGATCGAGAGCTGGCTGATGAGCAGCGACTCGGACGTCACGTGCTCGGCCGCGATCATCACCGGCCAGTTGCGCCAGCGGTGGACGCGGTCGGTGCCGACGCACGACACGATCGCGACCTTCTTGCCGTTGACCGACATCTCGAGCTCGTAGTCGCCGTAGACGTAGTCCATGCGGCGCAGGAGCACGACCGGCCGGCCCGGCGTGATGTTCAGGAGCTTGAACTCGCTGTAGCCGTCGACGTGGGCGCGGCCGGTGTCCTCGACCGTCGTGCCGTCGGGGTACTTGAGCTTCTGCCGCGACCGGTAGGAGTCCTTGGCGCCCTTGATCGTGAAGAGGTGCTTGTCCTCCGACTCCTTGTTGAGGATCTCGATCTCGTCGACGAGGAGCCAGGTCGTGCCCTCGATGTCCATCGACGGCTTGGGCGCCGGCATGACCTTGACGCCCTCCCAGTCCTTGATGTCGATCGCCTTCTTCTCGTCCTTCTTCTCCTCGGGCGCGACGATCACCATCTTCTCGCCCGCGACGGCCGACATCGCGATCTCGGCGCACTTGGCCTGGTAGGCGAGCAGGTTCATGTACGAGTCCATGTTGTTCTTGCCCTCGGCGAGGAGGCCGCGGAGGATCTCGACCTGGCGCCGGTACTCGGAGAACTCCTTCTTCTGGGCGATGTTCGGGTGGTGGACGTCGACGTCGAGCGCGAGCTCGCCCTCGGTGTCGATCACCAGCCGGAAGATGTCGAAGATGTTCCGCAGGTCGAGCAGGTTCGCGTAGAGCAGCATCAGCGCCGTGTTGCACGCCTGGATGACGTCGTGCGCCGAGATCACGCCGCGCCGCGCGTACTCGAGCGCGCCGCGGCGGATCTGCCACAGCAGCATCTCGAGGCGGAGCCGGAGGTGCGGCGGCAGCGTGGAGCCCGACAGGCCGCCCCGCGGCGTGTACCGCATGTCGATCTCGTTCGCCTTCGGATCGGCCGGATCGCGCGCGTCGCGGACCCGCTGGACGCCCTTCTCGAGGTAGACGCGGGCGAGCTCGACCTCGCGCATGATGTCGGGCTCGGTCTGCGAGAGCTCGACGCGGCATGACTCGAGGACGCGGCGGTGGCCCTTGTACTCGAGGTTCTCTTTGTACGCGATGAAGTCCGTCAGCTCCTCGTAGTATCGCAGCACGATGTAGATCGTCTGCGGTAGCCGGAGCTCCTCGAGGTTGATGTTCCGGATCGCCGCGTCGAAGATCATGAGGTCGTTGCCCATGCCGTCGATCGCGTAGCCCGGCTGCACCTCGACCGAGAGGTCGCCGCGCGAGCGCGCCGAGACCTTCAGATCGCCCGCGTAGCCGTACACGATGCCCGCGGAGTGCAGCATCCGGTTGTGCAGGCGGCGCTTGTCGATGTGGTAGCGCTCGGCGTCGTTCCAGTCCTTCTCGGTGGTCAAAAACCCCTTGAAGAAGTTGATGCGCTTGAATCCCGTTTGCTGCTGCTCGCTCATGACTTGCCCTCACCGGAGTCCTGGGACTCGTCTTCGATCGGCTGCACCACCTCCGCGCCGATGCCGATGCCGGAGCGCAGGCCGATCGCGAAGAACTCGCGCAGCTCGACATCTCCCTTCTCTTCGGCAAAGCGCAGGTAGTAGTGCGTGTGTGCGGGTTTCTCCATCTGGATGATCTGGTGGACGCGGATCACCAGCTCCGGGGACACCTCGTCGAACTTGATCGGCATGGTGACCACGAAGCAGTGCGCCAGATCGACCGGCGGCAGGACCACCGAGTCGAGGCTGATCCGCGCCCCTTCCTCCGCGCCCTCCCCTTCGACGCGGAAGCCCTTGAACGGCCAGGTGTTCTCCTCGATGTCCGGCTCGTGCCCGGTGAAGAGCTTGAGGAACAGCGACAGGCCGCGCCGCGTGCCGCGGATCCGGTAGAGATCCACGGCGCGCTTGATGAGGGCGCGCTTCTCTGGCTCTGGCCAGTCGAGGTCGAGCGTGAAGGCGCTCCAGCCGGCGAGCCAGTCGAGGAAGTCGAGCGGCGCGACGTGCGGATCGTAGAAGCGCCAGCCGTCGGTGAGGTTCACCTCGACGGAGTCGAACATGTGCTCGAACACGAAGCACAGCTCGCGGACGAGGTTGCGGCCCACCGCGTCGCTGCGGCGGTAGATCGCCGGCAGGTTCTCGAGGTAGCCGCGCCGCGCCACCCAGATCGTGACCTCGGTGCCCTCGTACACCATCTGTCCGCGGGTCGGACGCTGCTCGAGGACGGTGTCGCGGTCCTCGTAGCTCTCGCGGTACAGCGTGACCACCTTCGGCAGCCCCGCGTCCTCGAGGAGGATCTGCGCCTTGTTGAGCGGGCGCCCGACGACGTCGGGGACGCGCACCACGCGGCGGTTGAGCAGCTCGGTCGCCATTTTATACGGCTCCCTCGCCGAGACGCCCGCCGGGCTCCTGTACTCGCTCGGTCGCCATGTTCACTTGATGTCGTCGCGGACCTTCTCCGCGACGACGACGTGGACGAGGAATGGGAGCTCGTCGTCATCGAGCCGGAGGTGCTCGACGCCGACGTTGCGGAGCTCGTCGCGGATGTCGAGCCCGTCGACGCCCTCGACGCCGGGCACCTCCTCGACCAGGTGGATCAGCTCGGCCTTGAGCACCGGGCGGCCGAACTCCCAGCCCTTGCCGTCGCGCCCGCCGACCAGCGCGTGCATGTAGCGGCGCAGCTTGTGCTCGATGTCCTTGCGCAGCCGGTCCGAGGTCCCGACCGTGCGCCGGATCAGGAGCACGCGGATCGACATATCCTTGTAGCGCGGCCGCACCACGTTCAGCACCGACCCGACCAGCTTGCGCTCGTCGAGGTAGCGCTTGACGAACCGCAGCACCTCGTTCGAGGGCACGAGCCGCCGCGTCATCTCCTCGCCGCGCACCTCCGCCTTGGGCACCAGCGCGAGCGTGACGTGGCCGCGGTTCGAGCGGTCCGGCACGCAGCGCGCGCGCGCGAGCGTGGTGGACGCCCGGAGCGCCAGCATCTCGTAGTCCTCGGCCGTGACCGCGCGGTCGCGGCTCTTGATCGTGTACGGCGCGCGCGCCTTCGCCTCGTCGATCGTCTCGCGATCCGCGCCGCCCGTCGCGGGCAGCGGGTTCGTGACCGACTCGATGTACGCGAGCGCGCGGCCGAGCGACGTCAGCGTGTACGCGTTGACGTTGCCGAGCGCGCCGCCGCCGATCCGGTAGTACGACGCGACGATGCCGTTCTTGATCTCCTGCGGGACCATGCCGCGCCGGCCGTCGCCGAAGCTGACGACGCCGGTCATGTAGTCGAGCGTGTAGTGCCGGCTGCGCGGGCCCGACGCGAAGAAGCTGTCGACGCGGCGCCAGCGCACCCAGACCTCGTTGTTCTGCGGGTTGTCCGGCTCGAGCGGCCGCACCGGATCGGGGCCGAGATCCGCGAGCTCCTCGGCGGACGGCCGCTGCCGCTCGCGGACCTCGAAGATCTCCTCGTCGAGGAGCGGGCCGCGCAGGAGCTTGAACTGCTGCATCGGCGTCGCGTCGGAGCCGCCCAGCGTCTCGTCCCGGACCGTCTCCTGGTTGTAGGAGTCGATCGCGTTCGTGATGATCATGCGCAGCCGCGGCGGCTTGACGTAGCCGCCCTGCTCGAGCCGCGCGCGGAGCCAAAACCGCTCCTCGGTGAACTTGCTCGACATCACCCAGTCGTCGGGCGCGATGAACGTCGCGAAGCCCGAGCTCGTGAAGCCCTGCGTCTCGTCGTCGACCGACATCGGGTCCCACTCGCGACCGTCCCAGTACTCCCACAAGATGCGCTGGCCGGTCTCCCAGGACAGCCGCCGCATCGCCTCGTACTTGTCGAGCTCGTGCGTGGCGACCTCCGCCTCGTCGGTCGGCAGCGAGCCGAGCCCGAGCTCCTCCTCGAGCTGAAAGTAGATCCCGAGCGGATCGTTCGGCGGCTTGGCGCCAAAGCCCAGGTAGAGCGCCGGCGACTCCTCCGGCTTGGCCTGGAACGGCTGGAAGATCGAGTACTCGGTGCGCGCGACCTCGGTGACGTCCGTGTACTGGAAGTCGTTGAACGCGAGCACGTAGCGCACGTCGCGATAGTCCTCGCGGTAGCGGAACGTGATCGAGCGCAGCGCCGGCGGGCGGAGCGCGCGATCGTCCTTGAACACCCAGCGCTCGTTCTCGAGCGTGTACGTGCCCTGCTCGCCGTAGTCGCCCTTCTCGATCCGGATCCGGACCCAGCGCGCGGTGACGCCGTTGAGCTCGAGCGCCTCCATGTCCTTCGGGCGGCGGAAGCTGACCGTCCCCGACTGCGACAGCGCCTTCGTGTCGTCGTGGAAGCCGAGGTCGTCACCCGCGCCGGGGAGCGCGCCGCGCGGGGCCGAGCGCCCGAGGTGGCGCCAGCGCTTGCCGTCCCAGAACTCGAACGCGAGCACGAGCTGATCCGACGGGTTCGGCCGCGGGATCACGCTCGAGTCGGCGAGCAGCATCTCGATCGAGACGTACGCGTCGGCCGTCTGCAAGAGCTCGTCGCACGCGAGGTAGAGGATGCAGTCGATCTTCGGGTCTTTACCGAACGGGTAGATGTTCTTGCCGAGATCGAGCGCGAGGAACGCGTTGGAGTCGAGGTTCGCGTACGCCTGCGTCGGCAGGACGCCCTCGCCGACGACCTCGACGCGCGCGCGGATCGTATCGATCTCCGTGTCCTCCGGAGACTGCGGGACCTCGGCCAGCCGGCCGCGGATCCACAGGCCCTCGATGTGGTTCACGTTCGTCGGCTCGAAGCGTAGCGGGCCGAGGAACGCGATCTCGCCGCGATCGACCTCGATCGACGAGGGCTCGAGATCCTTCCAGCGCGTGCCGTCCCAGTACTCCCACTCGAGCAGGCGCGCGAGATCGCGGCCGCCGCGCTCGGGCGTGCCGATGTAGATGCGGAGCAGCGCCGCCTCGCCGGTGTTCGCGAACCGCGGATCCGAGAGGTAGAGGTAGCGATCGATCCGCTGCGCGCCGGCGAAGACCTCGAACGGCTGGGTGACCGCCCCGGGGGTGGGATCGATGTAGCGGCTGTTCTCGGAGTACGCCTCGTCGAAGTACGAGAAGCAGCGATCCGGCCGCGCCGCGCAGACCATCGCGTCGCGCGCCGTCTCGAACGTGACCGTGTGCTCCTCGGTGGCCTGCGGCGTCGAGATCTGTGTGCCGCGCGGCACGCGTTGCTTCTGCGCGCCCTCGACGAGATGGAACCGGATCAGCGCGCGCGCCGCGCGGGGCGGCCGGAGCTTGATTCCGAGCAGGTTCAGGAAGGCGACGTAGTTCTTGTCGGGGACCTGGTTCAGCCGGTAGATGAGCAGGTCGGTCATCCAGGCCGCGAGCTCGATCAGCGTGATCCCCGGATCGGACGGGTTGTGGTTCGTCCACTCCGGCGCGTAGCGCGGGATCATCGAGATGGCTTCCTCGACGATGTCGTGGAAGGTACGGTCGTCCAGCTTCGGCGGTGGGATCATGGGGGCCCTGGTGGCGAGCGATCGTCAGGCGCCGTTCGCGCCGTTCGTCGGACCGCTCGCCTGCTCGTCGTTGTCATTGCGCAGGTAGAACGGGAACACGAGGTTCCGTTTGTCGTTCTTCCCCGAGATGATGTACTCGATGCGGATATCGAGGCGGTTCGGCTGATCGGAGTTCCCGGCCGCGCGCACGTTCACGTAATCGATGCGCGGCTCGAACTTGTAGATCGCGTCCCTGCAGTACACCTCGGCGAGCGCCGCGGTGATGTCGTTGTTCGGCGCGAACATGAGGTCGTGGATGCGGCATCCGAAATCCGGACGCTTCAGCCGCTCGCCCGGGGCCGTGCCGAGGATGATGAAGATCGACTGGCGGACGTTCTCCTCGAGCGCGGAGGTCGAGACGCCGCCGTTCAGGTTCACGGAGACCGGGAACCGGAGGCCCTTGCCCAGGAAGTCACGATCGTTCGACATGGATCGTTCCGCCGCTCACCCGTTTCAGGTGAACCGCCCCTGGATGAACTTGCCGCACTTGCTGCACGAGATGCGGGTCGAGTGCTCGACCTCCTCGATGGTGAGCGGGCGGTGCCTGCAGTATGGGCAGCCGATCTCGTTGGGTCTGCCGTTCATCACCATGTCGAGCACGTCTTGCCACGCAATGAGGGCTTCCTCGTCCACCGGCGAGAGTCCTTTCCTTTTCGACCCCTTAGAATTTGAGGGGTGAATCGTAAGAAACATGGCTCACCCCGGTCAACGCGCGGCGGGCCAATTCGCTATGACGCTGCGTCCTCGGGAGGACAGCGCCGAACAGTTACTTCTTGGTGTTGTCGCCGGTCGGTGGCGTGCCGGCAATCTCCTCGCGAGAGCCGCCAGCCGTTCCCCGGATCCCCACCTTCACCTCCGCCTCTCGCTCTTGCGCGGACACGGCGCCCTCGACCTGTGCTTGCGCCGCCGCCCGCGGGTTCTCCACCGCCCCGGTCACCGTGGAAGCCTGGGACTGGACGTTGCCGGTATCGATCGGCATCGCCTCGTCCACCTTCTGCGAGGCGGCCATCTCGGCCCGCTCGGTCCCGACGGCCGCCGGATTGTCGACGACCCGGCGCGCCTGGGCGTGCGCGTCCTCGGCCGCCTGCGTGCGGGCGGTCACCTGATCGCGCTGGCTGAACTCGAGCTGCTCGGCGCGGCCGAGGTTGCTCGACGCGCCGACGTCCGCCGAGACAGTGGCCGAGCCCACGGCGTGCCCGATGTTGCGGGCGTCGCCTGTGCTCGCGCGACTCGCGGCGGTCGCTTCCTGCTCGGCGCTCGCGCCGCCGAACCCGCCCACTTCGCGCTCGACGATGCCCGAGCCGCCGCCGCGCAGCACCGTGCTGCCTTCCTGGCCGGCCGCCTGCGAGACCTGGCTCTCGGCCGAGAACGACGGCGGTGCCGCCTGCCCCGACAGGTTCGAGCCGACGCGGCCGACGGAGCTGACCCCGCCGCTGCCGAGCGGCTCGACGCTGCTGGTCGCGGCGCCCGTGGCGGCGCCCGTGGCACCGCTGGTCGTCGCGGTGCCAGCCGAGCTCACGCCGCCAGCGCCGGTCGCAGCGCCGGACACATCGGCCGTGGCTCCGCCGGCGGTCCCGGTACCGACGCTGCCGACGGCACCCGCGCCCGCCCCCGCGGCACCCGCGCCCGACGTTGCGGCGCCCGTCGCACCCGAGGTGGCGCCGCCGATGGTTCCGGCCCCGGCGCCGCTGATCGTCCCGGCGCCGGCGGCTCCGCCGACCGCTCCGGCGCCTGCGGCTCCGCCGACCGTCCCGGCGCCCGCGGCTCCGCCCACGCTCGTGCTGGCTCCGCCGATCGCTCCAGCTCCAGCGCCGCTGACCGTTCCTGCACCGGCGGCTCCGCCGACGCCCGCGCCGGCTCCGCCCATCGCGCCTGCACCGGCGCCGCCAACGGCTCCGGCTCCAGCGCCGCTGACCGTTCCTGCACCGGCGGCTCCGCCGACGCCCGCGCCGGCTCCGCCCATCGCGCCTGCACCGGCGCCGCCAACGGCTCC
>DATMCI010000221.1:0-6511 GCA_035558535.1 Kofleriaceae bacterium
GCGGGGGGAAGCGGGGGAAAGCGGGGGTGAAGCGGAAAGAAGAGTCGTTCGGAGGGAGTGGTTCGGAGGAGTGGTTCGGAGGAGTCGTTCGGAGGAGTCGTTCGGAGGACGGAACGTTCGTAGGGCAAATCACAGCCGGACGTGGAGCCCGAAGTGGAACCCTCGAGGCTCTGCAGCGAGGTGCTCGAAGTGCTCCATGACGAGGTAATGCACGGGCCGGTCGCCGAGCTCGGCCACGCCGCAGTCGATCACGCCGACGACGTTCGGGTGCCGGAGCGCGGCGATCGCGCGCGCCTCGCCGAAGCAGCGGGCCGCCGCCTCGGCGCGCGCGTCGCCGTCGTGCAGCCTATCGTGCAAGACCTTGATCGCCACGCGCCGCCGATGATCGGGTGCTCGGCCAGGTACACGACGCCCATGCCGCCCTCGCCCAGCGTCGACACGATCGAGTCGTTGCCGATCTTCTCGCCGATCAGCGATCGCCGACGTGCACCGTGGCCATCGCGGCCGATCATAACGCGTATGATGAAGCGATGCCGAACGTGACCGAGAGCACCCAGCGCGCGCCGAGCCGCCGGCCGAGCGTGCGCGTGCGGCGGTTCCGGCTGCGCGTCGTCGGCGGCCCGCACGCGAACACCGAGATGGTGTCGACGAGCGAGCGGCTCGTGATCGGCACGCACCGGTCCGCCGACTTCCACCTCGTCGACAAGACGATGTCGCGGTTCCACTGCGAGGTCGTGATCGAAGAAGGCCGCGCGATCGTCCGCGACCTGAGCAGCCTCAACGGCACGATCGTCGATGGCCTGGGCGTGATCGGCGCGTACCTCGGCGACCGCGCGATCCTGACGCTCGGCAGCACGCAGATCCTGTTCGAGCTCGGCAAGGACGACGACGACATCGAGATCGAGCTGCACGACAGCGACCGGTTCGGCCTGCTCGTCGGGGCCTCACGGCCGATGCGCGCCGCGATGGCGCTCTGCGCGCGCGCCGCCGCGAGCGACCTGCCCGTCCTCCTGCACGGCGAGACGGGCACCGGCAAGGGCACGGCGGCCGAGTCGATCCACCGCGAGGGCCCGCGCCGCGACGGTCCGTTCGTCGTCGTCGACTGCGCCTCCGGGCTCGGGCCGCAGCTCGAGCGCGAGCTGTTCGGCGGCGAGGGCCGGCCAGGCGCGTTCGAGATGGCGAGCGGCGGCACGCTCGTGCTCGACGAGGTCGGTGAGCTGCCGCTCGAGTTGCAGCCGGCGCTCCTGCGCGCGATCGAGAATCGCCAGTCGGCGCGCACGCGCCTCGTCACGACGACCACGCACAACCTGCGGCAGGAGGTGAACGCGCGGAACTTCCGCTCGGACCTCTACTACCGGCTCGCCGTGCTCGAGATCGCGCTGCCGCCGCTGCGCGGCCGGCCCGAGGATCTGCCGCTGCTCGTCGAGACGATGCTGCGCGCGCACGGCGACGAGCTCGGCGAGGGCGCGGCGAGGCTGCGCGAGCCGAAGTCGATCGCCGAGCTGCAGCGCCACGCCTGGCCGGGCAATGTCCGCGAGCTCGCGAACTACGTCGAGCGCTGCCTCGCGTTCGACGGGCCGCCGCCGATCGACGGCGCGGCGGGCGGCACGGCGGGCGGGGTGGCGGGCGGCACGGCGGGTGGCACGATGGGCGGCGCGATGCGGATCGACGCGACGAGGCCGCTGCGCGTCGAGCGAGATCGCTGGCTGCGCCGGTTCGAGCGCGAGTACCTCGAGCAGCTGCTCGCCGCGCACGGCGGCAACGTCAGCGCCGCGGCGCGCGGCGCGGGCGTCGATCGCATCCATCTGTATCGGCTGCTGTGGCGGGCGGGGCTGCGCGAGGTCGGCGCGCCGGCAGGCGGCGCGAAGGGGCGCTGACGGGCAGTGGCGGCGGCGGCAGTGGCGGCGATGGCGGCGGGGGTGGCGGCCGTAGCGGGAGCGGCGGGGGCGGCAGCCGTGGGACGGGCCGGAGTCGCCGTGACGATCACACCCAAACCGTTTGGGTGCACGCCTCGTGCGATGGTCGCGCCATGCGCCCTCTCAAGGCTTCGAATTCAGTAACGTCTTCGCGTATCGGTGCGGCGCGAGTGGCGTGGTACGCGACCGGCCGCTTCTACGTGTCTGACGACGGGACGCTCCAGGACGCTGGCTACTTCCTGCACCTCGGCGAGATCCGCGGAGCGCTGTTCTGCGAGCTGCCGGGCGGAGAGCAGAGCGCGACGGGCGCACAGGGCGCGACGGGCGCGATGAGTGAGAAGACGGCGCTGTTCACCTTCTACGCGGAGCCCTGGCGCGCGACCTCGGTAAACAATGGCGATCTATCACTGTCACTCGCACCACCGGGCGACTTCATGATCTATTTCAACGAAGCTGGGGGCGCCGATTTCGCGGACCCACGCTCGTTCGCGCGCGGCGTGAGGATCGCGACCTTCCGGCGCGCCGAGCAGGTGGTGACAACGACGGTCTCGTCGGGGCAGACGAAGCTCTTCGGGATCAACGTGTTCACGGCCGATCTGGTCGAGAGTCGCCCATTCGAGTATGGCGGCGTGAGCTACGACCTCGGCGCGATGCTGCCAGGCGGCGTCTCGCAGTGGGGAGTCGCCGGCGAGGATCCGCTGCCGGCCCCGCCGCCGGGGGTGAGCGCGGTCGTGCCGTTCGTCGGATCAGCCGTGGCCGCGCTTCGATAGCTGCTGAAGCTCCCGCCCCTCGCGACGGCGGGCCTCGCCCTCGCGCGCTTCCGCGCACGTCACCGCGCCGAGCGCCTGAGGGTCGTGCCATGGCGAAGCACCGCCGCGACGATGAGGGTGGGGGGAGAGCGCGAACCGTGGAGACGCGCTCGGCACGGGCCGTGCGCGGCGCGCGCTGGCGGGCGAGAGGCCCGCCGCCGCGAGGGAGGCTCCCGGAGCTTGGGGTCCTGGGGTGGGGGTCGTGCCATGCAGTGAGTGTCGTGATGCATGAAGGGTGATGGGGCAGATCGTGCCGAACTCTTCGGGCGCTTCGGGCGAACGAACCGATCTCACTCCGCGCACATGGATCATGGATAATGGATAGATGTCCGTCTGCGCGAGCCACGTCATGGTCGGCAACCGAGGCGGATTCGATCCTGAGCCCAGATGAGGTCCAACAGGCTGGGGTCATCGTTTCGCTTAGACTCCAGATCCCTGGCTGGTTGGCCTCGTCAGAATTCTCGTCGGGAATTGGGTGGGCTCAGGATCGAATCCGCCTTGGTCGGCAACTACCGCTCGACGATCCGCGGCGCGCGACGTGGTCGAGCCGTCGTGATACGGCCATTCCTCGTTGAGAACAGGCCAGGCACTCGAAAATGATGGACGACATCCAGAACGCCTGTCAGGCGCCCGGACTGCGGCGCAACCGATCGAATCGTGCTCGCTTCAATTGCCGAATGAGCCAACAGCACCCGGGTGCTGAGCCGAAGGCTGGAGAACGCGGCTGTGTGTGAGCTGGGAGCTGAGAGGGCAACTTCGATGAGACGAATGTTGGCTCCGTGAGCGACAGGTAGTCGCCCAAAGTGTTGAAGCGATTTTCGCCTGAAGCCGTTACGCGGCTGCCTGTCTCGGCCTCTGTGGTGCATGTGGTGCCTGTGGTGCCCAT
Source organism: Kofleriaceae bacterium (assembly GCA_035558535.1). GTDB lineage: Bacteria > Myxococcota_A > Polyangia > Haliangiales > Haliangiaceae > JABFXX01. Next base: position 3,612 of record DATMCI010000221.1, read on the forward strand.
GGAGCAAACGGACCGTCTCCTACCTGAGGAACAGCATAAGGAACACACCAAGCCATGAATCGAGCGGCCGGGTCTGCAGAGAAATCATTGATCAATGCGTTTGACGAATGCTCATCGCTTGACGATTGCGAATGAGGCGCTATACAGTGTCGACGATTGAAATCATACCGAATGACGGTTGCGCAGATCTTGCAACTGCAGCAAGAGTGCGCCTATCGACAGGCGGTCGCTTGAGAGAGCGCGAAAGAGTCACCGCAGGGAGCGGTGCTCCCAAGTTGCAATCGCACGGAAGAACAGGGTCCTCAGATGTCGATTCAACAGCTTCAGGATGCCATTCACATCGGCGGAGACGCTGCGATGCGTAGCCCGATGCAGCAGCGAGGATCTGGCGCGTGGGTCGCTCTGGCAGCCGCGACGGAGGCGTGGGAGCGCGAGCATGAAGCGGAGTGGGCGAGAGTAGACCAGAAGCTCCGTGGCATTGCGTCCCGGCGGGCCGCGCTAGACGCGGAGGAGGCGAACCTGCTGCGTTATGCAGAGGAGCTGAAGCTGTGGCGAGCCTATGGCTTCGGAAGCCTTTTGGAATATATGGAGCGCGCGATGGGCTACGCGCCGCACACCGCGGCCGAGCGGCTCCGCGTGGCACGCGCGATCGCCGAGTTGCCGCTGATCGCGGAGGCGCTAGAGCAAGGCGAGCTCGCTCACTCGGCTGTTCGAGAGCTGTCTCGAGTTGCGATTCCAGACACCGAGGGAGCATGGCTCGAGGCGGCGCGTGGCAAGAGCCTGCGACAGATCGAAGTGATGGTCTCCGGCCACAAGCCCGGCCACCTGCCCACAGACGAGACCGAGCCGCACCTCTATCGCAAGAAGATCACGCTCGAGGTCTCGCCCGAGACGTACGACATCTGGCGCAGGATGCACGCGCTCGCCGCCGAGGAACACGGCCAGCGGCTATCGGATGACGAGCTGATCCCTGCGTTGTTCCGCAGAGCGTACGGCGTTGAAGGTGCTCGAGTTGGCGGCGGCAGCAGCGCCAGCAGTAAAGAAGCAGGCACGCCGGTCTACAAGATCGCGATCAAGCAGTGTCCAGAGTGCAAGCGTGCATGGCAGTACAGCGGTGGCAGGGACATCGAGATCGATCCGGCCGTAGCCGAGTGTGCCGCCTGCGACGCCGTCCACCTCGGCTCGCTCGATGCGGCCGGCCCAGAGCGGGCAACGACCACCGTCACGGCTCGCAAGCGCGAGCAGGTGCTCGCCAGAGACGGATATTGCTGCGCGGTGCCCGGATGCCGCCGGAATATCGGGCTCGATCTGCACCACATCGAGTTTCAGAGCCGCGGCGGCGGCCACGAGTTGAGCAACCTCACGACGATCTGCGATCTCCACCACCGGGCTGTGCATTACGGGAAGCTGACGATTCGCGGCCGCGCGCCTGACCATCTCACCTTCGAGTTTCGCAGGCCGCGAGATCGCCGCAACGTCACCGACGACGACGTGCTGGACTCCCCTGTCGCGCGCACTGCGATCTCGCCGTCCTCGCCCGCGCACGCCACGTCCTCGGCGGACACCAGCACCTCGGGCAGTCCCACGCGGGCGCAGAGGCCACCTCGTGATGCCGTGAAGCCCTCGGAGATCGATGGCACCAACCTGCCTGAGAGCCCGCCCGCACCAGCTCCTCACAGCCAGTCACACGCGGACGGCGCTGCCAAGCTCAGCGTGTCCGCCACCTCCGCGCAGTCCCACGTGGACCGTGCAGTTGATGAACCCAGCGCACACGCCGACCACGCGCAATCCCGCGTGGACAGTGGCAAGCTCGCCACTGAGCACGCTACTACCGATGAGTCCGCTGCGCAGTCCCACGGGGACTGCGCAGCTACCGCAGGCGTGCACGCTGCCGCCGCCCTGCCCGACGTGAATCGCACGGCTACCGCAGGCGTGCACGCTGCCGCCGCCCTGTCCCACGGGGACTGCGCAGCTATCGTAGACCTGCACGCTGCCGCCGCCCAGTCCCACGGGGACCGCGTGGCTTCCGTAGACCTGCACGCTGCCGCCGCCCTGTCCCACAGGGACCACACAGACCGCGCGACTTCCGCAGACCTGCACGCTGCCGCCGCCCTGTCCCACAGGGACCACGCAGACCGCGCGGCTTCCGCCGATGCGTACGCTGCTGCCGCCCAGTCCCACAGGGACCACGCAGACCGCGCGGCTTCCGCCGATGCGTACGCTGCCGCCGCCCTGCCCGACGTGAATCGCACGGCTTCCGCAGGCGTGCACGCTGCCGCCGCCCAGTCCCACGGGGACTGCGCAGCTACCGTAGACCTGCACGCTGCCGCCGCCCAGTCCCACAGGGACCACGCAGACCGCGCGGCTTCCGCCGATGCGTACGCTGCCGCCGCCCTGCCCGACGTGAATCGCACGATTTCCGCAGGCATGCACGCTGCCGCCGCCCAGTCCCACGTGGACCGTGTGGCTTCCGTAGACCTGCACGCTATCGGCGCGCAGTCCCACGTGGACTGCGCGGCTTCCGCAGGCGTGCACGCTGCCGCCGCCCAGTCCCACGGAGACCGCGCGGCTTCCGCAGACCTGCACGTTGCCGCCGCCCAGTCCCACCTAAACCGCGAGGCATCTGCAGACCTGCACGCTATCGGCGCACAGTCCCACGTGAACCGCGTGGCCTCCACAGGCGTGCACGCTGCCGCCCCCAGTCCCACGGGGGCCGCATGATAGGCGCCAAGCATGCCGACGGTGCGCACTCCCATGTGGACCGCGTGGCTTCCGCAGGCGTGCACGCCGCCGCCGCGCAGTCCCACGGGGACCGCATGATAGGCGCCAAGCATGCCGACGGCGCGCACTCCCATGTGGACCGAGACTGCACTGCCACCGAGCCCCCCACCGATACTCAG
>DATMCI010000222.1:0-17478 GCA_035558535.1 Kofleriaceae bacterium
GCTCGCGGTGGGCGCCTACTACGAGGCCAGCGCGGCGACCGGCATCGGCGGTAACCAGGCCGACAACTCCGCGGTGGGTGCCGGCGCGGCCTACGTCTTTACGCGCAGCGGGACGACGTGGAGCCCGCAGGCCTACGTCAAGGCGTCCAACACCGAGGCCTACGACCACTTCGGGAGCAGCATCGCCCTCTCGGGCGATGGTTCGATCCTGGCGGTGAGCGCGAGGGCCGAGGACAGCGCGGCGACCGGCGTCGGCAGCGACGAGCGCGACAACTCCGCGCAGGATGCGGGCGCGGTCTACGTGTTCGGACGTAGTGGGACGACGTGGAGCCAGCAAGCCTACGTCAAGGCGTCCAACAGCGAAGAGCAGGACTCCTTCGGCTTCGTGCTCGCCCTGTCGGTTGATGGCTCAACCCTGGCGGTCGGCGCCCGCGATGAAGACAGCGCGGCGAAAGGCATCGGGGGAGACGAGTCGAGCAACGCCGCGAAGGACTCCGGCGCGACCTACATCTACACGCGCAGCGACACGACGTGGCGCCAGCGCGCGTACGTCAAGTCGACCGACCCCGACGAGCAAGGGGCGTTCGGCGCCAGCGTGGCGCTCTCGCCTACCGGCTCGGTTCTGATCGCGGGTGCGCCTGGCGAGCACACCACCGCGGGCAGGGTCTACGTGTACCCGCTGCCCTGATCGCAGCACGACGGAGCGGCGTGGGATAGGGCCGGTCGCCGCGACGGCGGGGCTCGGCGCGCGCAGCGGCTGCGTGTTCTCCGGCACGACCGTGCGCAGGTTCTACCGGCCTAGCCGGCGGCCGGCTCGATGATGCGCGCGGCCACGTCGAGCTCCAGCAACAAGCGACGTTCCACCGCAAGCGAGCTGAGTCGCCGGGATCCGCGCAGGTCCTGCACGCGCGCCCGCGCCGCGCGCACCAGCTGCAGCCGGCTCACTGCCCGGTCGAGCCCCTGGGCTGGCACGTACGCTGCTTTTCGCCCCGGCATGCGCCTCGTCCTCGCGATCGTGCTCGGGCTCCTCCCTGCCGCCGGCGACGACGACGCGCACGCTGACGACTGCGAAGCGATCGCGGTCTGGCGCGACGGCAAGCGCGACGGTAGCGTGTGCCGTGCCGACGCCGCCGCGCGCGGGCTCGCGGTGCTCGATCTCCGCGATGACTGGGTGCCGTCGATCCTCGCCGCCGCGCCCGACGGGACCGGGCCGGAATACAGGACGACGTACCTCGCGCTCGCGCAGGAGCGGTTCGCCGATGCCGGCGTCGATGGCGCCCTCGCCGCGCGCGACCGCTACCTGGAGCTGTTCGGGATCGTCCCGAGCCTCGGCGTGATGCGGGCGCGGCTCGGAGATGACGCGCGTCACCGCTGCCACGAGGCGATCGATGACGCCGCCCTCGCGGCCGCGCCGGGCCGGATCGCCGAGGAGCTCCCGCAGATCGCGGCCGCCCGGCTTGCGCGAGCACGCACCCTGCGCGCCGCGCTGGAGCACGATCGCGCCCGCCGCAAGCTGCCCGATCTCGCCGCGCTCGCCGCGGCCGGTGCGTACTACCGGCGCGCGCTCGAGCTCCTCGCCATACTGGAGGCGCACCCAGCCGCGGTGCGCACCGTCCAGGGGCATCTCGCGTGCGACGGCCTGTTCGACGCGCCGCCGCTCGAGGCCGCGTACACGTGGCAGACTAGCCTCGCCGTGCAGCGGTTCCAGCGCGGCGCGCTGATCCTGCCGACCGGGATCCTCGACGCGGAGACCCGAGAGGCGATCGCGCTCGGCAGCCGCGAGCGCGATGTCCGGACCGCGCTGCGCGTGCTCCGCGAGCGTGTCGTCGCCGCGACTGGCCTGCTCGAGGACGGCACCGCCAGCGCCGGTCCCGGCACGGTGCTGGGCCGCGCGCTCGAGCCGGCGGGCACGTGGCGCGCGCGTGGCCACGCGCCGCTGGCCGACGCAGCGCCCGATCTCGTCTCCGCCACCACCGAGGCCGCGGCCCGCGCGCTCGGCTGGCGCGACGCGGCGTCCGTGCGCGCGTCGCTCGACCGGCTCGCTGCGGCGGAGGGCACCTCGCGCGTCGTCGCCGTCGCGCTCCCCGCCCTCCCCGCGTACCACGGCCCGGCGATGCAGCTCTCGGTCGACATCGATCGCGGCGGCGCGAGCCGGCGCCCCGCGCTGATCGTGTACACCGTCTCCAGCGACCGCCGGATCCCTCTCGCGCGCTGGCCCACCACGGTCGGCGGCTGGCAACTCGAGCAGAGCAACGGCCTCGCGATGCGGTGGAAGGAGTCCCCCGCCGGCCCGCGGATCTGGCGCGATCTGTACGTCGGCCCGAGCTGGCTCCCGCCGTCAACGACACCCGATCGCGAGCTCGTGCGCACCGACGGTGGCCGCTACGTGCTCGCGCGCGAGCTGCTCGGCCCGAGCTACCGCGCGGCGTTCGGCCTGGTCGCGTTCGTCCACCTGGTCGAGGAGCACACCCGCGGCGGCGTGGTGACGTGGGATCAGGGCATCCGTACGCACGGCACCGGCAACCTGGCATCGATCGCCAACGGCGCCAGCCACGGCTGCCACCGCCTGCTCGGGCTGCACGTGGTCCGCCTCGCCGGCTTCGTGATCGCGCACCGCGAGCACGTCCAGCATGGCGACACTCGCACGTACTATCGTAGCGTGGTTCGCCACGGCGGCAGCTTCCCGGTCGCGATCGACTCTCTCGGCTACCGGATCGAGCTCGTCTCGCCGATTCCCGTCGAGGTCCTGCACGGTCCCGCACAGCGCTGAGCGCCGGAGCTCGCCCCTGGCAGCGGGCTTGCAGCTCGCCGGAGCATGACCTCCCACAAGATCCTGTGTCCGATCGACTTCTCCCCCGGCTCGCAGCAAGCGATGCGCATGGCCATCCGGCTCGCGAACGAGGCCGATGCCGAGCTCGTCCTTGGCCACGCCTGGTACGTGCCGCCGGTGGCGTTCTCGGGGGAACACGTCTTCGCTCCAGCCGTGATGCAGGAGCTGAACGCCGGCGCGCAAGAGGCGCTCGACCACGCGGTGCGCGAAGCGAAGGAGCTCGGCGCCAAGCGCCTCTCTTCATGGCTGCTAGCCGGGATGCCCCGGCACGAGATCATCAAGCTCCTCGAGCACGATCCGGCCTTCGATCTTGTCGTGATGGGCACGCACGGCCGCACGGGGCTCGGGCGGATCCTGCTCGGCTCCATCGCAGAGAGCATCGTCCGCCACGCGCCGTGCTCCGTGCTCGCCGTCCGCCCGGACGCGGAGCTCAAGCCCTTTGCGCGCGTGCTGTGCCCGGTCGATCTCGCGGAGAGCTCGGAGCATGCCGTCGAGCTCGCGGCCGCGCTCGTGCAGCCGGGGAGCGAGGGGATCACGCTGCTGCACGTCATCGAGCCACCGCCCGTGTACGGTCACGCGAAGCAGACGCTCGACTTCATCCGAGATCTCGACAGGTATTCAACGGAGCACCTCGCTACGTGGGCCGCACGGCTCGAGGGCAAGGCACCTGCCCCGGTGGCAAAGCGGTCCCGCGTCGGACACCCCGGGGCGGAGATCCTGCGGGTCCTCGACGAGGGTCCGGCCTTCGATCTGGTCGTGATGGGCAGCCACAGCAGGACCGGGATCGAGCGCATGCTCCTCGGCTCGGTCGCGGAGAAGGTCGTGCGTCACGCCAGGTGCCCAGTGCTGATAGCGCGCCGGCGCACCGAGCCGCGTTGAGCTCGTCGGCCCGAATCGGCGTTTCGTTCGCGTACCTGCTCCAGCCGTCGCACGGGTCCTCGGCGGCAATGCGTCGCGGGCCCATCGCGCGGGAGGTAGGGCGCGCGTTCGCGCCGGCCGTGCAGCCTTAGCCCCCACGCGCGCATCTGCTGCGCGCTTTTCTCCTAGAGCCCTGCTACGTGGCGAGGACGGCTCTGGCTCGAGGCGTGCTTCCTCTCACCTCTTCAAGAGGGAACGACAGCACATCGCAGGATCCATCCGCTCGCGGCGATCAGCGCGTTCAGTAGTGTGCCCCATTCCCTGCGACCTACGTCCGCCCGCAGGCCGTGACGCAGTGCTCGTGATCGCGGCCGAGCCGCTGCGCAGCGCGCTCACCGAGCTCGCTCGCAGCAAGCACCTCGACGTCCACACGTGCACGACGCCGCTTGATACATGCCAGGCCCTCGAGCGCGCTAGCGCGCGCCTGGCGTACGCGATCATCTCGTCCGATACTCTGTGGGGGCTCGAGCTGCGTCAGCTGCTGGAAGACGAGTACCCGGAGATCAAGAGCGTCATGCTCATCGCGTAGCAGCGCTCGTGGGCGCCGCATCGCGGGAATGTCCCGTCATGGCGGTCCTCGAAAGCAATGCGCGAGCCACGTGCGCCGCGCGCGGAGCCATCCCGGCATCTGGTTCGCGCATTCCGAGCAGCAGACAGCTGCGCTCCCAAACGCGGGAAACACGCGCGGTCCAGCACCGACAGTCCCGATGCGCCGTTCGGGGCGCTCGCTCGGGATCGCTTTCCGACTTGCCTTCTGCAGGCTCAGCATGGACCCTCGAACGAGGGCGCATCTGGGATCGAGGTGGATCTCCGGCTGCGGTACCTGGGGGTATGCGTGCCGCTCGATAACGTTGAGCTTCCATTTCGTGATCTGGTCGACTCTGCGCCCGACGGCGTGATCGTGTGCGATCAGCAGGGGACGATCGCGCTCGTCAACGCCGAGGCCGAGCGGATCTTCGGCTACGAGCGCCAGGAGCTCGTGGGCCAGAGGGTCGACGTCCTCGTGCCAGACTACGCCCGCGCGCAGCACGGCCGGCACGTGGTCGGGTACACAGGCGCGCCGCGTCTGCGACCGATGGGAATCGGGATGGAGCTCTCGGGCCGCCGCAAGGACGGCAGCGAGGTCCCCGTGGAGATCAGCCTGTCGCCCGTTCAGACCTCGCAGGGCCTGCTCGTGACCGCCGGGATCCGCGACGTCACCGAGCGCCGGAGGCTCGAGCGCGAGAACCGGCGCGCAAACGCCTACCTCGTGTCCGCCGTCGACTCCGTGCGCGATGCGTTCGCGCTGTTCGACGAGGAAGACCGCGTGGTGATGGTCAACAGCTCGGCGCGACAGCTGCTCGGCGCGTCGCTCGGCGGCGCGATCGTCGGCCTGAAGTTCGAGCCCCTGCTCGATCAGGCGCTGCGCGCCGGCGTGTTCGACTTCAGCAACGAGACCCGCGAGGCGCTGCGCGCGCGCTGGCTCGCGTACCACCGCGAGCCCCAGGGCGTACTCGAGGTCCGCACCGGCATCGGCCGCTACCTGCGCGTGGTCGACACCAAGACGGCCGAGCACGGCACCGTCTCGACCATCGCCGACGTCACCGACGACGTGCAGCGCGCCGAGGAGCTCCGCGCCGCGCGCGAGGCCGCCGAGGCGGCGAGCACCGCGAAGAGCGAGTTCCTGTCCTCGATGAGCCACGAGCTGCGCACGCCGCTCAACTCGATCTTGGGCTTCGCGCAGCTCCTCGGGCGCGATCGCAAGCGGCCGCTCGACGAGCGCCAGCTCGAGCGGCTCCGACACGTGCTGCGCGGCGGCGAGCACCTGCTGCGGCTGATCGACGACGTCCTCGATCTGTCGCGGATCGAGGCCGGGCAGCTCACGATGTCCTCGGAGCCGGTGCTCGTCCACGACGTGCTCGTCGAGGTGATCGATACCCTGCGGCCGATGGCCGAGCGCGCCGAGATCGCGATCGCGCCGCTCGGGCGAGTCGAGCTGCCGCCCGTGACGGCGGATCGCACCCGGCTCGCGCAGATCCTCATGAACTTCGGATCGAACGCGATCAAGTACGGCCGGCCCGGCGGCCACGTGACGTTCGCGGTCGCCCGACACGATCCGGCCACGATCCGGATCACCGTGATCGACGATGGTATCGGGATCCCCGCCGACAAGCGCGACAAGGTGTTCGAGCCGTTCCAGCGCGCCGGCCAGGAGGCCGGGCCGATCGAGGGCACCGGCATCGGGCTCACGATCTCCAGGCGGCTCGCCGAGATGATGAAAGGGCACATCGGGTTCATGAGCGAGGTCGGCCGGGGCTCGCAGTTCTGGATCGATCTGCCCGTGCACCGGCAGGCCACGGCCGCGCAGGCTCCAGTGGCGCAGGCGGCCCGCGTCTCGCCCCTGGCGGCCGGCGCCGCCCGCCACAAGATCATCTACATCGAGGACAACCCCTCGAATATCGCGTTCATGGAGGACCTGATCGGTGATCTGTCCAGCGTGGATCTCATCACCGCGCCGAACGCCGAGCTCGGACTGGACCTGATCCGCGCGCACCGGCCCCACGCAGTGATCATGGATATCAACCTCCCCGGCATGAGCGGCATCGACGCCCTGCAGCGGCTCCGCGCCTGGCCCGAGACGCGCGACATCCCCGTGATCGGGCTGTCGGCGGCGGCGCTCCTCACCGACACGAAGCGCGCGGCCGAGGCCGGCTTCTTCCGCTACCTGACGAAGCCGGTCAAGGTCGACGAGCTGACGCACGCGCTCGAGGAGCTGCTCGAGCACCGGCCGCCGGAGTAATCCGAGATCACAGCTGAGCGTTCAGTGGCACGCCGACGCTCCACAGTAAACGAAGCCGCGGAGCGGAGACGTTCTCCTCCACGGATTCACGCAGAACGTGCGCGGCGTTCGCGCCCCCTGCACGGCGTGCGCGCATTAGGAGGTCACCAAGCCTCATGGGCCGCCTCGATAGCTCGGGCGCGTCGATTGCTAAAGGTGGAGTCGATGCTTCTGGTCTGGCGGCTGTTTCCGCTCGAAGGAGTCATGCCGTGAGGGGGGCCGAGGCCCCGCTGTCTGCGGCGCCTGCCGACCGCGCCGAGGAGTCGCACGCGGAGCACGAGCGCGAGCGGGCGGCCGAGCTCCGCGACCAGGACCGGACCCGAGCGGCGCTACGCGAGAGCGAACAGAAGTACGCCGCCATTTTCCAGATGTCCCCGTTCGCCATCGCGCTGTCGAGGATGCCGGAGGGCATCATCGTCGACGTCAACGACGCGTTCCTGGAGCTGTTCGAGTACACGCGGGCGGAGGTCATCGGCAAGACCGGCACGGAGCTCCGGATCGTGGATCCGAGCTCGCAGGCGCTCGCGCGAGCGGAGCTGCGCGCGCGGGGATCGATCCGTGACCTCGAGTGCGTCCGCGTCACGAAGTCCGGGGCGCGGCGCTTCATTTCGCTCAACGTGAGCCCAGTCGAGATCGGCGGCGTGCCGCACGTGCTCACGGAGGCTCTCGACATCACGGAGCAGACGGAGAGTCAGGCGCAGCAGCGCCGGCTGGCCGAGCAACTCGCCGAGCTGAACCGCGAGCTCGAGCGACGCGTCGCCGACCGCACCGAGGATCTCCGGCGCGCGAGGGAAATCGCCGAGGCGGCGAGCGCGGCAAAGAGCGAGTTCCTGTCATCGATGAGCCACGAGCTGCGCACGCCGCTCAACGCGATCCTCGGATTCGCGCAGCTCCTCGAACGCGATCGCAAGAACCCGCTCGACACGCGTCAACGCGAGCGCCTCCAGCACGTGCTGCGCGGCGGCGAGCACCTGCTACGCCTGATCGATGACGTGCTCGATCTATCGAAGATCGAGGTCGGAGCGATCACGCTCTCACCGGAGCCGGTGAGCGTCCGCGACGTGCTCGTCGAGGTGATCGATATTCTGCGGCCGATGGCCGAGCGCGCCGAGATCTCGATCGCACCGCAGGAGCCACCTGATCGGATCGAGCTGCCGCCCGCGACCGCAGATCGCACCCGGCTCGCGCAGATCCTCATGAACCTCGGCTCGAACGGGATCAAGTACGGCCGGCCCGGTGGCCACGTGACGTTCGCGGCTGCCCTGCGCGATCCGGAGGCCGTGCGAATCACCGTGCTCGACGATGGCATCGGGATCCCCGCCGACAAGCGAGACAAGGTGTTCGATCCGTTCCAGCGCGCCGGCCAGGAGACCGGACCCATCCAGGGCACCGGCATCGGGCTCACGATCACCAAGCGCCTCGTCGAGATGATGAAGGGGCACATCGGGTTCTCGAGCGAGACGGGTCGCGGCTCCCGGTTCTGGATCGACCTACCCGTTCACCGCTACTCCACAGACGAACCGCTCCCGGTCGCTCAGCCGGCCCGTGTCCCGCCCCTCGCCACCGGCACCGCCCGCCACAAGATCATCTATATCGAGGACAACCCATCGAACATCGCGTTCATGGAGGACTTGATCGGCGACCTGCCGGGCGTAGAGCTCCTCACCGCCCCGAACGCCGAGCTAGGCTTGGACCTGATCCGCGCGCATCAGCCGCACGCAGTGATCGTGGACATCAACCTCCCAGGTATGAGCGGCTTCGATGCCATGCAGCAACTGCGCGCGTGGCCGGAGACGCGCGACATCCCGGTGATCGGGCTATCGGCCGCCGCGCTCGCTCCCGACATGAAGCGCGCGGCCGAGGCCGGCTTCTTCCGTTACCTCACGAAACCGGTCAAGGTCGACGAGCTGACGTGCGCGCTCGAAGAGCTGCTCGAGCGCCGTCGCCCCTGATCGATCGCGCGATCTATTCCGCGTGGTGGGCTCAGCGCCGCGATCGCGTGGCCAGGACGGCGCGAGATCCGACTCCGTAGACCTCCTCGGTCTCACGATGTCGCGACCGGCGCGTCGGCGGCGGACCAAGCGGCGTCGCGCCGGGCTCGAGCCGCATGACGATCTTGCGAGCAGCGCCCTGCAGGCCCGGAGGAAACGCGCAAACAGTGCGCGCTCTCGGGGGCCATGCGCACCCATTGCGCCATTTGGCGTCGAATCAGCCGACAACACACTGGCATGCCCATTGCTATTTGAGTGCCGACATGGCCAGAACAGGACGAATCCTAGTCGTCGACGACGAGGTCAACGCGCGCACCGCCCTCGCGGAGCTGTTGCGCGACGAGGGCTACGAGGTGGAGACCGCCGCCGACGCGTTCAAGGCGCTCGGCAAGTACGAATCGTTCGCGCCCCACGTCGTGATCACCGATCTCAAGATGCCCGGCATGGACGGCATCGAGCTGGTCAAGAAGCTGCGCGCGATGGAGGACCCGCCCGCCGTCGTGGTGATGACCGCGTTCGGCGCCGTGTCGTCGGCGGTCGAGGCGATGCGGGCGGGGGCGGCGGAGTACCTCACCAAGCCGCTTAACTTCGACGAGCTGCTTGTGATGCTCGAGAAGGTGTTCGAGCAGCTGGAGCTGCGGCGGGAGACCCGGCAACTCCGGCAGCGCGTCCGCGACCGCGTCGCGCCGAACAACATTGTCGGGGACAGCCCGCCGATGCAGCGCGTGTTCGAGATCGTGGACCAGGTCGCGCCGAGCCGCGCGACGGTGCTGCTCACGGGCGAGAGCGGCACCGGCAAGGAGCTGGTGGCCAACGCGATCCACCAGCGGTCGCCGCGCGCGAACGGCCCGTTCATCAAGCTGCACTGCGCCGCGCTCGCCGAGTCGCTGCTCGAGAGCGAGCTGTTCGGGCACGAGCGCGGCAGCTTCACGGGCGCGCTGGCGCGCAAGGACGGCCGGTTCCAGCTCGCCGACGGCGGCACGCTATTCCTCGACGAGATCGGCGAGATCTCGCCGGCGATCCAGGTCAAGCTGCTGCGGTTCCTCCAGGAGCACGAGTTCGAGCGCGTCGGCGGCACGCAGACGATCCACGTTGACGTCCGCGTGATCGCCGCGACCAACCGCAACCTGTCCGAGGAGGTGGCCAAGGGCCGGTTCCGCGAGGACCTGTTCTACCGCCTCAACGTGGTGGCGCTCGAGATGCCGCCGCTGCGCGACCGGCGCAGCGACATCCCGCCGCTCGCGAAGTTCTTCCTCGAGCGGTACGCCAAGAACAACGGGAAGGTGGTCGACGGATTCTCCGCAGAGACGCTCGAGCTGCTGACGGCCTACGACTGGCCGGGCAACGTGCGCGAGCTCGAGAACGCAATCGAGCGCGCCGTGGTGCTCGCGAACGGCCCGCTGATCGAGCCGCGCCAGCTGCCGCCGAACGTGCGGCCGCGGCTCGCGCCCGCCGGGATGCCGGTCATCCCCGGCGCGACGATGGGGGACATCGAGCGCTACGCGATCCTCGAGACGCTGAAGTCGACCGGCGGCTCGACCTCGAAGGCCGCCGAGATCCTCGGGCTCAGCACGCGCACCATCCAGTATCGACTCCACGAGTACAACGAGGCTCCGCGCTCCGATGTCGAGGTCGTGCACGTTGCCGGCCGATCCGGTCCGGCGGGCGGGGCCTCGAGAACGGCGAGTGCCTCGCCGCGCTCCTGAGGCACCCACCGAGGCCAGCTGAGCCCCACCGAGATCGACCGCCGTGGGCGACCGTCGCCGGGATCGGCGACGATCACGTAGTCCGCGCCGGCCTCCGACGCAGAGCCTGCGCGGCTCTTGTGCTCTGTGGCAGCGGCCACGTCACTTGACGCTAGCCCTGCGTGCAGTCGGACGCAGCTCGGACGCAGCTCGCACGTTACGCTCGCTTTCGCGCGACGAGGACGGGGCAGCGCGCATGACGGACGACCTTCTCGGCGACCGATCCAAGGAGCGCCCGTTTGATCCCGGTGCGGCCGTGACTGCCCATCACGACGAGATCGATCGTGCGATCGGCGTCGAGCGCCGCCAGCGTCTGCATACCGGGATAGCCGATCCGAGACCGCGTCGTCACCCGTACCGGCGTCATCGTGCGGAGCTTCGTGGCAGCCTGATCGAGCGCGGCGGCGGCGCGACTGTCGAGATCGCGCGCGAAGTCGGCATCCGTGATCTCGCCCGAATACGCGACCGGAACCTCGATCACGTGAAGCAGCGTGATCGCGCCCTGCGGCTGCACGAGCCTCGCGGCGAGCTCGAACGCATGATCCGCGCTCGCGGAGAAGTCGCTCGGCACGAGCACGTGTGCGAACGGCTTCACCTCACCGTCGGGCCGTACCGCGAGCGCAGAGCACGGCGCGTGGCGTACGACCTTCTCGGCGACTGATCCGAGTAGGATCCGCGCGAGACCGGTTCGGCCGTGCGTACCGATCACGCATAGATCGAATGCCTGATGCTCGAGCTGACCGACGATCTCGGCCCACGGCACGCCGTTCAGCAGCTTGCCCGTAACGTACTTCGCACCCGCCGCGGTCGCGTCGCGAACGGCCGCGTCGAGGCCGCGCTGCGCGTCGTCGACCATCTGCTGCGTGACGTTCGGCAGAAACGGTGCTTCGACCGCGTACGCGGCGGCCGGGATGTACCACGCATGCGCGATCACGAGCTCTGCACCCGTGTCGCCGGCCAGCCGCGCGGCAAGTTGCAATGCTCGCTCCGCGCCAGGAGAGAAGTCGGTCGGGCACAGGATCTTCGTGAAGGTCATGCCGCGAGGAAGTGCAACGCGGCGGCCAATCCTCACGTCGCGCGCCACCATGAGCCACGGGGGCGCCTTGGCCCGGGGGGGCCCGAGCGGCGCGGCCAGGCGCGTGGCACGCCGAGTGCGCCTCGCGAACGCACCCCCTCTGGGCCGGAGGCTGCGGGACAACACGCCCCCCGCTAACGGCCGCGGACTTCGACGAGCCCTGGCTGATCACCGCGCGCACAGCACCGACCGAGGACGGCGCGCCGCGGACCGACCGCCGGCGGGTCGTTTCCCCTCGTGGACGTGGCTTCGCTCGTCACCATCGGCATTACCCGAGCACACTGCGACGCGACTTCCTCGCGAGCCGGTAGGTCGCAGCGCTGGACGGCAGCGCGACGACAGCCATGAAACGGGCTCGTCATCGTTGTCGTCGTCGTCGCGCTCCGCGTGCCGCGCGCGGGCAACGATCCCGCAGGCGCTGCGCTTGCCGCCGCAGGATGCGCGCGAGCCCTCGCGCAATCTCAGCTCGTTAATGGACCGCGCGGACGGTACGGGGCTTGCTTTTGCACGCTCGCGTGGTTGCATCGATCGCTCCTCGTCCGAAAACCGGCGATGTCCTCGCAGGCAAATACGTCCTGCGGAAGTGCATCGGGGCCGGCGGGATGGGCTCCGTCTTCCTAGCGGATCATCCGGCGCTCGCGCGGCTTGTCGCGATCAAGATCATGCATCCACACCTGGCCACCCACGCGATGTTCGAGCGCCGGTTCCGGGACGAGGCCATCGCCGCGAGCCGCGTGCGGCACCGCGGGACGGTCGCCATCCTCGACGCCGGCGTCGGGCCGAGCGGCGCGCCGTTCATTGCGATGGAGCTCGTCCCCGGCCGGCCGCTCGGCCAGATCCTGAGCGAGCAGCTCATCCCGCTCCGGCGCGGGCTCGGGATCTTCGATCAGATCCTGGCGGCGCTCGACGCCGTCCACGCCTGCGCGGTCGTCCACGGCGACGTGAAGAGCGACAACTTCCTGGCCGAGCAGCAGGTCGACGGCGACGTCGTCACGATGATCGACTTCGGGCTCGCCCACCTGGACGATGCCCCGACGCCCCTCGGCATTCTCGCCGGCACCCCCGAGTACATCGCGCCCGAGCTCGTCCGCGGCACTCCGCCGACGATCGCGTCCGATCTGTACGGGGCCGGCGTGATCCTCTACGAGCTCCTGACCGGCACGACGCCGTTCGCTGGCGGCTCGACGGACGAGATCCTGAGACGCCAGCTCGAAGAGGAGGTGATCCCGCCGTCGCTGCGCCGGCCGGATCGCGAGCTCCCGGCCGCCTTCGATCGGATCGTGCTGCGCGCCCTCGCCAAGGATCCGCGCGATCGGTTCGTGAGCGCGCAGGAGCTCCGCGACGCCCTCGCAGGTGTCTCGCTCGGGCTCCGCGCCGGGGCGCGCCGCCAGCCGCGCGCCACCGGGGCGCGCCCCGGCGCCCCGGCGCTGCTCGACCTCGACCTCGGGCCCCCGGAGCCGCAACGCATCGCCCGCGGCTCCGAGACCGTCGTCACGAACGGCGGCGAGCTGCGGCGCGCGATCGCGAGCGCGCTTGCGCGCGGCGCCGTCCCCGAGATCGCCGACGGCTACGTAGCGCTCGCCGCCGAGCTCGCCCACGAGCGGCAGCTCATCGCCGCGATCTACGAGCTCGAGGAGGGGATCGACGTCGTCAGCGGAGGCCACGGGCCGGCCGGCACCGAGCCCTCCGAGCCGGTCAGCCGCCTCGTCGCCTCTCTCGCGGCGCTGTACGAGCTCGCCGGCCAGCCCGGCAAGGCGCGGCGCGCCCTCGCGTGCGCCGACGGCCGCGCCACCCTCGTCGAAGTGACCCGATGATGCAAGCCCCTCCGCGCGCCCTCGTCTCGCTCCCCCCTGCGGCGACCAGCGCGATCGGCGACGAGCTCGCCAGGCCCGATCGTAGTCCGCCTCTGGCGGGAATGTACGTACATTGCGCAACACCGGTGCCACGGAGTCCGTAGGGTGCGGTCATGGGGATCGATCGACTCGCGATCGCGGTCACTGCTGTGCTCGCAGGCTGCTACGGGGAGTTCACCGGGGTGGACACCCCGCCGCCGAATGTTGATCCACAGCTGGGTTGCTCGCTCAGCTGCCATGGCACCGACACCAGCAACGCCCCGCCGAAGAGCGTCTCCGGCGTCATGGAAACGACCGCCGTGGCAGTCGGCGCGCACCAGGCGCACCTCACCGCCGCGCCCACCTGGCACCGCCAGGTCGCGTGCGCCGACTGCCACGGCGTCCCCGCCGACGTCGGCTCGCCCGGCCACATGGACGGCGACAACCGCGCCGAGGTGACGTTCTCGATGATCGCGGGGCCGGGCGCGGCGTGGAACGGCACGACGTGCACGACCGGATGTCACGGCAGCACCGCGATCGGAGCCACCCAGGCGACCCCGACCTGGACGCGCGTCGACGGCTCGCAGGCCACCTGCGGCAGCTGCCACGGCGCGCCGCCGCCGGCGCCCCACCCCGCCGACGGGAAGTGCGCGTCGTGCCACCCGACGATGGAGGAGGGCTCGGCGACGTTCCGCGATCCAGAGAGCCACATCAACGGCGTCGTCGACGTCGTCGGACCCGGCGCGACCGGCGGCTGCACCTCGTGTCACGGTTCGCCGACCAGCTCGGCACCGCCCAAGGATCTCCTGGGCAACACCGCCGCCACCGCCCGCGGGGTCGGCGCGCACGCCGCGCACCTCCAGCCGTCGACCTGGCACCGCGCGATGCCCTGCTCGAGCTGTCACCGCGTGCCGACGACGGCCGGCGCCCCGGGGCACATCGACGGCGACAACCTCGCCGAGCTCGTGTTCGATACGCTCAACCCCGCCGCGACCTACGCCAACGGGACGTGCTCGAACCTGTACTGCCACGGCAGCGGGCGCGGCAACACCGGCACCGCGTCGTGGGTGACGCCCGGCGCGCTCGCGTGCGGTGCCTGCCACAGCCTCACCGGGGTCGGCATGTCGGGCGATCACCGCAGGCACATCGGCGAGGAGAACATGCGCTGCTCGGAGTGCCATGCAACCGTCGTCGACGCGAACCGCAACATCATCGATGCGAACCGGCACGTCAACGGCGTCCACGAGGTGAAGATGGCGAATGGCACCTTCAACGCGACGACGCGGCAGTGCTCGAACACCGGCTGCCACGGCACCGAGACCTGGTAGGGGGCTCGGGCTGTCCGATGCGTGCACAGCGCGCCGCGACAGCGATGTCACGAGGACGCCCCGACGCTGACCGCGCGGCGAGCGAGCTCGCGAAGTTACCGATTGGCGATGTTCTTGCTGAGGAGCACACTCGATGTCCCCAATCCAGCGCGTGAATCCCGGCCCGCTCCTGCGACCGCTGCTCGCCCTGCTCGTCCTGCCCGCCGCCGCGTGCAACGGCGATGACAGCGGCATCGATCCGACGGAGGTGCGATTCGGCGACACTGCCCTCGTGGTCGTCGTCAATCCCACCGTCAACGACGGCAACCGGCGCCCGGTGCCCGCGCCCGGCTCCGCCCGGGCCGGCATCACGCTGCGCTCCGACGATGGAGTCTCCGATACCACGGAGGCCGATGGCATCGCGGTGCTCGCGCCCCTGTCGTCCGGGATCCGGACCATCACGATATCCGGCGACGGGATCGACGGGAGCTTCACGGTCACGATGGCAGCCGGCGCGCTCCGCGAAGTCGCGCTCGCCGCGGAAGGTGGGCGCGCCGAGCTCATGCTCGACCTCGACTACAAGTCGGATCGGGTCGTCGAGATCTCCCCGGCGATGGCCATCGCCCAGGTCAACGACGCGCTCCGCGTGAGCGATCGCGTCGTCTTCCTCGCGGGCGGGGTCTACGCCGGCGATCTCGACTTCTCGGGGAGCCGGGTGACGCTGTTCGGCGAAGGCGTCCTCGGCGGCACCGTCACGCTGCAGGGCAACGTGACGATGTCCGGCAGCGACAGCCGGATCCGCGGCGCGCGGATCACGGGGAACCTCACCATCCCCGCGAGCGGCACCGGCCTGAGCTTCTCGCGCGTCGATGGCACCACGACCGCCGAGGGCAGCGACACGACGTTGCTCGCCAACGCGCTCTGCGGCACCGATACGATCACCGGCTCAGGCTCGCTCGCCGTGGGAAATGCCGGCGTGCCCCCGACGACGGCGTGCCCGTGACGGGATAAGCGCCATCGCACCGGGTTGCGCCGACGGCTACGCGGCGCTCGCCGCGGCGCTCGCTCACGAGCGGCTGCTCGTCGCCTCGACATCACCGAGGAGGTCGCCGCGATCCGCGCGCCGGCGCCGCCGCCGAGGAGCCAGCCCGATGGATGATCTCGAGCGGATCCTTGCTCGAGCGCACCTACGACCGGCTCGCCCGCGCGCGCCTCCAGCATCTCGACGTGTATCGATGATGGTGGCGGTGACGGCCAACCCCTACCTGCCGGCGCCGATGGCAATCTCGCGCGCAGTCCGCGAGCTTCCCGATGTGTTCACATGGACGTTCGAGGTCCCGGGCGGCTTTCCGTTCCGCCCCGGCCAGTTCAACATGCTCTACGTGCACGGTGTCGGCGAGGTGCCGATCTCGATCAGCGGCGATCCGTCCAGTCCCGAGCGCCTGGTCCACACGATCCGCGCCGTCGGTGCGGTCACGCGCGTGATGGCGCGACTCGGCGCGGGCGACGTGCTCGGCGTGCGCGGGCCCTACGGCTCGGCGTGGCCGCTCGAGGCGTCGAGGCGCCTGCTCCGGCGCAGTCAATCACGATCACGAGTCTCGGCGATCGCGCACCGCAGCTGCGCTCGATCGATGATCTCGCCACCGATATCGAGACCATCGATAGACGTGTTCACGACGGGTAAGCCTCGGCTGGCGGCTTGCCCGTACGCACGGAGAACGTGGCGGCGAGGAGACGTTCGACCGCGCGGCGCTCCTGGCGCACGGGAATCCAGCCGTAGATCAGGATCTCGACAGGTCGCCAGAGTACGACCCAGCTCGAGATCACGAGGCATTCCTTGAGCCCAGCGCCGATCGAGCCAGGCACCGCCGCGCCGACGATCTGCGCGATGGTGAACAGAACGACGACGAGGAGGATGCCGAGCAGGAGCGTCACCGCTCCAATACGACGACTTCGACGACGCTGCCGCACAAGTCTCGCGATCATCTCCTCGAAGTGCCCGCGAAACGCATGTTCGAGCTCGGCATGCGATGCTTCGTGCTCGAGCCAGAACACGTGGCGGTCGCGCTGCCCGCCCTGCCCGCGTACCACGGCCCGGCGATGCAGCTCTCGGTCGACATCGATCGCGGCAGCGCGGGTCGGCGCCCGGCGCTGATCGTGTATACGGCCGCCGGCGACCGCCGGATCCCGCTCGCGCGCTGGCCCACCACGGTCGGCGGCTGGCAGCTCGAGCAGGGGGACGACCTCGTGCGGCGGTGGAAGGCGTCCCCCGTCGGCCCGCGGATCTGGCGCGATCTGTACGTCGGCCCGAGCTGGATCCCGCCGGCGACGACGCCCGATCGCGAGCTCGTGCGCGCCGCCGGCGGCCGATACGCGCTCGCGCGCGAGCTGCTCGGTCCGAGCTACCGCGCGGCGTTCGGCCTGATCGCGTTCGTCCATCTCGTCGAGGAGCGCACCCGCAGCGGCGCGGTGACGTGGGATCAGGGCATCCGCACGCACGGCACCGGCAACCTGGCGTCGATCGCCGACGGTGCCAGCCACGGCTGCCATCGACTGCTCGGGCTCCACGTGGTCCGCCTCGCCGGCTTCGTGATCGCGCACCGCGAGCATGTCCGCCGCGGCGACACCCGCACGTACTATCGCCGCGTCGTGAGCCACGGCGGCCACTTCCCCATCGCGATCGACTCGCTCGGCTACCGGATCGAGCTCGCCTCGCCGATCCCGTCGAGGTCCTGCCCGGCTCCGTGCCTCGCTGATCGAGACGGGCGATCGCCGCGATCTGCCGCATCGTTTGCACGCGCGCGCCATGCTGACGCAGCACCTGCGGGCGTCCCCGCGCCCGCGCCGCTCGATCGATGGCGCGACGCTTGCGTACAGCTACCTGTATGAACGCCGAGAACACGCGCCTCCACCTGCTCGCTCAACACGAGCGCCTCCGCGAGCACCTCCAGACCTGTACGAG
>DATMCI010000223.1:0-7672 GCA_035558535.1 Kofleriaceae bacterium
CTGGGGCCTGGCGCTGCGCATCGTCGTGCTCGCGGAGCTGCCCCGGACGACGGAGACCTTGCTCTTGCGCCTGCTCGGCAGGGGCCGCGTGTTCACCCACGCGCTGGCCGATCTCGCACGATTGCCCGACGACGCCTGGGAACGGAGCGTCGTCACACCGCTGTTGGTACACTTCCGACTCGATAGGCATGAGCACCCGACGCACGAGGAGGACACCGTGAGCGCCGAGATCCGGGCTTGGTTCGAGGACTACGAGCGCAAGGTGCGCAGCGAAGCGCGCGCGGCAGGCCACAAGGAGGGCCACAAGGAGGGCCACAAGGAGGGCCACAAGGAGGGCCACAAGGCAGGCCGCAAGGCAGGGGAGCGCCACCTGCTGTTGCGATTGCTGCGCGCCCGGTTCGGCGAGCTGCCGGCGGCCGCGGTCGCGCGCATCGAGACGGCTGACCTCGCGGACATCGAGCAGTGGGGCGAACGCGTCCTCGATGCGCCGACCCTCACCGCGGTCCTCGACGGCTAAGCTCAGACCGGCCGGCTCTACCGCGCCGCCGTGCGCGCGGCGTCAGTCGATGCGGGCGACGGCGCCGGGGCCGGCGACGTGATCCATCGTGTGGAGCAGGAGCTGCAGCGAGTCGGTGGAGCGCAGCTCGGTGTCGACGCCCGCGCCCTCGGCGACCCAGTAGATGCGGCGCTCCCACGGGTACTGCGCCGCGCGCGCCACCACGGCGGTCCGCTTCGCGCCGGACTTCTTCGTATCCGAGAGGATCGCGCGGACCTGGGCGAGCGTGAGCTCGGGCCGGAGGTGGAGCGCGATGCCGCCGTCGTCGCCGTGCAGGAAGCGCAGCTCGCGCAGGGCGTCGATGCGCGTCGCCGCGCCGTAGCGCTGGCCGCCGATCACGATCTCGCCGGTGGCCGTGACCTCGGCCTCGGGGAGGCCGGGGTGCGCGTCCGAGGAGCTGCCGGCGATCGGCCAGTTGCCGGGCGCGGCCTTCGTCTGGATCTCGTGGATCCAGCCGGTCGCCATCCGATCGAGCGACTCCCACGCGCGCATCGCCTCGTGCCAGCCGGGCTCCGCCGAGCACATCACGCAGCCGGCCACCGCGTTGCGCACGCGCTCGGTCGCGCGGCGCGTCGCCAGCGCGGCGATCACGTGGCCCTGGTACTCGGGCACGACCTGCTTGCAGTCACCGGCGAGCGGGCCGCCGCACAGCCGGCGCAGGTAGTCCTGCGTCTTCTCGCCCTGCTTGGGGTACAGCTCCGAGGGCGCCGTGTCGTGCTTGACGGCGATCGCGTCCGCCTCGATCTGCGGCGCGAGCAGCGTCGGCCACACGGTCAGCGCGAGCGCCTCCACCTGCTCGGGCATCGGGCTCGCCGCCAGCGCCTGGACAGGCGCGAGCGCGAGCACCACGAGCTTGAGCTCGGCCTCCTCGGCCACCGCCCGATCCATGCCGGGCCGCAGCGCGTGCACGGTCCGCGCGAGCTCCGCGTACGCGTCGGGCGTGCGCTGCGCCTTGGCGTAGGCGTCCACCGCCGCGCGCAGCCCGCCGTGGTTGTAGTCGGCCTCGTCGGCGCTCCGGCTGACCGCGATCGAATCGCGGCTGCACGCGCCGAGCGCGAGCGTGAGCGCGAGCGCGCCCGCGAACGCGAGCGTACCGGGGAAGACGGCGAGGCGAGACGTCATAGGGGATTCCCCGCCGAAGCTCATCGACGGGTGTACGAGCGAGATAGCAAGCTGGATGCCCACCGGATCGGGCGGCCCCGGCGACCTTCAGGCGAGCGCGGCGTCCACGCACGCGGTCAGCGCGCCGACCCGGACGGCGGGACCGAGCGCAACGATGCATGGTTCCTGGAGGTCTGGCACCGCGGCCGCGTCGGCGGGCACGTCGAGCGGCTCGCTCGAGACGCGCAGCCCGACCCGGTGCACGGCGATCCAGCGCGCGGGCGCGTCCGGGTCGACCCGACCGTCGACGGCACGCACGATCCCCTTGATCCTCACGTAGTTGGCCGGCAGCGCGGCGAGCTGATCCTCGAGCTCCTCGAGATCCACGACGCCGCGTACGGAGACCCAGACGCTGTCGATTCCGTGTGCAGAAGGCTCGGCCACCTGTTCGGCATGCCGACACTCGTGATCAGGATCGCCCTCCGCGTGCCCGGCCGCGTGCCCGGCCGCGTGCACATGCCGGTGATCCCGCCCAGTTGGCGGGGGCCCCGCGTCCGGCGGGCGCGAGATCTCCGGATCCGCCAGGACCCCCTCGAGCCAGGCGGCGTGCTCGTCGATCCCACGGATCCACACGAGGGCCCGTGGCGCCAATGTCCGGATCTCGGCCAGGACGGCGGCCGTCTCCTGCTCCCCTGCGATCTCAGCCTTGGTAATGAGGACGACGTCGGCGTACGCGACCTGCGCGTCGACAGCGGGCGAGACTTTGCGCGCGGCCCGGAAGTGGGTCGCGTCGGCGAGCGTGACGACGGCGGCGAGGCGGACGCGCAGGTCGGCGGGCGCGCGCTGCGCGGCCCACGCGATGGGGAGCGGCTCGGCCACACCGGTCGTCTCGAGCACGATCGCGGCGAGCCGGGCGTCCCCGGGCCCGGTGTTCGCGTCGACGAGCTCGACGAGCGTGCGCTCGAGGTCGTCGCCGAGGATGCAGCACACGCAGCCGCCGGGCAGCTCGATCTGCCGGGCGAGCTCGCCCTCGCGCCCGCCGAGCAGCGCGCCGTCGATGCCGACCTGGCCGAGCTCGTTGACGATCACGCCGAGCTTGCCGCTGCCATCGCGGCCCGCGCCGCGCTCGGCGCGCCGCCCGAGGATGCGGTTTACGAGCGTGGTCTTCCCGGCGCCGAGGAAGCCGGTGAGGATGACGAGCGGGACGCGGCGCACGACCAGGAGCATAGCCACAAGCGCGCCCGCCGGCCCTGCCCGCCGCGCCCGCCTGAACGGCTACAACTCGGCTACTTCTCCACGACGACCACGCGCCGCTTGCCGGCGGGCGACAGCGGGATGTCCTTCACGTACTCGATCATGAACGGCGCGCCGGGCAGGTACTTCGCGGTCTGTTGCCGCAAGAGCTGCTCCTCGCGCTCGGGGATCCGCTCGCCCTCGGCCGGCACGAGCTTCATCACGATGCTGCGATCCTTGCGCTGCGTGACCTGGAAGTTGCGCGTGACGTTGCCGATCACGGCGAGCAGGATGTTGAACACGAGCCCGCTGACGGGGTTGCCGGCGCCGTCGAAGAGCGTCTCGGTGACGCGGCCCTCGATCGGGCCGATCCGCGGCAGCGTGCGGCCGCACGAGCACGGCGCGTCCGGCGCGCGCGCGGTCGCGACGTCGCCGTTGACGTAGCGGATCATCGGGCACGCCAGGTTGTGCAGATCGGTGACGACCACCTCGCCGGACTCGCCGGGCCGCGCAGCGCGCACGGTGCCGTCGGGCTCGCGCACCACGAGCTCGACGATCAGGTTCTCCATCGCGGTGTGCATGCCGTCGTGGGCCTCGCACTCCGAGCCGATCATCATCACCTCGCGGCAGCCGTACGTGTCGAACGCCGGCCCGAACGCGGCCTCGATCGCCGCCCGATCGCGCTCGAGCAGCCGCTCGGCGCCGGTCAGGACCGAGATGTCGTCCCACGCCCGGAGCCGCCGCTCGAGGACGAACCGCGCGAGCGCGGCTGCGCCGGCCGCGTACGCCACGATGACGTGCGGCCGGAACCGGCGGAGCTCCGCCACGGCGTGCTCGAGCGAGCGCTCGTCGCGCGGCGTGGAGTCGACGTAGAGGTCGCGCTTGAGCCGCCGATCGAGGGCGGTCTTCTTCTGCTTCCACCAGCTGGAGATCTGGCCCGGCAACACGCCCCAGTAGTGGAACGCGCGCATGCCGATCTGGTAGCCGCCCCAGCCGTAGCCGCGCCAGCGCACGGCGTCGCGCCAGTGGCGCGACTCGGCGTTGTACTGCACGGTCACGGGCTCGCCGGAGCTGCCGCTCGTGGTCTTCTTGATCGCGACGTGCGGTGGCGCGGTCGCCGTGCGCGCGTCGAGCGTCGCGCGCATCGTGGCGCGATCGAGCAGCGGCAGCTTCGCCACGTCGGCGGGCGAGCCAAAGTCCTCGGGCCGGAGGCCGCGCTCGTCGAGGAGCGCGCGGTAATGCGGCGTGTGGCGGTACGCGTGCCGCACGAGGCGGCGCAGAAACCCAGCTTGCAGATCGACGAGCCGCTCGAGCGGCCAGCGCTCGGTCTCCTGGAGGAAGCGCAGGAGCGGCACGGTGGGGCGGCCGCGCGCCGCCTCGAAGGCAGGGAACAGGGCTTTGGCCAGGATGGGCCGGTAGAGGTCCACGGCTAACGGTATCACGTCACCTGCGCGCGGCCCGGCAGACTACACTCGCTGCGACGTGCTCGACCGGCTCCGCAAGAAGAACCTCCACACGTGGCTCCCCGACTACGCCCGCCACCTCGTGCGCCGCGCGCGCGCGCCGCGCCCTGCCGGGCAGCGCCACATCCTGTTCGCGCTGTGCGATCACTACGAGCCGCTCTGGGGGCACGCGCCCGACGACGTCGGCCGCGCGCGCGTCGACGCGTGGGCGGAGGGCTACCCCGCGCTCGCCGAGTTCCGCGACAGCGACGGCCGGCCACCGCGCCACGGCTGGTTCTTCCCCGGCGAGGAGTACCGGCCCTACTTCCTCGACAAGCTCGCGCAGCTCGCGCGCGCGGGGCTCGGCGAGGTCGAGGTCCACCTCCACCACGACGGCGACACGGCCGCGACGCTCACGCCGCGCATCGAGGAGACGCTCAGAAACCTCGCCGAGCACGGCCACCTGTCGCGCGCCCCGGCGGGCGCGCGCGGCGCGCGGACGCCGTACCAGTGGGCGTTCATCCACGGCAACTGGAGCCTCGCGAACGGCCGGCCCGACGGGCGCTGGTGCGGCGTCGACGACGAGCTCGTGCTCCTGCACGACCTCGGCTGCTACGTCGATCTCACGTTCCCGTCGGCGCCCGATCCGTGCCAGCCCGACAAGGTCAACCAGATCTACTGGCCGACGGGCGACCTCACGAAGCGCCGGAGCTACGAGCACGGCGAGCGCGCCCGGGTCGGCGCGCACCACGACGATCGGCTCCTCATGATCACCGGCCCGCTCGGCCTCGCGCGCAAGGGCCTCGGCATGCGGATCGAGAACGGCGCGCTCACCGGCGACGATCCGCCGAGCGCCGAGCGCGTCGCGACGTGGATCGATCAGGGCATCCACATCGAGGGCCGGCCCGAGTGGACGTTCGTCAAGGTGCACACGCACGGCGCGATCGAGAAGACGGCCGCCTCGCTGCTCGGCGCGGGCGGGCGCGCGCTGCACACGGCGCTGCGCGGCTACATGGATCGGGGCTTCGGCCTCCACTACGTGACGGCGCGCGAGATGTTCAACGTCGCGCGCGCCGCGATGGCGGGCAAGACCGGCGACCCGAGCCAGTACTTCGACCTCGTCGTGCCGCCGCCGCCGATCGCCGCGCGCTGATCGCGCCGCCACCCGCGGCGTCATCCTGGGGAACGGCCTGAGAACGGCCTGAGAACGGCCTGAGAACGGCGCCTCCGCCGGCGCCCGGCGCGTGACTTCCTCCACGTCCTCGCCAGGAGGGCGCGTGATACCGTCGAGCCCGTGGGTGACTGCCGGCGCTGGCTCGGGATCGCGCTCTTGTGTTGCGCGTCGATCAACTGCTCGTTCCAGCGCGTGCCGGACTCGTCCGGCGACGACGGCGGCGATGACGGCGGGCCGCTCCCCGACGCGGCCCCGTGCCCGGCGCTCGGCGCCGAGTGCATCGACGACACGCTCCGCGAGTGCCAGACGGTCGGCCAGCTCCCCGTCGATACGGCGTGCGCCTGGGGCTGCCTCGCGCAGGGCGGGCCGGCGCACTGCGCGAGGCTCGATCCGACGGGCACCGTCGTGACCGAGGCGGATCTGGCCCCGAGCCCGAGCCTCCTCGACACCACCAAGGTGCTCACCGCCGGGACGATCGGCACGATCAACACCGACGACGGATCGATCTCGAGCAACGTGCGCGTCGCGGGCACGGGGATCCAGAACGGCATCGACTACGAGGTCCGCATGTTCGACGCCGGCACGGCCGGGATGCGCAGCGTCGCCGTGTTCCGCTTCGGCAAGCTCGCGCTGACCGGCGACTGGGTCGTGCGCGGCAGCCACGCGATCGCGATCGTCTCGCTCGGCGACGTCACGATCCAGGGCCGGCTCGATCTGCGCGGCGACTGCGCCGGCACGAACGCCGGCCCCGGCGGCTTCCTCGGGGGCGCCAGCAACGCGGACGCGCCCGGCCCCGGCGGCGGCAAGAAGGGCGTCCAGCCCGTCGCCACCAACGACAGCAGCGGCGGCGGCGGCGGCGGCGGCGGCGACAAGGGCGGCGACGGCGGGCGCGCGAACACGAGCCCCGCCACGCGGCCGGCCGGCGGCACGATCTTCGGCGATGCGGCGATCACCCTGCTCGTCGGCGGGTTCGGCGGCGGCGGCGGCGGCAGCGGCGGCGCAGGCGGCGGCGGCGGCGGCGCGCTCCACCTCGTGACCAACGGCAAGGTGACGCTCCGCTCCGACGCGGGCGTCGTGCCGTCCGGCATCAACGCCGGCGGCTGCGGCGGTGACCGCGGCAGCAACGACGCGGGCGGCGGCGGCGGCGCGGGCGGCGCGGTCCTGATCGAGGCCGTGAGCGTCGAGCTCGACGGTGCCCGCCTCGCGGTCAACGGCGGCGGCGGCGGCGGCGGGCTCGGCAACGGCAACCCCGGCAACGGCGCGGATGGCGCGCTCAGCCTCATGCCGGCTGCCGGCGGCGCCGGCGGCATCGGCGGCGCCAGCGGCGGCGACGGTGGCGCCGCGGCTGGCACCATGAGCAGCCGGGCCGGCGAGACAGGCAAGGACGCCGACAACGCCGGCGGCGGCGGCGGCGCGGTCGGCCGCATCCGCATCAACACCCGCACGACGACGGGCTACACCCCCAAGAACGGCGCGCTCGTGAGCCCGACGCTCGAGGAGACGGGCACGACCTCGACGAAGGACCTCGCAAAGATTCAGTGAGCGCACGCGCACGCCCCCGCCTCGGAGCCCTCCGATCCCGTGAGGAAGGCATTGGCGTGCGAACCGCACGTGCCCGCGCGAGGGCACATGCTACCGTCGCGATCGTGGAGGCCGCTCGACGTCTGCTCGGGATCGCACTCTTGTGCGTCGCGTCCGTCAACTGCTCGTTCGAGCGCGTGCCGGACATGGCCGGTCCGAAGGACGGCGGCCTCGACGCGATCCCGGACGCGGGCATGTGCCCGGCGCTCAGCGCCGAGTGCATCGGCGACACGCTCCGCGAGTGCACGCAGGTCGGCGAGCTCCCCGTCGACACGTCGTGCCCCTGGGGCTGCCTCAAAGGCGGCGGCTCGCCGCGCTGCGGCAAGCTGCAGCCGACGGGCACCGTCGTGCTCCCCGCGGACCTGATGCCGGCCGCGGGCCTCGTGGACATCAATCGCGTGATCACCGGGACGATCGGCACCATCAACACCGACGACGGCACGATCACGAACGTGCGCACGATGGGCACGGGCCTCAAGGACGGCATCGATTACCAGCAGCGCACGTTCGACGCTGGCGGCGCGACAGGGACCCGCGGCGTCGCCGTGTTCCGCTTCAAGTCGCTGGCGCTCTCGGGGGACTGGC
>DATMCI010000224.1:0-51270 GCA_035558535.1 Kofleriaceae bacterium
CACGCTGTACTACGCCACCGGCCAGGCGTTCGCGGGCGCGGAGCAGGAGTGCGAGCGGCGGCTCGTCGCCAACTACGAGCAGAACGGCCGGTGGCTCGACGCCGACGGCTTCAACATGACCTGCGGCGTCCTCAGCTCCGGATTCATGATCCGCGGCTACGCGCGCGAGACCGTCGAGTGGCAAGAGCGGCTCGTCGCGCGGCTCAAGCAGTCCGATCGAACCAGCACGGGCGACCACTACCTGCTCACGTACGGCGCCGGCGCGCTCGCGATGCTGGGCCGCTTCCGCGAGTCCGCGGCGTGGCTCGAGCGCAGCCGGCGGGCGATCGATCCGGACGACGTCTACACGCTCGGGAACCTCTATGGCTGCGAGCTCGTGTATCACCTCGAGAACGGCGAGCTGGGCGCGCCGCTCGAGGAGACGATCCGCAAGCGCAAGGCGCTCGCCACGCCGCCGCCGGAGACGCAGGTCCACTACCTCCGCTTCTTCTACGCGATCCAGGCGTACGCCCGGCTCGCGCAGAGCTCGCGCCAGGCGGGCGGTGCCAATCGCACCCCGAGCTCCCCGCTCCTCTTCGAGGCGATCGACGAGCTGCGGCGCGCCGCGCACGTCCCCGTCCTGCAGTGCCACCTGCTCGCGATCGAGGGCGGCTTCGCCTGGCTCTCCGAGCGCTACAGCGAGGCGCTCGAGCTGCTCGCCCGCGCCGAGGCCCTCGCGCGCACGACCGATCACCCCTGGGCCCTGTTCGAGAGCCACCGCTTCCGCGCGCGCGTCGAGCGCGAGCTCGGCAACCGGCGGGCGAGCCTGCGCGAGGCGCACATCGCCCACGCGCTCGCCGCCGAGCAGAGCTGGGTCGCGCGCGCCCGCGCGCTGCGCTCGGAGTTCGACTTCGAGACCCTGAGCGTGGAGAGCTCGGGCCCCATGCCCGTCTCAACCCCGACCAGCACGCCCGACTCCCGCGCCAAGCTCCATGCCCGTTACATCAACGTGCTCTCCGAGCTCTCGCGCGCGACCGCGAAGATCTTCAACGCCCAGGAGATGGCGCGCACCTGCATGGATCGGCTCGCGCACCTGCTCGCCGCCGAGCGCGCCTATCTATTTCTGTGCCAGGACGGCACCGACGAGCTCGTCCTCGCCGCCGGCCGCGACCCCAACGGGCAGGATCTCGCCGAGCTCCGCGGCTACAGCACCACCGTGATCCAGAACGTGCGGGCCCAGCGGCGCCCCGTGATCGTGAGCGGCACCGCCGAGGGCGAGATCCTCGGCTCGCGCAGCGTGGTCGCCAACAGGCTGCTCAGCATCATCGCGGCGCCGATCATCCTCCAGGAGCGACTCGTCGGCGTCACGTACCTGGATAGCCGCGTCGCCAAGGGCATCTTCTCGAAGGAAGACCTCGAGATCCTCGACGGCATCGGCCAGCACATCGCGATCGCGCTCGAGTCGACGCGCGCCGCGCGCATCGAGATCGAACGGGCAGCGCTCGAGAAGGACCTCGCGGTCACCGCGGCCGTCCAGACCTTGATCCTGCCCAAGGAGAGCTCGATCAGCACCGATCAGTGGGAGCTCGCCAGCTTCCACCGGCCGGCCACGATCAGCGGCGGCGACTGGTGGTGGTACGAAGCCCAGAGCGACGGCGGCGTGATCGTCATGATCGGAGACGTGACGGGGCACGGTGCCGGCTCGGCCATGGTCACCGCGATCGTGGCAGGCTGCTACGAAGCCGTCCGCCTGTACGGCGGCGACCAGAACCTGCCGTTCCGCCTCACGGCGATCGACTCGATGCTCACGAAGCTGTGCGCCGGGCAGTACTGGATGACGATGGGAGCCGTCCAGTTCGAGCCGAAGACCGGCTCGCTGTCGTGGTGGAACGCGGCCGGGACGCCGATGGCGTGCATGCGCACCGACGGCTCCGTGGAGATCCTGCGCGCGGCGGGGATGCCGCTCGGCGGGGGGACCCCGTCATTCGGGAACAAGACCAGCGCGCTACAGGGAGGTGAGCGACTCCTCATGTTCACGGACGGCATCATCGAGATGCAGACGCCGTCCAAGCGCGTGCTCGGGATGCGCGGCCTGCTCAAGATGCTCGAGGCGACCCGCGGCCGGTCCATCGAGGAGGCCCGCGCCTACCTCGTGGAGACGCTCGATCAGGTCCGGGGATCGTCCGTGCAGGACGACGACATCACATTCGTCCTGGTCGATCTACCCCTACGCCCCGAGCCCAGCTGATTCACACCTTTAGATTGTAGAGCGCAGCCGCATTCTTCCCCAGGAGCTTTTCGAGCACCTCCTCGGAGAGCCCGCTGTGCTTGGTCCAACCGAGGGTTCCCGGGAGCTTGCAATCGAAATGCGGATAATCGGAAGCCCAGACGACGCGATCGTCACCCACGAACCGGAGGACACTCTCCATGTCGGCCTCCTCGCCCTCGGTCGCGACCCAGCACTGGTGCTTGAAATACTTGGAAGGCTCCATCTTCAGCTCGGGCAAGAAGGACGGGACCGCCTCGTAGTGCTCGTCCATGCGGTGCAGCCAGTAGGGGATCCAGCCGGCACCGGACTCGACAAAGGCGACCTTCAACTCGGGAAACTTCTCGAGCACGCCGCCGCAGATCAGCTGCATGGCGGCGATCTCCTGCTCGTGCGGGTGACTCACGATGTGCGTGAACGCCCACGCGAGGCCGTGAGGATCCGCGACGCCCACGTTGGTCTTGCAGCGGTCTGCGCCGGCGAACGGGATATTCCCGACGGCGGCGTCGTGGAACGCGACCGGGACACCGAGCCCCTGCAGCTCCCTCCAGAACGGCCCCTAAGCGGGATCGTGCAGCATCCGGCCTCGATAGGAATTCGGTCGGATCATGACGCCCTTGAGGCCGAGCTGCTCGACGGCGCGCCGCACCTCGGCGACAGACGCCTCGATGTCCATCAGCGGGACGATCGCCAGTGCCGACAACCGGCCGGGAGCCTGTTTGCAGAAGTCGGAGATCCAGTTGTTGTAGGCACGGCAGAGCGCGCCGGTCAGCAGCGGATCTCCATCGCCGCCCAGGAACAGGCCGACCGACGTGTAGATGACCGAGTGATCGATGCCCTCCTGATCCATGTCCTTGAGTCGAACTCCGATGTCCCAGCCGCCGGGGTGGGCCTTCTCCCAGGTCGTCGTTCTGGAGGCGACCGGATCGTGCATTCCACCCGGAACTCCAAATCCACCGAGCGCGAACGGCCCCGGGTTCATCACCTTGCCGCCGATCACCATCCGCTCGATCTTGTTATCGTCGAGCACGAGCTGCGGAGCGAGCTCCCGGTATTTGGGCTCGACATACTCCTGCCACATGCCCATCGGCTCGAGGACGTGCGAATCAGCATCAATGATTTTCCTTCAAAAACTCCCGAGTTGAGCCCTGCAATAGGTTACGGCGGGGGGTCGCAGCAGAGAGAACAAGCGCGCGGCCCAAGATTTTCTGATGATACTTCTGACGCTGATGAGCGGTTGATCGCGCTGGAGAGTCCACGGGCTAGTCTCGACTGTCTGCTGCTCCCCTCCCCGCCGTGCACGTTTGACCATCATCCAGTCAAACAAAGCTCGCCTCGCAAGTCAACACGTGAGAGGTCGCTGGTTGAGATTTCTCCGACGACGACGCGTGCTGTCAGGTGCGCCGTGAGCGTGCATGTACGACGAGCCAGCCAAGACGTTCTAAAAACTTGTCGTCAATTTATTGCGACCTCGACGAAGATCGATCGCACAGCTGAGATCGGCAGCCGCGATAAGAAATCATTAACCTGGATCCAGGCCAGTCTGCACACATCGGATCCAGGCACGCGTAGACCGCGTCCGGCACACGAGAACCGCGCGATCCGCGAGCGTCGCGCCGAGCGGGAGCGGGGCGTCTCGGGGCGGCGCCCCCGGTGCGTGAGACAGCGCTCGAGATCGGCTTTGCGACCGAGATGGTGTCCTTCAATCCTTTTTTGCGACAATGTTTCGCTCATGGTGGTTCTGGCATGACGAGTACTGGCCGCTCGAACGAAGTCACGTTGTCAAGCTCCGACGCTGTCGAGCGGTGGCTCGTCGAGTCGCTCGCGTCACTGCTCGAGCGCGATCCGCAGAGCATCGATCCGCACGAGCGATTCACACACTACGGCCTCGACTCCGCGGGCGCGCTGGGGCTGGTCTCCGAGCTCGGCAAGCTGCTCGGCCGCACGCTCCCGGCGACGCTCCTCTGGGATCGCCCCACGATCGCGAGCGTCGCGGTGCACCTCTTCGCGGCTCCCGCCACCGAAAGCCACGCTGACGTGCGCGCCGGGCAGCCGCGCGCAGACACCGCCGCCGCCGAGGAGCCAATCGCCATCGTCGGGATCGGGTGCCGCTTCCCGGGCGCGCGCGATCCCCAGGCGTTCTGGCGCCTGCTCCGCGACGGGATCGACGCGGTCACGGAGGTCCCCATCGACCGCTGGGACATCGACGCCTACTTCGATCCCGATCTGCGCGCGCCGGGCAAGATGACCACGCGCTGGGGCGGCTTCCTCGAGCGCATCGACAGCTTCGACGCCGCGTTCTTCGGGATCTCACCGCGCGAGGCGCTGGAGATGGACCCGCAACAGCGGATCATGCTCGAGGTGGCGTGGGAGGCACTCGAGGACGCGGGGCAGCCGCCGTTCGAGCTGAAGGATAGCCGGACCGGCGTGTTCTTCGGCGCGCTGTGGAACGACTACGCGGCGCTCAGACAGCGGGGCGACGCGCGGTACATCACGACCCACACGGCGACTGGCGCGCACTACAGCATCATCGCCAACCGGCTCTCGTACGTGCTCGGCCTCCAGGGCCCGAGCATGACGATCGATACGGCCTGCTCGTCCTCGCTCGTCGCGATTCACCTCGCCTGCCAGAGCCTGCGCACCGGGGAGTCACAGCTGGCGCTCGCCGGAGGCGTGACGCTGGTCGCGGCACCCGAGAGCACGATCGCGATGTCCAAGCTCGGTGCGATGTCGCCGGACGGCCGATCGCGGGCGTTCGACGCCAGCGGGAGCGGGTACGTCCGCGGCGAAGGCGCGGGCGTCGTCGTGCTGAAGCGTCTGTCGAGCGCGCTCGCGAGCGGCGATCGGATCTACGCGGTGATCCGCGGCAGCGCGGTGAACAACGACGGCTATAGCAACGGCTTGACCGCGCCGAACCCCGAGGCGCAGAAGCAGATGCTGCGCGACGCCTACCGGCGCGCCCACCTCGCACCGAAGGAGGTGCAGTACATCGAGGCGCACGGCACGGGCACGCCGCTCGGCGATCCGATCGAGGCCAAGGCGCTCGGCGCGGTGCTGGGGGTCGATCGGTCTCCCGAGCAGCCCTGCCTGATCGGATCGGTCAAGACCAACATCGGCCACCTCGAGGCGGCGGCCGGCGTCGCGGGGCTGATCAAGATCCTGCTCGCGATGGAGCACGAAGAGCTCCCGCCGAGCCTCCACTTCAATACGCCGAACCCGCACATTCCGTTCGACGAGCTGCGGCTCCGAGTCCTGCGCGAGCGGACCGCGTGGCGGCCACCGGGCGGCGGACCGCGCCTGGCGGGCGTGAGCTCGTTCGGCTTCGGCGGCACGAACTGCCACGTCGTGGTCGCGGACGTGCCCCAGGACCGCCCACACGTCATCCCGCTCGGCGCGCGGAGCGCCGAGGAGCTCGACGCGCTCGCGCGCCAGCTGGACGAGCTGCTCAGCGGGGACAGCGCCTCGCTCGAGGCCATCGCGCGCTCGGCCGCCGCGCACGCGAGCCGCGGCGAGCACCGCCTCGCCCTGACCGCGTCGTCGGTCGCCGACGCACGGCGCGCGCTCGCGCAGCACCTCAAAGGTCATCCGCACCCGGCGGTGTCGCGCGGGGCGGGCACCGCCGCGCCGCGCGTC
Organism: Kofleriaceae bacterium; assembly: GCA_035558535.1. Taxonomy (GTDB): domain Bacteria; phylum Myxococcota_A; class Polyangia; order Haliangiales; family Haliangiaceae; genus JABFXX01. Next base: position 5,879 of record DATMCI010000224.1, read on the forward strand.
GTCTTCGTCTGCTCGGGCCACGGCTCCCAGTGGGCGGGCATGGGGCGCGAGGCGCTCCAGCACGAGCCGGCGTTCCGCGCCAAGCTCGAGGAGTGCGACGAGGCCATCCGCCCGCTCACCGGCTGGTCGGTGCTCGAGGAGCTGGCGCGCGCAGAGCCCGCCCGGCTCGCCGAGGTGGACGTCGTGCAGCCGCTCCTGTTCGCCCTCCAGGTGGCGCAGGCCGAGCTCTGGCGCGCGTGGGGCGTCGAGCCCCGCGCGGTCATCGGGCACAGCATCGGTGAAGTGGCCGCGGCGCACCTCGCGGGCATCCTCGATCTGCCGGACGCGGCGCGCGTGATCTGCGCGCGCAGCCGCTTGATCCGCGAGCACGCGTCGGGCCGCGGCCGGCTGGCGGTCATCGAGCTCCCCGCGGAGGAGATTCCCCGGATCGCGGGCCCGCTCCTCGAGCGCCTCTCGATCGCGGCGTACAACGGCCCCACGACCACCGTCCTGGGCGGCGATCCGGACGCGGTCCACGAGCTCGTGGCGCAGCTCTCCAGGCAGGAGATCTTCTGCCAGCTCGTCAACATCGACTACGCGTCGCACACGGCGCACATGGAGTTCCTCCGCGCCCCGCTCACCGCCGAGCTGGCGGGACTCGAGACGCGTCGCGCCGTGCTCCCGATGGTATCCACGGTGGCGACGTCACTCCAGGGCGGCGCGCGCTTCGACGCAGCGTACTGGGCGTCCAACGAGCAGCAGCCCGTGCAGTTCTGGCAGGGCATCGCGGAGCTCGTGCGGAGCGGCCACGATACGTTCATCGAGCTCGGCGGCCATCCCGTCCTCGCGCGCTCGATCAACGCGGCGATCGCGCACGCGGGCGCGAACGGGCACGCGCTCCCTTCGTCTCGCCGTGACGACGAGCTGCGCACGATGCTCGAGGGCGTGGGCGCGCTCCACGCGCGCGGCGCGCGGCTCCGGTGGCCGGCGCTCTACCCCGCCCCGACCACGCGATTCTTCTCCGCGGCGCCCCCGGAGTCGGCCGCCGCGCCCGAGGCGGAGCCACCGCGGACACACATCTTCACGCTGTCCGCCCACGACGAGGCCGCGCTGCGCGCGGCCGCCGAGGCCACGCTCGCACACCTCGAGCGCACCACCGATCCACTCGCGGACCTCTGCTACACGAGCAACCTCCGGCGCAGCCACCACGACGCGCGCCTCGCCGTGCCCTGCCGGACCGTCGAGGACCTCCTCGCGCGGCTGCGCGCGTTCCTGCAGGAGCAGGAGCCAGGCGCGCGCCGGGCGACGCCCCACCGCCGCCCGAAGCTCGCGTTCGTGTTCCAGGGGCAGGGCGGTCAGTGGTGGAAGATGGGCCACCAGCTGCTGCAGGACGAGCCGGTGTTCCGCCGCGCGATCGATGCGTGCGACGCGGCGATGCACCCGTGGACCGGCTGGTCGCTGCGCGAGGAGCTCCAGCGTGACGAGGCGGCGTCGCGCATCGGCGAGATCGACGTCGCCCAGCCGGCGACGTTCGCGATCCAGGTCGCGCTCGCCGCGCTGTGGCGGTCGTGGGGCATCGTGCCCGACGCCGTCGTCGGACACAGCATGGGCGAGGTGGCGGCGGCGCACGTCGCCGGCGCGCTCTCGCTCGCGGACGCCGCCCGCGTCATCTGCCATCGCAGCCAGCTCATGAAGCGCGTCAGCGGGCAGGGCGCGATGGCCGTCGTCGAGCTGTCGCGCGACGAGGCGCTGCGCGTGATCGCCGACGAGCAGGAGCACCTCTCGGTCGCGGGGAGCAACAGCCCCAAGGCCTGCGTCCTCTCGGGAGATCCCGCCGCGCTGCGGCGGGTGCTCGAGCTGCTCGACGGCAAAGAGGTGTTCCACCGGATGCTGCGCGTCGATGTCGCGTCCCACAGCCCGCAGATGGAGCCGCTCAAGAACGAGCTCGTCGAGATCCTCCGGGATATCGCGCCCCGCGCGGGCGAGCTCGCCCTGTTCTCGAGCGTGACCACGCAGCCGCGCGAGGGGACCGCGCTCGACGCTGCCTACTGGGGGCGTAACCTGCGCGATCCGTTCCTGTTCGACGACACCATCCGGCAGATGGCCGCGAGCGGCTACTCGTTGTTCGTGGAGCTCGGCCCGCACCCGATCCTGAGCGGCGCGATCGGCGACCTGCAGCAGGAGCTGAAGCGCGAGCTCGTCACGCTCCCGTCCTTGAAGCGAGAGGAGGACGAGCGCAGCGTCATGCTCGGGACGCTCGCGGCGCTCTACGAGCGCAAGCTCACCCCGGCGTGGCGCAAGCTCCACCCGCGTGGCGGCCGGCTCGTGCCGCTGCCCACGTACCAGTGGCAGGAGGAGCGCTTCTGGCCCGCGAAGGAGGAGCTCATGCCGGCGAGCCGGGGCGTCGCCCCACACGCTGCCGGCGCGGCTCGCGAGGCCACCTCCGATCCGACGCGCGAGGTCGCGCGAGACGGCGCCGCGCCGCGCGGGCCGCGGCGGCTGGCGTTCGCGCCGCCGATCGCCGGCGCCGCAGCCGCGCTCTCCGACTTCTGGGAGCTCGATATCAGCCTCGGCTCACACCCGTACCTCGCCGACCACGTCGTCCAGGGCGAGGTGACGGTGCCCGGCACCGCGCAGCTCGAGCTGGCGTTCGATGCCGCGCGGAGCCTGCTCGGCGAAGGCGTCACGATCTCCGAGATCACGTTCGAGAAGGCGCTGTTTTTGCCCGCGGGGACCACGCGGACGATCCAGGTGGCGGTCGCACCGTCCGCCTCCGGCGGCCACGTCTTCCAGCTGTCGAGCCGGCCCGCCGACGCAACCGCCCAGCCCGCGTGGACCCGACACGCGAGCGGGCGGATCGCGGCCGCGCCCGCGGCGGAGCCCGCGCGCCCGCGGCCCGTCGACCTCGCGGCGATTCAAGGCCGCCTCACCCGCCTCGCAGCCACGACCCACTACGCCTCGCTCGAGCAGCTCGGCCTGCGCTACGGCCCCGCGTTCCGCGGGCTCCAGGAGCTGTGGCGGACCGACGGCGAGGTGCTCGGGCTCGTCCACCGACCCGCGGAGCTCGAGACCGAGCCGCGGACCTCCGCGTTTCACCCCGCGCTGCTCGACGCGGCACTCCTGCAGGCGATCTACGCCGCCGTGCCGGTGGCGCAGCTCGCCGGCGCGGCGGGCGACACGTTCGTCCCTACTGGCATCGGCCGGTTCCGCATGCTCGCGCCGCTCCGCGAGCGGGTGTGGTGCCACGCGCGCCTCCAGCCGGCGACGGAGAGCAACACCGACGTCTTCGTGGCCGATCTGCGGATCCTGGACGAGGCAGGCGAGACCTTGATCGAGGGCGATGGGATCCGCTTCCAGCGGCTGGGCGGCAGCCTCGCCGCGGGCGGCGACCACGATCCCGCACAGTGGCACTACGATGTCGCGTGGCAGCCGCTCGAGTCGAGGCTGGGCCGGTCGAGCACACCTCCGACGGCCACCGGGACGTGGATCATCTTCATCGATCGCAGCGGACGCGGACGCGAGCTCGTGGACGCCCTCGAGGCCGCCAGCGGCACGTGCCTCTGCATCGAGGCCGGTGACGAAGCGGACTGGCTGCGCGAGCTCGACGACGCCATCGACCACGCGGAGTTGCCGATCCGCGGCGTGGTCCACCTCTGGGGCTTCGACCTCCCCGAGCGAGGCGCCGCAGTCGCCGCCGAGGTCGAGCGGACGTGCACGGACCTGGTGCGCCTCGTCCAGTACCTGATCGCACGGAGGACCCGCCGGCCGAGGCTGTGGGTGGTGACGCGCGGCGCGCAACGGGTGTCGCCCGCCGGCAAAGACCTCGCACCTGGCCAGGCCTCGCTATGGGGGCTCGGCCGCGTGATCGACGCCGAGCACCCCGGCGTCTGGGGCGGCCTCATCGACATCGGCACCGACGGCGCGGACTTCCCCGCGCTGTGCCGCGAGCTGGCCGGCCCCGGCGAGGAGACGCAGGTCGGGTTCCGCGCGGGCAAGCGCTTCGTGCTGCGCTTCGTGCGGGCCGAGGTACCGACGGCGGGCCCGCTCCGCTGCCGTCCCGACGGCACGTACCTCGTCACGGGCGGCCTCGGCGGCGTCGGCCTCGAGGTCGCGCGCTGGCTCGTCGAGCGTGGCGCCCGCAGGCTCGTCCTGCTCGGGCGGACCGCGTTCCCGGACCGCATGCGGTGGGACGACATCCACCCGCAGCCGACGCGCGTCCAGATCGCGGCGGTGCGCGCGCTCGAGCGCGCGGGCGCCGCGGTGACGGTCGTCCAGGCGGACGTCGGCGATCGCGAGCAGATGCGCGAAGTCTTCGAGTCGCTGCGTGCGAGCGCGCCGCTGCTCCGCGGCGTCATGCACGCCGCCGGCGCGATCGCCCCGCAGCTGATCTCCGGGCTCACGCCGCAGACGATGTCGGCGATCTTTCGCTCGAAGGTGGACGGCACGCTCATCCTCGACGAGCTCCTGCGCGGCGTCGAGCTCGACTTCCTGGTCCTGTTCTCGTCGATCGAGTCCGTGATCGGTATGCGCGGCCAGGCGCCCTACGCGGCGGCGAATGCGTTCCTCGACATGTACGCGCACGCGCGGCGGCTCGCGGGGCTGTCGGCCGTCGCGATCCACTGGGGCATGTGGGGCAAGATCGGGCTCGCCGCGGCCGAGCGCGAGAAGCAATTCCTCCTGACGCACGGCCTCCTCGAGATGGCGCCGGAGAAGGCGCTCGATCACCTGGGGCCCATCATCGCATCGGGCATCCCCGAGCGGATCCTGGCGGCGATCGACTGGCGAGTGTTCCGCACCGCCTTCGTGTCCACGCCCGCCCGGGCGCTGTACCTCGAGCGGATCGCGGTGGCGCCCCGCAAGCCGGTGGCGGCTCCGGCCGCGACGCCCGAGAGCTTCATCGGCCAGCTCGCGCGAACGCCCAAGGCGGACCGCGTCCATCAGCTCGCGACGCACCTCCAGGGGATGATCGCCGCGGTGCTGCGCACGCCGGTCGAGAAGCTCGACCCGAACCGCGCGCTCAACACGGTCGGGCTCGACTCGATCCTCGCGGCCGAGGTGCGCAACCGCATCCAGCTCGATCTCGGAGTGCGCGTCCAGATGCTCGCGCTCCTCCGCGGCATCACCATCGTCGAGCTCGCCGAGCAGGTGCACGAGGAGATGTCCGCCGCCGTGGACACCACCGCGGAGACCATCGCGGATACCTCCGCGGGACAGACCGCGGACACCGCCGCAGCGTGGTACGCGGCCACCGTGCAGGCCGCGCCCGGCGGGCCGCGCGGCGCGGCTCCCCCGCCTCCGCCGACGATCCCCGGCCGTGCTATCACGCGCCTCGCCGCGCCGGCCCTCGTCCCCGCAGGGGATCGGCCGTACCACCTCCGGATCTCCTCACCGGGGATCCTCAATAACCTCACCTGGAGGCCGCTGCGGCGCCGGCGACCGGGCTACGGCGAAGTGGAGATCGAGGTCCAGGCGGCGGGCCTGAATTTCATCGACGTGCTGATGGCCATGGGGCTCGATCCGGTCCAGCAGTCCGGCGAGCCCGTGTTCGGGCTCGAGTGCGCTGGCGAGATCACCGCGGTCGGAGACGGGATCGAGGACCTCGCCGTCGGCGATCCGGTCATCGCGGCCGCGGTGGGCTCGCTCGGATCGCACGTCATGGCCCCGGCGGGGTTCGTCACGCACAGGCCCGAGTCCCTGAGCGAGGACGACGCGGCGTCGATCCCGATCGCCTTCATGACCGCGCACTACGCGCTCCACCACCTCGCGCGGATCCGCCCCGGCGAGCGCGTGCTGATCCACTCGGCGGCCGGCGGCACGGGACTCGCCTGTGTGCAGCTCGCGCAGCGCGCTGGCGCCGAGGTGTTCGCCACCGCGGGCAGCCCGGAGAAGCGCGCGTACCTGCAAGAGCTCGGTATCGCGCACGTGATGGACTCGCGGACGCTCGCGTTCGCCGACACCGTGCTCGAACACACCGGCGGGACGGGCATCGACGTCGTGATCAACTCGCTGACCGGCGACGCGATGAACAAGAGCTTCGCGACGCTCGGGCCCTACGGCCGCTTCGTCGAGATCGGCAAGCGTGACATCTACCAGGGCACCGCGATCGGCCTCGCGCCGTTCCGCAAGAGCCTGTCGTACTTCGCCGTCGACCTCCTCGGGATGACGCTCGATCGGCCAGACCTGTTTGGCTCGCTCCTGCAGGAGGTGATCGATCTCGTCGAGGAGGGCGCGATCCGCGCCGTGCCCACGACCGTATTCCCGATGTCGAAGGCGGTCGAAGCGTTCCACACGATGGCGCAGGCCCGGCACATCGGGAAGCTCGTCTTGCGCGGGCACGACCCCGACGTCAAGCTCGCCGCCGACGACAGCGCACCGGCGCTGCACCCGGTGGCGTTCGCGCCGCGACCACCTGCCACACCGCGGCCCGTGCGCGCGCGGCAGCGCCGCGCGCCGGCGCAGATGTCGATCACGCCAGTCCAGGGGAAGGCTCGGTTCGAGCCGTTCCCGTTCACCGATATCCAGTACTCGTACTGGGTCGGGCGACAGGGGATCCTGCCGTGGGGCAACATCGGGACGCACATCTACCTCGAGATCGACGGCGCGCTCGATCCCGAGCGGCTCGAGCGCGCGTGGCAGAAGATGCTGATGCAGCACGACATGCTCCGCGCGGTCATCCTGCCGCTCGGTGAGCAGCAGATCCCGGAGCAGCCGCCGCCGTACAAGATCCCGGTCGTCGACCTGCGCGGCATGCCCGTCATCGTCCAGCAGTCGGCGCTCGAGCGCGAGCGGCGCCGCATGTCGACGTCGGTCCCGGCGATCGAGGCGTGGCCCCACTACGAGCTGCTCCTCCACATCCTCGACGATGGCCGCACACGGCTCCACGCCAACCTGGACATGATCCTGGTCGACGCGTTCAGCGTCGACCTCCTGTTCAACGACTGGGGCAAGCTCTACGCGGATCCGGATCAGTCCCTGCCGCCGATCGGCGTGTCATTCCGCGACTACGTGCTGGCGGAGGCCGCGTTCATGCGCGGCTCGGAGCCCTCCAAGCGCGCGGAGGAGTACTGGGCCCAGCGGATGAACGCGCTGCCGCCGCCGCCACAGCTCCCCTCGCACCCCGCACCCAAGTCCGATCTGCTCGTCAGGCCGCACTTCAACCACTACATCGGCAGCCTCGAGCCGCGGCGCTGGCAGGCGCTCAAGACGCGCGCGACCGAAGCCGGGCTCACCCCGTCGAGCATCATGTGCGCGGCGTTCGCCGAGATCCTCTGTTACTGGAGCAAGGACGCGCGGTTCACGATCAACCTGACGCAGTTCCGCCGCTTCCCGCTGCACCCCGACGTCAACAAGATCATCGGCGACTTCACGTCGACGATCCTGCTCGAGATCGACTGGTCGTCCGATACGGCGTTCCTCGGCCGCGCGCGCAAGCTCACCGAGCAGCTGTGGACCGACATGGACCACTCGCACGTCAGCGGCGTGCGGGTGCTCCGCGATCTCGCGAAGTCGCGCCGGACCCCGCTGCTCATGCCCGTCGTCTTCACGAGCGCGCTCCGCGATCTGGGCCAGAGCATGTCGTGGGCCGGCACGATGGGGTACTTCGTGACCGAGACGTCGCAGGTCTACCTCGACAACCGGATCGCCGAGTCGAACGGCGCGCTCGTCTACGGCTGGGACGTCCTCGAGGAGTACTTCCCGCCCGGCGTGCTCGCGGCGATGTTCCAGAGCTACGAGGAGCTGATCCGGCGGCTCGCCGACGGCGATGCCCACGCGTGGGGCGAGCACCCGCGCGCCATGGCCGTCGACGAGCGGTGGCAGGCGATGGCCGCGATCAACACGACCGGCGCGCCGCTGACCGATGACCTCATGCACCGGCTCGGGCTCGGGCACCTCCGCGCGCGCCCGCAGCACCCGGCCGTCATCACGCCGACACGGACGCTCAGCTACGAGGAGCTGTTCCGGCGGGCGCGGCAGATCGGGCACCGGCTCCGCGAGCTCGGCGCGCGGCCGAACACGCTCGTCGCCGTCGTGACGCAGCCCGGCTGGGAGCGCATCGTCGCGGCGCTCGGCGTCCTCGAGTCCGGCGCCGCGTACCTGCCGATCGATCCGACGCTGCCGAACGAGCGCATCGCGTACCTGCTCGAGAACGGGGAGGTCACGCTGGCGCTCACGCCGAGCTGGCTCGACGACGGACTCGCGTGGCCGGCCGACGTCCAGCGGATCCGGATCGATGATCCGGCGCTCGAGGAGATCGATCCCACCCCGCTCCCCCCGGTACAGACGCCAGACGACCTTGCATACGTAATCTTTACGTCCGGATCGACCGGCCTGCCCAAGGGGGTCATGATCGACCACCGCGGGGCGGTCAACACGATCCGGGACATCAACGAGCGGTTCCGGGTCTCCCCGGCCGATCGCGTCCTCGCGCTGTCGAACCTCTCCTTCGACCTGTCGGTCTACGACATCTTCGGGATGCTCGCGGCCGGCGGGACGATCGTGATGCCGGATCCCACCGTCGAGCGCGAGCCGTCCCACTGGGCGAAGCTCGTCGCGGCCCACGAGGTGACGATCTGGAACACCGTGCCGCAGCTCCTGCAGATGCTCGCCGACTGCCCCGGCATCGGCACCGGCGAGCTCGACGTCTCGTCGCTGCGGCTGGCGATGCTGAGCGGTGACTGGATCCCGCTCGATCTCCCACCCCGCGCGCGCTCGCTCGTGGGGAACCTCGAGGTGGTGAGCCTCGGCGGCGCCACCGAGGCATCGATCTGGTCGATCATCTTTCCGATCGGCGAGATCGACCCGACCTGGCGCAGCATCCCGTACGGGCGCCCGATGGTGAACCAGCGGTTCTACGTGCTGAACGACCGCCTCGAGCCGTGCCCGCCGTGGGTCACCGGCAACCTTTATATAGGCGGCGTCGGCCTCGCGAAGGGCTACTGGCGCGACGAGGACCGCACGAACGCAGCGTTCATCCACCACCCGCGCACGGGCGAACGGCTCTACCGAACCGGCGACCTCGGCCGCTACATGGAGGACGGTGTCATCGAGTTCCTCGGGCGCGAAGACGCCCAGGTGAAGATCAACGGCTTCCGGATCGAGCTCGGCGAGATCGAGTCGGCGCTCCGGCAGCATCCGTGCGTCGGAGATTGCTATGTCCTGGCGCGCACCTGGCGCAGCTGGAACGACGCGGGCACGGGCACGAGCATCGAGGTGCGCAACCGCTTCCTGCTCGCGTACGTCGTGTGCAAGGCAGGTACAGATTTTTCCGAACCCGATATCCGGAGCTATCTCAAGCAGAAGATTCCGGAGTTCATGGTCCCGTCGCGCATCCTCGAGATCGACCACATCCCCCTCAGCTCGAACGGCAAGGTCGATCGCCGGCAGCTGCCGGACCCGGACGCGGCGATCCGCGAGACCGGCACGCTCCTGGCGCCACGCACCGACCTCGAGCGCATCCTGGTCGGGATGTGGTCAACGACGCTCGGGCTCGCCGCCGAGAAGATCGGTGTGGAAGACAACTTCTTTGACTTGGGTGGTAATTCGCTTCTACTCGTGAAGGTCTCAGGCATGATCGCCAAGCACTTCTCGATCCAGCTCAGCGTGACCCAGCTGTTCCAGAGCCCGACCGTGGAGAGCCTCGCGCGACTCCTCGACGGGATCCGGGGCGTGGTACACGAGGAGGAGAACGCGGCGGCGGCGGAGCCGGATGACGCGCGTGATCGCGCGGCGCGCCGGAAGGAGCTCAGGGCCAGACTCGCTCGGCAGAAGTCAGAGAACGAACCATGAGAGACATCGCATCCGGGGTCGCGGTCATCGGCATGGCTTGCCGCTTTCCGGGTGCGCCTACAATCGAGCAGTTCTGGCGGAACCTCAAGGAGGGGCGCGAGAGCATCACGTTCTTCTCCGAGGACGAGATCGAGCCCGATCTCCGGCAGCTCGCCCGGGATCCGAGCTACGTCCGCGCGGGTGCCATCATCGATGACATCGATCTCTTCGACGCGGCGTTCTTCAAGATCTCGCCGCGCGAGGCGACGCTCATGGACCCGCAGCACCGGCTGTTCCTCGAGTGCGCGTGGACGGCGCTCGAGAGCGCGGGGTACGGCGACGGCGAGTCTCGCGGCGCGGTGATCGGCTGCTACGCGGGGTCGTGGGCGAGCAGCTACACGGCCCGCGCCGCCGCGCAGGTGGTGACGCCCGCCGACGAGTTCCAGGTGCTGGTCGGCGGCGGCCTCGACTACCTGACGACGCTCGCCTCGTACAAGCTGAACCTCACCGGCGAGAGCGTCTCGCTCCAGACCGCGTGCTCGACGTCGCTCGTCGCCGTCCACTACGCGTTCCAGAGCCTGCTCGACGGCGACATCGACATGGCGCTCGCGGGCGGCGTGTCGATCGACGCGCGGCAGAAGACCGGCTACCTCTACCAGGAGGGCATGATCTTCTCGCCGGACGGCCACTGCCGGCCGTTCGATCGCCGCGCGAAAGGGACGGTGCGCGGCTACGGCCTGGGGCTCGTCGTCTTGAAGCGGCTCGAGGACGCCGTCCGCGACCGCGATCATATTCACGCCGTCATCCGGCGCACGGCCGTCAACAACGACGGACACCACAAGATCGGCTACACGGCGCCGAGCGGCCGCGGCCAGACCGACGTGATCACGACGGCGATGGTCTACGCCGACGTCCGCTCCGACACGATCGGCTACGTCGAGGCGCACGGCACCGGGACGCCGCTCGGCGACCCGATCGAGATCGAGGCGCTCACCCGCGCGTTCGGCGGGAGCCCCAAGCGGGGCACCTGCGCGATCGGCTCGGTGAAGTCGAACTTCGGCCACCTGGTCGAGGCCTCGGGCATCGCCGGCCTCATCAAGGCCGTCGCGACGCTCGAGCACGGCGAGATCCCGCCGACCCTGCACTACACGGAGCCCAACCCGCAGATCGACTTCGCGAGCACGCCGTTCTTCGTCGCCGATCGCGTCACGCCGTGGCGCATGGACGGGCCGCGCCGCGCCTCGGTCAGCTCGTTCGGCATCGGCGGGACCAACGCCCACGCCGTGCTCGAGGCGTGGGAGCCGCACGACGTCTCCATGACGGCCGGCCGGCTCGAGATCCTCACGCTCTCGGCGGAGAGCGCGGAGTCCCTCGCGCAGATGCGCACCGCGCTGGCCGAGTGGCTCATGATCCACATCGAGGCCCCGCTCGGGAACGTGGCGTTCACGCTGAACACCGGGCGCCAGGCGTTCCGGCACCGCTGGGCGTGCGTGACCACGACGAAGCACGAGCTCCTGCGCGCGCTCGGGCCCGCCGAGGGCCACTCGCACGCGCGCGCCGCCTGGTCGGTGGGGAACACCGCGGAGCTGCCGTCGCCGCGGACGCGCTTTCGGCCGAAGCTGCCGATCGATCTCGCCGCGCTGCAGGAGCTCGCGACCCGGTGGACCCGCGGCGAGCGCATCGACTTCCGCTCCCTGTACGAGACCCGGAACGTGCGGCGCATCCCGCTGCCGACCTACCCGTTCCAGCGCAAGCGGTTCTGGCTCGATCCGCCGTCGCAGATGGTGGGCCCGCGCGGCTTTGGCCCGTGGCTCGGGCAGGTGGCGCTGGCCGCGGCCGCGCCGGAGTCCGGCAAGAAGAGCGAGCTCCTCCTGCTCGCTGGCGAGACCGCCGAGCAGCTGCGGCGCCGCGTGAGCGCGTGCCGGTCCCTCGCCGCGAGCGCGGACGGCCCGAGCCTCGGTGCGCTGTGCCAGGTCGCGAGCTCGCAGGCGTCCGGCGAGCACCGCATCGCCGCCCTCGCGAGCTCGCGGGACGAGCTGGCGAGCCTGCTCGGCGCGCACCTGCACGGCAACGAGGACGCGCGCCTCCTGCGCTCCGCCAGCGCGCGGCGCCCGGCGGAGCCGCGCCTCGCGTTCGTGTTCTCGGGCACCGGCGGCCAGTGGTGGGGGATGGGGCGCGATCTCCTGCGCGAGGAGCCCGTGTTCCGGGACACGCTGAAGGAGTGCGCGGAGATCCTCGATCCGTGGACGGACACACCGTTCATGACCATCTGGAACGCGCCCGAGGCGACGTCGCGCATGGGCGAGATCGACATCGCCCAGCCGGCGATCTTCGCCCTGCAGGTGGGCCTCGCGAAGCTCTGGCGCTCGTGGGGCGTCGTGCCAGACAGCGTCGTCGGGCACAGCATGGGCGAGGTCTCCGCGGCGCACATCGCGGGCGCCCTGTCGCTCGAGGACGCGCTCGCGGTCATCCATCACCGCAGCCGGCTCATGAAGCGGCTGGCCGGGAAGGGCCGCACCGCCTCGGTCGAGCTCCCGATGGAGGCGGCGCAGCGGGCGATCGCCGGCTTCGAGGATCGCCTCAGCGTCGCCGGCTCGAACGCCCCGACGGCGAGCGTCATCTCGGGCGCGCCCGAGGCGCTCGAGGAGGTGCTGAAGCTCTTGCGGAGCAAGCGCGTGTTCTGCCGCGAGCTCCGCGTGGACGTGGCGGCGCACAGCCCGCAGATGGACGCGCTCGTCCCCGAGCTCGAGGCGGCCCTCGCGGGCGTCACCGCGAGCAACGCCGCGGTGCCGATCTACTCGACGGTCCTCGCGCGCCGGGTGAGCGGGCGCGAGCTCGACGCGCAGTACTGGTGCCGGAACCTGCGCGAGCCGTTCCGGTTCGCGGCCGCGGTCGAGCACCTGGTCGACGACGGCTACCGGCGCTTCCTCGAGCTCAGCCCGCACCCCGTGCTGGCGAACTCGATCGAGCAGACGCTCGAGTACCTCGAGCGCGAGGGCGCGGTGATCCCGTCGCTCCACCGCAACTGGCCCGATCTCGACGTGATGCTGCGCTCGCTCGGCACGCTGTACACGATGGGGCACGAGGTCACGTGGCCGCCGCTCGAGGAGGAGAAGCCGACGCGGGACAGCGCGATCCTGCAGGCGGTGGAGCACGAGCTCACCACCGCCGACCGCGTCCGGGCGCTGGTCGCGGAGGTCCTGCTCCTCGACACGACCGACATCGCCACCGACGTGCCGCTCGTGAACATAGGCATGGACTCGGTCACCGGGCTGTCTTTGATCGGCAAGCTCAAGACGCGCTTCGGCGTGCGGCTCGACACGAACGAGCTCCTCTTGCTCGGCACGATCGAGCGGATCGCGCGGCGCCTCGAGGGCGGCGCCGACGAGAGCGTGGTGTACGCCGTGCGGATCCCGATCCGGACGTCGCCCGAGCCGGCGCTCGATCTGGTGATGTTCCCGGGCGCCGGCGGCACCGCGCTGATGCTCGCGCCGTGGACGACCCCGAACCTGATCGACGGCGCGAGCATCTCCGCGATGCACCCGCCCGGGCACGGCAGCGATCGCAGAAAGCCGATCCGGCGGATGGGCGAGCTCCTCGAGCTCTACCTAAAGACGCTCGTGCCGGCCGAGCGCCCCCTGGTCCTCGTCGGCTACTCCCTGGGCGGCCTCGTCACCTACGCCGTCGCGCACGCGCTCGAGCGGATGGGGATGGGCCCCCGCGCGGTGATCATCTCGCACACCCTCCCGCCCCCGATCTGGCGCGAGCGGATGTTCAGCCGAGACACGCACTTCGACGAGATCTTCGGCCGGCTCTACGAGTCCTGGGGCATCGACTCGGGCTCGCGGGCGTTCTTCCTCGAGTCGGCGCGCGCGGACTTCGAGATCGCCGAGAGCTTCGATCCGCCCGAGGAGAAGCTGGCGGCGCTCACGTGCATCATCTCGGGCTCCGGGGACCACCTCGCGCCCGCCCGGGAGATGCACCGCTGGGACGCCTTGTGCACGAAGACGGTCCACTTCTCTGCCAAGGGCGGGCACTGGGACTTCATCGATGATCCGTCGAACCGTGAGCTCCTGAGCCGGGTGTACGCCCGGGCCTGCGCCCTGCCGGATGCGTGGCTCGGCCGCGATCTGCGGATCGCCGAGGGGGCTGAGCTATCGCGCGTCGGCAAGCCTTCATGACCGCTGGCGGCGGCACCACGGAGGCGTGGCTGCCCGGACGGCGCCCGCGCGGAGGGACCGCGCTCCGCCTGATCACGCTGCCCTACGCGGGCGGCGACACCGCGATCTTCGCGCCATGGGCCGAGGAGCTGCCGTACGAGATCGAGCTGTGCCCCGTGCAGCTGCCGGGGCGGGGCCGGCGCGCGGGCGAGCCGGCGTACGCGGCGATCGGTCCGCTCGTCGGCGCGCTCGCCGGCGCGCTCGCCGAGGCCCTGCCGCCTGCGCTCGATCTGCCGTTCGCCCTGTTCGGCCACAGCATGGGCGCGCTCGTCGGCTTCGAGCTCGCGCGCGAGCTGCGTCGACGCGGGCTCCCCGAGCCGTGCCACCTGCTGGTGTCCGCGCACGCGGCGCCGCACCTGCCGCGGCGGTACCCGCCGCTCTCGGCGCTGCCCGACGACGAATTCGTCGCAGCGCTCCACCGCCGCTATGGCTACGTCGTGCCCCAGGACGCCGGCCCGCTCGACGAGCTCATGCGGCTCATGATCCCGACCTTGCGCAGCGACGTGATGGTCACCGATCACTATGTCCTCGCCGAGGAAGAGCCCCTCGCCTGCCCGATCACCGCCTTCGGCGGCCTCGACGACCCGACGGTCACGCGCGACGAGCTGGCCGCCTGGCAGCACCAGACCCGCGGCGGGTGCGAGACGCGCATGCTCCCCGGCGGCCACTTCTACCTGGACACGGATCCGCGGTTCCTGATCCGGTTCATCGCGGATCGCCTGCGCGGCGCGCGCGCCGCCTAAAGCCCGCCTGAAGCCCGAAGGAGAGCCATGGACGCCCGAGCGCGCCTCTTGCTCGACTGCTGCCCGCTCCGCGGCGCTCCGCGGCGGGCACTACTTTTGTCCGCTCGGCGCCGCTCCGCTGCGCTTCGCGTCGGGCACTACTTTTCCTCGACGTGGCAGGCCAGGCAGCCGAAGCCCTCGGGGTTCTGCTCCGTGTGCTCCGGCAGCTTGAGCAGCTTGGCCATCTTCGGCTTCACCTGGTTCCTCATGAAGTCGAGGTCCTCCGGCTTGTACTTGGCGAGATCCCCGAAGTTCAGCTTCGGGAGCTCGTCATTTGGCATGTGGTACTCGTCGCGGTCGACCGCCGGGCCGTGGCACGTCTTGCAATCGAACTCTGCGAACTTCTCCGAGTCATAGCCGCGGAACAGGGCCCGCATCGCGGGCATGACCCGGTACTTCATGACCGTGTACTTCTGATCGTGATTGAGCTGATCGAATGGGACGTCCGGAACCTTCGAGAGAGCTGGATCGCCGCCTCCGCCCACGTTCTTCGGGCCGCAGGCGGCAGCGGCGGCGAGGAGGAAGAAGATCGGGAGCGCGACGTGTGTCATCGCGCGCGATATTCGCTCGCATCTGCGTCGCGTTCAATCGTGGATGCCGAGGTACGCCTTGCGGATCTTGTCGTCCTTGGCGAGGTCCTGCGCAGGGCCTTCGAGGACGATCTGGCCCACTTCGAGCACGTACGCGCGGCTGGCGACGCCGAGCGCCTTGTGCGCGTTCTGCTCGACGAGCAGGATCGTGGTGCCGGCGGCCGCGATCGTCTTCACGATCTTGAAGATCAGCGCCACGACCTGCGGCGCGAGCCCGAGCGACGGCTCGTCGAGGAGGAGCAGCTTCGGCCGCGACATCAGCGCACGCGCGATCGCGAGCATCTGCTGCTCGCCGCCCGACAGCGTGCCGGCGCTCTGCTGCAGGCGCTCGCGCAGCCGCGGGAACAAGGACAGCGCGTGCTCGCGGTCGCGGGCGATCTCCGCGGCGTCGCTGCGCAAGAACGCGCCGATCTCGAGGTTCTCCTCGACGGTCATGTTCGCGAAGATCCCGCGGCCCTCCGGCGCGTGGACGAGCCCGCGGCCGACGATCGCGTGGGGTGGAAGCCCCTCGGGGGCGCCCGCCGTGATCGCGCTCCGGATCGCGCGCCGCCACGAGTCCGCGTCGACGAGCGCCTGCCACGGCGCCTTTGGCGCGCGCGGCGGCGGGCCGTGCGCGATCACCTCGCCGCCGAAGCGCACCACGCCGGCGCTCGGCCGCACGAGCCCGGAGATCGCGCGCAGCGTCGTGGTCTTGCCCGCGCCGTTGGCGCCGATCAGCGTCACCACCTCGCCGGCATCGACCTTGAGCGACACGCCCTTCAAGGCGTGGATGCCGCCGTAGTGCACGTCGAGGCCCTCGATCTCGAGCAGCGCCACGGCTATGCCTCCCCCGGCCCGTCGGATGATGGACCCGCGGCCTCCGGAGCCTCGGTCCGCGGCGCCGCGTCGGGCGCCGGCACCGGATCCGCGGCGTCGTCGGGTACGCCCAGGTAAGCCTCGATCACCGCCGGGTCGTCCTGGATCGCCTTCGGCGCGCCGCGCGCGATCGTCACGCCGTGATCGATCACCGTGATGTGCTCGCAGATCTCCATCACGAGCCCCATGTCGTGCTCGATCAAGAGGATCGCGACGCCGAACTGGCCGCGCAGCGACTGGATCAGGCCGCGCATCTCGCGCTTCTCCTGCGTGTTCATGCCGGCGACTGGCTCGTCGAGGAGCAGCACCCGTGGCTCGGTCGCGAGCGCGCGCGCGATCTCGAGCCGCCGCTGATCGCCGTACGGCAGGCTCTTGGCCTGCTCTTCCCTGCGGTGCGCGATCTTCAGCACCTCGAGCAGCTCGAGGCTCCGCTCGGTGATCGCGCGCTCCTCGGCGAGGTGCAGCGGCGTGCGGAGCAGCGTGCGGAACAGCCCGCTCCGCGTGCGCACACCGGCGGCCGTGCGGATGTTGTCGATCACCGAGAGCTCGCCGAACAGCCGGATGTTCTGGAACGTGCGCGCCATGCCCGCGCGCGCGATGTGCGACGGCTTCTTGCCGTCGATCCGCTCGCCGCCGAGCTCGACGTGTCCGGTGTCCGGCCGGTAGACGCCGGTCAGGAGGTTGAACACGGTCGTCTTGCCGGCGCCGTTCGGGCCGATCAGGCCGTACAGCCCGCCGGCCGGGAGCGCCAGCGAGAAGTCGCTGACCGCCTTGAGGCCGCCGAACGCGAGCGAGAGCCGCTGCGCGTCGAGGGCGATCTGGCCGGCGTCCGATGTGCCGGCGGTCTGGCCGGCGTCCGACGTGCCGGCCGCGGTCACGGCTGACCTCCCCGCAGGCGCTGCACGAGGCGCCGCCACGGCGACGTGTCCCACAGCTCGCGGACGCCCATGATCCCCTGCGGCCGCAGGATCATGACGACGACCAGCGCGAGCGCGTACACGATCATGCGGTAGTCCGCGAACTCGCGCGCCAGCTCGGGGAGGATCACGAGGATCGCCGCCCCGAGCACGACGCCCGTGATCGAGCCCATGCCGCCGATCACGACGATCAGCACGATGTCGATCGACTTCTGGAAGCTGAGCTCGCCCGGGCTGAGCGTGCTGATCTGGTGCGCGTACAGCGCGCCGCCCACCCCGCCCCAGAACGCGGAGAACACGAACGCCACGACCTTCGCGCGCGTGGTGTCCACGCCCATCGCCTCGGCCGCGATCTCGTTCTCGCGCACCGCGAGCAGCCCGCGGCCCCTGCTCGAGTACTTGAGCCGGTAGGCGAACACGAGCAGGACGAACGCGAACACGTAGACGAAGAACAGCGTCGTGTAGCCCGGGATCTGCGAGAAGCTCTCTGCGCCGCCGAGGTTGTTCGCGAGCTCGAAGAGCGAGCGCCCCTGCACATCCTCCACCCGCTTGGGCTGGCGATCCGTGATCTGCACGAGCCGGTTCAGGATCTCGCCGAACCCGAGCGTGACGATCGCGAGGTAGTCGCCGCGCAGCCGCAAGGACGGCAGCCCGACCAGCGCGCCGAACCCCGCGGCGACGAGGCCGCCGAGCACGCAGCTCCCGAGGAACAGGAGCTGGCCGGCGCCGAGGAACCCGCCGTACGTCCCCTTCACGCCGAACCAGTGGATGCCGCCGTAGAACGTGAGCCACGCGGCCGTGTAGCCGCCGACGAGCATGAACCCCGCGTGGCCGAGCGAGAACTGGCCAGCGTAGCCGTTGACGATGTTGAGCGACCCGGCGAG
This sequence comes from Kofleriaceae bacterium, assembly GCA_035558535.1. Lineage (GTDB taxonomy): Bacteria > Myxococcota_A > Polyangia > Haliangiales > Haliangiaceae > JABFXX01. Next base: position 23,871 of record DATMCI010000224.1, read on the forward strand.
CAGGATCGCGATGCCGACGTCGAGCAAGATCTTGCGCCACGTCGCGCCGATCGCGGGGCCGATGGCGGCGTCGATCAGGTAGGCGAGCCCGATCGCGATCAGAAACGGCAGGGCGGACCGGCCGAGCGCGGCCGGGAGGCTCGGCCGCAGCGCGGCGACGCGCTCCTGGAGCGACTTCATGGGCAACCGCCTCCCGCGGCCGGACCGGGTCGGCTCATACCTTCTCCACCGAGGACTTTCCGAGGAGCCCGCTCGGCCGGAACAAGAGGACGAGGATCAGGATCCCGAACACGTAGATGTCCTGGAGCTGCGCGATCCACAGCCGGCCGGGGAACGCCTTGACGATATAGGTGTGGACGAACACCTCGACGAACGCGATCAGGAGCGCGCCGGCCGCGGCGCCGCGCACGTTGCCGATGCCGCCGACCACCGCGGCGACGAAGGCCTTGAGGCCCAGGACGACCCACGCCGCCTCCGCCGTCTGCTGGAGATCGACGCGCAGCGCGAACAGGATGCCGCCCACGGCGGCCAGCGCCGAGCCGAGCCCGAACGTCAGCGTGACGACCCGGTTCACGTTGACGCCCATCAGCGACGCGACGCGCTCGTCGAACGCGACCGCGCGCATCCCGCGGCCCATCCGCGTCCGGTACACGAGCCACTGGAGCCCGATCAGGAGCGCCACCGAGAGGACGATCGGCAGGACGTCGAACCGGAGGATCCGGACGTCGGCGAACGCGGCGATCGGCTCGTTGTTGCGGATCAGCGCGGTGCCCGCCGAGATCGACCGCGGCCGGTTGCCGAACAGCTTGAGGCCGACGTTCTGGAGGAACAGCGAGACGCCGATCGCGGTGATGAGCACGTTGAGCCGCGGCGCGCTGCGCAGCGGGCGGTACGCGAGCCGCTCGATCGTCACGCCGATCGCCGCGCACAGCCCCATCGTCGCGATCACGACCAGCACCACCGCGAACACGGGCGCGCCGTCTTCTGCCAGCCAGCCCGCGGCGCCCGCGACGGTGAACGCGAGCCACCCGCCCCACGCGACGACGTCGGAGTGGGCGAAGTTGATGAAGCGCAGGATGCCGTAGACGAGCGTGTAGCCCAGCGCGATGAGCGCGTACAGCCCGCCGACCGCGAGCGTGTTGATCGTGGTCTGGAGGAGCTCGCTCAAGCGGAGATCACTTCTTCTCGATCCGGGTGGCCATCGTCTGCTGGCCCCCCTTGTACTCGATGACCACCGCCGACTTCTGGGCGTTGCGCTTGTCGTCGATCGAGAACGTGCCGGTGACGCCGGTGAAGTTCTTGGTCGCGGCGATCGCGTCGCGGAGATCCGGGCCGCTCAGGGACTTCGCGCGGTCCATCGCATCGAACAGGACGAGCGCGGCGTCGTAGCCGAGCGCCGCGAGCCCGTCCGGGGTCGCGCCGAACTCGGCCTTGTACTTCTCGACGAAGTTCTTGACCTCGGGCCGGGGCTCCTCGGGCGCGTAGTGGTTCGAGAAGAAGTTGCCGTTGATCGCGTCGCCCGCGTTCTTCGCCAGCTCCGCGGAGTCCCAGCCGTCGCCGCCGATGAACGGCGCCGTGATGCCGGCCTCGCGCGCCTTGCGGATGATCGGCGCGACCGAGTTGTAGTAGCCCGGCAAGTAGATGATCTGCGGCTCGGCTCCCTTGATCGTCTGGAGCTGCGAGGAGATCTCGAGGTTGGCGGCGTTGAACGACAGGCGCGCCGCGACCTTGCCGCCCATCGCCTCGAACGCCTTGCCGAAGTAGTCGGCCAGGCCCGACGAGTACGGCTCCGCCTGATCGTAGAGGATCGCGGCCTTCTCGGCCTTCAGGTTCTCGCGCGCGAACTTCGCGCCGACCCAGCCCTGGAAGTCGTCGAGGAAGCAGACGCGGAAGATGTAGTCGCCGACGTCGGTGACGCTCGGATCCGTCGACGACGGCGAGATCATCGGGATCTTCGCGTTCTGGGCGATCGGCGCGCCCGCGAGCGACCGGCCCGACGCGACCTCGCCGAGGACCGCGACCGCGCCGTGATCGTTGATGAGGCGGGTGACCGCGGTGGCCGCCTCGGTGTTCTTGCTGGCGTCGTCGATCGTCTTGAGGACGATCTGCTTGCCCTTCACCCCGCCCTTGGCGTTGCGCTCCTTGATCGCGAGCTTGATCGCGTTGTCGGTGGAGATGCCGAACGTCGCCTGCGGTCCGGTCATCGAGGCGAAGTGACCGACGACGATCGTGTTGTCGTCCTTTTTCTTGCCGCAGCCTCCGAGCCCGAGCGCGAGCGCGGCGACGGCGATCGGGACGTGGCGAACCCAAGCACTTAGATTCACGGCATTCTCCTTGGTGCGGATGCTATAGCCCGGCGAGGTTGGCGCTTTCAACCGGTGGAGCCAGAGACGCGGCGCGCGGGCCCCAAAGCAGCCCCCCCGAAGCAGCCCCCCATAGATCGGCGGATCGCGCCGTGATAACTGGGGGGCGGGGTCGCCTCCAGCCGCCCTCCCGATGAGCGAAGCAGCCAGGTCCGATCCGACGAACGAAGGGCGCAGGCGGTCGCGAGACACCTCGCACCCGCAACCGGGCCACGGGGCCGGGCACCACCACCAGGACCGGGGGGCCATCTCCTGGCTCGCGCTCGGCGCCCTCGGCGTCGTCTACGGCGACATCGGGACGTCGCCGCTGTACGCGATGAAGGAGTGCTTCCGGAAGCCGCCCGGCGAGCCGCTCTCCGCCGCCGAGATCGCCGCCAACGTCCACCGCGCCGACGCCTCCGACCCCGCCGCGGTGCTCGGCGTGGTGTCGCTCGTCCTGTGGTCGCTCATCATCGTCGTCTCGGTGAAGTACCTCGTCTTCGTGCTGCGCGCCGACAACAAGGGCGAGGGCGGCACGCTCGCGCTCGCCGCGCTCGTCCAGCAGAAGCTGAAGCGCGGGACCACCCGCCTCGCGGTGCCGATCCTCCTCGCGCTGTTCGGCACCGGCCTCCTCTACGGCGAGGGCCTCATCACGCCAGCGATCTCGGTCCTGTCCGCCGTCGAGGGGCTCGAGGAGCAGAGCCCGACCCTGAGCTACCTGGTGATCCCGATCTCCGTCGCGATCCTGATCGGGCTGTTCTGGGTCCAGCGCTACGGCACCGGCCGGATCGGCTCGGTGTTCGGCTGGGTGATGCTCGCCTGGTTCTTCTCGATCGGCGCCGCCGGGATCGCCGGCATCGTGCGCGAGCCGGCGGTGCTCGCCGCGGCCTCGCCGCACTACGGCGCGCAGTTCCTGATCGAACACGGCAGCCACGGCTTCTTCCTGCTCGGCTCGGTGGTCCTCTGCGTGACCGGCGCCGAGGCGCTCTACGCGGACATGGGCCACTTCGGCAAGACGCCGATCCGGATCGCGTGGTCGGTCGTCGTGTTCCCCGGCCTCATCCTGAACTACTTCGGCCAGGGCGCGCTGTTCCTCGCCAAGGGCCCGCAGTCGCACCCGTTCTACGGCCTGGTCGAGGGGCCGCTCCTCATCCCGATGATCGTGCTCGCCACGGCGGCGGCGATCATCGCGTCGCAGGCCCTGATCTCCGGCGCGTTCTCGCTCACGAACCAGGCCGTCCAGCTCGGCTACCTGCCGCGCGTGACCGTCGTGCACACGTCGAGCAAGCACGAGGGGCAGATCTACATCCCCGAGATCAACTGGACGTTCATGGTCGCGTGCGTCGCGCTCGTGCTCGCGTTCCGGTCGAGCTCGAACCTCGCCGCCGCGTACGGCATCGCGGTCACCGGGCTGTTCCTCATCACGTCGTTCCTGATCTTCCTCGTGTGCCAGCGCAACTGGGGCTGGTCGCGCGGCGCCGCGCTCGCGCTGTACCTGCCGCTCGTCGTGATCGACGGCGCGTTCTTCTCGTCGAACGTCGTCAAGATCGCGCACGGCGGCTGGTTCCCGCTCGTGATCGGGATCGCCGCGTTCACCATCATGACGACGTGGTGGCGCGGCCGCGCCGAGCTGTCGCAGATGATGGAGACCGGCACGATCCCGGACGCGCTGTTTTTGGCCGACATCGGCGAGACGCCGATGCCGCGCGTGTCGGGCACCGCCGTCTTCATGTCGTCGGGGCAGAGCGGCATCCCGAACGTCCTGCTCCACCACGTCAAGCACAACAAGGTGCTCCACAAGCAGGTCGTGCTGCTCTCGATCCTCACGGAGAACGTCCCGTTCTCGATCGGCAACTCGGCGATCACCGTCCAGCCGCTCGAGCACGGCTTCTACCGCGTCCTCGCGCGCGTCGGCTTCATGCAGCAGCCGAACGTGCCGCGCATCCTCGCGCGCTGCGAGAAGCGCGGCCTCACCGTGAACGACGCGGACACGACCTACTACCTCGGCCGGCAGACGCTGCTCACCACCGGTAAGGTGCCGGTCGCGCGGTGGCGCAAGGTCCTGTTCTCGTTCCTCGCGCGCAACTCGCGCCCGCCGACGTCGTTCTTCAACCTGCCGCCGAACCGCGTCGTCGAGCTCGGGCTGCAGATCGAGCTCTAGCGGGCTCTTAGCGAGCTCTAGCGGCGCTGGCGCTAGTACGCCGCCTCGGCGATCGTGAACGGCGCGAACGCTGGCGCCGAGGGCTGCAGCATCGAGAGCTGGCGGAGCCGCTCCGTCGCGAACGCCCCGGCGAGCTGGCGGAGCTCGTCCGCCGACGCGTGCGCCTTGAGCGCCGCCATGAGGAGCGACTCCTCCTGCCGCGCGTGGTGCGCGACCAGCTCGCGCAGCTGCCGCGCCCGATCGCGCCAGCCCGCCGTCCCCGGGCGCATCGTCACCAGGGACGAGAGCGCGCTCTCCTGCGCGAAATGCGCGGTGCGCGCCTGCGCCACGAGATCCTGAAGCTCGGGAATGTCCTCGAAGCGCCCGAGCACGATGTCCTCGGCCTCGGCGTGTGCCACGAGTCCCAGCCGTACGCCGTCGAGAAACGCTCGAAGCTCGGCGGCCGTCGCGGTGGGCTCGAGGAGGCGTGTCAGCTCCTCTTGCAAGTCGCTGTGGTCCCGCTGGAGCAGCGTCAGGAAATCGGCCGGCATGAACTGATTCAAATACAATCTTAATGCCCAGCCGCCGGGTGGTGGCTCGCCGCACGTGAGCGCAGGAAAGGTGGAGCTTGGATACCGTGATAGGGCGAGAATTGCGCAGACCTCGCGTGCGCAGACGCGCGTACGCACGTAACGAGGTGTGCGCGCATGGCGCGGGGCGAGTCGAGCTATGCTCGCGCGCGTGAGCCGGTGGCGTGTCTCTCGCCGCCTCGCGATCGGGATCGCGTGGGTCGGGTCGCTGTTCCTCGTCGGGCTGATCGGCCCCTGGCTCACCGCCGATCCGATCGCGCGCGATCTCGAGCGCGGGCTCACCGCGTACGGCGCGCCGATCCCGCCCTCGAGCGAGTTCATCCTGGGATCCGATCAGCTCGGACGTGACGTGTGCGCGCGCCTCGTCGCGGGCGCTCAGACGTCGCTCTCGATCGCGGCGCTCGCGACGGTGATCGCGCTCGCGGTCGGGCTCACCGTCGGGCTCTCCGCCGGCTACGCGGGCGGCCGCACCGACGGCGCGCTCATGCGGCTCGTCGATCTGGTGCTGGCGTTCCCGGTGCTCCTGCTCGCGATCCTGCTCGCGGCGCTCCTGCGCGAGTCGCGGTTCGCGGGCTCGGGCGCCGCGATCGTGACGGTGCTCGCCGCGGTCGGCTGGACGACGATCGCGCGCGTCATGCGCGACAAGGCCCGCGTGCTCGCGCGCGGCGAGATGGTGATGGCCGCGCGCGCCGCCGGGGCGAGCCCCGCGCGCATCGTGCTCCACCACCTCCTGCCGAACCTCTTTGGCCTGGCGGCGGTCCTGGCGGCGCTGGGCTTCGCGCAGAACCTGCTCGCCGAGGCGGTGCTGTCCTATCTGGGGCTCGGCGTGCCGCCGCCCGCGCCGACCTGGGGGCTCATGCTCTACGAGGGCCGCAGCTACTACCGGACCGCGCCGCACCTCGTGCTCGCGCCCAGCCTGGCGATCTTCGTCGCGGTCGCCGCGTTCCACGTGCTCGCGGCGGGGCTGCGCGAGCGCTTCGATCCCAGAGCCGGCTCACGTGCGGGCCCGGCGGTGGTGCCGTGATCCGCTTCGTGCTGCGCCGCCTCGGCTGGGCGGCGGTGGTGATCTGGTTCATCGTCACGGCGACGTTCGCGATGCTCGCCGCGATCCCGGCGGATCCGGCGCGGGTGCTGCTCGGGCCGGCGGCCGACGCGGCCTCGGTCGCGCGCGCGCGCGCCCACTACTGCCTCGACGAGGGCGTGCTCGTGCAGTACGGCTGCTGGCTCGATCGCGTCGCGCGCGGCGACCTCGGCGAGAGCTACCACAGCAAGCGTCCGGTGGCGCAGATCCTCGCCGCGCGGGCGTGGCCGACGATCCAGCTCACGCTCGCGGCGATCGTGCTGCAGCTCCTGGCCGGCGTGCCGCTCGGCGTGCTCGCCGCCGCGCGGCGCGGGCGGTGGCCGGCGCGGGCCGCCGAATTCGTCGAGCTGATCGCGCAGAGCGCGCCGAGCTTCGTGGTCGGCACGGTGCTCCTCTACGTCGTCGCGTACCGCTGGGATCTCCTGCCGATCGGCGGCTACGGCGAGGGCGGCTGGGATCGCCTGCGCCACCTCGCGCTGCCCGCGGCGACGCTCGCGACGCTCGGCGTCGCGTACTACGCGCGCGCGGTGCGCGTCGAGCTCGAGGACGTCCTCGGCTCGGACTACATCCGCACGGCGCGCGCGAAGGGGCTGCCGGAGCGCGCGGTGATCGTGCGCCACGGGCTGCGCAGCGCGCTCGGCCCGCTGGTGACGCTCATCGGGCTCGATCTCGGCGTGCTGCTCGGCGGCGCGTTCGTGGTGGAGCAGATCTACGCGTGGCCCGGGATGGGGCGCGAGGTGCTGCAGGCGATCGCGCGGCTGGATCTGCCGGTGATCCTCGGCGCGGTGCTGCTCTCGGCGGTGGCGATCGCGATCGCGAACCTGCTCGCGGATCTCGCGCAGGTGTGGCTCGATCCGCGGCTGCGGGACTAAACGCCGCACCTTTCGCCGCGACGGCCGTGCTGCTAGCTTGTCGTCGCGTGCCGCGTTCATTCAACACCACCGGCCCGTGCATCCCGGGCGAGCACTACATGCTGCCGCCCGAGCGGCGGCTCGGCCGCGTCCAGCGGCTGATCGACGATCGCAAGTACTTCACGCTGCACGCCGGCCGGCAGACCGGCAAGACCACGTCGCTGATGTGGCTCGCGCGACACCTCAATGGGTCCGGCCGCTGGCGCGCCGTGTGGGCCGACCTCGAGACCGCGCGCGAGCAGCCCGAGCCGGCGGCGGCGATGCCCATCGTCCTGGACGCCATCAACCGCGCGCTCCGCCTGCGATACACGGATCTGGCCAGGCCTCGAGCGGAGGAGATCGAGGAGGTGCTCCGCCGGCCTGAGACCGCGATCCTCGAGTACCTCGGCCGCCTCGCCGCGCTCGACGATCGACCGCTGGTGCTGCTCCTCGACGAGGTCGACGGGCTCGTAGGGCCGGCCATGGTCTCGTTCCTGACGCAGCTCCGCGATGGGTACATCGCGCGCAGCCAAGCGCCGTTCCCCGCGAGCGTGGTCCTGGTGGGGCAGCGGCAGGTCCGCGATTACGTCGTCAGCATCGAGGAGCGGCGGGCTCTGTCCTGGCTCGGAACGACGTCTCCCTTCAACATCACGGCCGAGGCGACGACGCTCGGGCCGTTCACCGAGGTCGAGGTGGAGGAGCTCCTTGCGCAGCACACGGCGGACACCGGCCAGCGCTTCGAGCCCGAGGCGGTGCACCGGGTCTGGGAGCTCGCGCAAGGACACCCGTGGCTGACGAGCGCGCTCGCCGATCAGATCGCCGGCAGGGACGTCGAGGATCGCGGTATCCCCATCACCGAGGCCCACATCGAGTCAGCCAAGGAGACGATCATCCTCGAGCGGCGCTCTCACATCGACTCGCTGATCGCGAGGCTGCGCGAGCCTCGGGTGCGCCGGATCCTGGAGCCCATGCTCGCGGGCACCAGCCTCCCAACGGACCCGATCGAAGACGACGTGGGCTACGTGCTCGGGCTCGGCCTGGTCCGCGTGGTTCGCGGCGAGCTCCAGATCGCCAATCCCATCTATCGCGAGGTGATCCCGCGCGCGCTGACCTGGACGCAACAGATCAGCATCCACCAGCCGACCGAGTGGTACGTCCGCCCCGACGGCTCGCTCGACGTGCCCAAGCTCGTGACCGCCTGGCAGGCGTTCTGGCGCAAGGACGGGCACCTCGCCGCTGAGGGCTTCGGCTACCGCGAAGCGGGCCCGCACCTCATGCTGATGGCGTTCTTGCAGCGCGTCGTCAACGGCGGCGGCCGCGTCGAGCGCGAGTACGGGCTCGGGCGCGGCGCGCTCGATCTGATGATCTTCTGGCAGGGCGCGCGCCACGCCATCGAGGTGAAGCTCCGCCGCGACACGGAGACGGAGGCCGAGGCGCTCGAGCAGATCGGCCGCTACCTGGATCGCGCGAAGCTCGACGAGGGCTGGCTCTTGCTGTTCGATCTGCGCAAGGAGCTCTCGTGGACCGAGAAGCTGTTCGTGCGGGAGGTCGCGCACGAGGGGAAGAAGATCCGCGTCGTGGGGTGCTGACGCGCGCGTCCCGTCGGGTCGACGCTCGCGATCCGTTTACGGTCGTGTCCCCGCCGGTGCAGCCGGGGCGGGCTTCGCTGCCGGCGCTGGCGCTGCGGGTGCTGCGGGCGCGGGCGCCGGCTTGGCCGCGGGCGCGGGCGCAGCTGGCGCAGGGGCTGGCGCCGCCTTCGGCGCAGGCGCGGGCGCAGCTGGCGCAGGAGCCGTGGCCCGGAGCTGGGCCACGCTCTGGGGGCTGAGCAGGGTCAAGCCGCTGAAGCCCGCGGCCGGCGTCACTCCGTGGAACCCGCGCCAGTGCAGCTCCGTCGCGGCCGCCGCCTCGGCCTGCGCGCGCTCCGCCGCCGCAGCAGCCGCCGCCTCCTGCGACGGCTGCGACTGGGGATCCGGATCGATGATCTGCCCCGGGAACTGCACGACCTGGTGGGTCTTGCCCATGATCTGCGCGCGCGTCGTGGGCGCGACGGCGTCGGCGACGAACGCGTAGAGCTGCGTGTCGCGCTGCACGGTGACCGCCGTATCGCGCCACAAGGTCGCCGCATAGAATGGCTTCCTCCCCTCGCGGCACGTGTCCCAGCGCGCCTTGTACTTGCCGGGCTTCATGCGGAACGTGACCGAGCTGCCCGACGGAAGGCCGTCCGACGACAGCCAGTTGTCGCCGTAGTCCTCCTCGACGTCCTCCGTCATGTAGAGACCGCACATCCGGCCCGGGGTGGCGTTCGTGAACATCACCGACACCGCGCCGGCGTAGCGCGCGCGGGTCGAACCGTGCGTCTCCGACGAGGCAGCACCCGCGACGCAGCCCGAGATCAAGCCGGCAGCACCGACGAGCATGAAACGAATCGCGACACGCATTGCGGCCTGATGGTACCGTCGATCCACACGAAAAGTCGCAGCCACGCGCGCCACGCGCGCCACGCGCGCCACGCGCGCCATGCGCGCCGCGTCAGGCGGCAGGCGGGGCGGCCTCGCGGCAGAGCACGATCGCCACGTCGTCGGGGACCTCGCCCGAGGGCAGCCGCACCAGCCCGACGAGCTCGCGCGCCGCAGCCAGAAGGTCCGGGCCGCGGGCCACGCGCGCGATCGCCTCGGGCAACGCGAAGCGAAACAACCCGTCGGAGGCGATGAGCAGCGTCGCGTCCCCGAGCGGCCCGCCGTAGAACGGGATCGCGATCGAGTGATCGCCGATCAGCGGTTTTCGGTGCTGCCCCTGCGTGAGGTCCTCGATCCGATCGCCGCGGATCACCCAGGCGCCCGAGTCGCCAGCGCTCGCGCCGCGGATGCCCTCGCGGGTAACGGTGGCGACGACCGCGGTCGTCTGGCCGGGGCCGAGTCGATCCGGATCGAGCTCGAGCTCGGTGAGGACTGCGGCCCAGTCGTCGGCCTGTGCCGCGGCGGCGACCGCGTCGACCACCGCCGCAGCAGCGCGCTCGCCGCCCGCGGCCCCGCCCGCGCCGTCGGCGAGCGCGATGACGATGCGCTCGTGCGACGACGACACCCAGACTCGGTCCTGCCCCGCCGCGCGGCGCGGGCAGAGCTCCGTCGCGTGGAGGAACGCTCGGATGGGCACGATCACCGCGCGAGCATAGCGCGGCGCGAGCCGGCGCTCACCGGCTACGCGCGGCGAGCCACACGCCGGCGAGCACGACGCCGCCGCAGATCACGAGCCGGGGCCCCACCTGCTCGTCGAGGATGAGCACGGCGCCGGCGGCGGCGACCACCGGCTGCAGGTAGATGTACACGGCCACGAGGCTCGACTCCGCGCGCTGAAGCCCGATCTGCACGAACGAGTACGCGCACACCGTCGGCACGACGACGAGGAACGCGAAGAACGCGTAGTCGGTGCTGGTGAACGGGTGCGCGTCCACGGCGAGCGCGTGGATCCCGATCGGAGTGACCATCGGGAGCCCCGCGAGGAACATGAACGCGAGCAGCGCGATCGGATCGTAGCGCTCGGCGAGCGGCCGCACGATCGCCAGGTAGCTGCCGTACGCCAGCGCGTTGACGAGGACCATGACGCTGCCCGTGAAGTGCCCGGACGACATCGAGAGGTCCTCGGCGCCGACCAGCGCGACGACGCCGCCGAACGCGACCGCGATCCCGAGGAGCCGCCGCAGCCGCGCCGGCTCGCGCCCGAGCGCGATCACGGTGAGCGCGGTGAACACCGGGGCCGTCGAGCCGATCACGACGGCGTTCGTGGCCGTCGTGCGCGCGAGCCCGTGAATGAACAGCTCCTGGTTGAGGACGTTGCCCAGGAGCGCGCACAAGACGAGGAACGGCACGTCGCGGCGCGCGAGCCGCAGCACGCCCCGGCGCCACGCGACGGCGCTGAACACGAGCGCCCCGCCCACCGTGCGCACGAGCGGCAGCACCCCCGGCGGGATGTCCGCGAGCGCGAGCCGCCCCGCCACCGGCAGCGACGCGAAGCACACCTGGCCCGCCAAGAGGATCAGGTGCACCGACGCAGGCGTCCTGGACACCGCGCTACTCGCCGTCGAGCGCGCGATCTTCGCGGCCGGCGCGCCCCTTGGTCTTGAGGCCGAGGTCGGCGAGCTTCTTGCGCAGCGTGTTGCGGTTCAGGCCGAGGATCTCGGCGGCCTTGAGCTGGTTGCCGCCGGTGTGCGCGAGGACGAGATCGAACAGCGGGCGCTCGACGCGCGCGAGCACCTTGTCGTAGAGGTCGTGGACAGGGTAGCCGTCGATCCGGGCGAGCAGGCCGGCGAGCTTGGACTTGACCATCTCCTCGAAGGCCAGGTCCTCGAGCGGGACCCGGGCCGCGACGACGGGCAGGATCTCGTCGACGTCGCCGGCATCGATCCGCGCGCGCGCGACCCGCACGACGAGGCGGCGCGCGATCGACTTCAGCTCGCCGACGTTGCCGGGCCACGGGTACTCGGCCAGCCGCGCCAGCGCGCGGCGCGAGATGGAGGGCATCGCGCGCCCGATCTCCGCGGCGTAGTGCTTGATCCAGCGCTCGAACAGCGCCGGCAGATCGTCGAGCCGATCGCGCAGCGGCGGCACCACGATGCGCCGCGGCCGGAACAGCTCGTAGAGCTCGCGCGAGACGATCGCCGCGTCGACCGCCCGCTCGAGATCGAGATCGGCCGTGGCCACGATCTGGACGTCGAACACCTCCGGCGCGTCGCGCTCGCGGTCGCGGATCGCGCGGCGCAGCGTCTTCTGCGAGGCGGCCGACAGATCGCTGACGTCCTTCACGAGCAGCGTGCCGCCGGCGGCCGCGCGCAGCGCCCGGCGCGCGCGCTCGCAGGTCGTGTCGCCCTCCTGCTCCCGCTCGCGCTCCTTCGCCGGCGCGCTCGGGACGTCCTCGAACGTGGGGCGCACCGCGATGAAGCGGGCCCGCGCGCGCGGCCCGCGCTGGTGGAGCACGCGCGCGACGAGCTCGCGGCCGGTGCCGTGCTCGCCGCAGACGAGGACCGGCGCCCCGCCATCGGCGAAGCGCTCGACGGACTCGCCCACCTCGCGCATCGCGGCGCTCTCGGCCACGAGGAAGTCGTTCGCCTTGAGGCTCGGGCGCAGCATCGGCGTGGACTACGCCGCCTCGTCCGCGCCGCCCGCGCCCGCCCCGAAGCCGCTGTCGATCTCGGCGCGATCCGGCGCCATCTCGGGGGAGAGGCCCTGCCGGCGCTGCCGCTCGAGGAGCTGCTCGAAGTAATCCTCGACGAGCGCGCGCGCGGCTGCCAGATCCGGCGCCTCCCAGACCCGCAGGCGCAGCGCGTTGCAGCCGTACAGGCCGCGCGCGTACCAGGCGCACGCCTTGCGGACCTCGTGCAAGGAGCGCGGGCCGGGCCTCAGCCGCTCGATCAGATCGACGTGGCGGCGGAACACCGCGCGGCGCTCCTCGAGGCCGGGCGGCCCCGGATCGGGGCGACCCGCGCACAGCTCGCGCAGGCGCGCGAACAGCCACGGGTTGCCGAGCGCGCCGCGGCCGATCATCACGGCGTCGCAGCCGGTCTGCTCGCGCAGCCGCTGGTAGCCCTCGACGTCGAGGACGTCGCCGTTGCCGACGACGGGGATGTGCCGCGGCACGGCCTCGCGCACGCGCCGGATGATCTCCGGATCGCTCTTTCCAGAGAAGCCCTGCGTCCGCGTGCGGCCGTGGACGGTGATCATCTTCGCGCCAGCCTCGACGAGCGCGCACGCGAACTCGGGCGCGTTCAGGTGGTCCTGGTTCCAGCCGGCGCGGTGCTTCACCGTGACGGGGATGTGCGCGGGCACGGCGCGCACGACGGCGCGCACGAGCGCCTGAGCGATGGCGGGCTCGCGCATCAGCGCCGAGCCGCACTCGCCGGCGACCACGCGCTTGGCGGGGCAGCCCATGTTGATGTCGACGAGCGAGGCGCCGATCGCGACGGCCATGCGCGCCGCCTCCTCCATCTTGTCTTCCTCGCGCCCGAAGATCTGGACGCCGAACCGCCGCCCGTCGAGCGACGCCGTGAGCTTGCCGGTGGTCTTCGGATCCTTGACCGCGAGCGCGTGCGCGGACAAGAACTCGGTGATGGTCAGCCCGACGCCGAACTCCTCGCAGATCGTGCGAAACGGCAGGTCGGTCACGGCCGCCATCGGCGCCAGCAGGACCGGCGGATCGACGGTGAGGTCACCGATTCGCATGGACGGTCCGTATACCGGATCGATGCCGCCGAGGAAACCCCGAACGACTCCGAGCCGGCCCCAGGCTCGCGCGGGCTGGTGCCCGAGCGGGCCAGGGGACGCGCGGACGTTCAGGGCCGCGGTGGGCGCAGGTCCGAAGGCTCGTTGACGTTGAACAGGCCTCGCAGCTCTGGATCGATCGCGCGGAGGTCCGCCTCGGAGATCCACGCGACGCGCAGGTCGCCGTCGGTGAGCAGGCGGGACGCCTTGAGCCGCCCGCTGGCGAGCCGCGCCGCGAGCGCGGGGCGCGCCGCGGCGACGCGCAGGAGGCAGAAGAGCGGCTCGGGCATCGCGCCGATCCGGATCCCGACGGCGTCGATGTCGTCGCCGATGCGCGACAGCACGAGATCGATCAGCGCGCCGCTGATGTACGGCATGTCGCCGGCCACCACGAGCAGCCACGGCGTGGCCGCGGCGAGGAGTCCGGCCGCGATGCCGGCGAGCGGCCCGGCCCCGGGGACGGCGTCGGCGACAGTCCGGTAACCGGCCACCTCGCGCGGCGACGACACGAGGATCTCCGCCACGCGCGGCCCGAGCACCTCGCACTGGCGCGCGAAGATCGTGCGCCCCTCGACGACGAGCTCCCGCTTGTCCACGCCGCCGAGGCGCGTCGCCTTGCCGCCGGCAAGGACGAGCGCGGTGACGAGCGCGGTGACGGGCGCGGTGACGGGCGCAGCGGTGGGCACGGCGGCAGGCACGGCGGCGTCAGCGAGCGAGCAGCGGCTCGAGCTCGTCTTGCGCGGGTGTCGTGACCTCCGGACCGGTCGGCGCCAGGTACACGGAGACTTCGGTGCGCACGCCGTACTGGCCGGGGAAGTAGATGCCGGGCCCGACGGTGACGCCGGTGCCGGGCGTCAGGATGCGCGTGTCGCGGACCTCGTAGTCGTCGAGGTCCGCGCCGCCGCCCTGCAGGTCGTTGTCGATCGAGTGCCCGGTGCGGTGCATGACGCGGCTCGCGAGGCCGGCCTTCTTCAAGTATGCGCGCGCCGCCTGATCGACGTCGGCGCCGGTGACGGGCCGGCTCTTGCGGTTGCGCTCCGTGATCAGCGCGAGCGCCTGATCGCGCGCCATGTGCGCGGCCTCGAACGCGCGCTTGTAGTCCTCGCGCACCGCGGCGTCGGCGACCGCGCACCACGTCTGCGCGGCCCAGATGCCCTCCGGCTTGTCGAGCTTGGCGGCGAGCGAGATGACGATCAGATCGCCGCGCTGGACCGTGGCGGTCTTGGCGGCGTTGGGCACGTAGTACGGATCGGCGGTGTTGACGCCGGCCGCCACGACGGGCGGCGTCCCGGCGAGCCCGCGCATCGTCATGCCGCGCACGAGGCGCTGCTGCACGTCGTACTCGGTGACCGGCGCGCCGGCGCGGAGCTGCTTGGCGACGAACGCGAGCGCCTCCTTGCGCAGCTCGACGAGGTGGTGCGCCGCGACGTAGTGCGCGGTGCGGCCGGCATCGCCCCAGACCGCCTTCGTGTACTGGACGAGCGTCTCGGACGACTTCACCTGCACGCCGGAGGCGCGGATCAGCTCGAACGTGCCGGCGTCGATGCGCGACACCGACGGCACCGCCGCCTTCGGCGAATACTCGGCGGCGATCACGCGCATGTCCTTCAGCATCACGCGCAGCTGCTTCTCGACCTCGCGGTAGCCAGGGTACGTGATCCTCTTGCCAGGCAGGTGATCGAACGAGCGCCGCTCGGCCTCGTGCACGAGCGCGGTCGGCTCGCCCTTGGCCGGGATCAGGTAGAACCACGGCCGCGTCGGGCGGCCCTCCGGCGCCACCACGCGGCGGGCGATCGAGTTCTCGCCGTCGCGATCGAAGAGGAGCCAGCCGTCGAGCCGCTGCACGGCGAGCAGGCCCTGGATGGCAGTCACGTCGGTGAGCCCGACGCGCGGCGGGATCTTCGAGGCTGTGGCGTCGCGCGCAGGCGCAGGGCCGGGACCAGGCGCAGGTGCGGGGCCGGGCACGGTCACCGGTACAGGGGCAGGCGCAGGCGCAGCCACCGGCGCAGGCGCAGGCGCAGGCGCGGACGGGATCCCGGGCACGGCCCCGGGCCGCCGCACCGGCACCGGCGCCGGCTCGGCCGCCGGCTCCGGATCGGCGTACGGATCGATCGGCGCCTCCGCCTTCGGCGCGCCGCCCTTCGGCGCCTTCGCGCCGCCCTTCGGCGCCTTCGCGCCGCCTTTCGGTGCCTTCGGCGCTTTCGGCGCAGCCGGGGCCGGCGGCGGATCAGCGTATGGATCGAGCGGCGCCTCGGCCGGTTGCTTCGGCTGCGCGGCGGCGACCGAGGTCGCGGCGTACAGCGAAAGGACGATCGCGGCGATGCGCTTCATGAGCCTCCGTGCGTCAGCTCGCCGGCCGGCGGACGCGACCGAGCTCGGCGATGAGCTCCTCATGAATAGCACCGTTCGTCGCGACCACCTCCCCGCGGTGCGGGTCGAAGGTCCCACCTCGTGTATCAGTCACGGTGCCGCCAGCCTCGCGCACGATGACCGCGCCGGCGACGAGGTCCCACGCGCGGAGCATCCGCTCCCAGTAGCCATCGAACCAGCCGCAGCCGACCAGACAAAGATCGAGCGACGCGCAGCCGAGCCGCCGGCACGTCCCGGCGCGCCGCATGAAGTGGTCCCACTCGGCGAGGTTGTTGTCCGCCCGCGTCGGCACGTCGTACGGAAAGCCGGTCGCGAGCATCGCCTCGTCGAAGCGCGCCGTCTGGCTCACCCGCAGCGGCGCGCCGCTACCATCGCGCGCCCCCCCGCCGCGCACCGCCTCGAACCACCAGCCGAGCACCGGCGCGACCACCACGCCGACGAGCGGTACGCCGTCCGCCTCGAGCCCGATCGACACCGACCAGATCGGGAGCCCGTGCGCGAAGTTCACCGTGCCGTCGATCGGATCGACGACCCAGCGCAGCCCCGCCGCACCGCCCGCGCCGCCCGCCGCCGCGCCGCCCGCACCGAGCCCACCCTCCTCGCCGAGGATCGGGATCCCCCGCTCGCGCTCCTCGAGCACGCGCCGGATCGTCTCCTCCGCCCGCAGGTCCCACTCGGTGACCAGGTCGCGCGAGCTCGACTTCGAGCGCACGTCCGCCGGGCGCGCGCCCGCGAGCAGGTCCGCCGCCGCCCGCGCAGCCGCGCGCGCCGTCTGGAGCAGATCGGCCAGGCGCTCGGCCGGCACGGACTCCGGCGCCGTCACAGATCGAGCCGCATGGCCACGAGCCCGCTGCTCGTCGGCCGCGAGAACGTCTCGTGCCCCGAGACCTGCTTGGAGATCGTGGAGCGATCGACGACACGGAACCCGAACTTCGCCGCGAAGAAGTCGCTCGCGAACTCGGTCACCAGGTAGATCCGCCGCACGCCGCGCCGGCGCGCCTCGCTGATCGCGATCTCGGCGAGCATCCAGCCGTAGCCGACGCCGCGCGCGTCCGGATCGGCCGCCAGCGCGCGCAGGATCGCGTCCTCGCCCAGCACCTCGAGCGCCACCGTGCCGACGACGCCGCGCTCGTTGCGCAAGAGGAAGAAGCTGCCGAACTGATCGTCGCGCGCCGGCTCGTCGGGCAGCCCCGCCCGCTCGAGCAGCGCGCGGGCGTCTGCCATGTCGGCGCGCTTGGCCGGCCGCACCGGATCGCCGATCGCGTCGAGCAGGCGATCGTGCAGGCCGTCGAAGCTGCCCGACGACAGGACGCACACCACGTCGCCCGGGGCGGCGCTCGCCGCGAGCTGCTTGACGATCGTCTCGACGTCGGGCGTGTAGCTCGCCTTCGTGCCAGCGCGGTGCAGATCGAGCGCGAGCCGCTCGGGATCGAACCGCTCGCTCGCCGGGATCTTGCTCGGATCGAACATCCTGCCGACGATGACCTCGTCGGCGTGCGCGAACGCCTCGGTGAACTCGACCTGGAACGTCTTGCGCCGGCTCGTGGCCGAGCGCGGCTCGTAGACGGCGATCAGCCGGCGCTTGGGGAACCGCTTGCGCAGCGCGCGCAGGGTCTCGCGCACGGCCGTCGGGTGGTGCGCGTAGTCGTCGAGCACCGTCACGCCGCTCGCGATCCCGCGCAGCTCCTGGCGCCGCCGCACGCCCGCGAACGTCGCGACGCCGCGCCGGATGTCCTTCACCGGCACGCCGCGCGCGTGGCACACCGCGATCGCGGCGACGCAGTTGGCCACGTTGTGCCGGCCGACGAGCAGCGACTCGAACCGCTCGAAGCGCTCGCCCTGGTAGAACACGTCGAACGCGACGCGCCCCGACTTCGCGATCACCTCGAGGTTGTCGGCGTACCACGTGGCGCCGGTGGGCGGCGGCGGCTCGCTCGCCTCGGCCGGCTGCGCGCGCCGGGGCGCCGCCGCGTCGCCGTTGACGTCCTGCACGGCGTACGTCTCGACGCGGCAGGGCGCGTGCTTGGCCAGCGCCACCGCGTCGCGCGCCTCGTCCCACACGACGAGCAGGCCGTCCTCCGGCAGCAGCGCGACGAGCCGCTTGAACACGTCGCGGACCGCGTCGAACGACGGGAAGATGTCGACGTGATCGAGCTCGATCGACGTCAGGATCGCGGTCCTCGGGCGGTAGTGCGCGAACTTGGGGCCCTTGTCGAAGAACGCCGTGTCGTACTCGTCGCCCTCGAGGACGAAGTCGGGGCCGGCTCCGGCGCGGTAGCCCTGGCCGAGCGCCACCGGCACGCCGCCGACGAACAGCGACGGATCGCGGCCGGCCACCTCGAGGATGTGCGCGACGAGCGACGTGGTCGTGGTCTTGCCGTGCGTGCCGGTGACGACGATCGGGTGCTTGTCCCCGAGCAGGTGCTCGCCGATCACCGCGGGGAACGACGTCAGCGCGATCCCGCGCTCCTGCGCGGCCACCACCTCGACGTGATCCTTGCCGTGGACGTTGCCGACCACGACCAGGTCGGGGCTCCACGCGAGGTTCTCGGCGGCGTACGGCATCAGCACAGGCACGCCGAGCGCGGCGAGCTGCTCGCTCATCGGCGGGTACACGGCAGCGTCCGAGCCCCGGACCTCGTGGCCGCGCGCCGCGAGGAGGCCCGCGACGGCACCCATGCCAGTGCCGCCGATGCCGATGAGGTGAACCTTCACGCGCGCGGGAACCTAACCCCGGAGCACGACAGGGTAAAGGGTCTTGGTCAGGGGGTTTGGAGATCGGATATCCTCTGCGCCTTGTCAGATCCGGACGATTCCCGCCACGAACGCCGACATCACTTCCGGGGCAAGGCTCGCACCGGTCACGACCTCGGCGTGCGGTTTCGCGCGGTCGACAAGACCGAGTGGGTGGCGGCCGCCGCGCGCGACGTGAGCGCCGGCGGCGCCTTCATCACCACGCCCACCGCCGAGCCGATCGGCACCCAGATCGAGCTCGAGCTCGTCCTCCCGACGAGCGATCAGGTGTTCACGCTCTTTGCCATCGTGCGCTGGGTCTCCCCCGAAGGGATGGGCGTGCAGTTCGCCGGCGAGCCGTCCGACGTGCTGCTCGAGCTCACCGACTACTTCGCGACGCTGACGGTATAACCGCGTGGATCCCGGAGCTGCGCGACTCGCGCGGGCGCGGCAAGCGCCGGGCGACCAGCTCGTACGTGCCCGACGGGATGCGGGCCATCGTGTCGGCGAACGCCACCGGGATCGAGTCCGGCCGGATCGTGGCGCGATCGCTCCGCGCGTCGATGCGGAACGCGTGCTCCGCGAGATACGCGACCAGCGCGTCGAGGTCGGGGAACGTGATCAGCGCGCCGACATCGAGTGAGCAGCGGTCGACGCCGAGCCCGAGCGCAGCGACGCGCGCGGCGTGCTCGCTCTCGGCGAGCAGCGACTGGTAGTCGGCGTAGCGCGGCGTCCACGGCCGCCCGGCCCACGGCAGATCGGACCGCGCGTAGAAGCCGTCCGGCACCTGCGCGATCAGCCGCTCGAGGATCGCCTGCGCGCCGGCGGACAGCGCGCAGGCGTCGAGCTCGACGATGAAGACCTTCGGCGTGTTCGGATCGTCGTGCTGCCAGTAGCGCGCGCGGAGGTGCGCCTCGTCGAAGCGGTACCGCTCGCGCGCGCGGAAGCCCTCGGCCTCGAACCGGCGGGCGATCGCGTCCATCCCGAGGCCCGGCGCCGCGAGCGTCCGCAGCGCGACGTGATCGTGATGGACCAGCTCGCCGCGCGCGACGAGGAGCTCGCGGACGCGCAGCGCCTGCGGCGTCGATCTGACGAAGTCGCACCACATCCCAGAGGCCAGGTCGGTTCCTGACGCGGCGAGCATCCTGTCTTGGATATGACGTGCGGAGGCGCAGTTGAAAAGCAGCGCACACCGTGCGGTTGCAGCACACGGCTCGCCTCGCCTGCCTCACCGCGGTGCGGCAGCCCAGCTATCGGCCACTGGGCCCCGGCGGGCGTGCGCGTGCGCCACAGCGGCCGCGATCGATTCGGTCGACTTCGGCGTCTTGCCCTACTCGGCGTCCGGATCGGGAGTCTGGCCCCCCATCACCGAGGCGAGGCGCGCGTCCATGCCGACGTCGCGGGGATCGCGCCAGCGCTCGAGCCGGCGCGCCTGGAGCAGCGCCACGATCTGCTCGAGCCGCTGGCCGCCGCGGTGATCGTGGCGCGTGCCCTTCTCGCGGTTGCAGCGCGCGCACGCGACCGCGAGGTTCATGACGTCGTTGGTGCCGCCCTGGGTCTCGGGCCACACGTGCTCGAGCGTGGCCTCGCCGAGCGAGCGCCCGTCGTCGGCGACCACGAGCTTGCTGTTGCAATGAATGCACTTGCCGATCCACACCCGCTTGCCGTCGAGCGTCTGGCGCTCGAACGTCGCGTCGGTGACCGCCGCGGCGAGCAGGAGGAGGTGGCGCCGGCTCACGATGGGATCGCGGTGATGGCGGTTATTGCAGCTTGTGCGTCAGGTACGCCTTGAGCCGGACCTCGGCGTCCTTGGGGTCGGCGACGACGATCGGCACGCTGCTCTTCAGCTCCGCATCGAGCTCGGCGTAGAACGCCTTGCGGCTGTCCTCGTCGTCGACGAGCCGAGCGGGCGTGCGGCCGCGCACCTCCTGCTCGGCGAGCCGGGCGCAGTGCGCGCGCAGCTTGTCGTAAAGCGTCTCTCCGAGGAACTCCTTGATCTGGTCGGCCTCGTTGGCCATCCGCTCGAGGGTGATCTCGGCGGCGGTCGCCAGCGGACCGCGCTCGTGGGTCTGCGTGAGCTGCGCGCAGACGCGGAGCACCATGACGTCGTCGAGCACGCCGATGCCCTCGTTCCAGTCGGGGACCAGGTCCATGCGGCTGACCTGGTAGAGGAGCGCCGCGCCCGCCAGGTGCCGGCAGCGCTCGTCGGCCTTGCCGGATTCGAGCAACACCCTGTACGCCTCGGTGTCCTGCCGGATCGTCTCCGCCCACTTCTTGAAGACGTCGATGTGAGCCACGGGGGCCTTCCTTTCGGGGAGGGACGGTACGCCGAGCGGCCGCGACTCCGCAATGGACGGCGGCCGGCGCGGCCCGCCGCGCGCCGTCGGGAGGAACGCGTCACGCGCGGCCGCGGATGACCGCGAACGACGGCGCGGCGCGCCGCGCGATCGCTGTAGGATCGCCGCCATGCGCATCTCGATCTCGAAGCTCGCGCGGCGCTGCGCGCCGGTGCTGGCGCTGGTGCTCGGGCAGACCGCGTGCTCCGGCGACACCCCCGACATGGTCGACCGGTTCTGCACCAAGGCGCTCTACGAGAGCTGCATCACCGAGCACGACTGCGCGACGCAGGACTGCCGGCCCTTCGCGACGGAGGGCTACATGATCTGCACGCAGGGCTGTGACGCGACGACCCCGTGCCCGCCCCTCTTGAACGGCATGCCGGTGCCCTGCACCAACAACGTCTGCACGCCGGCCGAGCCGACCGAGTGCACAGTGATGCCGTAGCGATGCTCCGCGCCACGAGCTGTGCCCGACGCGCGAGCGACGCAGCGAGCGTCACCCGCGGCCGGTCACCAGATCCTCAGGAGGTCATCAGGGGGTCATCAGGTTCTGGATCACCTTCGTCGGCTGATCCGCGCTGATCTGGACCGAGATCGTCTTGTTGATGCTCTCGGCCTTGTTGACGAGCGTGACCTTGTGGGCGCCCGCCGGTAGCGGGATCTCGCGCTGCGGCGTGGTGAGGCCGGTGGGCTTGCCGTCGATGACGATCTCGCACGGCGGCTTGCTCGAGATCATGAGGATGCCCTCGGCGCGCGGCGCCGCCGCGACCGCCTTCTCGGCGCCCGCCGCCGCCGCGGCCGTCTTCTCGGCGCGGCGCGCCGCCGGCCTCGACTCGGACTTCGCCGCCGGGCCGAGCTTCACGTCCACGCGGCGCGTCTGGGTCGGATCGATCGGCTCGACCCACGTCGATCGGTTCGGGTGGCTGAAGACGAGCTCGTACTTGCGCGACGGATCGAGCGCCGTGGTGATCGGCGTCGTGCCGATCAGCAGCGAGAGCCCGCGGTCGACGAGCGTCACCGTCGCGCCCGGGGGGGACGACACGATCATGACGTCGACGAACGACGGCCGCGCCGCCGCGGGCGTCGCCACCGCGGCGGCCGCGAGCGCCGGCTCAGCGGCCGCCGCAGCGAGCGCGGCCGGGGCCGGCGCAGCAGCGGCAGCGGCGGCAGCGGCAGCCTTCGGGGCCGCGGCGGGCGCCGCGGCGGCGGCCAGCGCCGGAGCCTTCAGCGTCGCGGCGGCAGGCGCCGCGCTCGCGGCCGGCGCGCGCGCCGAGCCGTCCTGCGCGGAGAACGCGAGGTAGCCGCCGGCCGCGCCGCCGAGGATCGAGACGGCGACCAGCGGCGCGATCAGCTTGCGGGCCACCGAGCGTGGCCGCCGGACGAACAGCGTCGCGGCTCCCACCTCCTGCTGCGGGGCCGGCGGGATCGGCGCGATCGGCGCGAACGACGCGAACGACGCGATCCGCTCAGGGAACCGCTCGCGCGCCGGCTCGCCCGCTACCACCGGGATCGCGTGGCTGCCCGTCGCCAGCGAGCCAGGCAGCGCGCGCCCGAACGCCGACATCGCGCCGCTCTCGAACGGCGCGGCGACCGGCGGAGGCGGAGGCAGCGCCGTCGGGTGCCGCGGCGGCGGCAGCGGCAGCGACAACGACGACAACGACGACGACGACGACAACGGCGGCGCCGGCATCCGCGGCGACGGCGCCGGCAGCGGCGGCGGCAGCGCGTTCGCGGCGAGCGCCTGCTTCGCCACCGGCCCGGAGCCCTTCATCATCATCGCGTCGGCCGGCGTGCCGTGCGCCGGGCGAGTGCGAGGGGCCGGCTTCGGAGGAGGCGGCGGCGCACGGAACAGGAGATCATCGGCGGGGTCCGGCCGCAGCGGCGTCATCGTCGCCACCCTCTGGATCAGCTCGTTGACCGCGGTCGATTCGTTCTTCGCCATGTGGGTCCACCTCGTCCTATGGGACGCGGTGCAGGATTACGAAGGACACCTAGCTCTGCAAGCGAAATCCGGCGCCATTCCAACCCTTTTCCTGGGGAAGTGAGAGTACTTACGAAACAAACAGAGGGTCATCGAGTGATGACTGAATGAGGCATCAGGCTGCTATCTGCTGTGATTTCAAGGGATCCGGTGGCAAAGCCGCCTCGCGATCCCGCACCAGGGGACTAACCCTGCGAGATTGATTGACTCCCGTCGGGAGTAACAACTATGGTGTGGGTCACTGATGGCAGTGGACGGCGCATTCGCCGACCTCCGACGGCTCGCCGAATGGTTCGAGACGGCCCCGGGCACGCCCTCACCGCGCATCGAGCGCCTCACCCGGCGGCTGGGCGCCCTCGCCGTCCCGCTGCTCGGGCGCGAGCTGCGCGGTGCGGATCCGCGGCGCCGCGACGCCGCCCGGGACGCGCTGGCGAGCTTAGCCCGCGGCGCTGATCGTGACGCCCGCGTCCGCGCGCGCGTCATCGACGAGCTACGCAGCGTCGCCGCCCGCGCCGACGACGACGCGAAGATCTGCGCGCTCGGCCTGCTCGCCGAGCTGGGCGAGCACGCGACGGCGCGGTTCGCCGATCCATCGGCGATGCAGCGCCGCACCGCGCTCGCGCTCGCCGCGCAGCTCGACACGCCCGGCGACGTCGCAAGCGCGGCCGACGTCATGATCCGCCAGCTCGGCGGCGCCGAGCTCGAGCAGATGATCCAGATCCTCGTCGGGGAGTCGCCCGCCGCCGCGCGCCGCCTCGCGGACGAGCTCGGGGCGCGCATCGATCTATCGCTCGAGCAGCGCGAGCGGATCGCCGGCCTCGTCGAGTCGCTCCCGCTGGTGCCCGCCGGCACCCTGCCCCGCCGCGCGGCGCGCCAGGCGCAGGTCGCCGTGCTCGTCGATGCCGCGGCGCGCCTGGTCGTGGTCGCCAGCCGCAAGGCCGCGGGCGCGCGGCGGTGGCGGCGGTGGGCCGTGCTGGTCGGCGCGTCCGGCCGGATCGAGGAGTGCCTCCACGAGGAGCTCGCCACCGAGCCCGGCGACACGCCGCTGATCGCGGACCTGTGCGCGGACGGCTACCGCGTCGCGAGCCAGGAGCTCGAGCACGCGCGCGCCGTGCTCACCAAGGCGGCGCGGGTGACCGCGGTCGATCCCGAGCGGCTGACGTCGGCGTACTACCTCGGCCGCGATCTGCTCGAGCTCGGCGACGCGCACCTGGGCGATCGCCGCCGCACCGATCCGACGGCGCTCGCGCTCGGCCGCGCCGTCGAGCTGCTCGCGCAGGGCGACTCCGCGCGCGCCCGCGCGCTGCTCGAGCGCTGCGACGCGCGCCACCCCGACGTCGCCGGCGCGCTCGCCGCGTGCCTGCTCGCCCAGGGCGAGCTCGCTGGCGCCATCGAGCACCTCACGCGCGCGCTCGCCGCCGAGCCCGAGTGGCCGCTCCACCACTGGAACCTCGCCATCGCGCTGCAGCGGCAGGGCGACCTCGACGGCTGCTACCACGCGCTGCGCCGGTTCGTCTCCACGAGCGCGGCGCCCTCGGGCCTCTACGCGGACCCCGAGCAGCCCGGCCGCGTCGCGTGCGCCGAGCGCATGCTCGCCGGGCTCGAGCGCGAGGCGCGCCTCCGCGGGCGCTCGCTCGGCTCGCTCGGCTCGCGCCGCCGCGCCCGCCGCCAGCGGCCGTGATCCCGCGCCGCGGCGCCGCGCCTTACTTCTTCGCGAGCGTGAACGTCGCCTTGACCCGCGTCGTGCCCGCCATGCCGCGCTTCGGCAGGTTCCACTTCCGGGCGGCCTCGGTGACGCAGCCGGCGACCGCCGGGAGCTCCGCCTGGCCCGCCTTCGGCTCCGTCGCCACGCCCTTGATGGCGCCCGTCTGATCCGACTCGAGGTTCACGATCAGCGTGCCGGCGACCTTCGGGTTGCCGATGAGGACCGCCTCGTAGCAGGCCTTGACCTCCTGCGAGTGGCGCTCGATGAGCACGCCGACCGCGTCCTTGCCGTGCGTGCCGGTGCCGACCTTCGTGTTCTTCAGCGTGCTCTGCAGCTTCTGCGCGTCGTCGTTGATCTGAGCGCGCCGCTGCGCGTCCGCGATCAGCGGGGTCGTCAGGACGTAGAGGTCGTTCGCCGGCTGGTAGTACCGGATGTCGTTCGCCGTCGCGTACATGATGTGGAACAGGCGCGCCATCACCGCGACCGCCGAGACCAGGTCCTGCTTCTCCTTGGGGGTGCACTTGGGGCACTGGCTGAGGCCATCGATCGCCTGCTTGGCGTACTTCGCCGCGACGTCGGGCGTGTCGAGCCGCACGGTGAAGTCGGCCTGCCGGTAGCGCAGGTAGGCGCGATCGATCGGCGGCACCTGCGCGCCGATCACCTTGAGCGCCTCCTCGATCGCGGCGATCGCGTCGGTCCACCGGCCCGCGAACTGATACGACTCGGTGCCGAGCTTGGTGAGGATGTCGTACTGCTGCGCCGGCTGCTTGGCGCCGAACACGTCGAACATCCGCGGCATCGCCTGCGCGAACGTGACCTTCGTGCGCCCCGCGATCAGGAGGACGTCACGCTCGATGACCTCCTTGCCCGCGTTCTGGCCCCACCCCTTCGCGGCGGTCAGGATCGCCTCCCACGCGGCCGCGCCGTCGCCCGCACGCCACTTCGCCCACGCCGTCACGTACGCGAGCTCCGGCTGCGTGTCCGAGAGCGGCTCGCTGGCCACCACCGCGAGCGCCTCGGGGTTCTTCCACTGCTTGAGCAGCGAGTACGCCCACCACGCCTTGTGATAGGGCGTCTCCTTGTCCTTGGGATCGGTCGCGATCAGCTGCTCCCACGCCTTCTCGGCGGCCGCGAAGTCGTCGAACAAGAGCTCGTAGCTGCCGAGCAGGCGGAGCGTGACCTCGTCGATGTTCTTGCCCGCGGCGGTCGCGGCGTCGCGCAGCGCCTGCCGGGCCTCCGTCCACAGCTCCTTCTCTTTCTCCTTCGGGGCGGTCTTCGCCTCCTGGTAGAGCATCGTCGCGAGCACCGCGGCCTGCGCCTGCTTGAGCACCGGGTCGCGCGCGTTCGAGACGATCGAGCGCTGCTGCGCGAGCGTGACCTTGCGCTTGGGCTCGACGAGCGGCATCCCCGGCCGGTAGAGCGCGGTCGGCTCGAAGCCGATGCCGCTGATGGGGAGATTGTCGAGCTCGAGCGAGACGTCACCGGCGGCCGCGGGCTGCGCGGTCTTCGTGCCGCCGCCGCTGCCACCGGACGGCCCGTTCGGGTTCGCGGGGCCGGGCTCGTTGATCGGACCGCACGCGAACAGGAGCGACAGGAGCAACGGCAAGCGCTTCATGCGCGTGTTCTACAACGGATGCCCGCATGCTGGCCACGTGACACGCGTGTTATGGTTCACACGCACCGTGCGGTACCGGTCCCTGATCGCCGTCCTCGTATCGTCGCTAGCGCTGCCCGGCTGCATGGTCGTCCGCGCGAACCAGCGCGAGTTCCACGCGAAGCGCGCGATGACCAACGACCGCGACCCCGGCGAGGTGCGGTTCGGGCAGCACGCGACCGGCTCGCGCGAGGGCGCGGACGGCGGCACCGGCCAGCCGGGCGGCGGATGCGGCTGCAACTAGGCCCAGGCACGACCGGGCGCCGCCCGGCCCGCCCGGCCGCGGCCGCCGCGCTCGTGGCGCTGGCCGTGCTCGCGCCCCCCGGCGCCCGGCGCGCCTCCGAGGCCCATGCCGACGGCACCCTGTCGATGCGCGGCGTCTATTACAAGGAGCGCGCGACGCGGGTGATGCAGCCCATGCTCGACGGCGCGTTCGAGGCCGGCGAGCGGGGGCTCGTCACGGCGCACCTCCTGGTCGACGCCATCACGTCGGCGTCGCAGTCCTCGGGGGCCGTGGCCGCCGAGCCGTTCACCGAGCGGCGATACGAAGGGGGCGTCGGCTACGCGCACCAGCTCTCGGTCGGCAAGCTCGGCGCCGAGGTCAAGTACTCGACCGAGCCCGACTACAAGTCGCTCTACGCCGGGCTGCGCGCCGAGGCCGAGCTGGCGCAGAAGAACACGGTGCTCGGGCTCGGCGGCGGGCTCGGCCGGGACACCGTCAGCGGCGGCCCGGCGAGCGGCCTCGGCCAGCTCCTCCTGCAGTGCGATCCCCAGGTCGAGCAGGAGCAGGACGAGTGCTCGCTCCACACCTACGCGGTGTTCGCCTCGGCGAGCCAGATCGTGAGCCGCACCGCGGTCATCGGCGTGTCGGCCGACTTCGCGGCGCTGCGCGGCTACCAGTCCAACCCGTACCGCTCGGCGATCGTGGGCGCCGGCACCTCGATCGGCACGCTGCGCGAGCGCCACCCCGACCAGCGCAACCGCACCGCGCTCGCGGCGTCGGCCCGGTACTACGTGCGGCAGACGCAGACGACCCTGATCGGCGCCTACCGCTACTACCGCGACGACTGGAAGATCCGCGCGCACACGCCTGAGCTCCGCGCCGTCCAGCTGATCGGCGAGGCGGCCGACGCGACGCTCCGCTACCGGTTCCACGCCCAGACCCAGAAGGCGTTCTTCTACGAGGAGCGCTACCTGATGGAGCAGCCGTTCCTGTCCGACGACATCAAGCTCTCGAAGTTCACCACCCACACGCTCGAGGCCAAGCTCGGCGTGCGCGGCGAGGCGTTCGGGGTGCCGGAGCGCTGGGCAGGCGCCCGGCTCG
>DATMCI010000225.1:0-6457 GCA_035558535.1 Kofleriaceae bacterium
CGAAGGAGCAGACGACCTCGTCGGTGACTACACCGAGAACCTGTCGTCGGGCGGCACCTTCGTGGCGACGAACCGCGAGCTACCGGTCGGCACGCCCGTGACCCTCGTGCTCTCGTTCCCCGGCCTGCTCGAGCCGATCTCGATCGAGGGGATCGTGCGCTGGACGCGCCAGGACGGCGAGGAGGGGGACGGCGGCGCTGGCCTCGAGTTCGCAGACGGCCCGAGCCGCGAGCAGCTCGCGGCGGCGGTCGAGCGCATCCGCTCCCGCGATCCGCGCACGATGACGCGGGCGTTCCGGGTCCTGGTCGTGGAGGACAACCGCCACGTCGCGCAGCTGCTCCAGGAGGGCCTGCGCGGCTCGTCGCGCCGCGACTTCGGCGGCAGCGTCTCGTTCGTGTTCCGCCACGCCGAGGACGGCCGCGCCGCGATCGAGATCCTGCGCACCGAGCGGTTCGACGCGCTGATCATCGACGTCTACCTGCCGATCATCGAAGGGCCGAAGGTCATCTCCCAGGCGCGCACCGAGCTCGGCCTCGAGGCGCTGCCGATCATCGCGGTGTCCGCCGGCGGCGAGCCGGCGCGGCGCATGGCGCTCGAGGCCGGCGCGAACGTCTTCCTCGACAAGCCGATGCGCCTGCGCCAGGTGATCGACACGATGCAGCGGCTCCTGAATATATAAGCGCCCGCCGCCCGCCGCCCGCCGGGCCCGGCGCCCGCGCTACTTGAGCTGTGCCTTGAGCGCCAGCGCCTCGGCGTTCTCCGGCTCGGTCTTGAGCGCCTCGGCGAGGGCCACCTTCGCGTCGGCACGCCGGCCGAGCGCCATGAGCGCGCGCGTGCGGCCGATGTGGACGAGCGCGGGCCGGCGCGGCTTCGGGGACAGGAGCAGCATCGTGTCGTAGACGAACAGCGCCCGGGTGCCGTCGCCGACCTCCGCCGAGGCGCGGCCGAGCGCGGCGAGCACCTCCGGATCGTGCGGCTGGATGTACGTCGCCATCTCGGCGTAGGTGCGGACCTTCGGCCAGTTGCCGAGCTTTTGGTACTCGGCCATGAGCTTCTTGAGCGGCGCGATCTCCATCTGCTCGAGCATCACGTAGGTCTCGAGCTCGGCGAGCCCGCGCTTCTTGTCGCCGCGCTTGTCGTAGAGCTGCGCCAGCTCCTGGTACGCGTAGCTGCGCTCGGGATCGAGCTTCTTCGAGGCGCACAGCTGCTTCTCCTGCTCGGCGTCGTCGCCGGCCGCGCCCGCGAGCTGCGCGAGCCGCGCGCGGACGTCGGAGCTGTCGAAGCCGTCCGCGGCGAGCCCGCGGTAGAGCTTCTGCGCCTTCGGCGCGTCGCCCTTGTG
The DNA here is from genome assembly GCA_035558535.1 of Kofleriaceae bacterium. Taxonomy (GTDB): domain Bacteria; phylum Myxococcota_A; class Polyangia; order Haliangiales; family Haliangiaceae; genus JABFXX01. The sequence continues at coordinate 1,340 of DATMCI010000225.1, forward strand.
CATCGCCACCTCGGCCAGGATGTAGCGCGCGATCGGCTGCCGCGCGTCGAGCGCCACCGCGGCCGCGGCCGCGGTCGCCGCCTTCTCGGCGTCGCCCGCGTAGTAGTACGCGAGCGCGACGCTCGCCCGGAGCTTGCCGTCCCGGGGCGCCGCGTCGGCCGCGATCTCGTGCTTCGTCACGTCATCGAAGCCGCGCGTCGGCAGCTTGAACGTGCCCGCGTACGGCGCGAGCCGGATCTCGAGATACTTGCGGAACTCGGCGTCGAGCACCGCGATCGGCTTGCCGGTGATCAGCTGGAGCACCTCGGGCGACTCCTTGCCCTTGCCGAACAGCTTCAGCGCCTCGACGATCTTCGGGAAGCCGTACGTCTGCACGAGGTACTCGATCGTCACCGCCGACTGGTAGTACGCGACGATCACGGCGTTCTGGTCCGGCTGCATGAACTCGGAGTTCAGCGCCCCGATCGACGGCAGCGTGCCGTGCAGCATCGCGCCGTAGAGGTCGTTGTCGTTCTCGCGCCGCCACTCGGGCCGCGCGATCAGGGTCTCGTACTCGGACAGCCCCTCGGTGAACCACCGCGGCACGCGCGAGTTCGACAGCTGGATCGCGAACACGTGCGCGAGCTCGTGCCACAGCACCATGCCCCAGTTGATGTCGCCGTTCGCCGGCGACATCGCCGTCACCACCTGGCCAAAGCACACGCCGAGCGCGCCGATGTCGGGCAGCCCGACGGTGCGGATGCCGTAGTCCTCGCGGTCGGCGTACAGCTCGAGCGTGACCGGCGTCTTGGGGGCGTAGCCGTAGCGCCGCACCATGTCGGCGAACGCCTTCTCCATGGTCGGCTCGAGGAAGCGCGAGAACACCGCCTTCTCGTCGTTGTGGTAGCGGATGCGGAAGCTCTTGGTCGTCGCGACCGTGTACTCCTTCGGGATCGTCTCGCGGAACAGCCGGCGCGTGTTGAGCGCGCGCGCGTTGTACTGATCGCCGACCCACGACTTGTCGATCCACTCGAGGCCCTCCTTCTCCATCCCGAGCCGGAGGTAGCCTAGGCCCGCGCCGGCCATCGCCTCGAAGAAGTCGGGCCTGAGCTTGACCGCCTCCTTCTCGAGCTCGATCGCCTCGACGTAGCGGTGCTCGCGCACCGCCGACCGCGCCACGATGCGGTAGAGCTGCGCGTACGCCGGGTTGATCGCGAACGCGCGCCTGCGCTCGGCGTCGTACGCCTTCGCGTCGTCGCGGAGCCACGCGACCGTGGCCCGCATCGCGATCGCCTCGACGTCCTCCTTGTTGGCGGCGAGCACCGCGTCGAGCGTCTTGTTCGCCTCGTCCCACTTGTTCTGATCGATCTCGATCGAGGCCCGCGCCTTGAGCGCGCGCTGGTTCTTGGGGTTTGTGTCGAGCGCCACCTTCAGGTGGTGGCGCACGGCCTGGAGGTCGTACTTGGTCTCGAGGATCACCTCGGCCATCGCGGCGTGCGCGTCGGGGTGGTTCGGGTTGACCTTGAACACCTCCTCGAGCGTCGCCTCGGCGTTCGAGGCGGCGTACTTCTGGAGGAACAGGTCGGCCCACTCGATGCCGACCTCCACCTGCCGGGGATCCTTGCGGATCGCCTCGCGGAACGCGTCGTTCGAGAGCTGGAAGTTCGAGGTGTATCGCGCGGCGGTCGCGAGCTGGTACATGTCGACCGGGTTGTCGAGGTCGAGCTTGCCGTTGTCGGACTCCTTGATCGTGAGGTCGAACAGCTCCTTGGCCTTGAGCCCCTCACCCTGCGCGAGCCGCACGAGGCCGAGCGCCGTGCGAACCGCGCGGTCGTCGGGGCGCTCGCGGTAGAGCTGCTCGAGATCGCGGCGCGCGTCGGCCGTCCGCCCGGTCGCGCGGCGGAGCTCGGCCAGCGCGATCCGCGCCTCGGCCGCCTGCGCGTCCTTGCCCTGCGCGAGCGGCGCGAGCGTGGCCTCGGCGGCCGCGTGGTCGCCGGTCGCGAGCTGCGCGCGGGCGAGCAGGAGGCGCGCGGCCGGCCGGTCCTTGCCGGTCACCTTGTCGAGCTCGGCCTTGGCGGCCTTGTAGTCACCGCCGACCAGCTTGTCGCGGCCAGACGCGAGGTCGGCGCGCGCCGGCCCGGCGGCTGCGACAACGACGAGCAAGGCGAGGCCAATTCGCGTCCCGAGCATGCCCTCGAATCTGTGCGACCAAGTGGCCCCTGTCAAACAGCACCGGCGCAACCGCACCGCTGCCGCGATTGGGCTATGGTTGGCACGTGGCCGACGCCCCCAAGGACACCCAGCCGGGCTCCGACGGCAAATCCGACGGTATCTACGAATCCTTCGACCAGTTCCTGAAGCAGGCGCTCCGCGAGTACTACGACCGCGGCTGGACGACGCGCAAGGGCAACTTCATCGCGCTCCTCATCGCAGCGGGCGGCACCTCCTTCGCGCTCGCGAAGGACTCGGTCACCCGCGGCTCGGGCGGGAAGAAGCTCGCGATCGGCGCGGGCCTCCTGGTCGCGCTCCAGGTCGGCCTCCGATACGCGATCGGCGGCCCGCTCGGCCTCGTGCTGACCGTGGCGGCGGGCGCGTCGATGGTCTCGTACTTCGTGCGCAACCAGAAGGACATCATCAGGAAGGTCGGCGCGTACAAGCAGGTGATCGCCGACAGCGAGAAGCGATACGACGAGGTGCAGGCCGGCTGGCGCGACAAGAAGTACGAGCTCACCGACCGCAACCTCATGATCGATGGGCTGATGAAGCAGCTCGTCGCCCAAGTCGACGAAGCGTGATCGCCCGCGCCGCCGCCGCTGCCGCGCTGGCCCGGGTCGAGCTCGCCGGCACGACCGCGCTCCCGCCCTAGCCGGGTCGGATGGACGCTCACCACGCTGGGGCTCGCCGTTTGGGCGGGGGCCGCGGCGAGCCGGCGAGCATCCCACGCGCTGATCTCTCCGCTACCTCTTCCGCTACGCACGCCCGTGGTATCCTGGCTCGAAGATGTCGGTGGCCCGCCGCAAGGTTCTGCTCATCGACGACAGCGAGGTCGCGCTCCACTTCACGTCGAACGTGCTGACCCGCGCCGGCTTCGAGGTGCGGAGCTCGACCGATCCGTACCAGCTCAGCAACGTGCTCGGCGGCTGGCGTCCGGACGTGATCCTGACCGACGTCGACATGCCAGAAATCACCGGCGTCGCGCTGTGCAAGATGCTGAAGGAGAGCTACGAGACCGCGCACGTGCCGGTGGTGCTGTTCTCGGCGCTGCCCCCGGAGGAGCTCGAGGTGCTCGCGCGAGACTGCGATGCCGACGGCTTCCTGTCGAAGGCCAACGGCCTCGATCAGCTGCCGCGCGAGCTGAAGCTACTGATCGACACCTCGCTGTTTTGATCGCAATAGATCATCAAGAATTGCATCAAGACTCGATAAGATCGAATCGGATTCAGAGGCAACGCGCGACCTGTACCGCTGCGCGTCGACTCCCCGCGACGAATCCGAATCCTAGATTACAAAAAATATTCTTTAGTTCTCAATGTTTCCGCGACGTGGCATCGTTCCGGAGGAGCCACTGATGGGTGATAATCATGGGCGATAGTGATGCGGTCAGGTTCATGCTGCGGGCCGAGCTCCGATGCGCCGGCCAGACGCTCGTCACGAGCTCCTGCGAGCTGACGGAGCAATCCGTCTTCGTCATCACGGATTGGTACCCGCCGCCCGAGGCGGCGGCGTCGCTGCGATTGTCGTTCCCCACGCTCGTCGAGCCGGTGGAGCTCGCCGCGCGGGTCGCCCAGCACCGCTCGCCCGGCGCGCCGGGTGAGCTCGGTGGCATCGAGCTCTTGTTCGAGGAGTCTGCGCGCGCGGATGCCGCGGGCCTCGTCGCGCGGCTCCGCCAGCTGTGCGCGAACGCGGGGGCGCCGTCCGCCGAGGAGACGACCTATCGCGTGCTGCTCGTCGAGGATAGCCGCCTCATCCGCGACATGTTCGCGTTCGGCATGAAGCGATCGTTCCAGGCGCCCAGCGCGGTGGAGATCGATCACGCCGAGGACGCCGAGCACGCGTGGAGCCAGCTCCGCGAGGGGCACTACGATCTCGTCATCGTCGACTACTTCCTCCCGGCCGGCGACGGCGCCTCGCTGATCGCGCGGCTCAGGCAAGACGAGCGCCTGTCGCGGGTCCCGGTCGTCGCGATCAGCGTGGGCGGCCGGGCCGCGCGTGACGCCACGCTCGCAGCGGGAGCCGACCTGTTCCTCGACAAGCCGCTCGTCCTGCGCGACCTTCTGTACACCATGCGGATCCTCGCGCACCACCAGCGGGTGCCAGGCACCGGCCGGCGGCCCGCCGTGCTCGTGCTCGACGACAGCCCGCTCGTCCTCGCGCTCACCCGGTTCGCGCTCGAGGGCGCGGGCTTCGAGGTCGTGGTCGCCGAGGACCTGGCGACGTTCGAGCGGCTGCGGACGGCGGTCTCGCCCGATCTGATCCTGATCGACGTGCAGATGCCGGAGGCGTTCGGCGATGACGTCGCCTCGACGCTGCGCGGCTGGCACGGCGTGCGCGTGCCGATCCTGCTCGTGTCGAGCCTCCAGGAGACCGAGCTCGCGCACCGGGCGCGCGTCGCGCATGCCGCGGGCTACGTGCTCAAGGAGGCGGGGATGACCGCGCTCGTCGATCGATGCAAGGAGCTCATCGGGAGCGCTGCGTGATGGATGAGCTGTTCAAGAAATTCCTGCCGCAGTTCACCGAGCTGGCCCGCGATCGGCTGAAGCGCGCGTACGCGGCTGCCGCCAGCCCCGACGAACCGACGCTGATCGCCGTGATCCGCGATCTCCACGGGATCGCCGGCGAGGCCGGCCTGCTCGGCCTCGGGCCGATCGTGAAGATCGCGCGCAGCGCCGAGGAGCACGCCAAGCGGCTGCGCGACGGCCGCAGCGAGGCCGAGGCCGCCGCTTTCGTGGACGCGCTGCGCGCGCTCGGGGCCGAGCTCGAGAAGGTCGGCGCGACGGACATGCCGACCGAGCACACGTAGCCCCGAGCCGCGCGACTCGCGCTACTCGGCTCGATCCCAGATGATGCGGAACAGGCAGGCGTCGTCGCCGCGCGCCTCGCACGCCTCGTGCTGGACGCGCGGCGCGCGGCCCCCCGAGA
>DATMCI010000226.1:0-22114 GCA_035558535.1 Kofleriaceae bacterium
CCCCGCCCCGCTGGCAAAGCCATCGGGGTCCCCACCCCGCTCCGCTTCGCTCGCGCTCATCGGCTCGCCGCACGCTACCACGCAGCTCGCGAGCGTTCTAACGTCGGCCCGTGCGCAGCTCCGGGGCCCTGTATGCCGCGCTGTTCGCGATCGGGCTCCTCGTCTACGGCCTGTTCGCGTGGGATCGGATCGGGCGGCAGTCGGCGGCGCCGCACTTCGTGTACCAGGCCGACGCGTGGCTGCATGGGGAGCTCGCGATCCGGCCGAGCTGCGGGCCGTGCGGGCCGGACCTCGCCTGCGAGCCGGAGCCGCCGCCGTGCGCGGGGCGCCAGACCCCGCTCCCCAACGACGACTGGGCGTTCGTCGAGACCGTCGTGCGCAAGGACGGCACGGAGGTCCGCGGCCGCAGGCTCGCCACGCGCCGCGCGTTCCGCACGCTCGGCGGCGACGAGCTGCCGCTCGAGGAGATCGCGACGTCGCGCGGGTACACCGCGTACGTCTCGTTCCCGCCCGTGCCGACGATCCTCATGCTGCCGGGCGTGCTCGTCGCCGGCCGCGGCGCCGACGACGTCGTGCCCACGCTCCTCTGCGCCGCGCTGATCCTGCCGCTCACGCTGCTCGTGCTCCGCCGGCTCGCCGCCGCGGGGCTCAGCGCGCGCACGGTCCGCGAGGACCTGTGGCTCGTCGCGCTGCTCGCGTTCGGCAGCGTGCTGTTCTTCTCCGCCGTCCAGGGCAAGGTCTGGTACACGGCGCACGTCGCCGGCATCGTGCTCGCGCTGCTCTACGCGTGGGCCTCGATCGAGGTCCAGCGCCCGATCCTCGCGGGCATCGCGCTCGGCGCCGCGGCGCTCACGCGCACGTCGATGGCGTTCATGCTCCCGCTCTTCGTCCTCGAGGCGTGGCGGATGGCGCGCCGCGAGGCCGGCCCCAGCGCCGCTCGCGCCGCCGTCCTCCGGCGGATGTGGCGCCCGCTTCTGCGCTGCGCCGCGCCGATCGCCGCGTTCGCCGTGATCGGCATGATCTACAACGCGGTGCGCTTCGGCTCGCCGCTCGAGTTCGGCCACTCGTACCTCGCGCTCGGCAACCACCAGCCCGTCTACCAGCAGACGCAGATCGAGCAGTGGGGGCTCGCCCATTATCATTATCTGAGCCGCAACCTGGCCGTCGCGCTCGCGGGGCTGCCCGAGCTCCTGCCGCGCGCGCCGTGGATCCAGATCAGCGGCCACGGCCTCGCGCTGTGGGTCACCACGCCGGCGCTGCTCCTGCTCCTGTGGCCGCGCGAGCAGAACGCGCTGCACCGCCCGCTGCTCCTCTCGGCGGCGCTCGTCGCGCTGCCGAGCCTCCTCTACATGAACTCGGGCTGGTTCCAGTTCGGCTACCGGTTCAGCCTCGATTACCTCGCGTTCTTCGTGATGCTGCTCGCGATCGGCGGGCGCCCGCTGACGCGCGCGGTGAAGGCGCTGATCATCGCCGGGATCGTGATCAACGCGTTCGGCGCGGCGACGTTCGATCGCCACGGCCAGTTCTACCGCGGCGCGATCAACGTCGTGGTGCCGAACTGAGCGCGCCGCGCTACGGCCGGAACGGCTGCTCGTCCTTGCCGCGCACCGGGTTCGCGAGTCGCCGCGCCACCGCGTCCTGCTCGTCCTTCGTCAGGCGCCGGACGTAGACGCCCGCGGCGTCGATGCTGCGCGCGCCGAAGAAGCCCTCGGAGACCGCGTACTCCACCTCGATGATCATGTACGGGTCGTCGCCGATCCACATCAGCTCGTGCTTGCGGGGGATCCCGACCCACGAGCTCAGCGTGAACTTGTCACGCGATCCGTCGTCGTTGAGGACGACCATCGTGATCCGTTCGGTCGCGGTCATCGGCCCTCGAACGGTACCACTACCCCGCTACGGCGGCGAGGCGGCGCTCGCCCGGAACGCAAGGCCCGGCGAAGCGAGGCTCGGGCCCACCGATCAGGCGAGGCCCAGGACGTCGAGCATGTCGTAGCGGCCCGGCGGCTTGCCGGCGACCCAGCTCGCGGCGCGCAGCGCGCCCGCCGCGAAGATGTGGCGCGAGGACGCCCGGTGCGTGATCTCGATCCGCTCGGCCGGGCCGAAGAAGTACGCGGTGTGCTCGCCGATCACGTCGCCACCGCGCACGGCGGAGACGCCGATCTCGCCGCGCGGGCGCGCGCCGACGTCGCCGTCGCGCGTGTGGCGCTTGACGCGGTCGTAGTCGGCCCCGTGCCCCGCCGCGATCTCGCGCGCGATCGTGAGCGCGGTCCCCGACGGGGCGTCCCGCTTCGCGCGGTGGTGCGTCTCGACGACCTCGGCGTCCCAGTCGGGCCCGAGCGCGCGCGCCGCGGTGCGCGCGAGGCCCCGCATGAGGTTCACGCCCAGCGAGAAGTTGGCGGCGACCACGATCGGCGCCGCGCGCGCGAGCGCCGCGAGCGCCGCCTCGTCGTCGGCGCCCAGCCCCGTCGTCCCGATCACCGCGGCGCGCCCGCGGGCGGCCGCCGCCTCTGCCGCCGCGCGCGTCGCCGCAGGCGACGTGAAGTCGATGTAGACGTCACACGCGGCGAGCCCCGCGCCTAGATCCGCGGACGCGATCAGGCCCACGGCCCCGCCCACCTGCGCGCCCAGCCCTGGCGCGTCCGGCCGATCCACCGCCGCGACCAGCTTCCAGTCGGGCCGGTTCACCGCCGTGTCGATCACGGCCCGCCCCATCCGGCCCGACGGGCCCAGCACGCAAACGCGGACCGTCACGACACGCCCAGCGTCTTGAGCTCGGCGCGGAGCTGCTCGACGAGCCCGGCCGTGGCGGCGACCAGCGGCAGCCGGACCTCCGCCTTGCAGCGCCCGAGGAGCGCGAGCGCCGCCTTCGTCGGCGCCGGGCTCGGCTCGGCGAACAGCATCTGGCTCAGCACGCGCAGCTCGTGGTGCCGCTTGCGCGCGCGGTCCCAGTCGCCATCGGAAGCCGCGTCCCACATATCGCTCATCGCGCGCGGCGCGACGTTCGAGACCACGGAGATGACGCCCCGCGCGCCGACGGCGTAGAGCGGGAACGCGGTGCCGTCGTCGCCCGACAGGATCGCCATCCGGTCGCCGACCTTCGCGACGAGCTCGCTGCCGCGCACGAGGTTGCCCGTGGCGTCCTTGATCCCGACGATGTTCGGGAAGTCCGCCAGCCGGACGACCGTGTCGGTGAGCAGATCGCACGCCGTGCGCGTCGGCACGTTGTAGAGGATGATCGGCAGCTTCGTCGCCTTCGCGATCGCCTCGAAGTGCCGGAACATGCCCTCCTGGCTCGGCCGATTGTAGTACGGCGTCACGTGCAGGAGCGCGTCGGCGCCCGCGTCCTCGGACGCCTTCGTGAGCGCGAGCGCCTCGGAGGTGGCGTTGCCGCCCGCGCCCGCGATCACCGGCACGCGGCCGCGCGCCGCCTTGACCGTCGCCGCGATCACCGCGACGTGCTCGTCGACGTCCAGCGTGGCCGACTCGCCGGTCGTGCCGACCGACACGATGCCGTCGACGCCCTGCTCGATCTGCCAGTCGACGAGCCGCGCGAGCGCGGCCTCATCGACCTTGCCGTCCGCGAACGGCGTGACCAGCGCGGTGAGACATCCTTCGATCGGTGCGAGCTTGCCCATCGGGGTCCTTCTTTTCGAGCCCCATACATCCAACGTTTGCCGCCGCAATGCAATTTCCGCCGGCACCGGCGCGCGCCGCCGCCAGCCCGCGGAGCACGTCGGGATCGACCGACCCAAGCGACAGGTGGTAGGGTGAATCGTGTCTGCCGTGGAAGCTCCCACGCGATCGAGCACGCGCGCGACGCTCGACATCAGGCCGATCCGGCCCATCTTGGCGCGCATCATCGAACGGTGGCATCCGCTCCAGATCTGGCTGTTCGGGAGCCGCGCTCGCGGAGATGCAGGCCCTGACAGCGACTGGGATCTGCTGGCGATCGTGCCCGACTGTCCCGAGCCGGCCGACTTCGACGATCCGATGACGGTCTGGCGCGTGAAGCGGGAGCCCAACGTGCCGTCGGATCTCGTGATCTATCGCGCGACGGACTTCGAAGCCGATCGGACCGTGCCGAACACGCTCGCGTACTCGACCAGCCTCGATGGCGTGCTCGTCTATGAGCGCTGATCTCGTCATCGCCGGATACGTCCGCATCGCGAAGCAAGATCTCGATGGAGCGCGCTCGCTCAACCGGGACGCAAATCGCAACGCGGCGTACCTGTGCGAGCAAGCGGCAGAGAAGCTGATCCGCGCGGTCCTGACCTCGGAGGGCATTCAGGCCGGCACCCGCCACGAGCTGCCTGACATGGTCGCCAAGATCCCTGATGCGAATCCGGTCAAGTCGCTGCTCCGCGCGATCGAGCACCTCGATGTTTACGCGACCGCTTATCGCTATCCGTCGCCACGCGGACGCGTGAAGGCGCCGCCCACGCCGGTCGAGCTCGACCAGGACATCGCGCGAATCAGCGCCGCGCTCACCGAGATCGTCGCGAGGTTCCAGATCGACCTCTCGCTGCCCGAGGGCGCCGCCGGCAAGCCCGATCCGATCCGCTGATCGCTTGGAGCCGCCTTCTGCTCGATGACTCGGCACTGGTGGCGCAGGGGCGTCAGCCGTGGACGAAACACATTGCTGATCCAGACCATCACCCCTGGTGACCGCGCCAGCGCAGGAGGACCGCCTGGCAGAGCGTCAGCCGTGGACGACGGCGCCGAACTCGCGGATCCAGCGGTCCTCGTCGGGCGAGAGCGGGCCGCGCTCGACCGCCGCGAGGTTCTCGTCGAGCTGCGCGCTGCTCCCGGGACCGGTGAGCACCACGTCGACGTGCGGGTTCGACAGGCAGAACCGGTAGCAGTCGCCGGCGGTCATCGGCCCTTCGGAGCGCGCCCAGCCGGAGGGGCGCTTGAGGAGCTTGCGCCAGCTCGTGGCGGTGTACGCGACGATGCCGGGCTGCCGCTTCGCGAGGTGCGGGAAGATGTCGCGCTCGGCGCCGGGGTGGGCCGCGTTGTAGCGGATCATCAGCAGATCGAGCGGCGAGTCCTCGGCGAGCCGCCCGGCGCGCTGCCGATCGTGGATCGAGACGGCGAGCGCCCGCGCTTTGCCGGACTCCTTGAGGTGGCGCAGCTCGCGCTGCGTGGCCTCGGTCCACGCCGAGCCGACGCCGAGCCACATGAGCTGGAGCACGTCGATGTAATCGGTGCCGAGCTTCTTGAGCAGCCGCTCGGCGCCGCGGCGCACCGAGCCGCCGAAGTAGCCGACCGTCGGGCCAGCCGCGATGACGAGCTTGTCGCGGTCGCGCGCGATCGCCTGCTGCAGCGGCTTGGCCATCGTGCCGCGCGGCGTGAAGAACAGGTAGTTCATGCCGCGCTCGAGCGCGCCGCGGATGCCGGCCTCGTCGATGCCGTAGTTCCCGGCGAGGCCGAGGCGGAACACGCGCTTGCCGACGGCGCGTAGCTCGCGGTGCAGGAAATCAGCAGAAGCAGGCGCCGACACTGTCATGGCGCACGACGATAACACCAGCCGCGCGCTCCGCCGCCAACGAGTTCGCCCCTCCGACTCACCCAAAGGAAATCTGCCCGAGGAAGCTCAGGCAACCCGAAGATCCACAAACTGCGGATGGTGGATCAGATCTCGCGTCGCATCGTCGACCCACTCGGGGAGCAGGCCATACACCTTTCGGAGCTGACCATCCGTCGTACGCGCGCACAGCCGCGCCTCGACCTCATCGACTGAGTTGTCATAGATGTACACGCGGTCGGCAACGTCGATCGCACCGGCCAGATTCGCCATGGATTTGCCGTAGCGGCTGATGATCTTCTCGATCGGCACCGTGTGCCCACCCGCCATCACGCGGCCGGCAACACGAGCCGCGTTGATCCGAGGGTCGCTCGTTCCGATGAAGAACACCCGCACGAAGTAACCCGCGGCCTTGGCTCGGTTCACGAAGCCCACCTTGTCGTCCGTCGAGAACACGGTCTCGAATGCGATGCCCTGGCGTGCTGCCAGCAACTCTTCGCGCCGCGAGGTGGTCCAGCGCGCAGCCTCGAGTGTCGCTTCTGGCGAGTTCCAGTCTCCGAAGCGATCGCGCGCGATGTCGTCGGGGTTCAGGTACTCGACACCCTCACTCCATTGATCGGCTCGCAACCGCACCGTCACCGTCGTCTTGCCGGAGCCGTTCGGACCCGCGATGACGAGCAAGACCGGATTCACCGCGCAACGCTCCCGACTTTTCGTCGAGCTTCGATTCGAAGTCGAGCGATCTCAGCGCGAAGCCTGGCGAGCGACTCGCGATGCTTGCTGCCGACATCCGCAAACGCACGCTTGAAGAGCTCTGCGAGCTGCTCATCGGTCGGCTCGAACTCAGGGTCCGCGAGGTTGATGTCGGCCACGGCTCTCACCATAGCGCGCCCTGCCAAGGCGCGTCAGCCATGGACGGCGGTGCCGAGCTCGCGAATCCAGCGGTCCTCGTCGGGCGAGCGGGCCGCGATCGATCGCCGCGAGGTTCTCGGCGAGTTGCGCGCTGCGCGCCGGGCCGGTGAGCGCCACGTCGACGTGCAGGCTCGACGGGCAGAATTGGTAGCAGTCGCCAGCGAGCATCGGCCCCTCGGAGCGGGGCTAGCCGGAGGGGCGCTTCAAGAGCTCTCGAACGCCCGCTTGGAACAGCATGTTGTCTAGATTCGCCGCTGTTGCGCATGCCGTGCAACACCACGATTCAAGACAACATGGGCGTGAATGTTGCCTTAGATCTGTTAGTTGCACGCGTTGCGCAACAGGGCAATTCCAGGCAACTCTGCCAAGCAGCTGAGCTCTAAGGGTTTTCGGGCCACCCGGGCTGGCCGGGGCAGCCGCTAGATGCGCGAGACGAGCAGCGCGCTGCCGTTGCGCAGCGGCAGCTCGATCGTGAAGCGCGCGCCGCCGCCGGGCCGGTCCGTGACGGCGATGCGGCCGCCGTGATCCGACACGATGCGGTGCACGATCGCGAGGCCGAGGCCGGTGCCGCCCTTGCTGAGCTTCGTCGAGAAGTACGGCGCGAAGACCTTGTCCTTGAGCTCGGCCGGGACGCCGGGGCCGTTGTCCTCGACGATGAAGACCACGCGGTCGCCTGCCTCGCCCATCTGGGTGATGACGCTGACGCGGCCGTCCTCGCGCTGGCCGATCGCGTCGCGCGCGTTCTCGACGAGGTTCAAGACGACCTGGCTCACCTGCCCCTTGTCGGCGTCGATCTGCGGCAGCTTGTCGAGGAGCTTGGCGTCGATCGGCGCCGCGCCCTGGTAGAGCGTGAGCGACGAGCGGATCACCTCGTTCAGATCGATGCGCTGGAACTCGGGCTTGGGCATGCGCGCGAAGTCGCTGAACTCGGAGACGATGCGCTTCAGCCGATCGGCCTCCTCGAGCACCGTGGTCGTCGACTCCTCGAGGATCTCGCCGAACGACGGGTGCTGCTTCTTCCACGTCTTGCGCAGCGTGTCCATCGCCATCTGGATCGGCGTCAGCGGGTTCTTGATCTCGTGCGCGAGGCGGCGCGCGATCTCCTGCCACGCGGCGATCCGCTCGGCGATCACGAGCCGCTCCTTGGAGGTGCGCAGGTCCTCCATCATGAAGTTGAAGGCGCTCGCGACCGCGCCGATCTCGTCCTTGCTGCGCACGGGCACGCGGTGATCGAGATCGCCGCGCGACGCGGCGAGCGAGCCTTCGACCAAAAGCTCGAGGTCGCGCGCGGTGCGCCGCGCGACGAACAGGCCGATCAGCACGACGGCGCCGAGCGCCGCGAGCGCGAGCCCGGCGGACGTGTACGTGAGCTGGCGGAGCACGCCGGCCATGTCGCCGTCGGAGATGGCGATCTGGACGAAGGCGGCGGGCTTGCCGTCGACCCCGGGCAAGGGGATCTTGATCAGCCCGTCGGCCGCGAAGCGCTCCCACTGCTTGGCCCGCAGGGGAGGCAGGAGCTCCTTGCCGTCGGGGTCCACGATCCGCGCGTCGAGCCGGCTCGAGAACCGCGCCGGATCGAGGCTCTTGCTCTGCACCTGGCGGCCGGCCCACATCGCGATCCGCTGCGCGCCGCGCTCGGAGAGCCGCGCGACCTTCACGATGAGGATCTCGACGAGCTGCTGCGAGCTTGGGTCCTGCACGGTCTCGCGCGAGAAGTACGCCCGGCCCTCGTTGCCGTGCTTGCGGTCCTCGAGCACGACGCGCCGGACCTCGGGCAGCCGCTGGAAGAGCTGGCCGCGCAAGTGCGGCGAGATGATGACCTGATCGTCGCGATCGGTCACCGTGAGCACCGCGAGCGCGGCGTCCTTCACCTTGCTGCGGCCGCGCTCCTTGAACTCGAGCTGATCGCCCTGGTTGTTCTCGAGCCGGCTCAAGATGAGGCCCGCGAACTCGCCGCGCGGATCGGACATGCCCTCGGCGGCCGCCTTCATGTCGTCGGAGATCTTCTTGATCTCGCGGGTCATCGAGTCCTCGGCGCTGCGCCGCAGCTCGTCGTACGTCGCGCGGTAGCGCTCGGCGATCATCTGGCGCGTGACGACGGCGGCCACCGTGATCGGCACGAGCGCGGCGAGCGCGAGGCTGAGCGTGAACCGGCCCCTCAGCTTCATGGCCTGGTCTTCTTCATGGCCTCGTCTTCGATCTCACGGGCTGGCCGTGCATGAACACGTCGGCGAAGCTGGGCCGGCCGCTCGCATCGAGCTTGAGGCCGCGCACGTCGGTGCGATGCCAGAGGCGGACGGCGCGGAACAGGAGCGGCAAGATCGGCAGCTTGCGCTCGAACTGCTGCCGCGCCGCCGCCGCGTCGAGCGTGCCGGCCGCCGCCGCGGTCGCCGCCGCGACGTCGCCGCCGGCCGCGAACGCAGCGGCCCACCACAGGGGCGCGCTCGCGATCGGCATCGCGACCTGCCCGATCCAGAGATCGGCCTGCCCGAGCGAGGTGCGCGCGCGGAACGTCTTGCCCGGCAGCGCGGTGATCTTCGAGCGCAGGCCGAGGCCGTGCAGCGCGTAGGCGACGTAGTTCGCGAGCTCGCGGTCGTCGGGCCGCGTGTCCTCGATCAGGATCTCGAGCTCGAGCTGGCTGCGCGACGCGGGCTCGAGCGCGCGGATCGTCCGCGCCGCCGCCGCGAGCTGCGCCTGCGCCGCCGCCGGATCGCCGCCGCGCGCCGCGGGCGTCGGCGCCACGCCGCCGGCCTCCGCAGGCACCGGCTCCCGCGCGGGCGCGACGCGCTCGCCGGACGTGACCGACTTCAGCGGATCGCGCGCGAGCGCCAGATCGATCGCGCGCCGGACCTCGACGCTCCGACCGAGCTCGGGGTGCGCGGCGCCGAACCCGACATAGAGGAGGAGCGCCGCGGGTCCCTCGACCACGTGCTCGCGGTACAGAGGGACGCTCGTCGCGAGCGCGCCGGGGCCGCGCGCCGAGACCTGCGCCGCGCCGCTCTCGAACCGGCGCGCCTCGCCGTCGGGCGTGTCGTACCAGCGCAGCTCGAGCTGCTCGAGGTACGGCCGGCCGGCGAAGTGATCGTCGAACGCGCGCAGGCGGAGCAGCTTCTTCGCGGGATCGAGGACCTCGACGCGGAACGCCCCCGAGCCCACGTGGCCCTGCGGCGGCCGGCCGCCCTTGGTCACCGCCGTCTGCGGCATGGACAGGAGCAGCTCGAGGTCCGGCACCGGCGCGCGCAGCGTCAGCTCGAGGGAGTCTCCGGTCAAGACGCGGATCGCCGTCACGCCCGGCAAGAGCCAGCTCCCGGCGCCGGTGCGCAGCCGCTCGAGCGACGCGACCACGTCCGAGGCCGTGAGCGGCGCGCCGTCGTGGAACCGGACGTGCGGCCGGATCTCGATCGTCGCCGTGGTGCGCGCGGCGTCGAGCTGCGGCGGCCCCGCGGCGAGGTGCGGGGCCGCCCCGCCGAACGGGCCCGCGCGGTAGAGCGTGTCGAACACGAGCTCGGCGACGGTGAGCTCGGCGTGCGTCTGCGCGGCCTGCGGATCGGACGCGACCGGGGCGCCGAGCAGCGTGGCCTCGATCTGGCTGCCGTACCGGGGCCGCGACTCCGCGCGCGTGCCGGCCGGCGCGAGCGCGAGCGCGACGCCGAGCGCGGCCCCGAGCGCGCACGGACCGAGGACGGCCGGCCACGCGGCGCGCGCGCGGCGCGCCGTCACGGCAGCCTCCACAGATCGACGCGCGTGGCGCCCGCGAGCCGCACCGCGACGACGACCTCGGGGGCGCCGTCGCCGTCGCTGTCGAGCGCGGCGATCGCGGCGACGCCGGCCTGGAACGTCTTCTTGAACAGCGGTTTGCCAGCCGGCGCGGCGGCCGAGACGACCTTCACGAAGTCCGGATCGCCGGGCGCGGCGTCGTCGGAGACGAGCACCTCCGGCGTGCCATCGCGGTCGAGGTCCGCGAGCTCGAACGCCGCGCCGACGCCGGACAGCTCGAACGCCGCGTCGGGGCGGCAAGCTGGCCCCCCCGGCACGCTCCCCGGCTTGCCCCCGGGCGCGCACTTCTCGATCGTCACGGCGAGCTTGCCGGTGAGCGCGAGCTGCGCGCGGATCCGCAGCGGGTGGCCGCCCGGATCGACGAGGTCGTCGCGGCAGCGCACCGCGTAGAACTGCGCCCCGGACATGCCGAAGTAGTTCTTGCCGGGCGCGATGGGCACGCGCTCGCCCGGGCAGACGAGCGAGCTCGCCGCGGCGGGCTGCCCGACGAGCTTCTTGCCCTGCCACGCGACCCGCATGTCGCCCGTCCACGGCGACGCCGACGCCACGAGCTCGCCGCTCGTGGCGACGGCGGTCCCGATCACGTCGCGCGGCTCGGGCACGGCGCGCCCGCCGGTGAACGGCACCCGGCCAAGCTCCGTCGCCTTGCTCCCGCGGATCGCGATCCCGACGACGTCGCGCGCCGTCACGGCGTAGAGCTCGTGCTTGCCGTCGCCGTCGAGGTCCGCGGCCGCCATCGCCGCGAGCGGCGCGCCGAGCTCGAGCGAGCCGAGCTTCTGCGGCTTCCACGCCACGCGGATCGGCACCGGCGGCACGAGCTTCGGCGCGCGCGCGGCGGCGAGCGCGTCGAGCCGCTCGGACACTGCGGTCGCGAGGCGGCCCAGGTACGCGTCATCAGACGCGCCGGCCGCCTCGTCCCCGGCCCGCGCCGGCGCAGCGGCCGCGAGCACGCAGGCCGCGGCCAGAAGGCCCAAGGCGCCGCCGCGCAGACCGGCGCGCGAGGCGCCGCGCGCCGGGAGGCTCTCCCGCCACGCCACGTCAGTCGCCCTCGAAGAAGTCCGTCTGCTGGTTCTCCGGCGTGATGTCGTCCTCGTTCGCCGCGTACGTCGTCGGCGCGGTGCCCTCGAGGAACAGCTCGGTGATCACCGCGCTCTTCGGCATGCCCTCGGGCGCGAGCAGCCCCTTCTTGCGATCGATCTTGACGTCGAGGATGCCGGGCGGCCGCGAGAACGGCTTGTTCGGCAGCTTCATCGTCTTCGCCAGCTCGATGAACACCGGCAGCGCCGCGCTGCCGCCCGTCTCCTTGCCCATCGGGTGCGGATCATCGAAGCCGACCCACACGCCGATCGCGTAGTCCGGCGTCAGCCCGATGAACCACGTGTCCTTCGCGTCGTTCGACGTGCCCGTCTTGCCCGCGATCGGCACGCCCAGCGCCTGCGCGCGCGCCGCGGTGCCGGACAAGACGACCGACCGCATCATGTCGGTCACGATGTACGCCGTCTTCGGATCGAGCACCTCGCGCGCCTCCGACGGCGCGGTCGCCTTGCCGTTGATCTCCTCGATGAACTTCGGCTTCGCCGTCTTGCCGGCGGCCGCGAACGACGCCACCGCGTTCGTCATCTCGAGCGGCGTGACCTCGCCGGCGCCGAGCGAGATCGAGATGTGCGTCGGCAGCTTGTGCTCGATGCCCATCCGCTTCGCCAGGTCGGCGACCGCCTCGGGCTTGACCTCGTCCGCGACCTTGATCGCGACGGTGTTGATCGATCGCGCGAGCGCGTAGCGGAGGAGCACCTCGCCCTCGTGCTTCTTGTCGTAGTTCTGCGGCCGCCACACGTCGTTGTAGACAGCGTCGGTGTCGTTGTACGGCCCCTCGACCGGCGGCGGGCGCCCGGCGGCCGTCGCCTTCTTCGCGTCGATCGCCGCGGCGTACACGAACGGCTTGAACGTGCTGCCCGGCTGGCGGAGCGCCTGCGTCGCGCGGTTGAAGTTGCCGCGCTTGACCGAGTAGCCGCCCACGAGCGCGCGCACCTTGCGCGACGCGATGTCGATGACGACGACCGCGCCCTCGGGCCCCGGCGCGAACGCGACGCGCCGGCCGTGCTTGGCCTTCGCGGCGCCGGGCGGCGCGGCGGTCACCGCCACGACGTGGCCGATCTTGAAGCGCTCGCTCGGCAGCTTGGTGGCGCCCTTTCCGTCGGGCGGGTTCCACCGCTCGTCCTCCTCGCCCCGCAAGACGATCGCCGCCTTGTAGTTGCCGAGGTCGACCTCGATCTCGCGGTCCTCGTCGTGCACCGCGGTGACCACCGCGTCGTAGACCTCGCGCCCGGCTGGCCCCTTGCCGAGCTTCTTGGCGAGCGCCGCGAGCTCACCCTCGATCTTGTCCTGCGGGATCAGCCGCTTCGGGCGGGCGATCTTCATGCGCTCGTCGACGGCGCGCAGGCTCGTCTGGAGCGCGCGCTCGGCCTCGGCCTGGAGCTTGGGCGCGAGCGTGGTCTGGATGCTGCCGCCCTGCCGGTCGAGCACGCTCTCCTCCTTGTTCTGCTCCTTCAGCTCGCGGACGAGCTCCTCGTAGGCGAGGTCGACCCACTCGGGCGCGCTGCCGAGATCGGGGTGCGGGTTGGCCGCGACCTGGATCCCGGCATCGATCCACTTCTGCGCCTCGGCCGGCGGGAGCTTGCCCATCTCGACGAGCTGGTTCAGCACGTAGATCTGGCGCGACTTCGCCGCCTTCTGGTTCTTCGGCCGGTTCGGCGCGAGCTCCTCGGGGCGCTGCGGGATCCCGGCGAGCACCGCGGCCTCGCCGACGCTCAGCCCCTCGACGTCCTTGGCGAAGTAGAACCGCGCCGCCTCCTGGACGCCGTAGCGGTTGTTGCCGAAGTAGATCTGGTTCATGTAGAGCGAGAGGATCTCCTGCTTCGTCAGCTGCTTCTCGAGGCGGCGCGCGAGGATGATCTCCTGGATCTTGCGCTTGAACGTCTTCTCGGGCGTGAGCAGGAACGTCTTCACGACCTGCTGCGTGATCGTCGACGCGCCCTGCTTGGAGCGGCCCGCGCGGATGTTCGTCAAGAACGCGCGGAACATGCCCCAGTAGTCGATGCCGTCGTGCGTCCAGAACCGGTTGTCCTCGGCGGCGACGAACGCGTCGATCACGTGCTGCGGCACCTTCTCGTACGGCACGTACGTGCGGCGCTCCTTGGCCTTGTCGGGGCCGAGGATCTCGCCGATCAAGCGGTGATCCGCGTCGTAGACCTTGATGACCTGCTTGGGGTGGTACTCGGACAGAGACGAGATGTTCGGCAGGTTCGGATCCCGGCCGTACATCCAGTAGACGAACGCGGCCGTGCCGACGAGCAGGAGCCCGCCGACCATCGCCGCGATCGTCAGCCACTTGAGGACCGTCACCCAGCGGCGGCGCCGCGGACCGCCTGCCGGGCGCAAGGGGCCGCGCGCGCCCCTGCGGGACGGCGCGGCCGACGGCTGCGGGGCCGAGCCGGGGCCGGGCTGGTTCCACATCTTCATCGTCCTCATCGTCGAGCCCGAGGGCATGTGCGGTCGTGCTGCAAGTCGGGTACCGCCTGGGAGGAGAGGATTCTCCCCCGGTTGCGTCTGGTTTGCCACACCATGGCACAGCGCGAGCGTGTCCTCCAGGACACGCTCGCGGACCGCGATCGTACTAGTACTAGACGACCCGCGCGAGCGTGCGCTCGAGGATCCCCGGCGCGCCGCGGATCTTGAGCGCGAACCAGCGCGCGCGCAGCTCGCGGCGGCGGTCATCCGGAAGATCCCCGAGCGCGCCGATCACCTGCCGGCGGCGCGCCGCGATCCGGCTCATCGCGAGCGCGACGGTGACCGACAGGTTGAAGCTCTCGGTGAAGCCGAACATCGGCACGCCGAGCGCGCCGTCGCACGCCGCGATCGCGCGCGCGCTGAGCCCGTCGTGCTCGTTGCCGAACGCGACCGCGATCGGGCGCGTGACGTCGACGTCCTCGATCGTGTGCGGCGCGCCCGGCAAGGTCGCCAGCACGCGGAACCCGCGCCCGCGCAGCGCGGCGATCGCGTCCTCCGCGCTCGGCCAGCGCACGAGATCGAGCCAGCGGTGCGCGCCGCGCGTCACGCCGCGGGCCGCGCTGAACCGCTCGCCTGGCTCGATCGCGTGGAGCTCGCACAGCCCGAGCGCCTCGGTCGTGCGGAGTGTGGCCGCGGCGTTGTGCGGATCGTAGGTGTCCTCGACGACCGTCACCACCGAGGCCAGGCGCGCCGCGAGCACCGCGTCGATGCGCGCGATCCGCTCCGGCGTGAGCAGCGGCTCGAGCGCGGCGCACACGGCGTCCGCGCCGAAGCGCGCGATCGCGCGGTCGATTGCATCCGACACGCCGGGACGATACCGTGCTTTCCGCTTGCTCGATGGACCCGGGCGCTTCGTCGGCGATCGCTACCAGCTCGTCCGCGAGCTCGGGCGCGGCGGGATGGGTATCGTCTACCTCGGGCGCGATCTGCGCCTCGACATGGACGTCGCGATCAAGTTCCGCGGCATGAGCCACAGCGACGCCACGCTGTGGCTCAAGCGGGAGTTCCGCGCCGTCGCCTCGCTCCGCCATCGCAACCTCGTGGAGCTCTACGAGCTCGTCGCGCACGATCGCTCCTGCTACTTCACGATGGAGTACCTGCCCGGCCTCGATCCGCGGCGCTGGGTCGAGCGGCGCCAGATCCTGCGCGAGGTGCCGGCGCCGACGGCGATGTCCACGCGCAGCGCGTCGCCGCTCCACGACGCGCGCACCGAGACCTCCTCGCTGTCGGCCGATCCCGGCGCGCCGCTGCCGGAGCGCTCGCTGCCGATCGTCGACTTCTCGCGCGTCTCCCACGTGCTCGCGCAGCTCGCCGAGGGGCTCGCGTTCCTCCACGCGCACGGCGTGATCCACCGCGACGTGAAGCCCTCGAACGCGATCTGCACGGGCCCGAGCGTGAAGCTGCTCGACTTCGGGCTCGCCGTCGAGCGCCACCGGCAGCAGGGCGACCTCGCGCGCGAGACGCGCGTCGTCGGCACGGCCGTGTACCTGGCACCCGAGTACATCGAGCGGCTCGCCGTGAGCCCGGCGATGGACGTCTACGCGCTCGGCGTGCTCGCGTTCGAGCTCATGACCGGCGCGCCGCCGTTCACCGGCTCCTTGCACATGCTGTCGCGGCTGCACCGGCGCGGCGTCGTGCCGCGCGCCTCGTCGCAGAACCCGCTCGTGCCCGAGGAGCTCGACGCGCTCGTCGCCCGCATGCTGTCGATCGATCCCGCCAACCGCCCGACGGCGCTCCAGCTCGCGAACGCGTTCTCCGGCACGCAGTCGCACCCGCGGGCGCTGCGCCGCGCGCACCGCTTCGTCGGCCGCGCGCGCGAGCTCGCGGTGATCGCCGCGCGGATCGCCGATCCGGCGCCGCGCGGCCGGCTCGTGCTCGTCCGCGGCGAGTCGGGCACCGGCAAGAGCGCGCTCATCGACGAGGCGCTCGGCCGCGCGCGCGACGGCGAGACCCCGACGTGGCGCGGCCGCTGCCACGAGCGCGAGCGCGTGCCGTACCGCGCGTTCGATCTCATCATCGACGATCTCGCCACCGAGCTGGCCGGCGATCCCAGGCTCGCGCGCGAGATCCAGCACGCTGGCGCGCTGTGCCGCGTGTTCCCCGTGATCGCGCCGCTGATCGATCCGGCGCGCGGCGGCGAGCCGCCCGCCGCGGATCTGCGCGTCGAGCGCGAGCGCGCGCTGCTCGCGCTCGTCGAGCTGTTCCACCACCTCCTGCGCGCGCCGCGCGGCGTCGCCGTGATCGACGACCTGCAGTGGGCCGACGAGGACTCGCTCGAGCTGCTCGCGCTGCTCGTCGAGCGGATCGAGCGGCCGCTCACGGTGCTCGCGTCGTGGACGGTGACCAGCGAGCTGCCCGCGGCGCAGCGCGCGCTGCTCGAGCGGCTCGGCGACGCCGTCACGCTCGTCGACGTGCAGGCGATGACCGAGGACGATCTCGCGCAGCTCATCGCGGATCTCGCGCCGCAGCTGCCCGCGGCGCGGCTGCGCGCGGCCGCGGCGCTCGCCGCCGGCAGCCCGTACCTCGCGGAGCTGGTCGGCCGCGAGCTCGGCGAGGGGGGCCCCGGCGCGGCCGAGGGCTCGCTCGCCTCCGCCGAGCTGCGCCGCCTCGAGCGCCTCGATCCCGACGAGCGCGCGCTCGCCGAGCTGGCCGCGCTCGCCAGCGGCGCCGTCACGTTCCAGCAGCTGCGCGACCTCTCCGAGCTGCCGTCGATCCAGGTCCAGTCGGCGCTGCGCGGCCTGCAGGACGCGCGCATCCTCCGCGCCACACCGTCCTCTACCGGCGATCCGGTCTACGTCTTCTATCACCAGCGCCTGCGCGAGGTCGCGCACGCCGCGATGGGCCCGGACGCCCACCTCGCGTTCCACGAGCAGTTCGCCGAGTGGTACGAGCGGAACGACGGCGATCCCGGCCAGCTCGCGTACCACTGGCAGCACGCCGGCCAGCCCGCGCAGGCGGCCGCGTGGGCGCTCGCGGCCGCGCGGGCCGCGCGTGCGCAGCTCGCCTGGGGCATCGCCGCCGACTGGTACGGCAAGGCGCTCGAGCTCGGCGCGACCGCGCCGCTCGAGGCGCGCGCCGGCCGCGCCGAGATGCTGTTTCTGGGCGGCAAGCTCGCCGAGGCCGCCGACGAGTTCCTCGCGCTGGCCCGGAGCGATCCGCCCGGCGATCGCTGGCGCGTGCGCGCCGCCGAGGCGCTGCTCAAGCTCGGCGAGATCGAGCGCGGGCTCGGCGTGCTCGACGACGTGCTCGAGCGCCGCGGCCAGCGCCGCTCGAAGATCCGCGCGATCACCGTCGTGCGCGCCGCCGCGGTCGCCGCGAGCTGGCTCGCGCCGCTCCCCGCGCGCCCCGCGCCCGTCGACGAGGTCCTCGCGTCCGCGTACCGCGTGATCGCGAGCTTTCTGTCCACGCCGCACCCGATCGAGGCGCTCGAGTACGTCCTGCGCGGGATCGCGCTCGCCGAGCGCACCGGCGACCGCGCCGCCCACAGCCAGGGCATGGCGATGCTCGCCGCGTACCTCGCCGCCGGCTCGCTCGGCCGGTTCGGCGACCGCGCGCTCGCCGCCGCCGCGCGGCTCGCTCAGAACGCGCCCTACCCCAGCATGGTCGCCGCCGGCTGCGGCGGCATCCTCGCGATGCTGCGGGGCGACTGGGCCGGCATGCGCGCCGCGCACGAGGACGGCGAGCGGATCTGCCGCCGCCTCGGCCTCGAGCGGTCGTGGGAGGCGTCGTTCCTCCGCAGCTACTGGGCGCTCGGCGAGCACTACGCCGGCGAGCCCGCGCGCGCGCTCGAGCTGATCCACGAGCTCACCGGCTCGGCGGACGATCTGTTCAGCCGCGCGATGCTCGGCTCGTACCGCGGCCGCGCGCTCGTCGTGGCCGGCGATCTGTCCGCCGCCCGGACGCTCGCCGCCGAGCTCGCCCGCGCGCCGGCCGCGCGCCACGGGATGGCCTCGATCTACCGCCAGGTCTTCACCGCCGAGCTCGCGCTCGCGGAGCACGCCTGGGACCGCGCCGCCGAGCTCGCCGCCGAGCTCGCCGCCGAGGTGCGCGCGCAGTGGCTGTCGGTGATGCCGGCGATCTCCGTCATGGTCGAGGTGATCGCCGCGACCGCGGATCTCGGCCGCGCGGCCGCGGGCGATCGCGCGGCCGCGGCGCGCGCCGTCACCACTGCGCGCCGCGTGCTCCGCCGCGGCCGCGCGTCGTTCTACGCGGTCACCGCGCTGCGCCTGTGGGGCCAGGCCGAGGCGGCCCTCGGCGATCGCCGCCGCGCCGGCCGGCTCCTCGAGCGCGCGACCCGCGCCGCGCACCTGCGCGGCGGCAAGATCGATCGGCTCGCGCTCGCCGCGCTCACCGGTGCGACGATCGATCCCGGCCCGCTCGGCCCGGCCGTGGCGTGGGCCACAGGTGGCGCCATCGACTCGAGCGGGCGGCGCGCCAGAACCTGACGCGCCGATCCGGCGCCGCGTATGATGGCGCGGATGCCAGCTCCCAGGGTGATCGTCATCGGCGGCGGCGTCGCCGGGCTCACCGTCGCGCACGAGCTCGCCGAGCGCGGGTTCGGCGTGGATGTCTACGAGGCGCGCGGAAGCTTCGGCGGCAAGGCCCGCTCACAGCCCGTCCCCGAGACCGGGACGGCCGGCCGTCGCGACCTGCCCGGCGAGCACGGCTTCCGCTTCTACCCGCGCTTCTACCGCCACGTCATCGATCAGATGGCGCGGATCCCCGTCGGCCCTGGCACCGTCGCCGACACGCTGAAGCCGACGACCGAGGCCGCGATCGCGCTGATCGACGACGACACGTGGTACCGGTTCTCGCGCAAGAAGCTGACGACGCCGTACAGCATCCTCGAGACGCTCGAGATCTTCTTCCAGAACCTCGACTTCGACGCGCAGGACGTCACCGTGTTCGGCGCGAAGCTCCTCCAGTTCGCGACCGCCTGCGACGCGCGCCGGCTCGCCGAGTACGAGCAGGTCTCGTGGTGGACGTTCCTCGAGGCGGAGCAGTGCTCGGAGAAGTTCCAGCGCCAGCTCCGCGGCATCCCGCGGATGATGGTGGCGATGGATGCGCAGCGCGGCTCGGCGCGCACGATCGGCGTCATCTCGGTCCAGCTCCTGCGCGACTTCTCGTTCACCGGCATGCAGAACGACCGCACGCTCGGCGGACCGACGACGCAGATGTGGATCGAGCCGTGGCTCGCGCACCTCCAGAGCATGGGCGTCACGGTGCACGCCGGGCAGCCGATCGCCGGGATCGAGGTCGCGGACGGTCGGATCTCGGGCCTCCGGCTGCCCTCCGGCCGTCGCGTCACCGGCGATCACTACGTGCTCGCGGTGCCGATGGAGTCCGCGATCGCGCTGCTCACGACGGAGCTCGGCATGCTCGATCCGCAGCTCGAGCGGCTGCGCGTCCTGCAGGTCGACGATCTGGTGTCGTGGATGAGTGGCATCCAGTACTTCCTCTACGAGGACGTGCCGCTCGTGCGCGGCCACCTGTTCTTCCCCGACTCGCCGTGGGCGCTCACCGCCGTGTCGCAGCCGCAGTTCTGGCGCGACCTCGGCCTGTTCCGGCGCGTCTACGGCGACGGCACCGTCGGCGGCCTCATCTCCGTCGACATCTCCGACTGGGGCACGCCCGGCAAGCTGATCCCCAAGCCGGCGAAGGAGTGCACGCGCCAGGAGATCGCCGACGAGGTGTGGTGGCAGCTCAAGGCCGCGCTCAACGGCGTCGGCGAGGGCGGCACGATCCTGTCCGACGAGCTCCTGCACTCGTGGCACCTCGACGACGACCTCGACATCCTGCCCGGCGGGGGCCCCACGACGAACTCGTCCCGCCTGCTCGTGCACCCGCCCGGCTCGTGGGCGCTGCGCCCCGAGGCGGCGAGCACGATCCCGAACCTCGCGCTCGCCGGCGACTACGTCCGCACGCACACGAACATCGCCTCGATGGAGAGCGCGTGCGAGGCCGGCCGCCGGGCCGCCAACGTGATCCTCGATCGCGCCGGCTCCTCGGCGCGCCGTGCCGACGTATGGCCGCTCGAGGAGCCCGCGTTCCGCGCGCTCAAGTGGCTCGATCACCAGCTGTTCCAGGCCGGGCGCCCGCACCTCTTCGAGCTGCTCGGCATCCGCCAAGCCGTGCGCGCCGCCGCCGTGATCCGCCGCGCCGAGGAGCTGCTCGGCTTGGCGAAGCTCGACGACTGGGCCGATCAGTACAAGCTGACGACGATCGTGAAGGTGATCCTCGCCCGCCTCGGCGTCCGCTAGCGCCAGCGCCTGCGCCGAGGCAAGCGCCCCGCGCAGCCCGCGCGTGAACAGGGAGCCGGCCTCGCTGTCGCGGATGTCGGTGTCAGTCATCGACTACCTGTCCGGCTGTTGTCCGAAGCTCTCCGCTTTCTGTAACTTCGCGAAACGGCTCGCTCGGCTCAAGATGAGTACTTGCCGCGGCGGCAGGGGATGGCGCCACGGCGGCACGGGATGGCGCCGCGGCGGCATGGGATGGCGCCACGGCGGTATGTGATGCCGATCGCGGCGCCATGGACAGCAACCGCGGCGGCATCGGATGGTGCCACGGCGGCATGGGATTGCGATCGCGGCGACACAGGACGTCGATCGCGGCGCCATCGCATGGCGCCGCGGCGACACAGGCCCCCGCCGGGGCAGCAGAGATAACGCGTGCGGCAGCACAGGACGCCGTCAGGGCGGCAGGGGATAGCGCCGGGGCGGAAGGGACGCCACCGGGCCGACATCGTGGGATGACGCCGCAGCCATTAGTGGAGCTTTCACCGGCCGATCACAACCTTCGCGGTAACTGCCCCGTGAGCTCCCATCTGGCAAGCCCACGAAGCGCGCGCGCCAGCCGTTGCCGCACATCCATAGCGCGCGCGCGAGCGATTCCCCTCTCCTTGCACTCGGCACCAATGCGACCGTCGGCGAATTCAAGTGGGAGGGTGCCGACGCGCGCTACGTCTGAAGCTCGGATGCGCAGTACCCAACCAGGGACGTGGACCGCGCTGGGCCGCGCTGAGACTGGATTGGACAGGCAGAGCTGCAGACCGAGCTCGGATCAGCGCGGAGGGCCCGGAACGTCTCGCATACTGATCGGTCCGGCCTTACGCCAGCCCACCTGCAAGAGCCACGTCCTCGGGCGGCACACGGAGAGGCGCGGGTAATCGGGCGTCGGGACCAAGAACGGCGAGTCGTCGAGCTCAGACCAGCCATCGAAGCTAGGGCCGCTGGAGTAGTAGTCGACATCCCAGAACATGGTCTCCATGCCCTGATCAAGCCCGTGCCGACGCCAGTTCGAGAGAACATACGAGATGGTATTGTGGGCCTGCGTCGGCGTCGTGATGAGCCGCGCGTGATAGCGATCGTGGAAGACCTTCCCGGTGCGCCTGGTCCCCGTGGCGAGCGAGATGGCGCGATTGAGGCGCTGCGCGGCCGAGGACTGGAAGGTCCTCATGCCTTTCCACAGGGATTCGTGATCGTTCGCCTCGACGATCAAGTGCAAATGATCACGCTCGATGCTGATGTGGACGATGCGAAAGTCGCTCCGGTCGACGACCGTATACATCGCTCGGCGGATCGCATGATACGCGTCGGGCCGCCGGAGCGTCGCTATGGGAGCGATCACGCGCAGCGTGACGTGGACCGGTGTCGGGCCGGAGAATCGAACACGAGGCTTGTGCGGCTCGCTCGAGCGATACCCTTTCGGCGGCCGTCCGGCCCTTGCGCGCCGCCCGCCCCAGGTCCTGAATTCAAATGACTGCTGACCGCACCGATTGCTCGCCACTGGCAAATGGATAGCGAGCCTAGCCACGATGTCAATCCATGAGTGGTATTTAGTCATATGGGCATCCCGGGGCAGAGCTTCACCTCGAGCATGACCTTGCGAGGCGCCACTGGGAGCCCGCGCTCGGGATCAGCCGTGTGAGTCTTGTGAGATTTGCGATGCAATCCAAGCGACGGGACGAACATCCCTTCTGCTTCAGCTGGCTGATCGCCATCCAGATCGGCACTGCACATTGCTGGTTCGCGTCACGGGTCCCAGGCGTCAGTAGCTCCAGACGTAGCGCGCTACGGCACCGCCAACTTGATTGCGCCGCGAGTCGCGCGCCGCGGCACCGTCAACTTGAATTCGCCGAGAGTCGCGCACGGTGGCACGCGTCAACTTGAATTCGCCGAGAGTCGCGCACGCCGGCACGCGCCAACTTGAATTCGCCGAGAGTCGCGCACGCCGGCACGCGCCAACTTGGATTCGCCGAAAGTCGCGCACGCCGGCACGCGACAACTTGAATTCGCCGAGAGTCGCGCACGCCGGCACGCGACAACTTGGATT
>DATMCI010000227.1:0-3297 GCA_035558535.1 Kofleriaceae bacterium
CCGTCCCCGTGGAGCCATTCCGGCAGGCGCCTGCCGATCTCCTCGAGCACCGGCACCGCGATCTTGCCGGCGATCGCCCACTGCGTGTCCCCCGGCCATATCTTCCCGTCACTCATCGGTGTGCTCCGCGAGGTCGTCCGCCGTCACGAGCGCCAGGCTGGCGGCCCCCATGCCGAGCCCCTTGCGCAGCCTCGCCGCCGCGTCCCGGAGCTTGTCCTCGGGGAACGTGATCACGACGGTATCTGCGAGGCCATGATGCGCGAGTAACGCCCTGAGCCGGAGCCGCTCGGCGCCGATCGCGTCTGAGACGGCGAGGTACACGGCCTCGCCGGTCTGCTTCGCCGCCTGGAGCTGCTCGATCATGCGCCTCGTCATGCCCTGGAGCCGGTGCTTGCCGACGTTGGCATCGAGCGCCCGTTTCCAGCTCTTCTCGCTCCATGCTTTCACCTCGAGCTTGGCCCTTCGGCCCGCCGCGTTCTCGAGCTGGAAGTCGAGCTTCTTGACCCCGGCGTCGACCTGGCGACCGACGATCTTGAGGCCGCCCGGCAGCTCGAGGTTCTCGACGACGAAGATCAGCTCACCGGCCACCCCACGCAGCTTCACCGCCGCATCGACATAGTCCGCCTTCGTCAAGAGCTTCGCGACACCGCTCGGGGAGTAGGCAGACGGCCGGTCCGAGACCTTCATGAAGGTCTTCCAGTGCGTCGACGGATCGAGCGCCATGAACTCGAGCATCTCGTCGGGCAGGTCTGTTAGCAGGCGGAGCCACTGCAGGTCGAGCGGGTCGGCGCGCTTCACCGCCTGCCGCACCAGCTGCTTGCGGGCCGGAAGCTTCAGGCGCCTCTGCATGACCCAGTCGACGTTGCCCAGGAACGACACCGGATCGACCGCGTCCGCCGCGCGGCGGAGCACGCCGGCGAGCACCTCGTCGTCGAGCTGTCGGCCCCACGTGCCGAGCGCGTCTTGGAGCTTGCCGATGAAGCCTGCCGGGGCGCCGTCCGCGATCCGCTGCGCGATCGCGTCGATCGCATCGGACATGCCGGCCTTCTTCGCGAGCTGCTCGAGCGCCGCGATGACGCCCTGTCCCTGCGCACGCGCCGGGCCCTGCAGGCCCGCGATCGCGGCCTTCGCCTCGCCGATCGCACGCGCGCCGCGTGCATGCTGGATCGCCTGGGGGATCGCGCCGGGATCGAGGCGCGCGAGCTTCGGCCCGACGCCAGCATCCGCCTGCTGGAGCGCGTGGCGGAGCCCATCCGCGAGCCCGGTCGCCACGTCGAGGGAGTCGAGCAGCGCCTGGCGCGCCGCCCTTGGCGCGCGCGCGACCGCGGCCCTGGTCTTTGCGACGACAGTCTGGGCGCGGTACAGGAGCACCTCCGCTGCGTCATGAGCCAGCTCGAGGACACGCGCGGCGGTCCCGGCGCGCTTGGCGGCGACCCCCGGCGTCGCTGCACCCGCCGTCGCGGCCTCGATCGCCAGATCGAGCGCGAGCTCCGCGCTCAGATCCAGCAGCAAGGAGAGGTCGCCGTTGCCGGCGTGCTCGATCGCCTTGCTCCACTGCTCGATGACGCCCTCGACGAGCGCCGTGAAGATCTCGCCCGTGGACTTGCCGGCCTGGTAGGCATTGCCGATGCTGCTCGCGGCAGCCCAGTCCAGGTTACCGCCGAGCGCGCCTGCGATCGCGTCGAGCCCCCACATGCCGAGATCGCGCGCCATGAACGCGATCTCCTTCACGGCGACCCCGAGGCCGACCACGGCCTTGCCGATCGCCTGCACACCGCCCTGCGCGTGGTCCCAGAGCGCTTTGTCCGCGGGCCGCGCCTGCTCGGCAACCCGCAGCAACTCGGTGAGGTGCCGCCACAGCGCGGCGAGCTGCATCAGCAGCGCAGTGCCCTCATAACCGGTCGCCGCGTGCGAGATCACGGTCTCGAGCCGGGCGATCGTGTGGCGCGCGACCGTGAGCGCGTCCGGCGGCGGAGACTCGTAGTTCAGCTTCGCCTGGATGTATCCACGCAGCCCGAGCGCCGCCGCCGGCGCGTCCCGCACGATGCTCTCGATCCAGAGCATGTTCGCGTCGTACTGCGGCACGGTGTGCACGACGAAGTGGCTCGCCTCCTGGAGGCGCTGCTCCGGCGGCGTGGCGAAGCCGAGCATCGGCTCCCCGGCCAGCATCGCCGCCAGCGACGGCGCCCGACCCAGCGGGTGCGGGTACGTCCTCAGCAGATGAAGCCCCCGGTCGTCGGTGACGACGATCGCGCCATCGTGCGTGATCCGCTTCGCCGGCACATGCAGCGCGGCGTGCACGTCGTTCGGCAGCTGGTCCGCATGGAACCACGATCGTGCCCGGCTCTCGACGAGGATCGCCGCGCCGCCTGCCAGCCGAACGTGGATCGTCCGTTTCACCTCCATCACCGCGTCGGTCCCAAGCTCGTACGACGCAAATTCGGCGAGCGTCCAGCGGGCCCGAATCTCGAACGAGCCTTGCGTGCCGGCAAACGCCTCGGTCGCGGCGTGCTGGAAGATCTTGCCGGTCTTCCCGGCGCCCGCCCAGTCACTCAGCCCATGGCCTCTGGGGGCCGGCGCGCTCTGCTTCGGCGGACTGCGATCCACATACAGCGCGGGCGCGACCGGCGCGGGGATCGTGGGTGCCGGCCCCAGCGGCGCGCGCTGCTGGTCGGCGGCCCCTTCGGACAAGGTCCGGCGGGCCAATATCCAGCTGGGATTCCTGGCGTACTCCCGCTCGACCAGGGTCCGTTTACCGGGCCATGGGGCGCGGCGCTCATCGCGCCCCTCGAGCTCGTCATCATGCCCGCGGTACCCCTGATCGTTTCCCAGACGCTTTTCGCGGTCGAACCCCATCGGGACGCACCTGCCTCGGCCGGAACACTGATATGGCGAATGCGTCGGACGCAATAGACTCCAGTGTCTGAAGGAGCGTCTTTTCCAACTCTTTATGAGAGAGCCTTCTATAAAGAGAAAGTCAAATTCACGAGGATTAATTCCGAATAAAGAGTCCACGATCTGTATTAAGCCGAGTCAGACAGGGTGCGCTTGCCCAGCACGTACGGCGCTGATGGCCGCCAACGCCAGCCGCCACGGCTTGCCTCGACGGCGTCGACGCGCCTCGCCAGCGCTAGCCGGGGCTAGCCGGGGCTAGCCGCAATGCCGATCAGATAGCGACAAGCTCGCGAAGTCACTCCGGAATCAGACCTTGATGATATCCGGATTAGTCCGGGATCGTCGAGAGGATCATGCTGCGCCGATCTTGAGCGAGAGCAACCTGCGATTCGACGAGGCGCT
>DATMCI010000228.1:0-44984 GCA_035558535.1 Kofleriaceae bacterium
GCTCGCGGTGGGCGCCTACTACGAGGCCAGCGCGGCGACCGGCATCGGCGGTAACCAGGCCGACAACTCCGCGGTGGGTGCCGGCGCGGCCTACGTCTTTACGCGCAGCGGGACGACGTGGAGCCCGCAGGCCTACGTCAAAGCGTCCAACACCGAGGCCTACGACCACTTCGGGAACAGCATCGCCCTCTCGGGCGATGGTTCGATCCTGGCGGTGAGCGCGAGGGCCGAGGACAGCGCGGCGACCGGCGTCGGCAGTGACGAGCGCGACAACTCCGCGCAGGATGCAGGCGCGGTCTACGTGTTCGGACGTAGCGGGACGACGTGGAGCCAGCAAGCCTACGTCAAGGCGTCCAACAGCGAAGAGCAGGACTTCTTCGGCTTCGCGATCGCCCTGTCGGCTGATGGCTCGACCCTGGCCGTCGGCGGCCCCGATGAAGACAGCGCGGCGAAAGGCATCGGGGGAGACGAGTCGAGCAACGCCACGAAGGACTCCGGCGCGACCTACATCTACACGCGCAGCGATACGACGTGGCGCCAGCGCGCGTACGTCAAGTCGACCGACCCCTACGAGCGAGGCGCGTTCGGCACCAGCGTGGCGCTCTCGCCTACCGGCGCGGTCCTGATCACGGGTGCGCCCGCCGAGCACACCACCGCGGGCAGGGTCT
The DNA here is from genome assembly GCA_035558535.1 of Kofleriaceae bacterium. Classification (GTDB taxonomy): domain Bacteria; phylum Myxococcota_A; class Polyangia; order Haliangiales; family Haliangiaceae; genus JABFXX01. The sequence continues at coordinate 669 of DATMCI010000228.1, forward strand.
ACGTGTACCCGCTGCCCTGATCGAGGGCCCGCGTCAGTCCTCGCCGATGAGCGATCTCGGTGACGAGGCCCGACTCGATCGAGAACGGCAGCTCGGCGAACGCGGTGCTGTCGATCCCGACGGCGAACTCCCCGGTTTCGGTCGTGGTCTCGATCATGCCCTCGGCGTTCCTTCGCTCGAGCGCCGAGCTCGATCTTCCGAAGCCGACGCGCACGTGCGCGGGCGGGACGACGATCGGCAAGCACCCGCTCGAGAAGGCGACAGGCACATGAGGACGCGCACGCGGAATGCTGTCCCACGGAGCGGCGGAGGGCGGCAACCTCGGCGGCGCGCTCGGCGCGCTCGGCGTGATCCAGGCCGCCAGCGGCAGCGCTGCGCGCGCCACGGGGCCCGAGGAGCCACCGTATCCGGCGAGTGACGTCCTCGCGCTACTCGCGGGCGAGACGAACGCGCCGTCGCTGGCGCCGGGAGCGCGCTCGATCACGCGGCCGAGGGCGCCGCGACGGCTCGGATGACGCGCCAGCGCCTGACCTGATATGCATCGATCGCCGGCCTCCCAGCGGTCCGGACGAGAGGTGAGCTGATGAGCTTGAGGTACACGCGTTCGCGCTCGATCGCCGGCATCGCCCTGGCCCTGGTCACGGTCTCGTGCGGCAGCACGACGGATGGGATGGACGAGCCGGGGGCGCCGTCCGGCTGCGCGTGCACCGTGGCCGAGCCGGTGTCCGTCGAGGGGCAGGTGGCCGTGACAGGGGTGGTCTCCGTGAAGAACGCGATCGCGCTGGCGGGGCCCGTGACGCTCCAGGAGCCCGTCCATCTGAGGACGGCCGATACGGATGACACCCGGATCCTCACGGGCAAGGCGTTTGCGTTGACGGGGTCCAACAAGTTTGCAGAGGGACCGCTGATCGTGACGGACCTCGCCGTCACCAACTTGTTCGATCTGAGCCCGGGGCAAACCTTTCGAGCGGAGATCTATCTCGCCAGCGACTGCGGAACCGTGGGGCCGCCGCCGGCCAGCTCGCAGATCGCCGTGCTCATTCAAGCGGTCGATCGTCATTCGGAGATCCACGGCGCGCGGCTGCGCGTCCCGGCGGGCATGGAGGTCTGTTCCCGCCAGATCGGCTCTGGCGGGATCTCGTTCATCTGGAGTGGATTCAGGCCGTACGAGTAGCCGCACGGCCGTTCGTCTGCCAGCGGGGTGCAACCAGCAGCACGGTGAGAGCTGTCTTTGAGGACCTGGTAGGTGGGGCTGGCGTGCGTTCCTGACTTGATCAATATCTAATCTTTATCCTCGGAGACTCATTCGGCGCAATCGGGGAGGTGCTGCGGGCGGAGCCGTACTAGGCGTACTAGGCTTTAGACCTGCGGGGATTGGATGGGATTCGAGCGGCGGCATAGGGACGAGGTACCTGGGCGGGACGCGCTGCTCGTCGAGGAGGACGCCCGCGTGCCGACTGTCGGCAAGCACACGCGGCTCGCGCCGCGCGATGACCGCGCCACGCAGGGTCGGGCGGGGCGTGCTGGCGGCAGGCTCGCGCCGGGCAAGCAGACGCTCGTCATGCAGGAGGCGCAGTACGACGAGGAGCCCGCGCCGCGCCGGGCGCCCGCGCCGCGCGAGCCGGGGCGGCTCGACGCGGGGCTGCAGGGGCGGATGAGCCAGGCGTTCGGCTTCGACTTGAGCGGCGTCTCGATCCGGCGCGACAGCCCCGAGGCCACCGGCGCCACGCGCGCGCTGGTCAAGGACGGCGAGGTGCACTTCCGCGAGGGCGCCTACCAGCCGGGTACGCGCGAGGGCGATTGGCTGATCGCGCACGAGCTCGCGCACGTGGTGCAGCAGCAGGGCGGACGCGGCGAGCGCGCCGGCTCGCGGCAGGAGCTCGAGCGCGAGGCGGATCGCGCCGCGACGCTGGCGGTGCTGGGCCGGGCCGCGCCGATCGCGCTGCGCGCGCAGCCCGCGGTGGCGTACGCGTTCAGCGACAGCGAGGAGCACGCCGAGGCAGATGCCGCGAGTGCCGAGGACGGCGCCTACGATCCGCGCGCCGATCTCGCGATGCCGCCGGTGCCCGGCGAGGGCGGCGAGGGCGGCGGCGCGCCCGGTGGTGGCGGTGGCGCGTCGCCGAAGCCGCAGAAGCAGCCGCCGAGCGTGGCCGCCGCGCCGCCCGAGGTGAGCTTCGTGCAGCTCCTGGGCATACGGCCCGACAAGCTTGTCCCCGCGCTCGGCCAGCTCCACGCCGCGGCGGCGGGCGACGTCGGCAAGCAGCGCGCGGAGGCGAAGGCGAACCCGCCGAAGCAGCTGAGCAACGGCGACGGCGCCGCGGCCCAGGGCGCGGGCGTTGATGCCGGTGCCGGTGCCGGCGCCGGTGCGAAGGGGGCCGGCGCGGGAGCGCCGGGTGGCGGCGGCAAGCAGGTCGGGCCCGGCGCGTCGAGCAAGGCCGACAAGTCGATCACGGGCGAGGTCCCGGGCGGCCAGGCCGCGAAGCAGGCGCAACAGGGCCAGGCCCAGCAGGCGCAGCAGCAGGCCGGCGCGCCGATCGCCGCCGCGGCGCAGGAGCATGTGTGGTGGCTCCGAGCCTTCAGCGGCAAGCCGACCGGCGCGGCTGCAAACGGCGGCAAGGTCGGCGGCGAGCCGACGATGACCGAGGCCGAGAAGCAGCAGATGTCGAGCTCCCTCGCGTCGATCCCGACGCAGGCCGCGGGCGTCTCGACCGATCCGGGCGCGGCGCCCGCGATCGCGATGAAGGGCGAGGCGAAGTCGGCCTCCGATCGAGATCGGGCGAAGCTCGAGGCGCAGGCGGCGAAGGCCGAGGCGCAGGGCCGGACCGACAGCCGCGTGCCGCTCGGCGAGGACCGGATCGAGACGTCGGTGCCGACCGAGGAGCTGACCGCGAAGGCGGTGCCCGGCCGCGCGGCGCCCGAGGTGGCGCTGCCGACGGTGGCCGGGGCGGCGCCGTCGGAGGAGGTCGCGATCGTCGCGCAGGAGCAGAGCGGCGCGCAGATCGACGCGGCGCTCGCGAAGGCGAGCGCCGACGTCGCGACCGAGCGCGCGAAGCACGCGCGCGAGGATCAGAAGGCGCGCGCCGAGGCTGACCAGCAGATCCGCGACCTCAAGACGAAGGCCGACGCGGATCAGGCGGCAGCGCGCGCGGCGGCGAAGGCCGAGAGCGAGCAGGCGCGCGGCCAGTGGCAGGCGGAGATCGACAAGCAGGGCGCCGACGCGCGCAAGCAGGCGGACAAGAAGGTCGCCGAGGGCATGGCGCAGGTCACCGCCGAGGAGGCGAAGGCCAACGCCGAGGCCCAGAAGCACATCGAGGAGGGCAAGCAGAAGGCCGAGGCAGCGAAGCAGAAGGGCGAACAGGAGGCCGAGACCGCCAAGGCGAAGGGCCAGAAGAAGTCGTCGGGCTTCTTCGGCTGGCTGTCGTCGAAGGCCAAGGCGTTCTTCGCGGGGATCAAGAAGGCGATCTCCGCGGCGATCGACGCCGCGCGCAAGGCGGTCAAGGCGGTGCTCGACGCGGCGAAGCGGCTCGCGATGGCGGCGATCGAGCTGGCGCGCAAGGCGATCACGGCCGCGATCCAGGCGATCGGCGAGGCGCTGCTCGCGATCACCGACGTCCTCCTGGCGGCGTTCCCCGCGCTCAAGGCGAGGTTCCAGGCGGCGATCCGGGCGGCGGTGAACAAGGCCGTCACGACGGTGAACAAGCTCGCCGAGGGCCTGAAGCAGGCAGTACAGGCGGCGCTCGATCGGCTGGGCAAGGCGCTCGACGCAGCGCTGGCGCTACTCGAGAAGGGGCTGCACGCGCTGGTCGACCTGGTGGGCGACGTGGTGCAGGGCGCAATCGACGCGGCGAAGGCGATCGTCGACGCGCTCGGCGCGTGGGCGAAGATCATCAAGGACGTGGCGACGGGCCCGGGCGCGTGGATCGGCAAGCTCGGCGCGGCGGTGGTGGACGGCATCAAGCACCACCTGTGGTCGGCGTTCAAGACGGCCGTCGTCGCGTGGTTCAAGAGCAAGGTGATCGAGGTGCTCGGCGTCGCGGGGATGATCCTGCAGGTGCTGCTCGAGGGCGGCATCACGATGGACGACATCGTGCAGATGGCGCTGGACGCGCTGCTCGCCGCGATCCCGATGGCGCTCGTCGCGATCCTGATCGAGAAGCTGGTGGCGATGATCGTGCCGGCGGCCGGGGCGCTGATGGCGATCATCGAGGGCCTGCAGGCGGCGTGGGGCACGGTCAGCCGGATCATCGCGGCGTTTGCCGCGTTCATGGCGTTCCTGTCGGCTGTGCAGGGCGGCGGCGCGGGCCCGCTGTTCGCGACGGCGCTCGCGTCGGCGGCGGTGGTGGTGCTCGACTTCGTGGCGAACTGGCTGCTGAAGAAGCTGCGCGGCCCGGCGGCCAAGGTGGGCAAGAAGCTCGAGGGGATCGCGGCGAGGCTCAAGCGGAAGGGCAAGGGAGCGGACGCCAAGCAGCCGAAGAAGAAGCGCGACGATCACGGCGGCCCTGACGAGAGACCCGCGAAGAATCCCGACAAGGACGACAAGAAGGGCAAGCAGGAGGAGTCCCTCGCGCAGAAGGAGGCTCGCCTGCAAAAGGCGGTCGCCGAGGTCAAGCGGCTCACGAAGGGAGGCAAGGGCATCGGGCTCCTGCTTCGTGCGCGCCTCTGGAACATCAAGCGCAAGTACAAGCTCTCCGAGCTATCGGCGACGAAGCAGCCCGGCAAGGCGCACATCTACGACGTCAACGCCGTGATCAACCCGAAGGCCAACTTCGAGGTGTTCGCGCTCAAAGATGACGCCGACGCGCTGCGTGTTCGCATCGAGCAGCTCTTCGAGACGATCAAGGACAAGGACGTCAAGTTCCCGCAGATCGAGAAGCTCGCGCAGCAAGCGCTGGCCGAGACGCTCGGCACCGGGAGGGGATACCAGCTCCACTGGATTCACCTGGACGATCGCCACGTCTTGATGCTGAAGAACAGCAAGTCGGACACGAATCCGACCCCGGTCGGTGCTGCGGTCTACCAGGACGAATACGACAAGGGCACGCCGGGACCGGCCGGACACCTTGTCTATATGAACAAGCGCACCGCGACCGAGTATGTAAAGGATCAGGTCGGCCAGTACGTGCCGCGCAAGATCGTCCGCGCCATTACCGACGAGGACGAGCACTTCATCAAGATCGGCAAGGGTATCCTGCCCAAGAGTGATCCCGATTATCTAAAGAAGTTCCCGTTCGAGGGGCGCGAGAAGGCCGCGCGTGACCCGCACGCACACGCAGTAGGTGGCAAGCTCTCGCCGTATATCTCGACCACCAAGCAACAAGATGGCGAGATAACCAATCCGCATGGCGAGAAGTTCGATGGCCGTGGAGACGGCGCTGGCAAGGTGCGGATCGATCTCGCTTACATCGCACCGAAGAACATCCACGACCTGAGCACTCGGCAAGGCCAGGACTTCTGGAACTTCAGCCATCCGGCGGTGGGGACCGCGGCGATGCAGGCATTGAAGGACGTCGTCCGCACCAGCGAGGTGCTCGTTCGCGGCACAATCCCAGGGAAAGCGATCCTCGAGCGCTTCTGATCCAGGACATCCCCTATGGAGCTCCAGTCGTTTTATTGGACGGGCGCCGCCATCCCTTCCGCGGATCGCGACGTGATCCGGCAGCTCGGAGATCTCGAGCTGCCGCTCGAGCAGCGGAAGGCGGCGCTCCTCCGGCTCCTCGGCTCGGAGAGCGTCGTCGCGCGGGGCCTCGCGCTGGACTTCTACTGCCTCGCCAATGCGAGCCAGCGGCACGGCAGTCAGCCGATGATCGACCTCGCGATCCGGCGTGCCGTGCGAGAGGCTGCGCTCCGGGAGCTCGAGGCTGCGCCGTACGAGCGAACCGAGCCGAACGCCAACCCGCGGCGCGGCGCGAATCATGGAAGCGCGCTCGCCGCGCTCTCGCACAATGCCGATCCCGGTGATGCTCCTCTCCTCGTGCGAGTCCTGCGGGAGAATGATGACCCGCGCGTGTTGCACGAGGGGGTCGGTGCTGCCGAGCCGGTGCTCCGGGGAGAGCCTGCGCATCCTGAGCTCGTCGAGGTTCTGGCACAGCTCGCGAGCCGCCGTGATGTCGAGCCGGGCACACGAGCCGGCGCCATCACGGCGATCGGCGGCGCCAACGACGCGGCCGTGGTGCCGATGCTCATCGCGAGCTTGGCTGATCCGGAGCTGGCGGTGTCTGCCGCAGCAGCGCGCGTGCTCCTCGAGCGAGACTTCGAACGGCACCGGCCGCTCGTCGCACCGGTTGCGGCTGCGTGGCACACCGGAGAGTTTCCTCCGTTCGATGTCCATGAGGTGCGCCGTCTGCTCGAGGGCGACGATTAGGGCGAATCGGTTGTCATCTGTCGGGTGCCGACCGGCGATGGGCGCTCAGAACACGGCGGCGATCGCGGCGTCGAGGTCGCGGACGTAGACGATCTCGACGGGCGGCACGTCGTCGCGGAAGTCGTGCTCGACGTCGAGCCGGTTGTCCTCGGGGAGGACGGCGCGCCCAAGGCCGGCGGCGGCCGCCGCGAGGAGCTTCGTCTTGATGCCGCCGACGGCGGTGACGCGGTCGTGGAGCGTCAGCTCGCCGGTCATCGCGGTGTCGTTGCGCACGGGGCGGCCGCGCAGGTGCGAGAGCAGGGCCATCGCGATGGCCAGGCCGGCGGACGGGCCCTCCTTCTTCGTCGCGCCGTCGGGGAGGTGCACGTGCAGGTCGTGGCCGTCGCGGAAGCCGGGCGTGACGCCGAGGCGATCGGCAGAGCGGCGCAGGACGGCGATCGCGATCTCGATCGACTCCTTGAGCACGTCGCCGAGCTGGCCGGTCACGACGAGCTTGCCGGTGCCGTGCGGCAGGACGGCGCACTCGATCGGCAGGAGCTCGCCGTCGCTCGCGGTCCAGGACAGGCCGTAGGCGCAGCCGGGCGGCAGCGATGGGAACGCGCGGCGCGGGCGGCGCGCGGGCTTGCCGAGGATCGCGCGGACCTGGGCGGCCTCGAACGTCACGGGCTGCGGCTTCTCGCCGGCGACGGCGCTCCGGTGGACGTGCGCGCGGCAGATCTGCGTCACGGCACGCGCGAGCTCGCGCACGCCGGGCTCGGCGGAGTACTCGCGGACGAGCAGATCGAGCGCGGCCTCGGTGAAGCCGAGCGAGCCGGGGGGAAGGCCCGAGTCGACGACCGCGGCGGGCACGATGTGCTTGTGCGCGAGCAGGATCTTGTCGCGCGCGGTGTAGCCGGCGAGCTCGATGACCTCCATGCGGTTGCGCAGGATCGCGTCGATCTGATCGGCCGCGTTCGCCGAGCAGATGAAGAGCGTCTGCGAGAAGTCGAAGCCGAACTGGAGGTAGCTGTCGACGAAGCTCGTGTTGGTCTCCGGATCGAGCAGCTCGAGCAGCGCGGCCGCGGGATCGCTCCACCGCCGGCCGAGCTTGTCGATCTCGTCGAGCAGCATGACGGGGTTCATGACGCCGGCCTTCACGATCGCGCGGATCACGCGGCCGGGGCGCGAGCGGATGTACGTGCGCTCGAAGCCGCGGATCTGCACCTCGTCGTCGACGCCGCCGAGCGACAGCACGGCGAACGGCCGATTGAGCGCGCGCGCGACGGCCCGCGCGAACGACGTCTTGCCGACGCCGGGAGGCCCGACGAGGCACAGGACGCGCGGCTGCGGGTGGCCGCGCAGCTGCTCGACGGCGAGGTACTCGAGCACGCGGCGCTTGGCGTCGTCGAGCCCGAAATGGCGCTCGTCGAGCGCGGCCGCCACCTGCGCGAGCGAGGGCGTCTGCGCCGCGCGCTTGCCCCACGGCAGGTCGCGCACGTAGCGGAGGAACGCGCGGATGCCCTCGTACTCGGGGTGCTCGACGGGCAGCGCGCGCATGCGCTCGAGCTCGCGCGCGATCTCGGCGCGCGCGTCGGCGGGCAGGGGCAGCGCCTCGAACTCCTTGCGCAGCTCCTTCTCGGAGCGGATCTCGGTCCACGGCGGCTCGGAGTCGTCGTCGGGATCGTCGGCGCTGTTTGGTGGAGCGGGCGGCGCTGGGAGCCGCGGCTCGCCGGAGGGCTTGCCAGAGCCGGAGCCAGAGCCAGAGTCGGAGCCATCCTTGTTGCCGCCGCCGCCGCCGCTGCCGCCGCCGTCCCGGGCGCGCGGCGTCCCGCGCAGCTCGCGCGGCTCCTTCGGATCGGGGAGCGGGATGCCGAGCCGCATGAGCACGGTCGTGCCGTGCAGCTCGAGCAGCGGATCGCCGCTGCCGATCCACTGCTTCGCGAACAGCTCGAGCTCGAGGTCGCCTGGCTCGGCCATCGCCGCGATCGCGCGCGCCGCCATGATGCGGTCGTCGCCGGTGCGCTTGCGCGTGACGTCGATGAGGTACGGCATCGCGTAGCGGAAGCGCGCGTACGCGAGGACCTCCATCGCCCCGAGGCGCACGTTCTTGACCGGGTTGACGAGCAGCCGGATCACGGCGCATAGCTCGTCCTCGTTCGCGCCGGCGGCCGCCGCGCGGGCGAGCGCGTTTCGGCGCCGGAGGTCCGCCGTCTCGAGCTCCAGGACGAGCTGGTCGACGTTCATGTTGAGCAGCTTATGCTATGTGTCGTGGCGATGCGCGCGCAGCCGGTCGCCCTGTCGGTCAACCTGAACAAGGTCGCGTTGCTGCGCAACTCGCGCGGCCACGCAAACCCGTCGCCGCGGACGGCGGGCAAGGCGTGCCTCGACGCGGGAGCGTACGGCCTCACGCTGCACTGGCGCGCCGACAACCGCCACACGCGCGCCGACGACGTGCGGGCGCTGCGCGCGCTGTGCGAGGAGCGCGGCGCCGAGTTCAACCTCGAGGGCGACGAGCGCGAGGAGCTGCTCACCCTCGCCGAGGAGCTGCGCGTCACGCAGTTCACGCTCGTGCCGGTGCGGCCGGGCGAGATCACGAGCGATCACGGCTGGGAGCTGCCGCGCCAGCACGACGTCGTCGCGCCGATCGTCGAGCGGCTCAAGCGGCGCGGCATCCGCACCGCGATCTTCGTCGATCCGAACGCCGACATGATGGCGGCGGCGGCGGCCACCGGCGTCGATCGCGTCGAGATCTACACCGAGCCGTACGCGTCGGCGTGGGGCAAGCCGCGGCTCAGAGACGAGCTCCTGCGCGTCAAGGAGACGGCGCGCGCGGCGGCCGCGGCGGGCATGGGCGTCAACGCGGGCCACGACCTCGATCTGCGCAACCTGCCGCTGCTCGCGCGCGAGGTGCCCGAGCTCGCCGAGGTCTCGATCGGCCACGCGCTGCTCGCCGACGCGCTGTACCTGGGCTTCGCCGAGACGGTCGGGCGCTACGTGCGCGCGTGCCGCGGCGAGGCGGTGGATGCGCCGGTCACGAAGTAGGGCGGCCGCAGCCGTGGCGACGGCGGCGGCGGCGCTCGCGGCGTGCGGCGCGCCGCGCGGGGGGCCGGGCGAGCCGGCGCGCTGCCCGGCCGGCGCGGTGCGGATCGGCGGCCCGGAGCACGCCCGCGCGCTCGCGGGCTGCGCGCGCGCGGGCGCCGTCACGATCCGGACGGGCGCCGCGCTCGACCTCGGGCCGCTGGGCGCGCTCGAGGTGATCGACGGCGATCTGGCGATCGGGCCGAGCGTCGCGCTCGCCGACGCGACGCTGCCGGCGCTGCGCGAGGTGGGCGGCGCGCTCCGCGTCGTCGGCAACGGCGACCTGCGCGCGCTGCGCCTGCCGCGGCTCGCGCGGGCGGGGCGCGTCTCGATCGAGGGCAACAGCGCGCTCGCGCACCTCGCGCTGCCAGCGCTGCGCGAGGTGCGCGGCGGGCTCGAGGTCACGGGCAACCCGGACCTCGAGCTCCTCGACGCGGGCGCGCTCGAGGTGGTGGGCGGCGCGCTCGCGATCGAAGGCAACGCGAGCCTGGTCGTGATCGAGGCCGCGCGGCTCCTGCGCGCGGGCGACGTCCGCGTCGCGAACAACCGGCTCCTCCCCGACGATGTCGCGCGCGCGCTCCTGGCGAAGAAACCGGAGCCCTAGGGCCGGCACCGCCCGGCGAGGCGCTATCCTCGCGCCATGCCCCGCGACATCCTCGAGCTGGCGAGCTCCCTCGCGTACCTCGACGAGCTAGAGCAGCAGTACGCACAAGAGCCGGGCGAGATCGACGCGAGCTGGCATCCGCTGCTCGGCGATGGCCCGACCGGCGCGACCGGCCCGGCCGGCGCGGCCGGCGGCAACGGCCACGCCGCGCAGGCCGGCAGCGGCAACGGCCGCGCGGCCGCGCCCGCGCAGCCAGCGCCCGCGGCGACGCCCGCGCCCGCGTCCGCGTCCGCGGCGCCCGCGCCTGCCAAGGCCGCGGCGCCGGCACCGGCCAAGGCCGCGGCGCCCGCGCCTGCCAAGGCCGCGGCGCCCGCCGCCGCCGAGTCCCGGCCGGCGCAGCGCGAGCCCGCGCCCGAGCCGCCCGCGCCCGCGATCTTGCAGCTCGCGCCCGCGGCGGCATCGCTCGAGGCGCCGCCGCGGCCCGCGCTGTCTCTGTACGCGCACCCGACGACGCTGCCGCTCACCCCGATCTCGGCGCACGTGCAGGCGGGGCCCTCGGTGTGGCCGCTCGTCAACGCGCACCGGAGCCGCGGCCACTTCAACGCGAGGCTCGATCCGCTCGGCCTCCTCGAGACGGCGCACATCTCCGAGCTCGATCCGGCGAGCTGGGGCCTCACCGACACGGACCTCGATCTGCACGTCGAGCCGACGGGCGTCTACGGCATGCCGCACGCGACGGTGCGCCAGGTCCTGGAGCACCTGCGGCGCGTGTACGTCGGCTCGGTGGGCCTCGAGTTCATGCACATCTGCGCGCCGGCGCGGCGCCAGTGGCTCGCCGAGCGCATGGAGACGCAGCTGCTCCGCCCGCCGGGCGCCGAGCTGCGCAAGCAGATCCTCGCGCTGCTCATCAACGCCGAGCAGTTCGAGCGGTTCTGCCACACGAAGTACCCGGGCACGAAGCGGTTCTCGCTCGAGGGCAGCGAGAGCCTGATCCCGCTGCTCGATCTGGTGCTCGCGCACGGCGCGCGGCTCGGCGCGATCGAGGCGGTGATCGGGATGGCGCACCGCGGCCGCCTCACCACGCTCGAGCAGATCATGCGCCGGCCCGGGCGCGACCTGTTCGGCCAGTTCGAGGACGTCGAGCCCGAGAAGGCGATGGGCGGCGGCGACGTCAAGTACCACCTCGGCTTCTCGACGGATCGCACCGATCTGCCGGGGCTGCCGCACGGCCACCAGATGCACGTCTCGCTCGCGTTCAACCCGAGCCACCTCGAGGCGGTGGATCCGATCGTCGTCGGCCGCGTGCGCGCCAAGCAGACGCGCCACGGCGACGTCGAGCACCGCCGCGTGATGGGCGTCCTCGTCCACGGCGACGCCGCGTTCGCGGGGCAGGGCCTCGTGCCCGAGACGATGCAGCTCTCGGCGCTGCCGGGCTACCGCACCGGCGGCACCGTGCACCTCATCGTCAACAACCAGGTGGGCTTCACCGCGTCGCCCGCCGAGCAGCGCTCGACGCCGTACTGCACCGACATCGCCAAGATGCTCGAGTGCCCGATCTGGCACGTCAACGGCGAGGACCTCGACGCGCTGGCCCGCGTCGTCGAGATCGCGGCCGAGTACCGCGCAGAGTTCGCCTCCGACGTCGTGATCGATCTGTACTGCTACCGGAAGTACGGCCACAACGAGGCCGACGAGCCGAGCTTCACGCAGCCGCTCATGTACGACGTGATCCGCAAGAAGGCGTCGCCGGTCGAGGTGTACTCGCGGCACCTGATCGAGGTGGGCGTGGTCACGCCGGAGGAGGTGGACGCGATGACGAAGCGCCGCGTCGGCGAGCTCGAGGCGGAGCTCGAGGCGGCGAAGGCGTCCAAGCAGCGCCCCGACGCGCCGTCGATGACGGCGATGTGGCGCGGCTACCGCGGCGGCCTGCTCGAGCAGCCGGACGACGCCGACACCCGCGTCCCGCGCCAGCTGCTCGAGAACGTCGCGGCGGCGATGACCGAGGTGCCGGCGGGCTTCACGCCGCACCCCAAGATCGAGCGCCTGCTCGAGCAGCGCGCGCAGATGGGCCGCGGCGAGCGCCCGATCGACTGGGCGACGGCCGAGCTGCTCGCGTTCGGCTCGCTCCTCCACCAGGGCGTCAACGTGCGGCTCTCGGGCCAGGACAGCTCGCGCGGCACGTTCAGCCAGCGCCACGCGATCATCACCGACGTGAAGACGGGGCGCGAGCACCTCGTGCTCGGCAGCCTGCACCACGATCAGGGGCAGTGCCGCGTCTACGACAGCCCGCTGTCGGAGGCGGGCGTCATGGGGTTCGAGTTCGGCTACTCGCTCGACTACCCCGACGCGCTCGTCATGTGGGAGGCGCAGTTCGGCGACTTCGTGAACGGCGCGCAGGTGATCATCGATCAGTTCGTCGCGTCGTCGGAGGACAAGTGGAAGCGGCTGTCGGGCCTGGTCCTGCTCCTGCCGCACGGCTACGAGGGGCAGGGGCCCGAGCACTCGAGCGCGCGCCTCGAGCGCTTCCTCGAGCTGTGCGCCGAGCAGAACATCCAGGTCGTGCAGCCGACCACGCCGGCGCAGTACTTCCACATGCTGCGCACGCAGGTGCTCCGCACGCTGCGCAAGCCGCTCGTCGTGATGACGCCGAAGAGCCTGCTCCGCCTGCCGGCGGCGACGTCGACGCTCGACGAGCTGGCGACGGGCAAGTTCCACCGCGTCCTGTCCGACGAGCTCGCCGATCCCGAGAAGGTGACGCGCGCCCTGTTCTGCAGCGGCAAGATCTATTACGAGCTGCTCGACGAGCGCGCCAGAAGAGCCGACGCGAGCGTGGCGATCGTGCGGATCGAGAAGCTGTACCCGTGGTGGCCGCAGCTCGTCTCGGGCGCGATCGAGAAGTACAGCCGTCTCCGCCAGGTGTTCTGGGTCCAGGACGAGCCGGCCAACATGGGCGCGGCCACGTTCGTCGGGCCCCGGATGCACGCGGTGCTCGCGGGGCTGCGGCAGCACAAGGGGCTCGACGTCGCGTACGAGAGCATCAGCCGCGTCGAGAGCGCGAGCCCGGCGACCGGCTCGCACAAGGCGCACGTGCTCGAGCAGCAGCAGATCCTCGCGGCGGCGTTCACGCAGCGCTGAGCGGCGGCGGCGGCAGCGGCAGCGGCAGCGGCAGCGCCGGACGCGATCGATCTGGCGCTGTTCGACGGCGCCCGGGAGCCGCGGTGCTGCGGCTGGGGTAGCATGCGCGCATGACAGACCTCGTCGTTCCCCCCGTAGGCGAATCGATCACGGAGGGCGTCTTCTCGCGCTGGATCAAGCAGGTCGGCGACCAGGTCCTCGCCGACGAGCCGGTGGCCGATATCGAGACGGACAAGATCACGGTGCAGGTGCAGTCGCCGGTGGCCGGCGTGCTCGCAGCGCAGAAGGTGCAGGCGGGAGCCACGGTCAAGATCGGGGACGTGATCGGCGCCGTCGATCCGGCGGGCGCAGAGCGCGCGGCACCGGCGGCGGCCCCGCAGGCGGCGGCGGCAGCGCCAGCAGCACCGGCCCCGCAAGCGGCGGCCCCGCAGGCACCGGCCCCGCAGGTGGCGGCGGCGGCGCCAGCAGCACCGGCCCCGCAGGCGGCGGCCCCGGCGCCCGCACCGGCGGCTCCGGCGCCCGCTGGCGGCAACGGGCAGGGCGCGTCGCTCGACAAGGACGCGCTCCTCCGGCTCACGCCGTCGCAGCGCGCGACGGCGCGCGAGGCCGGCCGGCTCCCGCAGCAGCCCGCGACGCCCGCGACGCCCGCGGCACCGGCCGTCGCGCCGCCGGCCGGCGCGCCCGCCGGGCCGGCGGCCGACGAGCGCCTGGCCCACGTCGATCCGCGCGACGAGGTCGTGCCGATGTCGCCGCTCCGGAAGCGCGTCGCCGAGCGCCTCGTCCAGGCGCAGCACGAGGCCGCGTCGCTCACGACGTTCAACGAGGTCGACATGACCGCCGTCATGGACCTGCGCGCGAAGTACAAGGACGTCTTCGAGAAGACGCACGGCACGAAGCTCGGCTTCATGTCGTTCTTCGTGAAGGCGTGCGTGCACGCCGCCAGGCGGTTCCCCGGCGTCAACGCCGAGGTGATCGGCGGCCACATCGTCTACAAGAAGCACTACGACTTCGGCATCGCCGTGTCCGCGCCCAAGGGGCTCGTCGTGCCGGTCCTGCGCGACTGCGATCGCCGCTCGTTCGCCGAGATCGAGCAGGGCATCGCCGAGCTCGCCGAGCGCGCGCGCACCGGCAAGCTCTCGCTCGAGGACCTCTCCGGCGGCACGTTCTCGATCACGAACGGCGGCATCTTCGGCTCGATGATGTCGACGCCGCTCCTCAACTACCCGCAGACCGGCATCCTCGGCATGCACAACATCGTCAAGCGCGCGGTCGTCGTCGGCGATCAGATCGCGATCCGGCCGATGATGTACGTCGCGCTCAGCTACGATCACCGCGTCGTCGACGGCCGCGAGGCCGTGTCGTTCCTCGTCGCGGTCAAGGAGCGCCTCGAGGCGCCCGAGCGCATGCTGCTCGAGGCCTGAGCCTCGCCCCCACGTCGCGCCGCGCGTCGCATCGCGACAGCTGCGCTTGTCGCACGCGTCGCAGCGCCCCGCGTGCGTTTTCGTCGAGATCCGCGCGCCGCGCCCGGGCTACCGTGCGCGCATGCGATTCGCCCCCGCCGCGCTGCTCGCCGCCTGCGCCGCCTGCGCCGCCTGCGCTGCCTGCACCAAGGAGCCCGATCCAGACGCCGCGCCCCGGCGGCCGCGCCCCGGCGCGCCGACGGCCCCGAGCCGCCCCGCGCCCCCGCCCGCGCGCCCGATCGCGGCCGGGATCGATCTCGCCGGCATGGATCGCGCCGTCCGGCCCGGCGACGACTTCTTCGCGTACGCGAACGGCACCTGGATGGCGCAGACCGAGATCCCGGCCGATCGCGCGAGCTACGGCACCGGCGCGATCGTCAGCGAGCTGACCGCGAAGCGGACGGCCGAGCTGATCCAGGAGGCCGCCGCCAAGGCCGCGCCCGGCACCGACGCGCGCAAGGTCGGCGACTTCTACGCCTCGTACATGGACGAGGTGGCGATCGAGGCGCGCGGCACCGCGCCGCTGCAGCCCACGCTCGACGCGATCGCCGCGCTCAAGGACGCCGCCGGGCTCGCGGCGATGCTCGGCAGCACCATCCGCGCCGACGTCGACGCGTTCAACAACACCCAGCTCCACACGGGCAACGTGCTCGGCCTGTGGGTCGCCGCGGACCTCGCCGCGCCGACGCGCTACGCCGCGTTCCTGCTCCAGGGCGGCCTGGGCCTACCAGACCGCGACTTCTACATCGATCCCGCGCCGCGCATGGCCGACATCCGCGCCCGGTACGAGGCGCACCTCGCCGCCATGTTCAAGCTGGCCGGCCTCGCCGACGGCGCCGCCCGCGCCAAGCGCGTGATCGAGCTCGAGGCGCGGCTCGCGAGGGCGCACGCGACGCGCGTCGACTCGAGCGACGTCCACAAGGGCAACAACCGGTGGAAGCGGAGCGACTTCGCCGCCCGCGCGCCCGGGCTCGACTGGGAGCGCTTCTTCGCCGCCGCCGGCCTCGCCTCGCAGGCCGACTTCATCGTCTGGCAGCCGTCGGCCGTGATCGGCCTCGGGGCCACGGCGCGCGACGTGCCGCTGCCGACGTGGAAGGACTACCTGGCGGCGCGGGCGATCGCGCGCGGCGCGGCGGTCTTGCCGAAGGCGTTCGTCGACGAGCAGTTCGCGTTCTACGGCACCGTGCTGTCCGGATCGACGAAGCTGCGCGACCGCTGGAAGCGCGCCGTCGACGCCACGAGCGAGGCGCTCGGCGAGGTCGTCGGCAAGCTCTACGTCGAGCGCTACTTCCCGGCGTCGGAGAAGGCGCGCGCCGAGCAGATGGTGAAGAACGAGCTCGCCGCGTTCGGCCGCCGGATCGACGCGCTCACCTGGATGTCGGCGGCGACGAAGGCGCGCGCCAAGGCCAAGCTCGCGGTGCTGAAGGTCTCGGTCGGCTACCCCGATCGGTGGCGCGATCACCGCGGCCTCGACATCGCGCCCGGCGACGCGTACGGCAACGCCGAGCGCGCGCGGCTGTTCCACGTGAAGGCCGCCCTCCGAAAGCTCGGCACGCCGGTCGATCGCGGCGAGTGGGCCATGGATCCGCACCTCGTGAACGCGGTGAACCTGCCGGCCCTGAACGCGATGAACTTCCCGGCCGGGATCCTGCAGCCGCCGTTCTTCGATCCGAAGCGGCCCGCCGTGATGGACTACGGCGCGATCGGCGCGGTGATCGGCCACGAGATCAGCCACAGCTTCGACGATCAGGGCTCGGAGTTCGACGAGACCGGCCGGCTCGCGAACTGGTGGACGAAGGAGGATCTCGCGCACTTCAAGGAGGCGGCGGCCCGGCTCGTCAAGCAGTACGACGGCTACCGGCCGTTCCCGGACCTCGCCATCAACGGCACGCTGACGCTCGGCGAGAACATCGCCGATCTGGCCGGGCTCGCCGTCGCGTACGACGCCTACCGGATCGCGCAGGGCGGCAAGCAGGCGCCGGTGATCGCCGGCCTCACCGGCGATCAGCAGTTCTTCCTCGCGTTCGCCCAGACGTGGCGCACCAAGATGCGCGAGCCCGCGCTGCGCCAGCGCGTCCTGACGGACGGCCACTCGCCCGGCCAGTACCGCGCCCTGACGGTGCGCAACCTCGACGTGTGGTACGGCGCGTTCGGCGTCAAGGCGGGCGAGGCGCTCTACCTCGGGCCGAGCGATCGCGTCCGCATGTGGTGAGCCGGCGCATCGAGCGCCGGTCGGTACAGTTGCGGGGCGCGGCGCGCGCCGCGTATAAGGGGCGAGGGAGGCGGGATGCGCAAGGATCAGCGGGGACCGGGCAGTGTTGGATCGGGGGCGGTCGGGGGTGGGCGGGGGGGCGGGACGCCGGGCAAGACGTCGCTGGTGCAGCAGGCCATCGGTGGACCGTTGCCGGGCAAGCAGGCGCTGATGCGGCAGGCGGTCGACGCTGCCACCGCCATGACGCCGGGTGCGGTGTCGTCGTCGTCGGCGGCGGCGGCGCTGCCGGGCGCTGCATCGCCGGGCGCGCCGGCGACCGCCGGTGCCGTGCCATATCGCGCCGAGATGGAGGCGGCCTTCGGCCAGAGCTTCGCGTCGGTGACCGTGCGAACCGGCGAGGATGCGGCGCTCCGCGAGATCGGCGCGCGCGCGGCGACGCGCGGCGAGCACATCGACTTTGCCGACGCGAGCCCGAGCCGGGAGACGGTGGGGCACGAGCTCGCGCACGTCGTGCAGCACCGGCGGCACGGCGACGGAGGAACATCTGGAATGAGCCGGCCTGACAGCCCTGCCGAGCGCGAGGCGGCGCACGTCGGCGAGCGCGTCGCGCGCGGCGAGCCGGCGCCGGAGATCCGCGAAGCCGCTCGCGCGGACCGCTCGCCGACGGACGTCGGCGGGCGCGATCGCGTCGCGCGCACCTCCGACGCGGGTGCGGGTGCGGATGCGGGCGGCGAGGTGAGCTCGGTGGCGGCCGCGCCATCGGTCGCGGCGAGCGGCGGCGGCGAGCCGGCGGCCGCGGCGGGCACGGAGCGCGAGGCGACGGCGGACGCGGAGCGCGCGGCTGCTGCGGCGAGCGCGGAGCGTACGGCGGCGGGCGCCGAACGCGCGTTGAAGCCGGCGGACCCGGCGGCTGCGACGGGCGCTGCGTCGGCGGGCGCCCCGGTGCGGGCCAGCGCAGGCGCGGCGCCGGAGGTCGCGGCCGCGAGCGCGCCGCCGGTCTCGGACGGGCAGCCGGATCTCGTTGGCGAGGCCATCGCACGACTCGAGTCCACGCCGCCGGCCGAGCTCGAGGACGCCCTCGACGCGCTGCGCGGCCAGCTCCCGGCGCTCCAGCAGCAGGAGAGCGAGGCGGTGGCGTCGAGCGTCGCCCGCGCAGCCGCGCCGGCACAGGCGGCGGCCGCGCCGTCGCAGGTGGCGCCCCCGGCGCGACCCGCGGCGGAGCAGGTGCCCGACGTGGCAGCGCAGCTCGCGGCGATGCGGCGCGGGACGGTCGCCGCGTCGGCGGCGATCCCGGCGCCGGTGCGCCCGGCGCCTGCCGCGCCGTCGCAGCAGCAGCCCGGCGCGGAGCGTGGCCGGCGCGAGCAGGCCGCCCACGAGGCGCGCGCCGCGCAGCAGCGCGCGCAGCCCGATCGGCTCGTCCTCGAGAGCCACGCGCCGACCTCGGCGGGGCCGCGCCCGCGCCTCCAGCTCGGCGAGGCCGGCGCCCCGGCGACGCTCGAGCGTGACCGCCGCGCGCTCGGCGCGCGCGCCGCGGCGCACCAGCAGGAGGCCGGCGCCGCGGTCGCCGCCGCCGCGTCCGCGGCGCTGCCGCACGTCCCGCCGTCATCCGAGCGGCCGCTGCGCCTCCAGCCTCCGCCGCCACCACCGGTGCCGCCCGCGGCGCCCGCGGCGGCCGGGCCGGCGCTGCGGGCGCCGGCGCCGCGGCGGCCGGGAGGTGAGGGCGAGGGCGCGCGCGGCGGCACGGACGAGGGCCCCGCGGCGGCCGCGGCGCGAGGCCGCGTGCAGGCGATGCGCGCGCAGCACGCCGCGCAGCGCGCGACGTACCTCCAGCAGCTCGATGCCGTCCAGGCGCAGGGTGACGAGCGCTTGCGCGCCGCGCGCGCCGCGCAGCACGCGCGCGAGCAGGCGATCCGCACCGACGCGGCGGCACGCAACGCGTCGATCCAGGTCGACTGGCGCGCGCGCGCCGAGGGCGATCGCGCGCAGCACGCCGCCGAGGCCGGGGTGCTCCACGCCCGCGCGTCCGAGCTGGTCGTGACGCACGCGCAGCAGGGCGAGGCGCGCGCCGAGCAGGTCCTGGTCACGGCGGAGCAGACGGCGGTCCAGCGCAAGGCGGCGCGCACCGCAGCCGCGCGCGCGACGCTCGATCGCGGTCGCCAGCGCGCCGCCGAGATCCTGAGCGCCGTCTCGCTGCCGTGCGACGGCGGCTACGAGGCCCGGGCCCTCGCGCACGGCGGCGTGTTGCTGCGCCAGAACGACGACGGCGCCGGCTGGGAACCAGACGACACTGCGCGATCGGGCTCGGCGGCTGGCCGGACGCAAGAGCAGCAGGAGGCCGCCGAGCTCGAGGCCCAACGCCGCGCGCAGGGGGAGGTCGACAACGCCGTCGCGGAGGCGCAGGAGTCACTCGACGCGCTGGTCACCGAAGTAGACGAGCTGATGAGCCAGGCGCAGACCCTCTCCGGGGACCAGCTGGCTGCGATCCAGCAGGTGATCGAGGCGCGCCTGGCAGAGATCTACGTCATGCAGGTGGAGCTCGCGCGCCGCGCCGACGAGGAAGGTGATACCGCCGCGGCGGCGGCGCTCATGCAGATCAACATGAACATGGTCGAGGCGATGGGACAGGTCCTCGCGCTCGCCCAGACACACCGGAGCTCCGATCCAACCGCGCCGGCCGCGCTCACCGACGATCCGTTATTCCAGACGATCCAGACTGGTTATCGCAATGCGATCCTCAGCAATCAGCAACGTAGTACGTATTACATCTTCGTGCCGCCGGCCCGGCTGGACAGCGATGACATCCTCACCGCTCATGCCGACGGCGATGAGGATACTCTCCGGTACCCCAATCTGCCGTACAGCGAGCTCGGCGGCGCGCTCCTGAATGGTAGCTATGAGGTGTCACCGACGCAGGTCTCGTACTTCCAGGGCATGGCGGAGGGGGCGCAGAACTGGGGGCCGGAGCTCTTGGCCTACATGAACACGCTCGCGATGCTGGATCCGGACGCCGAGTTCGTCCTCGGCGGGCACAGCAGCAGCGGGCGCGCCGTCGCCGATGCCACGGCCAGCCACATCAGAGCTTCCGGCGAGGCTGACAATCGCGTCCGCGAGCTCTTGCTGTTCGATCCGCACGTCAACTATCCGACCAGCTCGCTCGCGGACGCGGACGCGGCGCTGATCGAGCGGAACGTCGAGATCTCGATCTTCCAGCCACAGATCCAGGTGGGTACCGACCAGGTGACGTACGAGTACGATGGAAATCAGGATCTCCTGCCATACCCCGCTGCGTGGAGAGACTCTCCGAACAACAACATGCGCGCCCTGCCGGTCCGCTCCGACACACCGGCAGAGCTTCGTCACTACTGGTTCGTCGGCAACATGGGAGCCGAGGGCGCCAACATGGCCGCCACCTCGGCGACGAACCGGCGTGAGCGCGTCCAGACCTCGCCGGAGGCGGCGACCCCGGAGGCGGCGACCCCGGAGGCGGCGACCCCGGGCACTGATGCGGCGACTCCGAGCAGCGGCACGGCGACTCCGACCACCTCTTCCCCGCAGGAATCGCCGATCACCGGCGCTCCGTACTGGCCGGCGGTCGAAGCCGCCAGCGGCACTGGCACCGTGATCAACGTGGCCTCGACCCCCAATAAAGGACTGTCGCTGCGCGAGCGGCCCCTGGACGGAGTGGTGCTGGTCTACATTCCGGAGAACGCAAGGATCGAGATCTTCGAACAGACCACCATCCGCACCCAGCCGGGAGTCTCGGTCGAGATGCTCTGGCTGCATGTCCATTACACCGACACGACGAGCGGTCAGACCCTGACCGGCTGGGTGTACGAGGAGTACGTCAATCACTGATGGCCGGGGGGCCGCTACGGCGGCGCCTCGAGGGCGAGCACGCGATCGATGCTGCGGCCGCGGTTGCCCTCGAGGATGTAGACGATCGGCGCGCTCGTGCCGGCGAGCGCGTGCGGCGGCGCCGCCACGGCGGCGGCCTGCCAGCCGAAGGAGCCGTCGAGCGACTCGGCCACCGTCTCGAGCGAGCCATCGGCGCGGAGCAGCACGAGCCGGTTGCGATCGACGATCGCCCACGCCGGGTGCGGCGCGGGGGCCGGGCCGTCGGCGAGCTCGATCGACGTGCTCTCGGCGATCGGCTTCTCGACGTACGGGGCGCCCGTCACCTCGAGGAGCGCGACCTTGTCCGGCGCCGTCTGGAGCTGGCGCGTGAGGAGGAGGTTTGCCCCCGCGAGGTGCATCGTCTTGGTGTCGCCGGGGATGATGACGGCGCCCATCGGACCGGCGGCGCGCGGGATGACGCCGCCCATCGTGCCGAGGTAGCCGTCCGCCTTGCCGGTGGCGTCGAACGCGCCGGTCGGATCCCACAGGATCGCGCGCGTGTTGTTGTTGGTCCGATCGCTCGAGATCGCCCACTGCTCCGTGACGCGGAACGTGCCGTCACCGCCGCTCGCGGACGACGACGACAGGAGCACCGCCGGCCCGCCGTTGTCGAGGTTCGGCACGTACGTGCCGCCGCGGAGGTGATCGGGGAGCCCGGCCGTGTTCGGCGCGTGGCCGCTGTAGTCGTGCCGCGTGAACGTCGTCGCCGTCAGCTCGAAGACGACGCGGCCCGCCAGGATCGCGAGCGCCTCGTTGAACGGCGGCCGCAGCACGAACATGAAGTCGGGCTGGTTGCTGTACATCTCCGCGCCGTCGACGAAGTCGATCGGGACGTACGTGAACTTCGTGGAGAAGTCGTGGAGCACGCGCGCCGACCACCCGGAGGCGGTGCGGACGTGACCGAGCCCCGGCGGCCCGTCGGTCCCGGCGTCGGGATCGGGATCGCCGCCCGGCGCGCCGCTGCACGCGTGGCCGCCGCCAGCCGCCGGGAGGCACGCCTGGCCGTCCGGGCACGTCGGCGCCGCGGGATCGCACGGCGCCCCCGACGGGGCGCTCGGCGCGTAGCACCCCCACAGGAGCAGCGCGGCGGCGCATCGCTTCACGGCGGCACTGTAGCGCGGTGCGGCGCTGTTGCGCTGGTGATCTAGCGCACCGGCCGGACCACGAGGGCGGCGCCGGCGAGCGGATCGCGCGGCGCGGCGAGGGCGGCGTCGCCGACGCGGGCGCCCGCGGTGTGGGCGAGGCCGGCCACGAAGCCGCCGGGGAGGGCGGCGAGCGCGGCGATCTCCTCGCGGCCGGGGCCGCCCGCGGGCCACGCCTCGACGACGGCGCCGCCGTCGAGCGCGACGAGGAGCGCGTCGTCGCCGGCCACGGCGGCGATCGCGCGCGCGCCGGCCTGCAGCGTGTCGGAGAAGAACGCGCCGACCACCACGCGGTCGCCGGCCGCGGCGATCGCCGACGCGCCGTCGAAGCCGGGGCCGCCGAGCAGGATCGCCGGGCCCGCGGCGCCGCCCGGCTCCCACCACGCGACGAGCGCGTCCGCGGCGCCCTGCGCCTTCAGATCGAGGCCGTTCACGTGCACGACGTTGCGCGCGGTGCCGGCCACGGCGACGCGCCCGCGGGCGTCGATGGCGACGCCAGCGATCGCGTCGTCGAGCGGGCCGCCGAACACGGCCGCCCACCGCGGCCGGCCGGTCCGCGGATCGAGCTCGGCGACGAAGCCATCGCCGAGCAGGGACCGCGCGTCGCGCGGCTCGAGCGCCGTGCCGAGCAGGTCGGCGCCGGGCGCGAACGTGCCGGCGATCGCGAGCCGATCGCGGGTCGCCGCGACGCCTGTGACGGCGTCGGCGCCGGGACCGCCCATGCGGACGAGCAGCTCGATCGCGCCCGCGGCCGAGACGCGCGCGACGAAGCCGTCCGCCTTACCGCCGCTCGAGACGACCTGGTCGCCCGCGCGCAGCGTGCCGCCGAACGAGCCGGCGAGCACCGCGCCGCCGCCGTCCGCCGGGCTCACCGCCGAGACGATCGCCCACTCGCTCGAGTCGAGCGCGAGCCGCCAGCGCACCGCGCCCGTCGCCGCGTCGAGGCCGACGGCGACCGCGCCCGGCGACCCGCGCAGCGGCACGCCCGCGGCGGCCCCGGTGCCGCTGAGCGCCGCGACGACCAGCGCGCCGGAGCGGGCGAGCGGGCCGCCGCTGCCGGCCAGCGCGGCGCGCCACGCCACGGCCGCGCCGCGGCGGGCCTCGATCACCGTCTGCTCCGGCGCCGTCTGCTCCGGCGCTGCCGGCCCGGGCGGGGCAGCTGCGCCGTCGCCGCCAGATGTCGCCGGCCCGGGCTGGGCAGCTGCGCCGTCGCCGCCAGATGTCGCCGGCCCAGGCTGGGCAGCTGCGCCGTCGCCGCCAGATGTCGTCGGCCCAGGCTGGGCAGCTGCGCCGTCGCCGCCAGATGTCACCGCCGCGTACGTCGCGGCCGGATCCGCCGCCACGCCGCGCAGCGAGCCGCCGTCCTGGCCGATCTCGATCGTGAGCGCCGCCACCGGCGCGGCCGGGGCAGGGCGCCGCGGCGCCGGGCAGCCGGCGAGGCACGCAGCCGCAATGGCAGCCACCGCAGCGGCCATCGCCGCGACGGTGACAGGACGGAGACTCCGGCCACGGCTCGTCGCGGCCGCGGTCGCGTCAACGCAGACCCAGGCGCTCGCGCTCGCGCGGATCGCGAGCGCGGCGCGGCTCAAATCTGCTCGCCGCGGGCGCGCATCTCGGCGATCACCGCGGTCAGTCCCAGCTTGTCGATCCGGCGCATCCCGCGCGCGGACACCCGCAACGTGATCCAGCGCCGCTCGTCCTCGAGCCAGAAGCGCTTGGTGCGGAGGTTGATCTCGAAGCGCCGCTTCGTGTGGCGGTTCGAGTGGCTGACGTTGTAGCCGACGAGCGGCCGCTTCCCGGTCACCTGACAAACGCGCGACATCGCCGTCTCCTCAGATCTTCGACTCTTTGAAGTCGACGTGCTTGCGAACGACCGGGTCGTACTTCTTGAGGACGAGCTTGTCCGGCGTACGCTTGCGGTTCTTCGAAGTCGTGTAGAAGTAACCCGTGTCGGCGGTGGACACGAGACGTATGAGCTCGCGGCCCGATTTGCCCTTCTTGGCCATGGCTTTATCTCCGGGAGGAGCGGACTTATGGCACGGAGACCGCGGGCCTGGCAAGCCCTAGCCACCGCTTCGGCGGCCTGACCCGCGTCTGGCGGCCCCGCCTGCGCCCGGCGGCCGGCCCCTCGGCCGCGCCCGCGCCCGCGCCCTACTTGTCGTCGCCGTCGTCGTCGTCGTCGTCGTTCTCGTCCTCGTCGTCCTCGATCGGCTTGGGGATCGCCATCGGCGCCGACGGCGGCCCCGGCGGGGCGGGCGCCGCGCCCGGCGAGGTCGGCGGCGAGAGGCCGACCACGCTGACCGGCGCCGGCGGCACCGAGTCGTCGTTCATCGACGGGTACTCCGTCCCGTTCTCCGTGGTGAGCCGCGTCTTGCCGGGCGTGTCGGGCAGCGCCACGCCGGGCAGCGTCGTCGTCTTGCGCTTGGCCCGCCGCTGATCGATCGACATCGCGACGATCGTCATGTCGTCGCCCTGCGCCTGCTCGCCCGTGTGCGAGTCGATGTCCGCGAGGATCGACTTGATGATGTCCTCCGGGCCGCCCCGCGCCGTCCGGATCCGCCGCGACAGCCGCGACAGCCCGTACTCGTTGCCGCGCGCGTCGCGCGCCTCGAGGATGCCGTCGGAGACCATCAGCAGCGTGTCGCCCGAGTGGAGCTGCACGCGCGCCTCGCCCGCCTCGAGCTCCGGCGTGACGCCCAGGGGCGGCGTGTGCGCGCGCTCGGCCTGGAGCGGGAACACCCGCTCGCCGCGCCGGAGCAGCGGCACGCAGTGGCCCGCGTTCGTGAACACGAGGCTGCGCGTCTCGAGATCGTAGATGCAGTAGACGAGCGTCGCGAACATCCCGTCCTCGCCGAGCGACGCGATCTCCTGGTTGACGCGGCGGAGCAGCCGCGACGGGGTGCGCGCGATCGCGGCGCGGGACCGGAGCTCCGACGTGAGCCGCGCCATGTAGAGCGCCGCGCTGATCGCCT
Organism: Kofleriaceae bacterium; assembly: GCA_035558535.1. GTDB lineage: Bacteria > Myxococcota_A > Polyangia > Haliangiales > Haliangiaceae > JABFXX01. Next base: position 25,506 of record DATMCI010000228.1, read on the forward strand.
TGCCAGAGACGTCGCCCACCGCGAGCCCCAGGTGCGCCGGGTCGTGCCAGATGAAGTCGTAGAAGTCGCCGCCGATCTGGTACGCCGGCTCGTAGTGGACGGCGAACTCGAGGCCGACCACCTGCGGCACGTTCGCCGGCAGGAGGCTGCGCTGGATCTGCCGCGCCACGCGCAGGTCGCGCTCGAGCTTCTCGCGCCGCGCCAGCTGGGCCGCCACGCGCGTCGCGTGGATCGCCATGCCCGCCTGCGTCGCGATCGCCTGCAGGAGATCGACGTCCTCCTGGCGGAAGCCCGCCGACTTGCTCTCGACGTAGACCACGCCGTAGTGCGCGCCGTGGTAGATGAGCGGCGCGCCCATCCGCGTGCCGACGCCCTCGTCGTTCTCGTCGGCGTGATCGCCGAGCAGGACGCCGCGCCGGTCGCTCACGACGTGCTGGATGATCGTGCCGGGGACCCGCAGATCGCCGCCGTACGCCCGCTTGTCGGGCCCCGAGCCCGGCCGGTGCTTCTGCACCTGGACCTTGAGCTCGCCGCTCTTCTCGTCCTCGACGAGCACGCCGACGTCCTCGGCCTGCGGGAACAGATCGAGCAGCGCGTCGACCAGCTTGGCGAGCAGCGCGTCCGCGGTGTCGCTCGACGCCGTCGCGTGGAGGATCTGCGTGAGCGCGTCGAGCTTGCGCTCGATCAGCCGGATCGCGCGCTGATCGGCGAGGCTGATCATGCCCGACGTCATGATCGGCATCCGGCCCGAGCCCGTCTCCTCGCGGCTGCGGATGATCGAGCTCGCGCCCGCCGTGTCGACGATCGTCACCGCGGCGGCCGCCTCGCCGGTGCGCGGCTCCGGGACCGCGTCGCGCGCCTCGACCCGGATCCGGTTGTTCGCGATCATGATCTCGTCGTCGTGGCGCAGGAGCGTGCCCTGCTGCACCTTCACGCCGTTCACGAACGTGCCGTTGTTCGAGCCCAGATCCTCGAGCGTCCAGCCGTCCTCCTCCTTCCACAGCCGCGCGTGCTGCCGCGACACGCGCATGTCCGGGACGAAGATCTGGCAATCCGAGCGACGCCCAATGACGTACTCGCCGTCGGCCAGCTTGTACCGACGCCCGGCGATCGGTCCAGCCAGGAACACCAGCGAGGGCATGTCTAAATCGCGTATATACCACACCTTTTCAGAGTGGAACTGCGTTGGTGCGCCGCGTTTTGCTCGATCCATCCGTTGCATTTTGCGATCGAGGGCGAGCGTGCTGCGCGCGCCCCCGCGGTCCTCACTTGACCCACCGGGATCGGGCGGGTGTACTTCGCCGGTGCAAGCGCTGGGTAACTTCATTGGAGGCGCCTTCGTCGCGCCGAGCGGCAAGGCCCTGATCTCCCGGAACCCCGCCCGGGACGGTGCCGTGGTGCTGGAGACCGCGTCCGCCGCCGCCGCGGCCACCGCCGCCGTCGCCGCCGCCGCCGCCGCGCAGCCGGCGTGGGCCGCGCAGGCTCCCGCGCAGCGCCTCGCCCACCTGGCGCGCTTCACGCAGGAGATCGGCGCCCGCGCGCAGGCGCTGGCCGACGCGATCGTGCTCGAGACCGGCAAGATCCGCAGCGAGGCCCGCGCCGAGGTGCAGACGCTCGTGAACCGGCTCGAGCTCGTCAAGGCCGCGATGGCCGGCGATCTCAAGCCCGGGCAGGTCGCGCCCGGCGAGCACCTGCGGTACCAGCCGCTCGGCGTCGTCGGCGTGATCGGGCCGTTCAACTTCCCGCTCCACCTCTGCCACGCGCACGTCGTGCCGGCGCTGCTCGCCGGCAACACCGTCGTCGTCAAGCCCAGCGACATCACGCCGCTGTGCGGCCAGCGCTACGCCGAGGCTGCGCAGGCGGCCGGGCTCCCCGCCGGCGTGCTGAACGTCGTCGCCGGCACCGGCGAGGTCGGCGCCGCGCTCGTTGCCGAGCCCGCGCTGCGCGGCCTGTGCTTCACCGGCAGCTGGGACGTCGGCCGGCGGATCCTCGAGGCCACCGTCGATCGCCCGGAGGTCCTGGTTGCGCTCGAGATGGGCGGCAAGAACGCGTGCGTCGTGCTCGACGACGCGGCGCTGCGCCAGGCCGTGCACGAGGTCACCGTCGGCGGCTACCTGTCCGCCGGCCAGCGCTGCACCGGCACCGAGCGCGTGCTCGTCCACCGCAAGCTCGCCGACCGCTTCGTCGACGCGCTCGCCCGCTGCGCGCGCGAGCTGCCGTTCGGCGATCCCGAGGATCCCGCCGTGTTCGCCGGCCCGCTCGCGACCGCCGCCGCGCTCGCCAAGCTCGAGGCCGCGCTCGAGGCCGCGCGCAAGGCCGGCGCCGAGCCCGTCGTCCCCGGGCAGCGGCTCCCCGGCGGCGCGTACCGCACGGCGTCGGTGCACCGGCTGCCCGACGGTGTGCACCACGTCCCCGGCTACACCGACGTCGAGATCTTCGGGCCCGATCTCTCCGTCGAGGTGATCGACTCCGACGAGGAGGCGATCGCCGTCCTCGGCGCGAGCCCCTACGGCTTCGCGAACGCCGTGTTCACCGGCTCGGCCGAGCGGTTCGAGCGGATCTTCGCGCGCACGCGCTCGGGCATCCTGAACCGCAACCGCTCGACGAACCTCGCGAGCAGCAAGCTGCCGTTCGGCGGCGTCGGCAAGAGCGGCAACTACCGGCCCGCCGGCGCGTGGGCGCATCGCAACGTCACCGTGCCCGTCGCCGTGCTCGAGAACCCGCTCGGGGCCGTGACGCCGCACGCGGTGCTCGCGCGGCTCCTGCCACCCGTCGATCTCGATCGCCTCGAGCAGCAGCACGCCGCCGAGGAGACCGCCGAGGCTGCGCGCCACCTGCTCGATCTGCCGCGGCCGATGCAGCTCGCGCGCCCCGCGGGCGGCCGGCTGCCCGACAGCGAGGCGCTGCTCGCGCGGCTCTACGCCGGCGAGCGCGTCCCCAAGGAGAAGAAGCCGCCGGTGTTCGATCACCTGCGCTCCGCCGGGCCGTGGATGGTCTCGATCGATCCGCAGCCGCTCTCCGTGCTCGACGGCATGAGCCAGACCGCCACCGTCGTCGGCGGCTTCAGCGAGGATCCCGTCGTCCGCGCGTACACCGAGGGCGAGTTCGCCGAGACGCTCGTGGGCACGGGCGCCGACACCGCGCTCGGCGAGACGTGGGCCGCCGCGGAGTACGCGTCGACGCTGCGCCAGCTCGTGCCCGGCCTGCCGCACGTCACGTTCGTGGCGTCCGGCGCCGAGGCCAACGAGAAGGCGATGGCGCTGTGCCGGATCAACTGCGCGCGCAAGGGCGCGACGCGCGTGCTCGCGTTCGAGGGCAGCTTCCACGGCCGCACGCTGCTCGCGCTCCACGCGACGCACTCGCCGAGCAAGCGGGCGCCGTTCGAGATCGAGGGCTACCAGGTCTTGTTCGCGCCGTTCCCGGTGTGGGCCGCGCCCGGCGAGGAGCCCGCCGCGCCGAGCGGCTTCTACGCCGCGTGCGCCACCGGCGGCATCGCCGATCTGCGCGAGCGGTTCGGCGACGCCAAGGACGATCCGCTGCTCGCCGCCGAGGTCGCGTCGCTCGCCGCCGTGCACGAGGCGCTCGCGACCGGCGAGTACTTCTGCACGATCGTCGAGCCCATGCAGAGCGAGGGCGGCGATCGGTTCGCGACCGAGCGGTTCTTCCGCGGCCTTCGGCTCCTCACGCGCCATCACCAGACGTTCCTCGTGTTCGACGAGGTGCAGGTCGGCTTCGGCCTCGGCGGCCCGTTCGCGTGGCACTCGAAGTTCCGGCTCATGAGCCAGCGCGGCCAGCCCGACTACCCCGACGCCGTGACGTTCGCCAAGCGCGCGCAGGTCGGTGTCGTGATGTCGCGGTTCGCCGATCCCGAGCCCGCGAGCGCCCACGGCGCGTCGCTCGTGCGCGGCCGGATCCACGCCGACATGGTGTCGACGACCCACAACGCCGAGCGCCTCGAGAAGCTCGTCGCGCCGCGGCTCGCCCAGCTCGCGCGCGCGTACCCGCACCTCGTGCAGAGCCCGCGCGCCGCCGGCTACGCGTTCGCGTTCGATCTGCCGACGCCCGCGCTGCTCGACGCGTTCCTCGGCCAGCGGTTCTGGCGCGGCGCGATCGTGTTCGGCGCCGGCACGCGGACCGCGCGCTACCGGCTGTCGGACAGCTTCCACGCGCGCGAGATCGAGCTCCTGTTCGAGGCGATCCGGCGCTCGCTCTCGTGGCTCGACGCGCACGAGGGCAAGAAGCCCCCCGAGTGGGAGGACGCGCCCGCGCCCGCGCCCGGCGCCGCGCCGGCCGCCGCGGCCACCGCCGCCACCGCCGGCACCGCCGCTGGCGAGGCCCCGCCGGAGATCACGTACCGCCTCGTGCCGCACGGCGAGGCCATGGAGCACCTGCCGGCGATCCTCGACATCGAGTACCAGGTCTACGAGCCCGCGCGCCGCACGCCGCCCGCCGAGCTGCGCGCCGCGATCGAGGATCCTGAGGGCCTCCTGTTCGTCGCCGAGATCCCCGGCGACCCGGACCGCCGGCCGCAACTCGTCGCGTTCGCGATCGGCGCGCCGCTCGAGCACAGCAAGGATGTCGAGGGCCCCGACGACGATCCGATGCTCGGCAAGCACAACACCATGTACTCGGTGTCGATCACCGTCGCGCCGAAGTTCCAGAGCTCCGGCATCGGGCGCCGCCTCAAGGAGGCGCAGCTGCGCGACGCGATGGCGCGCAAGCGCCCCGATGGCACGCCGCGCTACCGCTACGTCACCGCGCGCAACCGCGTCGGCCGCACCGCGCAGATGACGCACCTGAACCGCGTGTTCGGCGCGCACGTCGTCTCGATCCTGACCGGCCAGTACGAGGATCCCGAGGGGCAGGCCATCTACTACCGCATCCCGCTCGGGCCGCTCGTGCCCGATCCCGCGCTCAAGCAGGAGGCCGGCAAGCGGCGCGCCGCGGCGATCGATCGCGAGCGCGAGGCCGCGCTCGATCTGGCGTCGGGCGTCTCGCGGCCGTTCGCGGGCGGGCCGCCGTCGCTCGCGGCGCTCGAGGAGCAGGGCCTGCTCTACGGGCCCGCCGTCAACAAGCTGACGCTCATGAACTACGTCACGCCCGCGACCGTGCGGGCGCTCGAGTGGATCACGGCGCTCGTGCCCGAGCTGCCGCACATCTACCTGACGTCGTCGCGCGACGAGGCCGTGGACAAGGCGCTGCGCCTCATCCGCTGCACGAAGAAGACGGCGCAGGTGCCGATCGGCCTCGCGGGCGGCTATTACGGCCACACCGCCGCGTCGTGCCGCTCGCTGTCCGATCCGGATGTCCACGCTGGCGGCCCCGGCCACTTCGCGTGGCCGCGCATCCCGCACCCGGCCACGGCCGGCACCGCCGCGTCGATCGCGGCGCTGCGCGAGGCCGCCCTAGCCGCGGGCGGGCCCGGCAAGGTGCTCGGCTTCGTCTACGAGCTGGTGCAGGAGCGCACCGGCGCCGTCCTGCCGCCCGACTTCCTCGCGGCTCTGTCCGCGCTGCGGACAGAGCTCGAGCTGCCGCTCATCGCCGTCGAGACCGCGACGGCGATGTACCGGAGCGGGCGCGGCGCGTTCCTGTCGCCGGCCGCCGGCCTCGTGCCCGACGTCCTCGCGTGGTGGGGCGGCGGCCAGACCGGCTACGTCCACTGCGCGAGCAAGTGGTTCATCCCCGGCCCGCTCACGCTCGTCTCGACGTGGGACGGCGACGAGCTGTCGCTCATCCGGGCGCACCACCAGCTGCGCGCGGCGCGCCGGCTCGACATCGCCAGCGCGTCCGTCGCGCTCGATCAGGCGCTTGGGCAGGCGCTCGCCGGCACGCGCGTGGCCGGGCTCGGCGCCTACCGCGTGATCGACGCCGGCGCGCAGGCCGCCGCGCTCGCCGCCACGCTCGAGGAGCGCGGCCTCCTGGTGCGCCGGTTCCCCGGCGGGCGGCTCGGCGTCATCCCGGCGCTCGATCAGATCGACGCCGCGGCCCAGGCCCTCGGGGCGGCGCTGAGGTGACCATGCGCACCCTCGAGCTACCAGCTGGCAAGCCGCCCCGCGAGTGGGGCCGCATCCACGGCGAGAGCTTCCGCGGCGAGATCCGCTCGCTCGCGGCGATCCGGATCTACCTGTGCACGAAGGTCGGCGGGTTCCGCGACGCGGAGTCCGTGCGGCGCGCCGCCCAGGCGCACCTGCCCGTGCTCGAGCGCTACCACGCCGGGCTGTACGAGGAGCTGCTCGGCATCGCCGAGGGGGCAGGGGTGCCCCCCGCCGACATCGTGGTCGCCAACCACTACACCGATCTCCGCGATCTCGATCCCGATCCCGCGACGTGGCTGCCCGCGCCGACGCGCGACGCGCCCGACTTCGATCCCACGCGCCGCGCGGGCGCCGCCGGCGCCGAGGGGCTCGGCGGCGATGGCTGCAGCGTGCTGTGGGCCGAGACGCCGACCGGGCGCATCCTCGCGCAGACCTGGGACATGCACGCCACGGCGATCCCGTACGTGATGGTGCTGCGCGTGCCCGCGGCTAATTACGAGGGCGATCACGCGCCCGCCGCGACGCTGCTCACCGTGACCGGGTGCCTCGGCATGGCTGGCGCCAGCTCGGCGCGCGTCGCCATCGCGATCAACAACCTGTTCTCGACCGACGCGACGCTCGGCGTCGTGTGGCCCGCGCTCGTGCGGCGCGCGCTGCACGAGCCGACCGCCGCCGCGGCGCGCGACGTCATCGCGGCGAGCCCCATCGGCTCGGGCCACCACTACTTCGTCGCCGACCGGAGCGGCGCGTTCGCGATCGAGGCGTCCGGCACGCGGCGGAAGCACGTGTTCGACGGCGGCCCCGCCTACTGCCACACGAACCACAGCCTCGATCCCGACGTCGCGGCGCGCTCGAAGGTCCCCGGCACGAGCACCACGTACGATCGCTTGCGCTGGCTCGAGGCCGACCTCGCGCGCGCGCCGGTCCGCGATCTCGACGACACGTGGCGCCGCCTCGGCAACGAGGACGACTGGCCGCGCAGCGTGTGCACCAACATGGCCACGCCCGAGTCGCCGCACGGCGTGGCGACCTGCGGCGCGATCGCCGTCAACCTCGACACCGGCGAGCTGTGGGCGCAGCAGGGCCTGATCCACAACGTCGCCGCGGAGCGGTGGCAGCTATGAGGAAGGCCCGCGCTGCCGGCCGGCGCGCCCGGCGCCCCTCCGCGCCGCTGCCGGCGCGGCCCTCCGCCGAGGACAAGCCTTACAAGCTGGCGGCCGCCGAGATCCGGCCGCTCGCCGAGGGCCACGGCGCGTGCATCGCCTCCGACAAGATCACCGTCCTGGGCCACCCCGTGCGCTTCATGTACCGCGAGCAGGCCATCCACGCCGTCGACAGCGGCTGGCGCTTCCTCTCCGGCCTCGAGTCCGACGCGTACATGCAGGACGCGGCGAACCACGCCTTCTACGACTGCAACACGATCGCGAACTACGATCCGTCGATCGTCCCTCACCTCGAGGCGCCGCTCGGCAGCGTCTTCGAGAAGCCCCCGGGCGCAGCGGAGTTCGCGCGCGTCACCGACTGGAGCCCGCTCCGAGACGAAAGCCGAGACTAAAGAGAGACCGACCATGTCCGACTACCCGTTCTTCTTCACATGGACCGCCCAGCAGCAGGCCAAGCCGTTCGAGCTCGCGGGCGGCGAGGGCGCCTGGTTCACCACGGCCGACGGCGCGCGCTGGCTCGATCTCGGCGCGCTCAGCTACCAGGTCAACGTCGGCCACGGGAACCGGCGCATCGTCGAGGCCATCAAGCGCCAGGCCGATGAGCTGTGCGTCTCGGCCGCGAACGCCGTGTTCCCGGCGAAGACCGAGCTCGCCCGCCGCCTGCTCGCGATGGCCGGCCCCGGCTTCTCGAAGGTCTTCTTCACGCTCGGCGGCGCCGAGTCCAACGAGAACGCGCTCAAGATCGCGCGCCTCTACACCGGGCGGCACAAGCTCATCAGCCGCTACCGCAGCTACCACGGCGCGTCGATGGGCGCGCTCTCGCTCACCGGCGACTGGCGCCGCCCGCTGCTCGAGCCCGGCCTGCCCGGCGTCGTCCACGTGCAGGACTGCTACTGCGATCGCTGCCCGTTCGGCCAGCGCGTCGAGACGTGCCGCCGCGAGTGCGCCACGAACATCGGCGCCACCATGGCGCTCGAGGGGCCGCGCTCCGTCGCCGGCGTCATCCTCGAGCCCGTCCCCGGCGCGAACGGCGTCATGGTGCCGCCGCCCGAGTACTGGCCGATCGTGCGCCGCGCGTGCGACGCCGAGGGCGCGCTGCTCATCGCCGACGAGGTGCTCACCGGATTCGGCCGCACCGGCAAGCCGTTCGGGTTCCAGCACTGGGACGTCGTGCCCGATCTCATCACCGTCGCCAAGGGCCTCTCGTCCGGCTACGCGACGATCGGCGCCGTCATCGTGCACGAGCGCGTCGCGAAGCACTTCGACGAGCACGTCCTCGCGTGCGGGCTCACGTTCTACGCGCACCCGACGGCGTGCGCCGCCGCGCTCGAGACCCTGAAGGTGTACGAGGACGAGCGCATGTTCGAGAACGCCGCGCGCCTGGGGCCCGTGCTCCGGCGCGAGCTCGATCAGATCGCGGCGCGGCTCGCGCGGCCCGCGCGGCCCGCGTCCGGCGCGCCATCTGCGCCCGGCGCGCCGTTCGTGCGCTCGCTGGGCCTGCTCGCCGCACTCGAGGTCGACGCGCCCCTCGAGGCGTGGGCGCGGCTGTCCGCCGAGCTCGCCACCCGGCGGCTGTCGCTCCACGTCGACGGCAAGCGCGGGACCGCCATCTTCGCGCCGCCCCTGTGCATCACCGAGGAGGAGCTCGTCACCGGCCTGCGCGGCTTCGGCGAGGCCGCCGTGCTCGCGTTCGGAGGTGCGTCGTGATCGGCCGCCACGCCCAGAAGGTCGCCGCGTCCGTCGCCGAGGCGCTCGAGCCCGTGCGCGACGGCATGACCATCCTCGTCGGCGGCTTCGGCCTGTCCGGCAACCCCGAGGCGCTGATCCGCGGCATGGTCGAGCGCGGCGTGCGCGATCTGACGCTCGTCTCGAACAATGCCGGCAACCTCGGCAAGGGCCTCGCGGCGTGGCTGCAGGCCGGCATGATCCGCAAGGTCATCTGCAGCTACATCGGCAACAACGAGGATCTGCACACGCGCATGGGGAGCGGCGAGGTCGAGGTCACCGTCATCCCGCAGGGCACGCTCGCCGAGCGCATGCGCGCCGCGGGGGCCGGCATCCCCGCGTTCTTCACGCCGACCGGCGTCGGCACCGTCGTCGCCGAGGGCAAGGAGACGCGGGAGATCGACGGCCGCACGTACCTGCTCGAGCGCGCGCTCCCCGGGGACATCGCGCTCGTCCGCGCCCGCACCGCGGACCGGTTCGGCAACCTGCGCTTCTGGCGCACCGCGCGGAACTTCAACCCCGTGGCGGCCACCGCGGCCAAGCACACGATCGTCGAGTGCGATCACCTCCTGGACAACGGCCAGATCGATCCCGACGACGTCCACCTCCCCGGCATCTACGTGCACAAGCTCATCCACGTGCCCGAGCACGAGGACGCGTTCGAGTACCGCACCGTCCGCCAGCGGAGCTAGTGCCATGGCCACGCCCAAGCCGCGCAAGCCGCCGTTCCCGCTCCGCGAGGGCGAAGAGCTCGTCACGTACAGCCCCGCCGCGTCGATCCACAAGCTCGGCGCCACCATCGGCCGGATCTGGCTCACCACCGAGCGCGTCGTGTTCTGGCCCGTCGTGCCGATCGTGTTCTGGATCGCCCTGCCGCTCGGGCTCATGCTGTACCTCGTCAACCTGCCGCAGCGCCGCGAGCTGGCGATCGGCGCGCTCGGGACCGCGGAGCGGACGACGTTCGGCCGCAACCGCAACGTGCTCTTGCTCGGCGCGCGCGATCTGTCGCGCGACCTCAAGGTCATCGTCGACGACTTCGACGCGTTCACCGAGTCCCTGTCCGCGCGGCGCCGCCTGCTCGCGTCGCCGTCGTCCAAGGAGCCCTAGATGCCGTTCTCGACCGAAGACATGGCCCGCCGCGCCGCCCGCGAGATCCCAGCGGGCGCGATCGTCAACCTCGGCATCGGCCTGCCGACGCAGGTCGCCGACTACCTGCCCGAGGGTCACGCGTGGCTCCACTCCGAGAACGGCCTGCTCGGGATGGGCCCGTTCCCGTTCGAGGGCGAGGAGGATCCGAGCCTCATCAATGCCGGCAAGCAGACCGTGACCGCGCTGCCCGGCGCCTCGTCGTTCGACTCCGCCAGCTCGTTCGGGATGATCCGCGGCGGCCACGTCGATCTCGCGATCCTCGGCGCGATGCAGGTGTCCGCGGCCGGCGACCTGGCCAACTGGGCCGTGCCCGGCGGCAAGATCCTCGGCATCGGCGGCGCGATGGACCTCGCCTCCGGCTGCCGCCGGATCGTCGCGATGATGCAGCACGTGACGAAGAAGGGCGAGCACAAGCTCGTCGCGCGCTGCGACTACCCGCTCACGGCGACGTCCGTCGTCTCGCTCGTCATCACCGAGCTCGGCGTCTTCGAGCCCACCGGCGCGGCGTTCCGCGTCGTCGAGCTCGCCCCCGGCGTCACCCGCGAGCAGGCCGCCGCCGCCACCGGCGCCCCGCTCGTCGACTAGGCGACGAGCGTCGTGCCGACCGAGCCTGGCTCGCGGACCGCGCGCACGAGGTCGCCCGGGCCGAGCTTGCCGAGGATGTGGATCGCGCCGACGCCCTGATCGACGACCGCCATCGCCTCCTCGAGCTTGGCGATCATGCCGCCCGTCACCGAGCCCTCGGCGATCGCGTGCTGCGCCGCGGCGCGGGTCAGCTGCGGGATCCGCGTCGACGGATCGCTCGCGATCCGCAAGACGCCCGGCGTGGACGTCACGAGGAACAGCCGCCGCGCCCGGAGCGCCGCGGCGAGCTGGTTGCCGACGAGGTCGGCGTTGATGTTGTAGACGCCGCCGCTCGCGTCGGCGCCCAGGCACGCGATCACCGGGACGAAGCCCGCGGCCCACAGCGTCTCGAAGAGCTTCAGGTTGAAGCCCGTCACGTCGCCGACGAAGCCCATGTCCACCGGATCCGGGCCGGCGCTCGGGTACACCTTCGGCGGTCGCCGGACCGCCTGCACCGCGAGCGACGACGCGCCGTGCAGCCCCACCGGCGACAGCCCCGCCGCGACCAGGATCGAGCACAGCTCGACGTTGAGCTTGCCCGCGATCGCCATCTTCATGACGTCGAGCGTGGCCGCGTCGGTGACGCGCCGGCCCGCCACCTGCTGCGTCTCGATGCCGAGCCGCTTCTGCAGCTCCGTCGCCTGCGGGCCGCCGCCGTGCACGATCGCGACGCGCGCGCCGCCGCCGATCAGCTCGCGCAGATCCGCGGCGAGTACCGCCGCCTCGCCCGAGCCCACGACCTCGCCGCCGATCTTGACGACGATCGTGCCGGCGAGCGCGTCGCCACCGCTGCCGCTGCTCTCTGCGCTCATGGCCAGTTCCCCACGTCCTCGAGGCTCGCGCGCTCGTCGCAGCCCAGGACCAGGTTCATGTTCTGGATCGCCTGCCCGGCGCCGCCCTTGATCAGGTTGTCGATCGCCCCGAAGCAGGTGACGGTGCGCCGATCACCGATCACCGGGCCGACCGCGAAGCCGACCTCGGCGTAGTTCGAGCCCGCCACCGCGACCACCTCCGGCAGGCGCTTCTGCGGCCGGCGCACGAACGGCTCGCGCGCGAACTGCTCGTCGAACAGCGCCGCCAGCTTGCCGCTGTCCACGCTCGCCGGCAGCTCGAGGAAGCACGTCGCGAAGATGCCGCGCGTCAGTGGCGCCGACACCGGGACGAACCGCAGCTCGAGGTGCTTGGCGCCCGCGTCGCCGAGCAGCTGCACCATCTCCGGGACGTGCTGGTGCTCGAGCGGCTTGTACGTCTTGAGGTTGCCCGCGCGGCTCGGGTGGTGCGTGCCCGCGCCCGGCGCGATGCCCGAGCCCGACGAGCCGGTGATGCCCGTGACGTGCACCGTCGCGTCGTCGAGCAGCCCCGCGCGCGCGAGCGGCAGGAGCGCGAGCTCGATCGTCGTCGCGAAGCAGCCCGGCGACGCCACGTAGCGCGCCTCCCGGATCTGCGCGCGGTTCACCTCCGGGAGGCCGTAGACGAACGTGCCGAGCAGGTCTACGTGCGGGTGCTTCGCGCCGTAGAACTTCTCGTACACCGCCGCGTCGCGCAGCCGGAAGTCGCCGGACATGTCGACGATCTTCACGCCCGCGGCGATGAGCTCTGGCACCTTCGCCGCCGTCACCTTGTGCGGCAGCGCGAGCAGCGCCACGTCGCAGCCGCGCGCGGCCTCGGCCGGCGGCAGATCCTCGAAGCGCAGGTCCGTCGCGCCGTCGAGGTTCGGGTGCACCGCGCCGAGCGGCTCGCCGACGTGGTCGATCGACGCCACGCGCACCAGCTCGACGTCCGGGTGGATCAGCAGCCGGCGCGCCAGCTCCGCGCCGCCGTAGCCGCTGCCGCCGATGATTGCAGCTTTGAATCGCTTCGCCATCGCCGGCCACTATGCCACAGCCGAGGCGCGCTGCTGCCTGGCCACGTGGCCACCGGGCGTCACTTGCCCATCAGGTGCTTCTCGAAGAACGCGATCGTGTGCCCCACGGCGAGCACCTGGTTGCCGCGCTTGGACGTGCCGTGGCCCTCGTCCGGAAACAGGATGAGGCCGCCTGGGATCTTGCGCGACTCGAGCTCCTTGTAGATCTGCAGCGCCTCGCCGACCGGCACGCGCGGATCATTGACGCCCTGGATCGAGAGCAGCGGCGCCTTGAGCTTCTTCACGTGCGTGATCGGCGAGAGCTGGATCAGCGCCTCCTTGTCCTTCACCGGATCGCCGTACTCCGAGATCCGGAGGATGCGGCGGTACGGCGCCGTGTTGATGAGGAACGTGTGGAGGTTCGAGATGCCCACCTCCTGCACGCCCGCGTCGTACGCGCCGGCGAAGTACGTCATCGCCATCAGCGTCGAGTAGCCGCCGTAGCTGCCGCCCATGACGCCGATCTTCGGCGCCTTGCCGTCCTTGCCCCAGCTCGCGCGGATGAACTTCGCGCAGTCTTCGATGTCGGTGATCACCGCGAGGCGCTTGGGGCCGTTGTCGCTGTCGAGCCACTTCTTGCCGTAGCCCTCCGAGCCGCGCACGTTCGGCTGCACGAACGTAAAGCCCGCATCGACGAACAGCTGCGCCTGCGGGTTGAACCCCGCCGTCGACTGGCCCTCGGGCCCGCCGTGGAAGTCGACGACGACGGGGCAGGGGCCGTTGCACTTGGCCGGGCGCCACACGAACATCGGGATCTTCGCGCCGTCGCGCGCCGGGTACGACTCGAGCTGCGCCTTGGCGAACGTCCTCGGCTCGATCTCCGGCGTGCTCGGCACGCGCCATGTCGTCACCCGCTTCGTCTGCCAGTCGTAGACGACGCTCTGCGGGGCCACCGTCGAGCCGTCGATCGCCAGCTGGATGAAGCGGCCGTTGTGCGAGACGCCCGCGATCTCGATGTTGTCGGCGTCCGGGAGCTTCGGCAGCGGCAGCGGCTTGAGCGTGTTCGCGTCGAGGGCGTGGGCGCGCGCGTAGCCGTTCTCGTTGACCTCGTAGTAGATGCGCGTGCGCTGGTGATCGATCCCGAAGCCGGAGACGTCGAACGTCGCCTCCGGCGTGATCGGCTCGAGCTTGCCGCTCTTCTCCAGCTTGTAGAGGCGGTGGAAGTCGCCGAGCTTGTTCGTGCGCACGAGGATCTGGCCCGGCTTGGCGCCGTACATCACCTGGTACTGCTCGACCTCGCCCTGGCCGAGCAGCGGCGTCAGCTTCTTCGCCGCGACGTCGTACTCGTAGATCTCCATCTGCGTGTTGCCGAGCGCCTTCACCATCAGCCACGTGTTGCCGCGGTGATCGGCGATCGCCCACAGCCCTGGCGTGTCGAACACGCGCTCGCGCTGGCCCGTCTTCACATCGAAGCGATAGATGGCGTACGACGCCGGATCGACGTCGTTGGCGCGGAAGTACAAGGACTTCGAGTCGTCGCTGATGAACTGCAGGAACGTCTGCACCTTCGGCGTGTGCTGGACGAGCTTGAGCGGGCCGCCCGTGATCGGCTGCATGTAGAGCCCCGGGTTCTCCTGCCCGCCCACGTCGCGCGCGACGACGATGAACGAGTCGTCGGGGGCGAGCCCGGCGAGGCCCGTGCGATCCTCGCCGCCTGTGAGCTGGACCGGGAAGCCCATCGGCCCGTCCTGCCGCCACACCTGACCCGTGCCGGTGATGCGCGACCCGTAGACCATGCGATCGCCCTTCGACGTGATGAGGCCGACGCCAGCGCCGCGCACGTCGAGCATCGCCTGGATCCGGCGCGACACGCTCGGATCGAGCGGCGGCGCCGCGAAGCGCGCGATCTCCTGTGGCGAGATGCTCTCCGCGCCGAGCCCGGTGTAGCTCGCGGGCGCCGTCGGCTTCACCGCCGGCGGTGCCGCCGGAGGCTTCGCCGAAGGCGGCGTCTGCTGCCGCGGCGTCTGCGCCAGCGACGGTGATGCGAGCAGGCACACGAGCAGCACATTCCACTTCCTCATGGACGTGGAACCTACCACCGCGTCTGCGCGCCCCGCTTCGCGTTCGATCCCTGCGACCTGCGACAGCGATGCCCCTGTCGCAGCGACCGTCACGCCCCCCGCCTAGGTCACTTCGCGTCCTCGCTGCGCTGCGGTCGATCTCGATCGCTGGACCTCGGTCACCCCGCGGGGGTTTCCTCGGTCCAAGGTGGCTCGTCCTCGGTCACATCTCGACGTGGCCGCGGTGCTCGCGCTCGAGCGCCCGCTTCAGCTTGTCGAGGGCCGAGTTCTGGATCTGCCGGATCCGCTCGCGCGACAGGTGGTAGTGATCGCCGATCTCGCGGAACGTGCGCTCCTCGTCGTCGCCGAGCCCGAAGCGCTTGGTGAGCACGTCGGCCTCGATCGGGGAGAGGTAGTGCAGGAGCCGCTTGATCTGCGAGGTCAGGGTCTGCGTCGTCAGGTTGTCCGCCGGCGAATGCTCCTCGGACTCCGGGTCGGCCATCGTGTCGCCGAAGCTGCGGTCATCGTCGTCGTGGACCGGCCGGTCGAGCGACATCGGCTGGCCCATGATGTAGCGGTGCATCTGATTGAGCTTCGCGAGCGGCACGCGCGCGGCCTTCGCGAGCTCCTGCGGCGTCGGCGGGCGGCCGAGCTCGCCGACCAGCGCCTGGCGCACCTTCTCGAGCTGCTGCTGCGCCTCGAGCATGTGCACCGGGATCCGGACCGCGCGCGCCTTGTCAGCGAGCGCGCGCCCGATCGCGTGGCGGATCCACCAGCACGCATACGTCGAGAATCGCAGGCCTCGGCGGTAGTCGAAGCGCGACACGGCGTGCATGAGGCCGAGGTTGCCCTCCTGGATCAGATCGGCGAGCGGCATGCCGCCGCGGTCGTAGCGGCGCGCCATCGTGACCACGAGTCGCAGGTTCGCCCGCACGAACTCGTCGCGCAGGCTCATCGCGTCGCGGTGCGCCTGGCGGACGTCGTCGAGGTACTGCCCCGAGTCCTTGGCCGCGCCGTCGATCCACCACGTCGTCTCGCTGGCGAGCGCCGCCTGGCGCGCGCGGAACAGCTCGCGCAGGACGGCGTCGATGTGGACGCGATCGAGATCGAGCGTGCGGAGCTGGACCGCGGTCTCGCGCGCGACGGCGGTGAGTCGCTTGGCCAGCTTCGGATCCTTGCGCCCGCGCTTGGACGCGGTGATGTCCTCGATCACCTTCTCGAGCTTGGGGAACTTCACCGGCTGCTCGAGGTTCGGCTCGATCAGCGCGAGCAGGTGGCCCACCACCTCCGGCCGACTGAGCACACGCTCCCACGTCAGGATCTCGGTGTCCTCGATCCCCTGCGAGAGCTCACGCTCGTCTTCGGGCGAGAGCAGGTCATGCTCTGCGAGCTGCCGGAAGTACGCGGCCAGATGGTCATCGGCGTCAGGTGCGCGGACCGGGCGGGTGACCGCCTTGACCTCCTCTACCTCCACGGGGGCGGGAGCGGGCGCTGGCGCAACAGCGGTCGGCACAGGCGCGCGCTCTTGTCGCGTCCGGGCCGAGCGGTGAGGCCGCGCATGTACCGTGCCCGACGTCGTCCGGCGCGTGGTCCGCTGCCGGCGACGAGATGAATGGTTGGTAGCCATGGCGGTGTTACTCCTAATCCTCTGGTAGACGCCGTTAGGGGTTCGAACCGTTGCTATGCGACCCCGGATTCCCTCGCCAGGAGGGTACGAGCGAACTCGCACGACGGTTTCCCGTGCACGTTGCGCACCGAAACCCGACGGGGCGACTGCCCGACCGGTCGGGTAGTAGATCGCGTACGCAGATTCAGCTGCTTGCAGCGACCTCTTCCCGCCACCCTCCAACGAAACGAACAACCACTGTGCCACAGGACGCAAATTTGTCTAGCTTCGACGTCAGCCTCGACAAATCACCTGTCAGATTTCGTGACAGCGATGTCGTCCGCTCGACGGGCGCTTGCGGCCCCAACTCACCGACACGCCTAAAAAATTAGTCTATAGGCGCGAGATTTTCTGGCTCAGGCGGCGGCGGCGCACCGAGGTGCCGCTCGAGCCGATCGAGCAGGACCGCCTGATCTGGATGAATGATCCTTCGCGCGCGGGAGATCTCGATGAACTCCGCTTTGTCGACCTCCCACGAGGCGCAGCGGGGTGCGGCACCGTCCGGGGCAGGCGCTGCGAACGCGTGTACTCGCTTCTTCGATCGCGTGTAGTCGACGTAGCCGAGATCCACGAGCGGGCCCGCGACCATCAGGCCCGTCTCCTCGAGGGTCTCGCGGCGCGCGGTCTGCTCCAGCGCCTCGTTCGGATCCGGCGCGCCCTTCGGGATGCCCCACGGCGCGCGGCGGTTGTAGTTGCCCGCCGGGTGGACGAGCAGCACCTCGACCTGGCCGTCGACAAAGCGGTACAGGACGGTGCCCGAGGAGAGCTTTGAGCGGGCCTCCGCCATCCATCAAGGACCGTGCAAGACGCGTGGCGGCAATGCAAGCAATTTGCAGATGTTTCGTGGAATTGCGGGCGGTTGCCAGCCCCAAGACCCCTTGGGACCCGAACGGGTGTACCGTCGCCGGGCGCCGCTGGCCCGGGTGGCCCGGGTGGCGCAAGGAGGAGGAATGTCCGATCCGCGTCAGGCCTGGTTCGCCCGCATGATGGAGTCCGGCCTCGAGAACTCGATCTTTGCGCCGAGCGACGTGCTCGCGCACGCGACGCCCGATGTCCTGGCGACGAACCTGCCGCCCGAGCTGCTGAGCAAGATCCTCGCGGCCTCGCTCGCGGCCGGCGCGATGACGCCCGAGCGCGTGCTCGAGACGCTGACGCCCGAGGTGCTCGCGGCGCACGTGCCGCACGACGTGCTGTGGGCGTGCATCGCCGCGGCCGCCGCGCGCGCCGGTGTCACGGGCACGAGGTCGTCGTGAACATCAAGGCGTTCTTCGTCGCGACGCTGACGTCGGCGCTCGATCTCGGCATCGCGACGCCCGACGACGTGCTCCGCCACGCCACTGCCGACGTGCTCTCGATCCACCTGCCGCGGCCGCTGTGGGCGCGCCTCCTGACCGCCGCGCTCGGGGCGCCCAGGCTCGACGCGCAGCTCATCATCGACACGGTCGGCGTGCCGA
This sequence comes from Kofleriaceae bacterium, assembly GCA_035558535.1. Classification (GTDB taxonomy): domain Bacteria; phylum Myxococcota_A; class Polyangia; order Haliangiales; family Haliangiaceae; genus JABFXX01. The sequence continues at coordinate 43,225 of DATMCI010000228.1, forward strand.
ACCTGTGCGAGCACATCCCGTCGTCGATCATCTGGGCGTGCGTCGCCGAGATCGGGCAGCGCGCGCTCTCCGGCGCGCCCGCGCAGCCGATCTCGAGGCAGGCCGCGGCCACGCCGCCGTCGGGCGTGAAGTCGATCCCGCTCGCGGCCCCGCCGCCCGAGGTCAAGCGCGAGGCGCCGCCGCCGGAGCCCAAGCGCGAGCCGCTGCCCGACATCAAGCGCGAGGCGCCGGCGCGCGTGCCCGCCGCGCCCGCCGCGGCGGCGGCGCCCGCTCCCAAGCTGTCCGACGGGCTCGCCGACGTGGCCGCCGCGCTCGAGGCCGACGAGCGGGAGCTGTCCCCCTCCGGGCGTGCGCGCTCGAACACCGGCCCGCGCTTCCGCCAGGCCGGCACCGGCATCGGCCGGCTCGCCGCGATCAACACGCGGCGCCCGCAGGCGCCGGCCCCCGCCCCCGAGGAGCCTGCGCGCGCGGCCGCGTCCAGCGCCGCGCGCCCGGCGCGCCGCGGCGCGGGCGAGGTCGAGGGCGCTTACGAGCTCGAGTCCGAGGTGAAAGAAGACTGGAAGAGCTCGCTCGCCGTCGAGGACGAGCAGCTGGTCGACTGGCAGGGCGGCGAGGAGACGCAGACCGCCGCCGAGGAGTACCGCAAGCGCTGAACGCCGCGCGGCGCGGCGCGGGTGCGGCCGTCCGCGCCGGTCACAGCGTGCGCCAGATCTGGATCAGGCCGGAGAGCTGCTCACGGAGATCCGGATCGGTCGTGTGCGCGGCGAGCCGCTCGACGATCTGGATGTCCATGGACGAGCCGACCGCGTCCATCCCGAGGCGGTGGACGTGATCGGGCATCACCGGCGCGCCGGCCGCGAGCAGCGCGTCGACGCACGCCACGTGGAGGTCCGTCGTGACCCACGCAGAGATCGTGCGATCGATCGGCGTCAGCCCGTTCGGATCGGTGAGGCCCGGGTCGGCGCCGTCCCGGAGCAGGCGCTCGACGACGTCGATCCGGCCGAAGTGGCCGGCGGTGCCGAGGTCCGTGGGCAGGAGCAGGGACTGGAGCGCGGCGCGATCTGGCTCGGCGGTGCACCCGGTGAAGTGCCACGGGTTGTGGAGATCGATCTGGCGGCCGTCGCGATCGACCAGCCGGCAGCGCTCCTCATCGTGGTGCGGGTCGGCGAGCACGCCGAGCTCGCGCGCCAACGCAGCGGCCGTATGCGCGAAGGCACGCAGAGCGCGGTGCTGGGCGTCGGAGCGCAACAGGCGAAGCATCGCCCGGGCGGCCCGTCGGAGCAAGACGCTCGCACGCCGGGCACCGGCCGCGGCCGTCACCGGCCGTGCGCACGGCGCGGCGCGGCAGGTGCAGCTGTTGGCGGCAGGCCGGTGCAGCCGGCAGGCCGGTGCAGCCGGCAGGCCGATGCAGCCGGCAGGCCGGTGCAGCCGGTGGCAGCAGGCCGGATCAGTGGTCCACGACGTCCACCAGGAGCGGATACTTCGCCGTCCCCGTGATCGTCGCCTTCAGCGCGGCCTCGCGGAACCCGCGCTCGCCCTGCGCGGAGACCGTCGGCTCGAGGCTGACGCTGCCGGCGAGCCGCACCGTCGCGCCCTCCTCGAGGATCCGCTCCTCGAACCGTTCGCTCCGCGCGATCGGCCGGTTGCACAGCGCGACCTCGGCCGCGTCGACGCGCACGCGCCCGCTGCCGTCGGACACGAAGAACGGCACCATGCGCCGGGTCACCTCGACGCGAGCCGGGATCGTGAAGTCTGCGCCG
>DATMCI010000229.1:0-5345 GCA_035558535.1 Kofleriaceae bacterium
GACCTGGGAGACGATCGAGCGCGCGGGGATCGATCCCGCGGCGCTGCAGGGCTCGCAGACCGGGGTGTTCGTCGGCGTCATGTACAACGACTACGCGACGCGGCTGCGGGACGTGCCGGGTGATCTCGAGGGCTACGTCGGCATCGGCAGCGCCGCCAGCGTGGCCTCAGGGCGAATCGCCTACAGCTTCGGGCTGCACGGGCCCACGGTCACGATCGACACGGCGTGCAGCTCGTCGCTGGTCGCGATCCACCTGGCGGCGCAGGCGTTGCGCCAGGGCGAGTGTTCGCTCGCGCTCGCCGGCGGCGTCACCGTGATGGCCACCCCGAGCGTCTTCATCTCGTTCAGCCGCCAGCGGGGGCTGGCGCCCGATGGCCGCTGCAAGGCGTTCTCGGCGGCAGCCGACGGCGTCGGCTGGAGCGAGGGCGCCGGCATGCTGCTGCTCGAGCGGCTCTCCGATGCGCGGCGCCATGGCCATCCGGTGCTCGCGCTCTTGCGCGGCTCGGCCGTCAACCAGGACGGCAAGAGCCAGGGACTCACCGCGCCCAACGGGCCCGCGCAGGAACGCGTGATCGGCCAGGCGCTCGCCGCGGCGCGCCTTGCGCCCGCAGACATCGACGCCGTCGAGGCGCACGGGACGGGCACCACGCTGGGCGATCCGATCGAGGCCCACGCGCTGCTGGCGGCCTACGGGCGGGGTCGCTCCGAGGACCGGTTGCTCTGGCTGGGGAGCATCAAGTCGAACCTCGGCCACACCCAGGCGGCCGCCGGGGTCGGTGGCGTCATGAAGATGGTGCTGGCGCTCCAGCACGGCCTCTTGCCGCGGACGCTGCATGCCGAGCAGCCATCGCCGCATGTCGACTGGTCGGCGGAAGCGGTCCGGCTGCTCCACGAGCCCGTGCCGTGGCTGGCTAGCGGCCGGCCGCGCCGCGCGGGGGTGTCGTCGTTCGGCGTCAGTGGCACCAACGCCCACGTGATCGTCGAGGAGGCGCCGCCGGGCGCTGCGATCGACGACACGCACGTCACACGCGACGGCGCCGGAGAAGGTGCGCCGGCCGAGCTCTGGGCGGTGCCGATGCTGATATCGGCGCGGAGCGCCGCGGCGCTGCGCGCGCAGGCGGCGCGGCTGCGCGCGCACGTGGGGGCGCACCCCGAGCTCGCGCTGGCCGATGTCGCGTACTCGCTGGCCACCACGCGGTCGCAGCTCGCGCATCGCGCGGTGGTGGTCGCCGCGGAGCGGCCGGCGCTGCTCGACGGGCTCGCCGCGGTCGCAGAGGGCCGGCCGGCGCCGGAGGCGGTGGTGGGCCAGCCTACCGGCGGCAAGCTGGTGTTCGTGTTCCCGGGCCAGGGCTCGCAATGGCCGGGCATGGCGCGCTCGCTGCTCGACACCGCGCCGGTGTTCCGCGCGCAGATCGATGCCTGCACGCGCGCGCTCGCGCCCCACGTCGACTGGTCCTTGCTCGCGGTGCTGCGCGGCGAGCCGAGTGCCCCCGGACTCGACCGGGTCGACGTCGTTCAGCCGGCGCTGTTCGCGGTCATGGTCGGGCTGGCGGCGCTGTGGCAGGCGATGGGCGTCACGCCCGATGCGGTGATCGGCCATAGCCAGGGCGAGGTCGCGGCAGCCTACGTCGCGGGCGCGCTGACGCTCGAGGATGCAGCGGCGGTGATCGCGCTGCGCAGCCGCGCGCTGACCCGGCTCACTGGCCACGGGGCGATGGCGGCGGTGGAGCTCGGGGAGGCCGCGCTCGCGCCCTACCTGGCGCCGTTCGGCGCGCGACTGGCGGTGGCGGCGATCAACAGCGCGACGGCGACCCTGGTCGCTGGCGAGCCGGCGGCGATCGAGGCCCTGCTCGGGCAGCTCGGTAGAGCGCAGATCTTCGCGCGCCAGGTGCGGGTGGACTACGCCTCGCACACCGCGCAGGTGGAGGCAGTGGAGGACGAGCTTGGCGCCGCGCTGGCAGGGATCGCGCCGCGGCCGGCGGCGATCCCGCTCTATTCGACGGTGAGCGGAGCGCCGGTGGCGGGCAGCGAGCTGGATGGGGCCTACTGGTACCAAAACCTCCGCCACACCGTCCGGTTCGCGGACGCCGCGCGGCGCCTCATGGCCGATGGGCACCACTGCTTCGTCGAGGTGAGCCCGCACCCGGTGCTCACCCTCGCGCTGACCGAGCTGGTGGAGCGCGAAGAGACCGCCGAGGCGCCGGGGCCGGCGGTCGCCCCGCGCGCCGCGGTGGTCGCCACCCTGCGGCGTGAGGACGGCGATCTCGCGCGGTTCCTGCTGTCGCTCGGCGAGTTGCACACCCGCGGCCGGCGGGTCGACTGGACCGCGTGCTTCGACTTGCTCGGCGCGCGCCCGCGGCGGGTCGCGCTGCCGACCTACGCGTTCCAGCGCGCGCGGTACTGGCTCGACACCCCGAAGGTGCGCGGCGCCGATCTCGGATCCATGGGGCTGGCATCGGCCGACCATCCGCTGCTGGGCGCCGCGGTGGCGCTCGCCGACCGCGACGAGGTGGTACTCACCGGGCGGCTGTCCTTGGCCGAGCACCCCTGGCTCGCCGATCACGTGGTGCTCGGCACCGTGATCCTGCCCGGGACGGCGTTCCTCGAGCTCGCGCTGGTGGCGGCGCACCGTACCGGGCTCTCCCGGGTCGACGAGCTGGTGCTCGAGACGGCGCTCGCGCTCACAGCCCGGGACGCGGTGGACGTGCAAGTCACGGCGGGGGCTCCGGACGCGACGGGGCGGCGCTCGCTGGTGATCCACGCGCGCGCCGAGGCCGCGGGCGGCGACGCGGCGTGGACGCGGCACGCCAGCGGCACGCTCGCGCCCGCGGCGCCAGCCGACGCTGCGGGGGTAGAGCTGCGCGCGTGGCCGCCGCCGGGCGCGACCGCGGTCGCGACCGACGGGCTCTACGCGCAGCTCGCCGAGGCGGGGCTCGCCTACGGCGCGGACTTCCAGGGCGTGCGCGGCGTGTGGCAGCGGGGTGACGAGCGGTTCGTCGAGGCCGCGCTCCCGGAGGCCATCGCCGAGGACGCCGGACGCTTCGCCCTGCACCCGGCGCTGCTCGACGCCGCGCTGCACGCGCTCGCCGCGGAGAACCTGGGCGACCGCATGGACGTCGTGCTGCCGTTCTCGTTCCGCGGCGTCGCGCTGCGCGCGGTCGGCGCCTCCGTCGTCCGCGTGCGGCTCCTGCGCAGCGTCGCGACCGGCACGGTCTCGCTGGCGCTCGCCGACGGCGCCGGCGCGCCGCTGGCGCACATCGAGGCGCTGACCAGCCGGCCCGCCTCGGCGGCGCAGGTACACGGCGCGCGCGCGGCCGCGCGCGGCGCGCTGCTGCGGGTCGCGTGGACCGAGCTGGCGGGCGCCCCGGCCGCGCCGCACCGCGCCGAGCGCTGGGCCGTCCTCGATCCGCACAGCGATGTGCACGACGCGCTTGGAGAGCAGCTCGCCGACGTCGCGCTCGAGCGCCCGATCGAGCGCGACATCGAGCGCGACATCGAGCGCGACATCGAGCGCTACATCGAGCGCTACCATGACCTCACCGCGCTGGCGGCCGCACTCGATCGAGGCGCCGCGCCACCGGACGTGGTCGTCGTCCCCTGCCGCCAAGCCGGCGCGCCAGCGGACCTGATCGCCGCCGCGCACGAGGCCACGGTGAGAATGCTGGCGCTGCTGCAGGCGTGGCTCTCCCACGAGCGGCTGGCAGCGTCTCGCCTGGTCGTGCTGACGCATGGCGCAATCGCGGCGCGCCCCGACGACGACGTCCCCGACTTGGTTCACGCACCGCTGTGGGGCCTGGTCCGGTCCGCCCAGAGCGAGCACCCCGACCGCGCGATCCTGCTGGTCGACCGCGACGACAGCGCAGCGTCGCGCGCGGTGCGCTTCACCGGCTTCGAGCCGACGGAGACCCAGCTCGCAGTGCGCCAGGGCGTCTGCCTCGTCCCCCGCCTCGCCCCGGCGCGCCACGACGACAAGCTCCCGGCCCCCCGGCCGCTGTCGCCCGCGGGGACCGTACTGATCACTGGCGGCACCGGGACCTTGGGCGCGCTCATGGCCCGCCACCTGGTCGCCGCCCACGGCGTCGGGCACTTGGTGCTCGCGTCGCGGCAAGGTGCGGCAGCCCCCGGAGCCACCGCGCTCGCGCGCGAGCTCGAGGCTGCCGGCGCGCACGTCACGTTCGCAGCATGCGACGCCAGCGACCGCGGCGCGCTCGCCGCGGTGCTCGCCGCGATTCCGCGCGAGCACCCGCTCACCGCCGTCGTCCACACCGCGGGCGTGCTCGACGATGGGGTGATCAGCGCGCTGACGCCGACGCGGCTCGGGGCGGTGCTGCGCGCCAAGCTCGACGCCGCGGTACACCTGCACGAGCTCACCCGGTCGAGCGAGCTGTCGGCGTTCGTCCTGTTCTCGTCGCTCGCCGGCGTGCTCGGTGGCCCCGGCCAGGCCAACTACGCCGCGGCCAACGTCTTCCTCGACGCGCTGGCCCATCATCGGCGGGCCGCGGGGCTGCCCGCGCTCGCGCTGGACTGGGGCTACTGGGAGACCCGGACCGGGCTGACGGCGCACCTCACCGAGAGCGATCTGGGGCGGATGGCGCGCGGTGGCGTGCGCGCGCTGTCCTCGGAGGATGGCCTGGCGCTGTTCGATGCCGCGCTGGAGCGACTCGACGCGACGCTGGTCGCGGCGCGGTTCGACGCCGCAGCGTTCGGTTCCCACGCTCGCGCGGTATCACCGATGCTCCGCGGATTGGTCCGGGGCCACACGGCGCTCCCCGTCGCCGCGCAGGCGGCGGACGCCGCATCGTTCGCGCAGCACCTCGGCGCGTTGCCGGCAGCGGACCGCGAGCGCGCGCTCCTCGAGCGGGTCCGCGCCGAGGTGGCCGCGGTCCTGGGGATCGCCGACCCGAGCACCGTGGCGCCCGCGCGCCCGCTCGCGGAGCTCGGCCTCGACTCGCTGATGGCGCTCGAGCTGCGCAACCGGCTGGCCGCTGCCATGGCCATTCGGCTCCACGCCACCCTGCTGTTCGATCACCCAACGCCCGCCGCGCTCGCGCGCTTCCTCGCACACCGGCTCGCCGGGGCAGGCCCTGACGCGGCGGCCACGGTCGTGCCTGCAGCGGAGCTTCGCCAGGGCGACGACCCGATCGCGATCGTGGCGATGGGGTGCCGGTTCCCCGGCGGCGTGCGCACGCCCGAGGAGCTGTGGCAGCTCCTCCGCGAGGGCCGCGATGCCATCGCGGGCTTCCCCGACAACCGTGGCTGGGATCTCGACGCGCTCTACGATCCGGACCCAGAGGCCACCGGCAAGTCCTACGCCCGTGACGGCGGCTTCCTCTACGACGCCGATC